>JAFLKM010000018.1 GCA_019163335.1 Desulfobulbaceae bacterium | reverse complement strand
TTCATGGACGCGGCATAAGAATCCGTAAAAGACTTGAACAATAAAAGACTTGTTCAAGTCTTAACGGGTTCTAAATACCCCTTTTACAAAAAAATATCAGCAATAAAAGTATGCTTCAGATTGCCGGACTGACCCTCGACTCACCCTTTATTCTCGCTCCTCTGGCCGGATACAGCGACCTTCCTTTCCGCCGACTTTGCCGGGAATTCGGGGCCGGGATGGTGGTTTCCGAGATGATCAGCTGCCACGGCCTCGTCTATGAACAAGGCAAGACCCTGGACATGCTGGCCTCACACCCCGAAGAGCGGCCGTTTGCCATTCAACTTTTTGGAGCCGATCCGGATATTATGGGTCGGGCCGCAGCCATCCTCAGCACCTTTCAGCCCGACCTGATTGACATCAACATGGGCTGTCCGGTCAAGAAGGTGACCAAACGCGGCGCCGGCGCGGCCCTGATGCAGGATCCGCACCTGGCAGAGGCGATTATTCGAAATGTTATCGATCACAGCAAGGTTCCGGTTACCATAAAAACCAGAACCGGAGTGGACAGCCGTCATCTCTCGGCCGTCTCTTTTGCCAGGATGGCAGAAGATGCCGGGGTCGCCGCCATCACCGTGCATGGCCGTACCTGGGCGCAGGGATTCACCGGGACTGCCGACTGGGAGATCATTTCAGCAGTCAAAGAAGCGGTATCCGTCCCGGTCATCGGCAATGGTGACATCCACTCTCATGCCCAGGGACTTGCAATGATGGAGCAGAGCGGTTGTGACGGCATCATGATAGGGCGGGCAGCCCTGGGAAACCCCTGGGTCTTTTCAGCGGGAGGCAAACCCGCGAGCCTTCCCCTTTTGCTGGATGGTGTTTCCCGCCATCTGGAACTCATCGGGATGGGGTTACGGACAGATCACCTGCCCGGCAGCATCAAGAATCATCTTGGCCGTTACTTCAAAGGACTGCCGGAGAGCGCCAGATACCGGAAGATGATCTATGACAGCAAAAATTTCTCCGCCCTGCGGGAAGTGCTGGCATCAATCGAGTCAACCGTGCATCATCCCTTGGAATATTGGCAGAATCAAGGATAACGTGAGCATCATGGCCAAGCCCCAAACCCCTCTCCATGAACTAACCCCCCTGGCTGAACGCATGCGCCCCCAGACCCTGGACGAATTTGCCGGTCAGGAGCTCCTCCTGGGGCCTGGAAAAATGCTGCGCTCGGTGATGCAGTCCGGCGCTATTCCATCGCTCATCCTCTGGGGGCCGCCAGGGACTGGCAAGACCACTCTGGCGAGAATTCTTGCCCATGCCACTTCGGCCCATTTTGTCCACTTCTCCGCCGTTCTCTCTGGAGTCAAAGAGGTCCGGCAGATTGTCGACAAAGCACAGGAGCTGCTCAACAGCGAAAACAAAGCCACTATTTTTTTCATTGATGAGATTCATCGCTTCAACAAAAGTCAGCAGGATGCCTTCCTCCCCCATGTGGAATCCGGCCTCTTTACCCTTATCGGCGCCACCACCGAAAACCCCTCGTTCCACGTCACTGCTCCCCTGCTTTCCCGCTGCCGGGTCCTTGTCCTGCAATCCCTTGGCCGCGAAGATCTCCAGGCCATCTTCCTGCGCGCCCTTGCTGATCCGGAAAAGGGCTTAGGTGCCTACCATCTGCATTTCACCGAGGACTCTCTGGACCAGCTGATCAGCCTTGCCGACGGCGATGCCAGAATGGGTCTCAACATCCTCGAGATCGCCGCCACTATTGCTCTGAGCCGTAAGGCAAACGAGGCAGATCAAGAGACGCCAACCATTTCCAGCTCTGATATTGAAGAGGCGGGACAGCATAAATCCCTGCGCTACGACAAGGATGGCGAAGAACATTACAATCTGATCTCGGCCCTGCACAAAAGCCTGCGAGACTCAGACCCTGACGGCGCCCTCTACTGGCTCTACCGCATGCTCGATGCCGGGGAAGAGCCCTTGTATCTCTGCCGCCGCCTGATCCGCTTTGCCTCCGAGGACATCGGACTGGCTGATCCGCAGGCCCTCAGTCAGGCGATTGTCTGCCAGCAGGCCTTCCAGACCCTTGGCCTCCCGGAAGGAACCCTCGCCCTGGCCCAGGCCGTGACCTACCTCGCCACTGCCCCCAAAAGCAATTCCCTGTACACGGCAGAATTGGGAGTTCGTCACCATATCGCCCGTACCGGCTCTCTGCCGGTTCCTCTGCACCTGCGCAACGCCCCAACAACTCTCATGAAAAAACTTGGTTACGGCAAAGGGTATCAATATGCCCATGACCAGGCACAAGGTCTGGTGGAGCAGAATCACCTGCCACCGGAACTCACCGGCACTTTTTTTTACTCTCCCACCGCCAGAGGATACGAGGCCTTGATCAAAGACCGGCTCAATAAATGGCGCCAAATCCTGCAACAAAGAAAACAAGACCATGAAACAGCAAAGAAATAAGTCCAGTTCCTGGACATTTTATCCCTGGAGTTTCGGCAGACAGCTGCTGACCTTCCTGACCGCCATGCTCTTCACGATCATGGCGCAGGCTGCAGAACTGCACGCGGCACCCGTGGAATCCTTCCTGCTTTTCTACTCCAACAATGTCCTGGGAGAGACCGAGCCCTGTGGCTGACACTCCAATCAACTGGGCGGGCTGCCCAAAAAAGCATTCCAGATCAAAAACCTAACCACCGAACAACACAAACCGGCCATCTTCGTCGATTCCGGCAACCTGCTCTTCAAGCAGCTGCAGATGGCAGAAGGTCCATCACAGGAGCGATTGACCGCCGAGGGCATCATCAAGATCTATACAAGCATGAAGGTAGATGCTGTGGCAGTGGCTCCCCTGGATCTGGCGGCAGGGGTGGATATTTTGCTGGCAAGTCAGAAACAGGGATTTCCCTGGCTCTCCGCCAATCTCCTTGACTTGAAGGGACAACCTCTCTTTGAGCCGATGCGCATTAAAAAAGTCGGAGCGGTAAAGGTTGGGCTGATTGGCCTGACCGGCCCGCTCAACTCCCCGCCCAGGGGTATTCGTCAGGCCGACTGGCGGACTCTGCTTCCTCCCCTGATTGAGAAAACGGCCCGCCAATGCGATGTCCTTGTCCTGCTCTCCAGCCTGCCCCCGGCTGAAAACCAGGAGATTGCCCGCCAGTTTCCAGCCCTCCATCTCATCCTGTCGGCAAATCTGGACCGCGGCAACATGAACCCGCAGCAGGTCAACAACAGCCTGATCACCCAGACCGACCGCCAGGGGAAATATCAAGGGGTGCTGACCATTGACTGGAATAAAAACGGGAAATGGGGAAATTCCATGGATGAAGAGCTGAATACCCTGCGCAACAGGCTAGGCGCCCTCGACTGGCAGTTGCAACGCATGGAGAAACGGGTAGAGCCCCAGTTACCTGAGTATCTAGCCAAAGTCAAATTGATTGAAGAAAACAGGGAGGCAGTGGCTCAAAAGATCAACGCCCTGGAACGTAAAGGGAAAGAGACGGGGAACGGACAGGCATCCACGTCCGGGATATCCAGCTTCAGTTCTAATTTTATCCCCTTAAAACAGTCTTTGCCTGAAGCCCCGGAAATCAGAGCCATAATCACCGGGATCAAGCAGCAGGTGAATGAACTGAATCAAAAAATCGTCAAGAAAGAGGAGGGTCTTCCCTTCCTTGGTCATGATGGCTGCAAGAGCTGCCATCCGGCGCAAACCAGATTCTGGCAAAGCACCAACCACTCAAGAGCCTGGGAAACCTTGAAAAAAGCCAATCAGGCCTTCAACCTCGAATGCCTTCCCTGCCATGTTATCTCAAACTCCGAGATTCCGGTGAACCGGAACCAGCTTCTCGCCCTGCCAAAATCTCTGCAGACGGTGGGCTGCGAAAACTGTCATGTCGGCTCGGGCAAGTCGCACGCCGCAAACCCTGAACAATTTCATATGAAAAAGCAGGTAGAAGAAAAGATATGCCTTTCCTGCCACACCCCGCAACATGACAGTCATTTCAACTATCAGGAGAAACTGAAGCGTATTGCCTGTCCGGCCAATTAGCCCTTGACTCACCTCGCATACCTGCCTGCTTGTCTTGCCCAAGAAATTCGACCCCCAAACAATAAAAAAAGCCCCTGTTCCAGCAACTGGAACAGGGGCTTTTTTTATATCAAAATATTCTTTAGAACTTACATATCGTCAAGAATATTATTTTTGGGGCAATTAGCAGCCAAAGGCCTTCTGCAATGGTGGAACGGTTTGCTTCTTGCGGCTCATCATGCCCGCAACCCACATGGTTCCATTGGCAATCTTACCACCAAAGGCACCTTCAATCACGGCTGGCTCATCGGAGAGTACAATCAGCTCAGTCCCTTCCTTTACAACATCGGTGAGCATGAACAGGACGGAATGACGACCATCCTTCTTGACATCTTCCAGCGCCTTCAGCAGGTCGGCGCGAATACCGGCTACCTGATCAATGGCAGCAAGCTCAAGCTGACCAATACCAACCTTCTTGCCATTCATGTCAAAGTCCTTGTAATCACGGAAGACCAGATCCTTCATGGGAACGCCATCAATGGAGGATTTGGCACGCAGCATCTCCATGAACAGAGAATCAGTGTCATCAACCCCGGCTACGACCTTCAGTTCGGCCACTGCGGCCTTGTCATCAGGGGTACAGGTTGGGGACTTGAAGTTAACGGTGTCACTGAGAATGGCTGAAAGCATACCACCGGCAACATTTTTCGGAATGGCAACCCCTGCATCCTTGAACATCTTGTTCAAAACAGTGCCGGTACAACCAACAGGCTCGGCACGGAAGAAGATCGGCTGATTGGTGGTTATGTCACCAATTTTATGATGATCAACAACGGCCACAACCTCAGCAGAACCGATATTGGCAGGAGCCTGTCCGATATCACTGAAATCTACCAGGGCAACTTTCTGACCTGCAGCATCCATCATGGTTTCAGGGGCAGCAAGACCAAACCGTTTCAAAACGGTGGTGGACTCTGGATTGAGCTTGGAAGCCTCGATCTGCATGCAGGCCTTAGCGGCTTGGCCCTGGGCATTGAGAAGGGCGGCAAAAGCGATGGCTGACGTTACTGAATCGGTATCCGGGTTAGAGTGACCTACTACGCAAATTGTCATCGGGTGTTCCTCCATACATAATGAATTATTTTAATCGCCCGGCACGGACGATTTCCTTTACTGCCTCTAAACTGCACCTGCTGAACCACACTCCTCATTTTTTAATATTTCCCCGCCACAATAGTGCGTTCACCATGGGGAGTCAAGCACAAAAAAAGATAAAACAAGCCTTGATCAATCGCCCGCCGCCTTCGTTCCAGCAAACGTCACAGCCATAAAAGTCTCGTGACTTCAGCGGATTTTTCAAGTACAATTCGTCATCTAAATTATCCAATAAACTCTCCTTCGCGCAGAGGTTCCGGCATGAAATCATCGTCCCGACAACCCCGGTCTCTTCTTTTTCCGGCCGTCATTCTCATTCTTCTCACCGCAGGCGGCCTCTGGTTCCTGTTTACCCGGAACAGCCCGGAGCAAACTCCACAGACACCATCTACGTCACGAGAAAATCCCGCCTTCTCACCCTCCAGTGCGGAGTCTTCCTCCCCAGCCCCTGCTGCCGAGAATGATCTGAAACTGGAAACAGCCGGCAATACCCTGGAGCAATCAACACCAGCACCTTCTCCCCTTTCCGCAAGCAAAGAGAATATCCCTGTCGCCAGCGATCAGATAAAAAATTTCTATCGTCATCTCGACCAGCAGAAATACATCCAGGCACGCCATCTGAACGCCCCAAGTCAAGTCTACTTTACCACTCTGATCCAGAAATTACTGGACAACCCCCCGGTGGTCATCCGAGAGACAGACGACCTGCTCACCATCCTCAAAAACAACACCCATTTTTTCAAAATTCTGGGCAAGGATAATATTCTTCTTCTGAAGGAAATTCTCAACCAGGAACAGGACAAGATCGAAGATCTGCTCGCCGGTTATTTTCTTCTGACGACACCACCGATATCCTCAGGCCAGGCAGTCTCTCTGAACATCCCGGAAGATTCCATGTTCAAATACGCCAGTTTTTTTCTCAACACCATGGGCGGACGGCTCTACCTGACCAGAAGGGATTCAGGCACACGGATGCTGATCAGCTATTATGCCCTCCTCATTGCCCACCAGGCCAACCTGGATGGGAAGAATCAGGACGGTCTTCAGCTTCAACCTGCCGTTGACTTGCTGACGGCCGAGATGGAAACGGGCGGCAGGCATCTTCGTTATCAAGAAGCGTACCTTGACAAACTGTACGATTTAAAAGAAAAATATCAATAATCACGAAAAGGAGTCACTCGCATGGATAACTGGTATATCGCCATTGGCGGGCAACAGCAGGGCCCTTTCAGTCAAGCCCAGATTCAACAGGGAGTAGCCGCCGGAATCTACACCCGTGACACCCTTGTCTGGCGCCAGGGTTTTGCCAACTGGCTCGCCATGGCTCAAGTTCCTGAATTACAGCAGCCGGCATTTTCACCCCCGCCCATGAACACCGGCAACGCCCAGGCCCATGAAATCGACTATCAGATCCATGGCAATGAGATGCAGTTTGTCGAGATTGAACTGGACCCCCAGGAAAGCACCATCGCCGAGGCCGGTGCCATGATGTACATGTCCGACGGGATCCAGATGGAAACAGTGTTCGGCGATGGCAGCCAGAGTTCGGAGAGCGGCGGCTTCATGGACAAAATGCTGGGAGCGGGCAAACGGCTTATCACCGGTGAGAGCCTTTTCACCACGGTCTTTACCTTCATGGGCCGCGGGAAAGGAAAAGTCGCCTTTGCCGCCCCCTATCCCGGGAAAATTATCCCTTTGGATCTAAGAAACTATAATGGTCGGCTCATCTGTCAGAAGTCCGCCTTTCTCTGCGCAGCAAAAGGGGTGTCCATCGGGATTGCCTTCCAGAAAAAGATCGGCGTCGCGCTGTTTGGCGGGGAAGGATTTATCATGCAAAAGCTGGAAGGCAACGGCATGACCTTTGTGCACGCCGGTGGCACCATCATTGAAAAAGAACTGCAGGCCGGAGAGGTTCTGCGGGTCGATACCGGCTGCCTGGTCGCCCTGACCCAGACGGTCCAGTATGATATTGAGTTTGTCGGCGGGGTGAAATCGGCCATCTTTGGTGGCGAAGGTTTCTTCTTTGCCACCCTGCGGGGTCCCGGTCATGTCTGGCTGCAATCGTTGCCCTTCTCGCGTCTTGCCGGACGCATCCATGAGGCCGCTCCGCAGAACAACGCCGGTTTTTCGACCCAGGGAGAAGGCTCAGTGCTTGGCGCCTTGGGTAATTTACTCCAGAAATAATACAGAGATCAAAATTCCAACAAGCTTATCAGCGAGAAGAGTAACCTTCCCGCTGATAAGCTCCCCAAGTTCTCCTATTCCTCCTCCTCAATAAAGCGCCGCATCCCCTCACTAATCGACAAGGCCGTCCCCAGTTGATCCAGCCATGCCCTCTCCTCGGGAGTATCCACAATCACCGCCGATGCGGCAAGGGTGTACATGGTCTGGGCAACACGCGGGTCATTGACCCCGGCCGTAAGTTGTTCAATGGACTTTGGATCATGCATCTCGGCCAAAAGAAACCGCTTCTCTTCCTGGCTGATCCCCTGTCCCTGTAATCGAGCCAGGATCTTTCCTTCTTCATCATGGTCCATTCTGCCATCCGCATGGGCAGCGGCAATCATGACCTGAATAAGACGCAATGCCAGCTTTTCCTCCAGGCTTGAGGAGGAAGGCAGATCTTGCGAAGAAGCAGCGGCCCCCCCAGGGATCGGCGGCGGAGTTGATACTGGAGAAGC
Organism: Desulfobulbaceae bacterium; assembly: GCA_019163335.1. Lineage (GTDB taxonomy): Bacteria > Desulfobacterota > Desulfobulbia > Desulfobulbales > Desulfocapsaceae > UBA2270. The sequence continues at coordinate 18,155 of JAFLKM010000018.1, read as the reverse complement.
AGCCGAAGATGCAACCCCGTACCCAACAGAGGGAGGGGAGACAGGAGGAGCACCCATGGAAGAAACGGGTGGCGGACTTCCACCCTGCTTGCTTTTCAATATCTCATACGCGCCCACCCCAAGACCAATGGCAGTTATCAGCCCCTGCCCTGACATCAGGGTTGAAGTCAGAGAGTTCATAATCCCCCCGCCCTTGTTTTTCTTATATTTCTTATGATCACTGCCAGACCCAACCATCTCCGCCATCATCTTGCCCAGTAACTGTTCCGCATTGAACATAGAATCCTCCCGGCACCGGCTTGAAAACCGGACATTTCTAGTTTACCAAACCCTCTTCTGAAAAGAAGAGGACTTCAGCTCCTCACCTGCCAATCTCTTAATGCGCCTGCTTCCATTTCCAGGGTGCGACGGGGTTTTTCTCCTGCCATATCCCCCGCCCGGCCCTTTTAGCCTCTTTCTCAAGCTGTCGCCATTCCCGACAAATGGGTTCCTTGCAATAATAGATATGCACCCATGCCAAACCCTCCCGAAGCAACTCTGCATTGAATGAATGCCCTTCCACCATGACAAGGGCGACCAGACGGCCGTAGCTATCCCACGTCTTGACCCGCAATTCCACGCTGCGCCCGGCAAGACGATGCCGGGTAAATTCCTTTGCTTCATGGGAAAATTTCTGCTGCCATTCAGGGGTATCAATGCCCCACAGACGAACCCGCAGAGTTTTTCCGGAAGTCCTTACCTCAATGGTATCGCCATCAACAACCTTGCTGACTGGGGCAGAGAAAACCTTGTCATGCTGCTCAGCTCCATAACATACTCCGGCCCCTTGCAAAAGAAAGGCCGCGCAGGCCAGCAAAAAACAACCCAGCCATAAACAGGGAGACGAAGCATTGCGCCAACACACCATTGACATCTTCTCCAGATCGTTATAATTACACAAGAAAGATGGCATCTTGTTCTTCTTTTTGATATGATCAAAGAAATCAAGGCAATGAGCCTGCGAGTTCCAAATTTTCCGAAAAGACTCCGAAGGGAAGATAATTTTCTTGAAAAATAGCCAGTTATTCCGATAACACAAAAACATGCAAGCTCCCATCACCCTACTTTTTTCGGATAGTGGCCTGGAAAAGACCCGAACTCTCAGCGCTCATCTCCTAGACGACGCTTTTAATTGTATCCAATTCAAGTCAGAAAAAGAACTTCTTTCTCTTCTAAGTCAATCTGCAATCCAACTGCTTATCTACGACCTGACTTTTTTTGAAAAAAAACCCGCCATCACCTTGCTCCAAAAGATTCAGACGACCTACCCAGACCTGCTGATCATCGCCGTTGTCCCGGAAGGGGCAGAAGATCTCATCGAGTCCGTCCTTCAGCTTGATCTCTTTTTTTACATCCATACCCCCTTTGATCCTGCTGAAATCCGCATTGCCTTACAGCGTGCGCAAGCAAAACTCAATCGCAAAAGGGCTCCCATTGCCCGGGGCAAACAGGATGAAACAGCTTCCTTCCATGGCTTGATCGGGCAGAGTCAAGGCATGCGCCAACTCTTCGAGTTGATCACCAAGGTTGCCGAAGACGAATTCGCAACGGTGCTGATCCGCGGAGAATCCGGAACCGGCAAAGAACTGGTGGCAAAAGCCATTCATGCCCACAGCAGGCGGAACAAAAAAAACTTTGTCCCGGTCAACTGCGCCGCCATCCCTGACGATCTTCTGGAGAGTGAACTTTTCGGATATACCAAAGGGGCCTTTACCGGTGCCTTACAAAACAAGATCGGGCGAATTGAATACGCCAATGGCGGCACCCTTTTCCTCGACGAGATCGGGGACATGAAGCCTTCCCTGCAAGCAAAACTGCTCCGTGTCCTGCAGGAAAAGGAATTTGAGCCGGTGGGCGGTCTCAAGGCCTGTCCGGTGGACACCCGGATTCTTGCCGCCACCCATTGTGATCTCGAGCAATTAGTCAAAGAAGGTCGATTCCGAGAAGATCTTTATTATCGACTCAGCGTTATTCCTCTGTCGATTCCACCACTCAAAAAAAGGAAAGAAGACATTCCCCTGCTCCTTGCAGCCTTTATCAACACCTACACAACCCAGCGCGGCCGGGAGCCCTTTACCTTTGAACCCCATGCCCTCATGGCCTTGATGAGTTATCTGTGGCGAGGCAACGTGCGGGAGCTGGAAAATCTGGTTCAGCACATGTCCATTCTCTACTCTGGAAAGACGGTACGCCTGGAGGATTTACCGGAGAAGTTCACTGCTGACTTTGACCCTTCAACTCCTGTGGACCTACCTCTGTCCACAGACATCCTCGAGCAGACAGAACCGCCACACCCCCTGGCGCCCCTAGAGGGCGAAGCTATCATCACCACTGTAGCTGATATCAGCTGGGAGAGTGGGCAAGTGGATTTCAATGAACTGATTGATGATTACGAAAGACAACTGATCGCTCAGGCCATGCGAATTACCAGTGGCAATAAAAAAGAAGCAGCAAAATTACTCAACCTGAAACGAACAACCCTGCTGGAAAAGATGAAAAAGAAAGAGATGCAGGACCTGTAGAAGTATTCCAACACCGCAACAAAAATTCGTCCTTCTTCTATCATAAAATTCCCTGTAATCGGTCGCCATGAGCAGAAACAAGGCTTGAGAAAAGCACTCACTGCCTGTTTATCAATGCCGCATTTTTTTGAGTTAACCACAGCACAATAGCCGCTTTTCTGAAAAAGGGGTGAATGTCAGCAGGTCATGACATTCACCCCTTTTTTATTTTGTGGATGGGTAACGGGAGAATAAATGCGCCAGTGCATCGAGGAAATTGCCAGAGAAAGGGCATCGTTACTGGATGTTCAGGACGTATCGCCATAATTCGAGCATGGATCATGACGATCATTTCCAAGGCCGCTTTGCCTGAGGGAATCCCCTTGCAAATACTCCTTTTTGTGCACCCAGGATTTATTGAGAAACCAACGGGCAAACATTGAAGCATATTTCCTATCCGGAGACTCATTTTTATCGATTTTATCTATTTGACTGCATCACTTTTTTTAGATTATTAAATCGTTCGGTATCATGAAAAATCAAAAAGACCCGAGGCAGATCAATAAATGAAGACCAGTCAGGATGGCGCTTGCCGAATATTTTTTTCATGTCTCTCTCTCACCACGATGGAGCGTCTCGTGCGGTGGACGCTTGGAGGCATATTTATCTATTCCGGATTGATAAAACTTATGGACCCATCCCGATTTGCCGAGGTCATCTCCGGTTTTGGGCTGCTTCCTGAACCACTTCTTTTCCCTGCCGCCTTGTTCTTATCCTCTCTGGAGTTGCTCGCCGGGGCCGGACTCATTTTTGCCATTCGCGGCAGCCTTGCAGTGATTGCTGCAATGTTGCTCATGTTTATTGCCGTTCTTGTTTACGGAATCCATCTGGGACTGGACATTGATTGCGGCTGCTTCGGCCCCGAAGATCCAGAGCAGGCCTATAAAGGGCTCAAGGCTGCCTTGGTGCGGGACGCTGTAATGATGGCAGCCTTAGTATTTATTTATTGGGGTCGCGCCCGGACTCAATCATGGGCCGGTCGTTCGGAAAATCAACTGTAGTTAAAGGAGAAGAGCGTGAAACAACAAAAAGGTGTGTTCCAGGGATTAATGGTCGGTCTATTCATTCTGGCCATGAGCGTGTCAACATTCTCTTACGCTGCTGACAACAAATTTGAGGAAGAGGTTGTTAAAGAGAAGGAGACCGTCAAGGTGGTACGGGATATACAGCAAGGCGGTTACGGCATCGTGACCACTGAGGAACTCAAGGGACTGATCGATGCCGGCAAAGATGTGCTGATTATTGACACCATGCCCTTTGAAGACTCGTACAAAAAAAATCATATTCCCGGCGCTAAGCAGTTCCTCTTCCCCATCCCGGACATGAAGGAATGGGATGCCAAAGAAACCGACGGTAAAAGTGTCGAAGACTTCAAGGCACTCCTCGGCCCCGACAAGAACAGAACGATTGTGGTCTACTGCGGTTTCGTCAAATGCACTCGCAGCCATAATGGCGCTGTCTGGGCCAAAAAACTTGGCTACACCAATGTGTCTCGCCATCTGGGTGGGATATTCGCCTGGAAAGGGGCAGGGTATCCAGCCGGAACTGTTCAATAATATCAGAATCTAGCCTTGTGGGGAGGAGCTCCTCCCCACAAGGCTTTTTTGTTTCGTATCCTTTTATCCCCTCTCTATCCTGATCAATTCACCAACTCATTCCTGCTTGTACTCAAGCTGTAACGTAATACGAGCCAAGATGCATCGGCCTTGTATCTTTTCCCGCAAAGAATGGACACAAAAACATCCCCAGCTTTGCCTTTTACTCCCGGGATATTTCACCTTGCACAAAGATCCCCGACATGAGTGATTGTTAATAATTTTCAGTGATCGACATGTCTGATGCTACAGAGATTCAAAAATGAGGAACCAACATGACAGAAAATACGCGAAGACTCTTTTTAAAAAGTGCTGGTGTAGCCCTCGGAGCATCACTCGCACTTGCTGTTCCTGGACAGAGTAGCGGCACACAGCGTACCGGCAGCAGCCTGCAGGTCTGGTCGTGCGGCGGCCTGGCAGAGGCTATGATGCCGGCTAATGCCAAATTTACTGAGAAAAACGGCAGTGCTATCGCTTACACCGGCGCCTTTGCCGGTGCTTTGGGAAAATCTCTCCTCAGTGGAGGATCCCAGACGGAGGTCTTTGCTCCCCGGGTTCTTGAACTATCACAAAAACTTAAGGCTCAGGGGAAAATGCTTCACTATGCACCCCTTTGCTACACCAGATATGTCATGATTACCCCAAAAGGGAACCCTGCCGGCATAGAATCCATAGAAGACATCAACAAACCGGGGATAAAACCAGTCATCATCCCTGACGCTTCGCCTCCAGGGGGCCAGGCATCCATGGTCATCCTGAAAAAGGCCGGGGTTCAGGAAGCTGCGATCAAGAACGCTGTATCCATTGGTGACTGTGTGCAAACCTCGGTCCCTGACATCATAAGCGGCAAGGGAGATGTGGCGGTCGTGGAATACCGCCTGACCCAGTTACCTGAATTCAAAGGCAAGGTCGAGGTCATTGATATTCCGGAAAAGCATTACCCGCCCGCACCGGTCCCATTCACCATCGGCCTCATGAAGTGGGCTAAAGACCGGGAGCTTGCAGAAGAGTATATCAAATATATTCTTTCAGATGCGGGGCAACAATACTTTCAGATGGCAGGATTTATTCCAGCAGAATCAGAAGAGGGTAAAAGATTAACGGCAAAATATGGAGTAAAAGATGTTTAAATTCTTCCAGAATGGTCAATACAAGCGCAGGATCGCCCAGACATTCTTCCTCTTTATCCTGGGAGAATGGTCTTTTTACGGCATATTCCGGTGCCCCTTTGCAGTTCCCTATATCGGCTGTGGTAATTGCCCCGTTGTCCAATGCCCCGGCCGCTCAATCTGGATGTGGAGCTGGATCGGGATAGCTATTTCGGCCCTTGTTTTCGGCAGAGCCTTCTGTGGCTGGGCCTGTCCAGCTGGAATGATCGCCGAGTTCATGGCTGACGTTGCCATCTTTAAAATCCGTTTCCATGGGACTGTTGCAAAAATTGCCGGAAACGTAAAATATATCATGCTTGCCCTTACCCTCTATTATTTCTTCATCCTCAATAATCCACGCTGGGCAATACCGATCAGAACCGGGGAGTTTTTCAAGTCAGTCTTTCTCACTTTTGAACATGCAAACAACCTTTGGCTCTATAAAACCGTAGCTTTTCTCGCCATCTTCTTCCTTGGCGGTCTGCTCATTTCTCGCTTCTGGTGTAGATTCTTGTGTCCAACCGGAGGGCTGCTTGATCTCATCAACCGCTTTGCCCTGATCAAGGTGGTGGCAGATGAAAAATGTACCAATTGTGACACATGCAGCAAGACATGCTCCATGGACACCAGACCTTCGACAATAAACTGTATCAATTGTGGAACCTGTGTGGATCAATGTCCAACCGGGGCAATCAGTTACAGGAAGATGTAAAAAAAGTTTATCGCTGTTTCTTTCAGAGGGTGAAAGAGGGTTTTTCCTTTCGCCAGTCACAGGAAGACTTTCCACTCTAAAATCAGGCTTTTGGCCCTGAATTCCACCAAAGGCTCGGGGACGGCGATTGATGCCGTCCCCGAGCCTTCCCACTCCCATGCTCCCGGATCTTCATCGATTATCTTCAAAACAGCGAGAAGCGGTATTGTTGTATAAAAATATCCGGGAGTATCGCCTACGCAACTGAACATTTGTCCACATATCTCACGTTAAATTCACGCTCACCAGAAATACGAAAAATCTAACATTTTTGGAACATTACGATAACAATGCTAACATTTTTGAACAAAACAAAACTTTCCTGTAGCTAAAGAGACGCGGACTTAAGAACCACAATCCAAATTAATTATATTTTTTACACACAATTCAAGCAATTTAAGGATATATTTCCCATCGCAGTCAAAAAAAAGAGTTCCGGCATGGTATTTGAATTCTCTTTTCGCAATGATCCAGATTCTTATTCCCAACCCGTTTATAAACGAGAAGACAAAAGAGTTCTTCCAGGATGGGATGAATAAAGATCATCCACAATGGCACTTTCCGTCCCACACTTAAGAAAATACCGTCATCAAGCAAACAAAAAAATGCAGCAACGACCAATGAAAAAATTCTGTTTCTATACAATCGCAGCCATGGAGAAAGAATCGTAATGGAGACATTCAGCTCGTATGATCCCGGAAATTTTTACGATGAATTAATAGAACCCGGGGGCACCCCGCGCCCCGGCGCACAACTGCTGGTGGACAAGATCGAATCGCTGCCCCCGGGCGATCTGGCCATGCGCCAGAAAGCGGCCGAAGCCCTTTTGCTCAAAATGGGAATCACTTTTAATGTCTACGGACTTGAAGAAGGCACGGAAAAAATTCTGCCCTTTGACATTATCCCCCGCATCGTACCAAGGAATGAATGGCAACAGATCGAAAGCGGCCTGAAACAACGCATCTTTGCCTTAAACGAATTTCTTCAGGATATCTACAACGACAAGAAAATCATCAAGGACAAGGTGATTGCGGAAGAATTGATCCTCTCCAGCCGTACCTATCGCAAGGAGTGTGAGGGATTCACTCCGCCCCGGGGAATCTGGTGCCATGTAACCGGCACCGACCTGGTGCGAGATGGGGATGGCCGATTTTATGTTCTGGAGGACAATCTTCGCTGCCCTTCCGGCGTTTCCTACGTCCTTGAAAACCGGCAGGTATTAAAACGCACCTTTCCCCAGGTGTTTGAGGCGTCGCAGGTTCGCCCTGTTGACAACTACCCAAGCAAGCTGCTGGAGATGCTTGAGTTTCTCGCCCCGGATCATTGTCCTCATCCGACCATCGGGGTGCTCACCCCCGGCACTTATAACAGTGCCTACTTCGAACATTCCTTCCTCTCCCAACAGATGGGAGTGGAACTGGTGGAAGGGCGGGATCTGGTGGTCTCAGACGGCAATGTTCACATGCTGACCACCAAAGGACTTAAACGAGTGGATGTCCTTTATCGCCGCATCGACGATGATTTTATTGACCCGGAAGCATTTCGTCCCGACTCGATGCTGGGGGTTAAAGGGCTTATTGCGGCCTACAAGGCGGGCCGGATCGCTATGGCCAATGCCCCTGGCACGGGCATCGCCGACGACAAGGTGATCTACTCCTATGTCCCCAAAATCATAAAATACTATACCGGTGAAGATCCTATCCTTGCCAATGTTCCCACCTATATCTGCAGTAACGATGATGAAAAGGCCTATGTCCTGGAGAACCTTGATAAGTTGGTGGTGAAGGCTGCCAATGAATCAGGAGGCTACGGCATGCTCATCGGCCCCCATGCCAGTGCCTCAGAGCGTGCCCTGTTTGCTGACAAGATCAGAAGCGAACCTCGTAATTATATGGCTCAACCGACCCTCTCACTGTCCCGGGTTCCCACCATTGTTGGTGACCGCATCGAAGGACGTCATGTGGATCTGAGACCCTATGTTCTGTATGGCAAGGATATTTATGTGCAGCCTGGGGGACTGACCCGCGTGGCCCTGACAAAAGGATCGTTGGTGGTCAATTCTTCTCAGGGTGGCGGCAGCAAAGACACCTGGGTTCTGTGAAATACTAACCCCGATGATCGGGACAAGTGCCTTTCGCAGATTATTTTCTTGTACTACCAAGGAAATAATCTGCAAGTCACTCAATAAGGAGAAATTACGATGCTCAGCCGTGTAGCCAATTCTATCTACTGGATGTGTCGATATATCGAACGGGCGGAAAATGTTGCCCGTTTTATCAGGGTCAATCTCAACCTGCTCCTCGACATGCCTTCGGAACAGGGAAAACACTGGGAACCACTGGTTCTCATCACAGGCGACCAGGACCGTTTTGAGGATCTTTATCCAAGCTATACCCAGGAATCGGTGATCCGATTTCTCACCTTTGACCGCGAGTATCCCAATTCCATCCTCAGCTGCCTTGAGGCCGCCCGTGAAAATGGGCGATCAATTCGTGAGATCATCTCCTCAGAGATGTGGGAACATCTCAACACCTTCTACCTCGAGCTCACAGACCCGAAAAACCAGACCCTGGCCCTGGAAGATCCGCAAGGGTTTTTCAAATTTATCCAGATGCGCAGCCACCTGTTTACCGGCTTGATGGACTCCACCATGAGTCACGGAGAGGCATGGAATTTCGCCCGCATCGGCTTGATGATGGAGCGGGCGGATAAGACCTCGCGGATTCTCGATGTTAAATATTTCATGCTGCTTCCCGATGCCGACCAGGTCAACACTCCCATCGACAATATCCAGTGGATGGCGGTGCTGAAATCAGCCAGCGCCTTTGAAATGTACCGCAAGGAACACCACCTGATTACTCCCCGGATGGTCGCCGCATTCCTGATTTTCGACGAGCAGTTTCCGCGTTCCATCCGCCATTGCATCACCAAGGCCCAGATCTGCCTGCACCGTATTTCCGGCTCGCCCAATGGCTCCAATACCAATGCGGCGGAAAAGCTGCTCGGACGCCTCAAGGCCGACCTCGAATATACCGACATAGACGAGGTCATCAATCAGGGCATGCACGAATACCTGGACAACCTTCAAACCCGTATTAACCTGGCGGGTGAAGCCATCGGCACCACTTTTTTTAACAATAAAGCTCTGGTCGAAATGACCACATCCGAACAGTAAAAACATTCATCCTGTATCAATACTCTTTATGGACATGGCTGCCGGATCTCTCCAGCGGTCTTATCCATCCTGCTTAAAAGGACTTATCCGTGGGAATCCATATCGCCTTAAACCATACGACCTCGTACCATTACGACCGCCCCATCTCCTTGTTATCACAGATCGTCCGCTTGCGGCCGGCCCCCCACTGTCGGACGCCGATCCTGAGCTACTCCATGACCGTCACCCCAAAGGAGCACTTCATCAACTGGCAGCAGGACCCCTTCAGCAACTATCTTGGCCGCCTGGTTTTCCCGGAGAAAACCCGCGAATTCAAGGTGGAGGTTGATCTGGTGGCCGAGATGATCATCATCAACCCCTTTGACTTTTTCCTCGAACCCGATGCTGAGACCTTTCCCTTCACCTATGAGCCATCGCTCCAGGTGGATCTTGCCCCCTATCTCATCCGGGAACCTGCCGGAAAGAAACTCAAGGCATACCTGCGGCAAATCGACTGCAGTGAGCGAAGAACCATCGATTTCCTGGTGGATCTCAACCTGCAGCTGAGCCAGGGAATCCGTTATCTTATCCGGCTTGAGCCCAATGTCCAAAGCTGCGAGCAGACCCTGACCCTGGGCAGTGGCTCCTGCCGGGACTCAGCCTGGCTGCTGGTGCATATCCTGCGCCATCTCGGACTGGCCGCCCGTTTTGTCTCCGGGTACCTGATCCAGCTCAAATCCGACGTCAAATCCCTGGACGGCCCCTCCGGGGCGGAGGCCGATTTCACCGACCTGCATGCCTGGACTGAAGTCTATCTGCCTGGCGCAGGCTGGGTGGGCATGGACCCGACCTCCGGGCTTTTTGCCGGCGAAGGCCACATTCCCCTGGCCTGCTCACCGGAACCGCAGAACGCCGCTCCGATCAGCGGTGCCCTCGAGACCTGTGAAGTGGAATTCAGCCACCATATGAGCGTGCAGCGGTTGCGTGAAGCTCCGCGCTCCACCAGGCCCTACCCGGAAGAAGTATGGACGGCCATCGTTGATCTGGGCAACCGGGTGGATGGAGAGCTCGAAGCTGCAGACGTCCGCCTGACCATGGGGGGTGAACCCACATTCGTCGCCATTGACAACATGGATGATCCGCAATGGAACACCGAAGCTCTGGGCACCGAAAAACAGTCCCTGGCAGAATCACTTATCCTGCAGTTGCGCCAGCAGTGGGCCCCCGGCGGATTCCTGCACCACGGCCAGGGCAAATGGTATCCGGGTGAATCCCTGCCCCGCTGGGCCTTGGGCTGCTATTGGCGAAAAGATGGGGTGCCGGTGTGGACGGATGACCAGTGGCTGGCCGACCGGAGCAAAGATTACGGTTTCGGCACGGCAGATGCCAAGATCTTCATCGAAACCCTGGCCGATGAACTGGGCGTGAGCAAGGCGTACATCCGCGAAAGTTTTGAAGACATCTTTTACTATCTCTACAAGGAGCAACGCCTGCCGGTCAACCTCGACCCGCGCGATTCGCGGCTTGAAGATGTGGAGGCACGGACACGCATGGCCCAGGCCTTTGAACGCGGACTGGGTGCGGTGGTGGGGTATGTCCTGCCCTTGCAGCATGGCTCGTGGAAAAGCGGCCCATGGCCGCTGCGCAGTGAACACCTTTTCCTGCTCCCCGGCGATTCGCCCGCAGGCCTCCGCCTGCCTCTGGAATCACTGCCCTGGGTGGCCAAAGAAGACCTTCCCGTTGACCACCCCATCGACCCCATGGCCGAGCGGGAGCCATTGGCAAAGCACCATGAACAACAGCAATCCATGGCAGGAGAACCGGAAGAGACGGCCTGCGAAGGTCTCTGCGGCCAGCCCGCCCCCATCGATGATCCGCAGCCTGTGCCCGGTGAATCCGCCGCATGGCTGGTCCGTACCGCCCTCTGCATCCAGGCTCGGGAGGGACGGCTGTATGTATTTATGCCGCCCATCACCAAACTCGAAGGCTATCTTGAACTGATTGCCGCCATCGAACAGACCGCCGCAAAGACCAGCCTGCCGGTGATGATCGAAGGCTACACCCCGCCCTATGATCCCCGCCTGGAGTGCCTGAAAATCACCCCCGACCCTGGCGTGATTGAAGTCAATATCCAGCCCATGCAGAGCTGGCAACAGATGGTCGAGTGCACCACCACACTCTATGAAACGGCGCGACAGACGCGCCTTGCCACGGAAAAATTCCTCGTCGACGGTCGCCAGACCGGCACCGGAGGCGGCAATCATATCGTCATCGGCGGAGCCACCCCTGCGGACAGCCCGTTTCTCCGGCGCCCGGATCTGCTGCGCAGCTTTGTCACCTTCTGGAACAATCATCCCTCCCTGTCCTTCCTGTTTGCAGGCCTCTTCATCGGCCCCACCAGTCAGCAGCCGCGCATCGATGAGGCCCGGCACGACAGTCTGTATGAACTGGAAATCGCTTTTGCCGAACTTGACCGGCAAACCAGCCCGCACCAACCCTGCCCGCCCTGGCTGGTGGATCGCCTTTTCCGTCATCTGCTGGTGGATGTGACCGGCAACACTCACCGTGCCGAATTCTGCATCGACAAGCTCTACTCGCCGGATAATTCCACCGGCAGACTCGGCCTGCTCGAATTCCGTTCCTTTGAAATGCCGCCCCACGCCCGGATGAGCCTTGCCCAACAACTGCTCCTGCGGATTTTTGTCGCCTGGTTCTGGAAAAAGCCCTACCGGCAGGAATTGGTCCGATGGGGCACCCGCCTGCACGACCAGTTCATGCTGCCTCAGGGAGTGCAGGACGACTTCACCGATGTCCTGGGCATTCTCCGCGATGCAGGTTTCCCGGTCAGTATGGATTTCTTCCACCCCCATTTTGAGTTCCGTTTTCCCATCCATGGCAAGGTGGACTGCCAGGGAATGGAGATCGAATTACGCCAGGCCCTTGAGCCCTGGCATGTCCTGGGCGAGGAATCGGGCGGCGGCGGCACGGTGCGATATGTCGATTCTTCGGTGGAACGGGTTCAGGTCAAGGTTTCCGGCATGATCGGAGAGCGCTATGTCCTGGCTTGTAACAGTCGCCGGGTTCCCCTGCAGACCACCCTTGTCAGCGGTGTCTCCGTCGCTGGCATTCGTTTTCGGGCCTGGCAGCCGCCGAGCTGCCTGCATCCCACCATCGGCGTCCATGCGCCTCTGGTGATAGACCTGTTCGATACCTGGTCAGGCCGGGCCGTGGCCGGTTGCACTTACCATGTCGGCCATCCGGGCGGCCGCAGCCACGAGGACCTGCCCATCAACGCCAACGAGGCCGAAGGACGGCGCCACGCGCGATTCATTCCGCACGGCCACACCCCGGGATACCAGGCCGCAATCCCGGCACTGGAAAGTAACCCGACCTTGCCCTATACACTTGATTTGCGTCGCTGAACAGGGTACATCGGCTCCTGACACTTTTTGTAAACGAGCTCGCATTTTCCCCCTCACGAGGCACGTTGTATGAGCAGCACAAATAAAAGCGATCATCAGGGACCCACCTGCGCCTCACTTTTTGACCGGGCCGTCTGTCCGGACAATGCCTATTGCGAATCCTTTTCCTCGCCCGGTGAACCCCGGGCGCATTGGCAGGCGATCATCGCAACGCTGAACTGTACCTCCACCGGGGTTCTCAGTCAGCGCCAAGAGAGAGCCAAGCGCATGCGCCACGAGGACGGGGCAACCTATAACCCCTTTGACACCGCAGACGGCAAAGGCACCCCCTGGGCCCTGGAGATGATTCCCCTGCCCATCACCGCCGGGGAATGGGCAGGTTTGGAAACCGGCTTGATCCAGCGAGCCCTGCTCCTGGAGAAGATTCTGGCTGACACCTACGGTTCCCAGGATCTCATGAAAAGCGGCGGGCTCCCTGCCCAGCTGGTGTTTGCCAACCCCCGCTTTCTCCATGCCTGCCACGGAATCCAGCCTCCCGGAAATCGCTACCTGAATTATTACGCGGCAGATCTCTATCGAGGTCCTGACGGCCGCTTCCGGGTTCTGCGCGATTACAGTGCCAATCCCGCCGGCCTGGGCTATGCCCTGGAAAACCGGATCGTCATTTCACGCATGTTCCCAGAGCTGTATCACCAGACCCAAATTCGACGACTGGCGCCATTCTTCAAGACCTTCCATACCAGTCTGGTGCAGCGAGGCGCCCTGCAACGACAGGACCCCAACATCGTACTCCTCTCGCCCGGCCCGGAAAGCCCTATTTACTTTGAGCAGGCCCTGCTTTCCCGCTATCTTGGCTATCCGCTGGTGGAAGGACAGGACCTGACCGTGCGTAACGGCAAGGTCTTCCTGAAAAAACTGGCTGGGCTTGAGCCGGTGGATGCTATCTTCCGCCAGATCGCCGACGGCAACAGCGACCCTTTTGCCCTGCGGCGAAACACCACCACCGGTGTAGCCGGCCTGATCCAGGTAGCCCGTGAGGGAAATATTGATATCATTAATCCCATTGGCAGCGGCTTCCTCGAAACTCCGGTGCTCCCGGTTTTTCTGCCCGATCTGTGCCGCAGGCTTCTAGGACAGGAGCTGATGCTGGAGAGTCATCCAGCCTGGTGGTGCGGTACGCCGGAAGGGGAGAGTCAGGTGCTGGCAAACCTGAACTGCCTGACCGTGCATCACGCCCTCGACCATTCTGCATCCATCGGTCATCCCAACGATTTCGCTGCGGCCATCCAGGGCTCACCCTTTTCCTTTATGGCAAAAGAAACGGTCAATCCCGCTGCCGTTCCGGCCTGGGAAGAAGGTGGCATTGGCTCCCGGTATACCCTGATGCGGGTTTTTGCCTGCGCAACCGAGCAGGGCTTTGCGGTTATGCCCGGTGGCCTGGCGATAACTGCCCGGGATATCAGCACACTGCTGGGGGATATCCCGGAGCAGGTGCAAAGCAAGGATATCTGGGTGCTGTCCGACGAGCCGGTGGAGCACTTCAGCCTGATGAACGGATTGCAGACCGTGGCTGAGTTCCGGCGCAGCAGCGATCTGCCCAGCCGGGTGGCCGACCACCTTTTGTGGCTGGGCCGGTATCTGGAACGAGCCGAGGGACTGATTCGATTGCTGCGCTCCGTTTTCCGGCGCCTCTCCGGCGAAACACGGCCGGAGGACATCCCGGAAATGCCGTTTCTTCTCACCCTCCTGCGGGCAGGCAATACCATTGCAGAGCCCACCAAGGGCAGCGGCAAAGGGCTTCTTCCCGAAGATCTGGGGCAGCAGCTCCTGGACGGTCTCTACCAGCAGGATCGACCCGAAAGTGTCATCGCCATTCTGCAACGGGTGCAGGAAGCGGCTCGCACGGTGCGCGACCGGCTCTCTCCGGATTCCTGGCGTGTCATCAACCGTCTGGACGATTTTGGTGACAGCCCGGCCGGCGACCCGCTCGAGCTGCTCGACAATACCCTGTTCACTCTGAGTTCTTTCAGCGGACTGGCCATGGAAAGCATGACCCGTGGCCTGGGCTGGCGTTTTATGGACATGGGCCGACGTATGGAGCGAGCCCTGTACCAGATCGGCCTGCTCCGCATCGGGCTACCCTGGGTCTGCGTGCCTTCGCACAATGCTCTGGAGGCACTGCTGGAGGTATCCGACAGCATCATGACCTATCGCGCCCGCTACAGAACCGCCTTTCAGCTGGCCCCAGCCCTCGACCTCCTGCTTATGGACGAAAGCAACCCCAAATCCCTGGCCTTCCAGCTGAGTCAGCTCGCCGCCCATGTCGAACACCTGCCCCGCCAGAGTGAGCGACGTTTTTCAAGCCCTGAAGAGCGCATGGCCCTCGAGATGCTCACCACCACCCGCCTCCTCGATCTCACCAGCCTTACCGGTACGGGGAGCAGCCATAATGAAAGTGAAAACCTGTTCTTGAGCCACTTTCTTGAAACCATGGAGACGCGCCTCAAAGACTTCGGACTGCAGATCAGCGCCCACTACCTGAGCCGGGTTACCGCAACACCCCATTTTTCTTTATTGCTGCCTGATGAGGGTATTCAATGAAATACCGCATCATCCACACCACCGCCTACCAGTATTCGGAGCCGGCATCTCTCTCCCAGAATGAGTTGTTCCTCACTCCCCGTTCAACGGCCAGCCAGCAGGTAGAGGAAACCCGGTTGTCATTCGTGCCCGAGCCTCAGTACATGCACTGCCGGACCGATTATTTCGGCAATATCGCCCACGTTTTCATGGTTCAGCAGCCCCACAATGAGCTGGCCATGACCGCCACAAGCGTTGTCTCAACCAGCCTGCCCGGCCAGCACCGAGCGTCTGCAACCCTGCCTTGGGAGACCGTCGTTCAGAGACTGGTCTGCCACCGGCAGGCCGATGAACGGGATGCGTACCAGTTTGTCTTCCCCAGTCCAATGATCACCATCAGTCCTGGCATCTTGACCTATGCCAGGGTCTCCTTTCCTCCAGGAATGCCGGCGCTTTGCGGGGCTGTGGACCTGATGCGGCGGATCTTCACCGAATTTTCTTACGACAAGTCGGCCAGCACCGTCGACACCTCTGTGGAGCATGTCCTGGCCAGCCGCAAAGGTGTCTGCCAGGATTTCTCCCATTTAGCCATCAGCTGCCTGCGTTCCCTGGGACTGGCGGCCCGTTATGTGAGCGGCTACCTGGAAACCATCCCGCCACCAGGCAAACCGAAGATGGTGGGATCCGATGCCTCCCATGCCTGGGTTTCCCTGTTTATCCCAGACCTGGGCTGGATTGATCTTGATCCCACCAACAATATTTTTTCCGGAGAGGCCCATATCACCCTGGCCTGGGGCCGGGATTACAGCGATGTCGCGCCGGTGAAGGGAGTTGTCATGGGGGGCGGGATGCACACCCTCTCAGTCGAGGTGGATGTTGCCAGGTTATAGAGGAAGAAACACTGACTTCCGGCTCTCAGAAGGCATGCGTAAAAGGACAATTTTTTAAATTTTTCGGAGCGGAAGCTACGGATCAAAAACCAAGCCCGCTGAATCCCGCAGCGCCATCTTTGCTAACCCGCTACCGCTTGCCCCAGATAGAGATACTTCTTGAACGCGGCAAAAACATGGCTTGACGAGTGCTATAAAATTGCATAATCATTGAGAATGAAGTTCACACAAATCATCGAGGGATGACCATGCAAATAGCAGGCACAAGGAATACCCCATCGTCAGGCAGCATATCGATCCTCAAGTCAGCAAACGAGCAGCCGAAGCTTGCAGGAGAGCTTATCAGTAAAACAGTTGAGGGCATGGCACAAATCCAATCTGCCCAAACTCCTGCTCAACCTGTTGATATGTCAGGAATCACCGGCACAGGGACGCTCATTAACATAAAAGCATGACGGTGTTTCAGGCGCGGGCCGAATCGAATTTTTCACCCTGGCCGGAAGTCTGTGGTGATGATGTATCGGTACAGTATTGAAATCGTCTTGACGCCTGAAAACTCTGTTTGTACCTTTGGGGGCTCCAGGTGTTTCAGGCTCTGTCTTCAGGGAGAAGCAAGAAAATTTTGCAATATGATATCATGACCAATTATCGTCAAATTTTATGATCGATCAATCGCAATATTCGTTTATTCGGCGTTGTGTCAGTGATATCCTCAATGGACTCAGCGATGGTTTGACCCATTTTTCCGGGACAAGCCGTGCGGCCGTTATTTTTGCGATGGAACCTGACAGTCCTTTACTCATTTGCGATCCGCAGAACCTCCTTAAAGGACATGAACCAATATTTAACACCCTCTATCTTGAAAATCAAAAATGGCGGATGAACGCCAACGTTCAGCGTGATCGGAAAAAATTTACCGATATCATTCCTGTCAAGGATCTAGGCCTTGCCGGGCTGCTCTCCCATGGTGGATATTCCGGATCGGTTTTCTTTCAGCAGTGGTTCACTGAACATCATCCCGATCTCTGCTCCACAGGCCCGACCGAGTGCTGGCTTGAGGATGCGGTATGGCGACTTGTCCACGACCTTGCCAATGATCAAGATCTATACACCGGTATCTCCGGATATTTCCTGAAAGAATTTGCAACCCATGCGGTACGCGATCATATCATCGATCAGATGAATATGTTAATTGGCTGGGACACTCAGATTCGTATCTATCCGGTACTCGACGCTATTTTAATGATTTCAGAAACTCGAGAAGAGGGGTACTGGCCTGAGGGACGGTTGCTGATCGTCGACCCTTGCATGGTCAATCAACTCGATTTTCTGGTCAAGTTTCCCGAGGAAGTTCGTCCACAACTGATAGATTACAAACATGTCCGCAAGTTGCTGTTAACCGTCGAGCGATCAGGTCGTCAACTGGTGAGTGACGGTCGGGCAATTTTAGGTATTTGTCGCGATACGCTGCCATCGTTTTCCCTTTGCGCCGACTTTCTTGGCCGACATGGGTTTTTAAAGATCAATCACAATAAGGTGTGCAGCTTTGCCGACGGGCGGTTCCATTCAACGAATTATCAGGCCAGACTGGTACAGTTGGAGGAATTGCTCATCGAATCCTCCCTCGACCAGTCAGACAGCTTCTTCCTCTTCAAAATAGTGGTAAGTCTTGTCCATCACTCTCAGCAGAGCAAACACGGCTGCACCATTGTCATCGACCTCAACCCTGAGCCCGTGGCTCTATCAGGACAATCCCTTACGCCACCCTTGGATTTGCGCAAACAATATATGTTGAAAATGGTGAAATCTTTGGCCAAGGTGGACGGTGCACTGCATATCGGGGCAGATCAACACCTGTACGGCTTTGCCTGTCTTCTCGACGGAAGGTCTATTCCAGGCGAGGATCGCGCCAGGGGGGCACGATACAACTCCGCCCTTCGATTCACTGCAGAGCATTCGAATATTATTGTTGTGGTCGTTTCCTCGGATCGACCTGTTTCGGTGATTCATCAAGG
>JAFLKM010000001.1 GCA_019163335.1 Desulfobulbaceae bacterium | reverse complement strand
ACTTGACTGGGGGTCAAGTGGTCGGAGGTTCAAATCCTCTCGTCCCGACCAAATAGCAAGGACTTAGCTTTTTGTTGCATGTTGAGATTTATCGACATTCAGCGACATAAGGCTAAGTCTTTTTTTTTGTGAAAAGCAGAATGGGCCAGATTTGATAAAAATCTGGCCCATTCTGCTTTGGTTGGAATGTGGCTGTACAAGATTTTAGTCAATCAAGTACAGCCACCTTTGAGAAGGCTTAAATCTCGATATCTTTCTGTATTGAATCCAAAATTTTTGGCCCGATCCCTTTTACCTCGAGCAGTCCTTCCTTGGTTTTAAAGTTTCCATTTTTGGTGCGATATTCAATTATTGCGGCTGCTTTTGATGACCCTATTCCAGGCAATGCTTCCAGTGCAGCCTTGTCAGCCTTGTTGATATTAACGGCGGCAAAAGCGGCATTGACGAAAAAAAGCAGGGCAAATACAAAGAGGACTGTTTTCTTGAACATAGCTATCTCCGTGGAGGTTTATTTCCTCATTACGAGAAAAGTGTGTTCCTTGTTTCATCTGCCATAAACAATGACTTCTGAACAAAGAATATTAAGTTAAGAAATCATATCAAAGGAAAATGCCAAAGTAAAATTTTTTGGTTAAATATTTTTCTAATCACCTTTGTCCTGAGAAAAACTATCCACTCGAAGGAAAAATTTAGAATAAATTGGTAACTCATCGACACAGGGCGATGGCGGACAGAAATGCATAAATGATCAGCCAGCCAAAGATGAAATTACGGATATAGGGATAAAATCGGTTACGTTTTTGCAACAGAAACAAAGCCAGAAGCAGGGTACTTGGAAAAAGGACGCCGGCAATCAATGAGGGGAGAAATCGGAGCAGTTCCTGGAGGCCTAAGAAAAACCAGGGGCCATTGATATGGAAGACCCCGAGTTTTTCCGCTTCAAAGGGGGCCGTTGGCAACAGGCAGAGCAGGAGGATGGAGGCGGTGAGAAAAGGATGCTGGCTGAATGAGGTGCGATATTTGCGCAGATGCTCCCAGGCGAGTAAGCCCCAGAGGACTTCAAAACCGACAATATGGTTGATGTAGACTCGTTTCATGCCATCATCAGAAATGGAAAAGAAGAGATCGTTCAGGATGTTCCCTATCAAAGGGATGGCTGTGATGATGTTTTCAGCGATCAGGCCGGCAGAGGAGCCAGTGCTGTCTGCCCGCAAGACATAGCCGGTAAAAAGAAGCAGCAGCGCCACAGGGAGAGTTGAGGTCAGTCTTATCCACTGGCCACGGCTGTAGGATTCGGTGCGGTCAAAGACGGCCCACAGGTGTATGATCGAGAACAAAAAGAATAGTTGGCTGGAGTAAAAATGCAGTGCCCGGAAGGAATCGCCAAAGGGAACAAGCAGATCAATGGCACCGGTGGAATAGAGAGGCGCGGCCGGATCATACTGGAAAGCAACGAGCAGGCCGGAAAGCACTGAGAGGAAAAGGGCAATCAGGCTCCATTCTCCCCATCGTATGCCTGCTATCATCTCTTGTATTTTGCCATCCATGGGGGATTTCTTAAATGAACCTTAGAGAGTGACGATGTAACCGCCTGTGGCCCCAATTTTTTCAACTTTAAAATGGGGAAGTGCTTTTTTGGCTGGTCCTTGAATCACATCACCCTGGGGGGTGAAACGGGACTGGTGACAAGGACACTCTAAAATTTTTTCTTTTTCCCGATAATTGATTTTGCATCCCAGATGGGTGCATTTTCTGGAAACAGCCCAGGGGGCTTGCCCTCCTTCACCTTCAAAGAGGATGAAGTCCGGACCCATAAAAAAATCACCGGCAAGAAGGGTGACTTTAATTTCGACCAGGCGTTGTTTGGTTGGAATTTTGAATCCGAGAAAACGGAGCACCGGATAACAGAGGGTCAGCAGGCCCAGCCAAAGAAGATACCGGCGACGTATCGGCGATTGGGGGTGATTGGCGGCTGGGAGAGGCATCTGATGTCAACACTGATGGGGAGATTGTCAGGAGCGAGTGGAGAATGTTTTAATCAAGAGTTGGTTGACGTGCGCGGGAACCAACTCGCTCACGTCTCCGCCATGCCGTGCCGCCTCTTTAATAATGGAGGAGCTGATATAGATCCAGCGGAATGCGGGCATGAGGAAAACAGTATCGACCTCGCGTTCCAGTTTCCGGTTCATCAGCGCCAGCTGAAATTCATAATCAAAATCAGATATGGCCCGAAGTCCACGAATGATCGCTTTGGCTCCATTTTGCATGGCGAAGTTGACAAGCAGACCGGAGACTGCCGCGACTTCGATGCGTGGATTATTCTCGGGAAAACATGCCTTGATCATCTCAATTCGTGTGTCAATGGAGAATAATGGCGTCTTGCTCGGGTTGACGGCAATGGCAATAATTACTCGGTCAAAGAGATTCAGGGCTCGATGGATGATGTCCATGTGACCCATGGTGATGGGGTCAAATGTTCCGGGATAGACAGCAATGGTTGCCCGTGGGGCGGATGGCAGCAGGCTCATGACGTGGGTGAGGTTAAGGGTTGATAAAACCAGAAACCTGTGTCACCATATTTTCGCTGATCTCTCAGGGTCAGAGTAATCAGGTCTTGTGGCAGGGTTTCGGTGGATCGCTCCTCGACAATGAGCAGAGTGTGCTGACGCAGCAAGGAACTGGTATCAAGGGCGCGTATAAGTTGCGAGGACAGTCCCTGAGAATAAGGAGGGTCAATAAAAATCAGGTCAAAACCTGAAACAGAGGGCATGTGTTTTGAAAATATCGGCAAGCCTCGTCGGAGATCGTGTTTGATCAGTTTGACAGGGCTGGCCTCTTTGAACTGATTGGAAATGTTTTCGTGTTGAATTTCAGGTCGATGGTTGAAGGCATCCATGCAGATCTGCACATTCCGGTTGATGAGAGTTAGGGCCTGCGGGTGATAATCGACAAAACAGATACTCTCTGCTCCACGGCTCAGGGCCTCAAGTCCTAAGGCACCAGTGCCGGCAAAGAGGTCAAGGACAGATGCCCCCTGAATCATGCCGGCAATGATATTGAACAGTGATTCTCGAGCCCGATCGGATGTCGGTCGAATAAGATTGCCCTGTGCCGGTGGCGGAATAAGTTTTCTGCCTTTGGCCCAGCCGCTGATAATCCTCAATTATTTATGATGGGCGATAAAATATTCTGCAATCTGCACAGCATTTAAGGCCGCTCCTTTGAGGATATTGTCTGAAACCACCCACATGTTGATGCCATTGGCTATGGACTCATCCTCACGAATTCGACCAACCAGGGTCTCAAATTTTCCTTCGCATTCTGTGGCCAGCGGATAGCGTCCAAGGGTCGGTTCATCGATGAGCAGGACGCCGGGCGCAGAGGATAAAAGCTCCTTGACTTCAGCCGCACTGATCTTCACCTTCGTCTCAATGTTGACCGATTCAGAGTGTCCGTAATAGACAGGAACCCGCACGGCGGTGGCGGTGACGCCGATGGTGTCATCTTCAAAGATTTTCCTGGTCTCATTGACCATCTTCATTTCTTCCTTGGTGTAGCCATTGTCGAGAAAGCTGTCAATTTGCGGGAGGCAGTTGAAGGCAATCTGGTGTGGATAGACCTTGTGTTCCATTGGCTTTCCAGCGGCATAGGCAACTACCTGATTCTTCAGCTCTTCAATGGCTTTGGCACCAGTACCGGAGACCGCCTGATAGGTTGAGATTACCAAACGTTTGATGCCGACTTTATCGTAGATCGGCTTGAGCGCCACCAACATCTGGATTGTGGAGCAGTTGGGATTGGCAATAATGCCGCGTTTGGTGTATTGGGCGATGGCATGGGGATTGACCTCTGGGACGACCAGGGGGATCTCAGGATCCATGCGAAAGGCGCTGGAGTTGTCGATGACGACAGCTCCGGCGGCAGCGGCAGCAGGGGCAAATTCGAGGGAACGTGACGCGCCCGCAGAAAAGAGGGCAATGTCGATTCCTTGAAAGGAATCTTTGGAAAGGAGGTGTACTGTGTATTCACTCCCGTCATAGACAATTTTTTTGCCGACGGAACGTTCAGAGGCTAGAAGTCTCAGTTCACCTATCGGGAAATTTTTTCGTCGTAATACCTCCAGCATGGCACCACCAACGGCACCGGTGGCGCCTGCAATGGCAACATTGTATTTTCTTGGTTCACTGCCCATTGTGTTGTTCCTTCTAATTGCCTGAAAGCTTTATTAAAAATATCTCGGCTGGAGTAAAATATGTCCATGCCGAAGTTCTGTGATTTTATGGTTTGTGGGAGCCGCCGAGCATCTCAATCCCTGCTGGATTTATTTGGAGGGATGCTGCTCCGGGGTGACCGGGGTTTTCTTGAGTCCGCGAAGTCGTTCATAAATGGCGAGGCCGGGCCCAGAGGCAATATAGAGCAGGAAAAGGGCAAAGAGCATGACATCCGGTTCTGCTGCAATCAGGACAAAGATGAGTAACATCGCAACCAAAACCTGAAAGGTCTTAAACCGGCTCAATCGTGGATTTTTGAAGCTGAGGTATCGGTGAGTAGAGACCATCAGATAGGAGAGGAGATAGACCAGTAACAGTAGAGAGATATGCTTGACTTCACTGGTGATCCCCAAATAATGGCAAAACATGACACTGGTTACGATCATGGCAGCAGCGGCAGGACAAGGCAGGCCGACAAAGTCTTTAACGCCCGATTTTACATTCTGAGAATTAAAGCGTGCAAGACGCAAGGACGTCATGGCCACGTAGAGAAATGCGGCCAGCCAGCCATAGCGTCCATAAGGCTGTAAGGCCCAGAGATAAGCGAGGAATCCCGGTGCAACACCAAAGGAAACCATGTCACAGAGTGAGTCCAGTTCCACGCCGAATTGACTGGTGGTTCGGGTCATTCGGGCAACCCGTCCATCAAGGGCATCAAAAATGGCTGCAACAAGGATGGCGATGGCAGCTGTATAGAATTCGCCCTTGACCGCATAGATCATGGAGTAGAATCCACAAAAAAGGCTGGCAATGGTAAACATGCAGGGAAGCGGATAGAACTTTGTACTCATTTCATGAGGAGGATCTGGTTGAATTTCTGATGAATTATTTGATGGATTATCTGGCATGGCAGCATTTCTCCGGTGTTGATTATTTCAGAATGAAGAGAGTAACAGGGAAGGGGGACAGTTTCAGACCGCTGATCATTAAACTCACCCCGATGAACGGGATAAGTGTCTTATCAGAAAAAATTCTTTGGGAAAAAAAAGAATTTTTTCTGTAAGTCACTAAAAAATAATACATAGCGAAAACTGTATCAAGAATAGTTGTATGAAGATGAGGAAGTCCTTGTAACAAGTAGAAAATTTTCAAAAAGTATGTGCCGTATATCTGCCCTGTCAGGAAAGATAGCCAAGCACTGTCTCGCCAGCCTTCACTTTTTGGCCAATGGCTACTTCAATTTGTGTCTGGGTTGGGATGTAGAGATCGACCCGGGAACCAAAACGAATCAGGCCAAAACGCTGGCCCCGCAGTACCTGGTCGCCTGGCTCCAGCCAGCAGACGATCCTTCTTGCAATCAGTCCGGCTACCTGAACAAAGGCCATTCTGTGACCGCTGGCACTGCGGACAAGCACGGCGCAATGTTCGTTGTGCATGGCGCCCCGGTCGCTGTCGGCCGAATAAAATTTTCCGGGTGAATAGAGAATTTTTTCTACAGTGCCGTTTACAGGGGCACGATTGACATGGACGTTAAAGACATTCATGAAAATCGAAACCTTATACACCTGGCCTAGAAGATATTGATCGTCAATGATCTTTTCGATGAGGATAACCTTGCCATCAGCCGGAGATATCAGGGCATCGTCACTGACTGGACCTACTCGTTCCGGATCGCGGAAAAAGTAGAGGGCAAAGGTCGTTAATGCCAATGCTGGAAGGGTGAGTAGGTCGTATCCTAAAACAGCCAGAATAAGGGTAACAAAGGCGCTGAAAGCGATAAAAGGATAGCCTTCTTTTGCTATGGGGATTTGTGGAGTTTTCATTTTTTGCTGGCCCTGGCCATGGCGATGGTGCCTGTGCGGACGATTTCCTGAATGCCGATGGGCTTGAGGATGTCAATGATGGCCTGCACCTTTGAG
Organism: Desulfobulbaceae bacterium; assembly: GCA_019163335.1. Classification (GTDB taxonomy): domain Bacteria; phylum Desulfobacterota; class Desulfobulbia; order Desulfobulbales; family Desulfocapsaceae; genus UBA2270. Next base: position 20,424 of record JAFLKM010000001.1, on the reverse strand, counting down.
GTGGAACCGGTAACTTCGACGGCATAGGATTTGGGACTGACATCCACAACCTTGCCCCGAAATATGTCTATCACCCGCAGGACTTCAGCCCTGGTCTGGGCCTCAGCTTTAACCCGGATCAGGACCATCTCCCGCTCGACATACTCGCTGTCACCAATATCGGTAACCTTGATAACGTCAATGAGCTTATGGAGTTGTTTGGTTATCTGCTCAATGATCGCCTCATCACCGCGGGTGACCAAGGTCAGGCAGGAAATGCTGGAATCCAGGGTTTCGGCAACACTCAGGCTTTCGATATTGAAACCCCGACCACTGAATAGACCAGTTACTCGTGAAAGAACGCCCGGTTTGTTTTGGAGAAGTACGGAAATAGTATGTTTCATCTGTTTGTCCTGTGCTGATTATATCTCGCATAAATGAAAATAGATTTTCCTGATTTTTTCAGGAATGAGCAGCGGCTTGTCAGAGCTTTAAACCAGCAGCATCTCGGTCGTGGCCTTGCCCGCAGGTACCATTGGGAAAACACACTCTTCCCGGGCTATGACAAAGTCCATGATTACGGTATTGTCCGTGGCCAGGGCTTCTTTCAGTACGTCCTCTACTTCACTGGTTTTGGTGGCGCGCAGGCCAACTGCTCCATACGCCTGGGCCAGCATCACAAAGTCAGGTGTGACCTCCATAACGGTTCCGGCGTAGCGCTTATTGTAGAAAAGTTCCTGCCACTGACGAACCATTCCCAGGTAGTTATTGTTGAGAATGACGACCTTGACCGGACAGTTATACTGTTTTGCGGTGGCCAATTCCTGAATGTTCATCTGGATGGAACCGTCACCGGCGACATCGACTACGGTTTTGTCTGGGAACGCCATCTTGGCGCCGATGGCCGCAGGGAGTCCATAACCCATGGTACCCAGTCCGCCTGAGGTTGCCCATTGACGGGGCTTGTTGAATTTGTAGAACTGGGCGGCCCACATCTGATTTTGTCCCACTTCCGTGGTGATAATGGCATCTCCATGGGTGAGTTCGTCAAGCTTCTGGATAACGAACTGTGGCTTGATGATTTCTCCCTCATCAATATAGGTCATGGGATGCTTTTTGGCCCAGTCGTCAATGGTTGCCCGCCAGGGTTCATGGCTGGCCGACACCTGCTCACGGTTAAAGTCGCTGGAGGTGTTGAACCAGGTGTTCATGGCGCTGAGGGCCTGTTTACAGTCGGCAACTATGGGGATGTCAACCTTGACATTTTTACTGATGGAGGTGGGGTCAATATCAATATGGATGATCGTGGCATGGGGGGCAAAGGCGTCAAGGCGGCCGGTCACCCGGTCGTCAAAGCGGGCCCCAACTGCAATCAGTAGATCACTGTTGGCCACTGCCATATTGGCCGCATAGCTGCCGTGCATGCCCAGCATGCCCATGGAGAGCGGGTCCGTTCCAGGGAAGCCGCCAAGGCCCATCAGGGTCATGGTGACCGGAATGTTCAGTTTGCGGGCCAGTTCGGTCAGTTCTTCGTGGGCGTTGGAAAGTATAACCCCACCGCCTACGTACAGGACCGGGTTTTTAGCCTTGAGGATTTTTTTACATGCCTTTTCAATCTGCCCCTGATGCGGTTCGTAGTTGGGCTGATAGGTCTGCATTCTGATTGGCTTTTTCTCGGGAAAGTCAATCATCTTGGCGACAACATCTTTGGGAAGATCAACGAGAACGGGACCTGGGCGGCCGGTACGGGCAATGTGGAAAGCCTCACGCAGGGTGGGCACCAGGTCTTTGGCATCCTTGACCAGATAGTTGTGCTTCGTGCAGGGGCGGGTGATACCAACAATGTCCACCTCCTGGAAGGCATCATTTCCTATCAGTGCCGTTGGTACTTGACCGGTGAGGATAACCATAGGAATGGAGTCACAATAGGCGGTGGCAATGGCAGTGACGCCGTTGGTTGCCCCCGGCCCTGATGTCAGCAGGGCAACGCCTACTTCACCTGTAACCCTGGCCAGGCCGTCAGCCGCATGTACTGCGCCCTGTTCATGGCGTACTAGCACGTTGGTGATGTCGGAGTCCATGAGGGCGTCAAAAAGATCGATGATTGCGCCACCGGGGAAGCCAAAAATAATCTTTACTCCTTCTTCCTGAAGGCATCGAATGATGGCCTGAGAGCCGTTGATTTTTTCCATGAAGCCTGTCCCTTTAGTTGGTTGAGATTTTTTCAGAAAAATTGGTAGTTTTGAAAAGTCTCTAAGTTTATATATGTCTTGAATTTTTTATAATTTAAAGTGAGTTTTGAAATATATATCTATGATAGGTGCAATGTCAAGAATGAAGGTTCTTTCCAGGAAAAATTCTTGTCTTGTTCGCTGGTCAAAAACCTGCTTGACAATGGCCGATAATCGAGTTTACTGTACAAGTATTCTTATATTTAAATGTTTCTTTTTGGAGTTCTCACGATGCAATCTTTTTTTCCATCAGCACTGCTTCTACTATGCCTTAATACCGACTGGACCGTGGCAGGGATGGAGAAATTCTGATCGCTTGAACATACAGCAATAACCCCCAAGGCCGCGGTTTAAAACCCCGGCCTTTTTTATTTGTCCGCGGGTTTCGCAGGCTAAAGACTCTCTTCATAACAAGGAATGTAACGGTCATGAATCCTGATGCAGTGAAAAAGTATCGTCCCTATCCCGGCTTAAATCTTTCCGGCCGGACCTGGCCCGGCAAGATCATCACCAAGGCCCCTGACTGGTGCAGTGTCGATCTGCGTGACGGCAATCAGGCCCTGGTGCAACCCATGAATCTTGAAGAGAAGCTCGAGCTTTTCCAACTCCTTGTGGAAGTGGGTTTTAAAGAGATTGAGATTGGGTTCCCTTCGGCGTCCCAGGTGGAGTTTGATTTTTCCAGAACCCTTATCGAACGCGCGCTCATCCCTGAAGATGTGACCATCCAAATTCTGACCCCGGCCCGGGAGCATCTGATCAAAAGGAGCTTTGAAGCCTTGAAAGGGGCGAAAAAAGCGATTGTTCATCTCTATAACTCCACCTCAACCCTGCAGAGGCGGGTTGTTTTTCAGATGAACCGGGCCGAGATTACTGCTCTGGCACGGCAGGGAGCCCTTTGGATTCGAGAAGAGGCGGCACGTAACCCCGAGACCTCGTTTCGCTATGAATATTCCCCGGAGAGTTTCACCGGGACCGAGCTGGAATTTGCTCTGGAGATCTGTGAGGCGGTCATGGGGGTGTGGGAGCCGACGCCTGTAAATCGGATGATAGTCAATCTTCCGGCCACGGTTGAGATGGCCACTCCCAATGTATATGCCGATCAGATCGAATGGTTCTGCACCCATTTGAAGGATCGGGATTGTGCCATCATCAGCCTCCATGCCCACAATGACCGAGGCTGTGCGGTGGCGGCCACCGAGCTTGCCCTTATGGCCGGCGGAGATCGGGTGGAGGGAACCCTGTTCGGTAATGGCGAGCGCACCGGCAATGTTGATCTCATTACCCTGGCCCTGAACATGTTTACTCAGGGGATTGATCCCGGATTGAACTTCCATGACATCAGCAAGGTCATCACGGTTTCTGAACGGGTGACCCGGATTCCAGTGCATGTTCGTCACCCTTATGCCGGAGAGCTCGTTTACACCGCCTTTTCCGGTTCCCATCAGGATGCCATTAACAAGGGGATGAATGCCTTTGATGCTTCAGCGGACGGAATCTGGGCCGTGCCCTATCTGCCCATTGATCCCCGGGATGTGGGGCGTAGTTATGAATCCATTATCCGCATCAACAGCCAGTCGGGCAAGGGTGGTGTGGCCTGGATTATGGATCGCGAGTTTGGCTTCAAGATGCCCAAGGAGATGCACCCTGAGTTTGGCAGGGTTATTCAGAAAGTGACGGATCGAGAAGGCCGGGAGTTACAGATGGAGGAGATCTGGGCCGCTTTTAAGGAAGAATATCTGAGTCTTACCCGCCCTTATGGCCTGGTCAGTTTCAATGTCCGGAAGCAGCATGTCGATTGCGACGAAGCAGGCTCATCCGCCGATGTTGAGGCGGTTATCAATGTCAACGGGGAGCCGAAAACGGTTACAGCCTCCGGTAATGGCCCTCTCGATGCCTTTTGCAGTGCTTTGAAAGAGGGCCTGGGCTGTGAGTTTACCCTATGCGGCTATCATGAACATGCCCTGACCAAGGGCTCGAGTTCCAAGGCCGTGGCCTATATTGAGACGGAATATCCCGAAGGCAGACGATTCTGGGGGGCCGGGGTGGATACCGATATTCTTGTCGCCTCGATCAAGGCGACCCTGAGCAGTTTGAACCGGGCGGTTCAGGCTGCATAGGTCATTGTTATCTGGTGATCACTGAGAACACTGTTGACATAAAAATGGTTGAGTAAGTGACGACTTTTTTAAGAATGGAGGAATGACCATGGTAGAACGAAAACCGGTAAAAAAACTGACAGCGACCAATACCAAACAGGAGATGCTGGATTCGTATAACGATCTCTTGAAACAATTTGAAGAAAAGCGGCAGGCAGAGGCCTCGCCTGAGGCCCGGGTAGCCGAAAAGGTAGTGACGCAGGCCGTGGCAGTGGCGAACACCCTGACCACCGAAGGGATCGTACGGAATATCGGCTCTCTTAAGCTGGACGTGGGCAAGGTGTTGACGTCCTTGTCGGATCAACTGGAGCAGGAGGCTGGACGGTATGAATCGGTAAAGCGAGCCATTGCCGAGAAGGAAAAGGAACTTGCAGAAATCTATGAGATTCAGAAGGCGGCCTCATCCCTCGCTGCTCTTATTGAGTCCCAGAATCAAAAGAAGGAAGATTTCGAAACAGAGATGGCCTCTCGCAAGGAAATCTTGATGTCTGAAATCGAAGAGATGCGCATCCAGTGGCAGAAGGAAAAACAGCAACGGGCTGTCGAGGAAAAGGAGCAGGGCGCCGCTGAGGCTAAGCGCCGGGCTCGGGAAAAAGAGGAGTTTGACTACGCGTTGCAACGGGAACGGCAGCTGACAAAGGATGCTTTTGAGAAGGAAAAGGCCGGCTATGAGGAGCAAAGTAGTGCTCTGCAACGAGAGATAGCCCTGCGCCGGGAACAGTCGGATCGTGCCTTTACTGAAAGGGAACAGGCGATAGCTCTCCAGGAACAGGAACTTGCCGATCTCCGCGCTCGTGTTGCCATGTTTCCAAAAGAGCTGGAAAAAAGTGTGGCGGCTGAGGTCAAGGCGGCCGTGGATAAACAGCAACTCGAGGCAAAATATCGTCAGGAACTGCTGCAAAAAGAGTTGGATGGCGAAAAGAATGTCTTGATGACAAAAATTTCGTCACTGGAAGGGGTTGTTAAGGAGCAGGCCCTTCGGATCAGTAAATTGAATGATCAGATCGAGAAGTCTTATTCCCAGGTTCAGGATATCGCCCTGAAGGCGGTGGAAGGATCGGCGACGATGAAGGCCTTTGCCGCACAGCCAATGCAGCCTCGACAGGGAGAATGATGACATCTTCGGTGGTTGGCGGCGCTTACCGCTGACACTTTATCTTCCATGAAAATCCTTCACACCTCAGACTGGCATATCGGTCGATCCCTTTACGGGCGCAAGCGCACTGCCGAATTCGAGCGCTTTTTTGACTGGCTTATCGAGACGGTTCGCTTAGAGGGGATTGATGTCCTGTTGGTGGCCGGCGATATCTTTGATACCAGCACACCGAGTAATCAGGCGCAGGCCATGTATTACCGTCTATTATGCCGGGTGGCTGCTACCTGCTGCCGCCATGTGGTGATTACCGCCGGCAATCACGATTCTCCTTCCCTCCTCAATGCCCCCCAGGGGATTCTGCGCGCAATCAACGTCCATGTGATCGGCTCTATGACCGAATCTCCCTCCGATGAGATTGTACTCCTGTGTGATGCCCACGAACAGCCACAGCTGATCATCTGTGCCGTGCCCTATCTGCGGGATCGCGACATTCGCCGCTCTGAGGCCGGTGAAACCGCTGAGGATAAAGACCGCAAGCTGGTAGAGGGGATCCGTGATCATTACCGGCTGGTGGCGGATGCAGCGGTGGCTCTTGCCGCCGCACAGTCAAGGGATGGTGAAAGCATCCCCATCGTTGCCATGGGTCATCTTTTCACCAGCGGCGGGCAGACCGTCCAGGGGGATGGCGTGCGGGAGCTCTACGTCGGCACCCTGGGACAGGTGCGGGCCGATCTCTTTCCCGACTGTTTTGATTATCTGGCTCTTGGGCATCTGCATGTGGCGCAGCGGGTCATGGGGTCGGATGTCCGCCGTTATTCGGGAGCGCCTCTGCCGATGAGTTTTGGCGAAGCCGGTCAAAAAAAGATGGTGCTGCTGCTCACGGTTGATGAGCAGGGGGGCAAAATCGGGGTGGAGGAAAAGCTCGTCCCCTGTTTCCAGCGGCTGGCTACGGTGACCGGGAACTGGGAGGCCATCCGTTCGAGGATTACCGCTTTGGCTGAGGAGGCCGTCCCCATCTGGCTGGAGGTGCTCTATCAGGGGGATGAGCTGGTGGCGGATTTGCAGGAACGGGTGCGGGAGTTGACGGCGGACACCGCTCTGGAGGTGTTGCGGATCAAGGATCTGCGTCTGGCGTCCATGGCCTTAAGGTCCATTGACCAAGAGGAGACCCTGGATGATCTGGAGGTCGGCGATGTCTTTGGCCGCTGTCTTCTCGCCCATCAGGTCTTGCCTGAGCAGCAGGACGATTTGATCGCGCTGTTCCAGGAGACGATGGCCGCCCTCCATGACGAGGAAAGAGATGATGCCATTGCCGGGGATGGGGCGTAAGTCATCATGAAAGTCCTGCGTCTGCGTTTCAAAAATCTCAATTCTCTTGTCGGGGAGTGGGAACTTGATTTTACCCATCCCGATTATGTGTCAAACGGAATTTTTGCCATCATCGGGCCCACCGGAGCGGGCAAGACCACCATCCTTGATGCCATCTGTCTGGCCCTGTACGGTCAGACCCCGCGTCTCAACCGGATCAGCCAGAGTGAAAACGAAACCATGTCGCGGCAGACCGGGGAGTGCTTTGCCGAGGTGGAGTTTGAGACCATCCATGGGCGTTTTCGCTGCCACTGGAGTCAGCACCGGTCGCGCAGGCAGGCCGGTGGCCAGTTGCAGGCGCCACGGCATGAAATAGCGGAGGCCGTGGCCGGGGATCAGGGCGGCCAGCTCCTGGAATCCCGGCTCAAGGCCGTGGCAGCCCGGGTGGAAGAGGTCACCGGCATGGATTTTGATCGCTTCACTCGCTCGATGCTCCTTGCCCAAGGGGGGTTTGCTGCCTTTCTCCAGGCTCGTCCGGATGAAAGGGCTCCCATTCTCGAGCAGATCACCGGAACTGAAATTTACAGCAGGATTTCCATCAAGGTGCATGAACGCACCACAGAAGAACGCAAGCGACTGGCAATTTTACGGGCCGAGCTGGACGGCATCGCCTTTCTGAGCCCGGAAGATGAAATCTTGCTGCGCGCTGAGATCGAGGCGAAACACCAAGAGGTCGTCCCCTTGGCGGCAAAGCTCGTCGAGACTCAGGCCGTTCAGGCTTGGCGGGACCGGATGGCGGCACTTGAGATGGAACTCCTGCGGCTCGACGAGAACTGGATTGCCTTTATGGCCAGAAAGGAAGCGGTGTTGCCCGATCTGGCACGTCTGGCCGGAGCTGGACGTGCCTTGACCCTGGCCGGGGAGTATGCGCAACTCGGCGCGCTGCGCAAGCAGCAGCAGGAAGAGCAGGACAGTGTGCAGGGCGCGGGTAAGCGACTGCCGGTATTGGAGCAGGAGTGCAGGGCCGCATTGGCCGCCTTTGAGTTGGCCGATGCCTCTTTGAAACGAGCGGGTGAGGAGCAGGCCCGGGAAATGGAAGGTATCCGGAAAACCAGGGCGCTGGACCTGCAGATTGGCGAGGCCGCTTCCCGGTTAAAGGCCATTGGCCTTCAGATCGACCGCCACCGTCAACAGGAAGAGACCTATCGGCAGAGCATCGGTACTTGCCAAGATCGGATGCGCGAGATTGAGGTGAAGTTGGGCGAAACCACGCTTTTTCTTGCCCAACATCAGATGGACGGAGATCTGGCTGAGAGCCTGACTGGTATTGAGCAGCGGCTCAAGATGCTTGTGGCCGTAAATCGTCAGGGGCAGGAAAATCAAAAAAAGGTTACCCTTCAGGGGGCAGTGGCGGAGACGGCACGCATCGCCTGTCAACAGACGGACTTCGATTTTGAGGCGGCGACTCGGGGGGTACTGATCGCCGAACTTCATTGGAAAGAGGTGGGTTCGGCCCTGGCAATGCTTTTGCAGGGGCGGGAGCTTGCCGCCTGGCGGACGGAGGCAGACAGTCTTGCCACCCGGCAGAATCATCTGCAGGCTTTATGTGAAGGTCTGGCAAGGCTTGCCGAGGGCAAGGATCGAATTGCCGCATTGCAAAATTTGCTGGAGTCCCTGGCCGCATCGCAGCAGCGTCTTGCCGGGGAGGAGAAAGATCTGGCTGAAGTCTTGAGCCGGCACGAGCTGAATTGCCGCCATTGTGAAGAGAAGATGCTCCTCCTGAATCGGGTTCGTGACCTCGAGGCGGAGCGGACCCGCCTTGTTGATGATGCCCCATGTCCCTTATGTGGAGCAATGGAACATCCTTATGCCCTGGGCAATATCCCGTCGCTGGACGCAGGACAGCAGGAGCTGCAACAGGCCCGCGCCACAGTGAGTGACATGCGGCAGAAGCTCGAATCGGTGCGAAAAGGGATGGTCGGTGCGGGGAAGGATCTGGAGCAGGCTGTCCGCGAGCAGGTTGAATTGCAGGGGCGGCTGGAACAGGATACCGTTTTTTGTATCAAGCTGTTGGCTGATCTGGGGGGTGACGGGGAGCTTGAGTCCTGGCCGGACCGGGTGCGCATTGAGTCGGAGCGTTGCCAGGAAAAGCTTACCGGTTTGCGCGCGCTCATTGCCCAGGTCGAAGGAAAAGAACAGGAAGAGCGTCAGGCACATCTTGCAATGACCCGAACCAAGGAAGCGCTGACCCTTCTGGACAAGGCGCGCATTGCGACCGGGCATGGCTGGAAATCAGCGCAGGCTGAGCTTGAGCGTATACAGGAAGAGACCATACTTTTGCGTCAAACCCTTGAACAGGGCCAGAGAGAGGTCGGACAGGTGCTTGCGCCGTATGGGATTATGGATGTTGTTCCGGACAAGGCCGATCTGTTGCTTGAGGCCTTGCGTGTTCGTCGTGACGCCTATATTCAGCGTCTGCAGACGCAGGAACATCTGCGCAGGGGCTTGGTTGATGGCGCCGGCGAAAAGGAAAAACAGCAGGCCTTACTCGCAGAGGGGCAAAAGTTGCTGACCGAGCATCTTTCCCTCCTGCGGCAGACAACTGACCAGCAGGATGCGCTTGTCGCCCAGCGGCAGGCCCTTTTCGGGTCGCGAAACCCGGATGTCGAAGAGAAACGGCTGGCCCTGGTGCTTACGCAAGCGGGCCTGGCCCGGGATGCGGCCCTGCAGGAACAGCATCGTCTGCAGTTGCTGTTGACCGGAATGCAGCAGCAGATCCAGGCCTTGACCAGCTCCATCGCCTGTCGGGCAGTGCAGCTGGCGGAGATGGAACCGGCCTTTGCCATGCATTTGACCGAGCTTGCTTTTGTCAATGAGGCGGCGTTTTTGGCGGCTCGACTGCCTGATGCGGATGTGGAGGTGCTGCGGCAGCAGGAAGCTCGTCTTCGTCAAGAGGAAACCGAGATGAACACCCGCCGCCGGGATTGCCACACTGCCTTGTGTGGTGAGCAGGAAAAAAATCTCACCGATCAATCCATTGAGCAGATTCGTCAGGAAAACAGTGCCGTCGCCGGGCAGCTCAGTGTCTTGCAGCAGGACTTGGGGGCACTCCAGCAGAAAATCCGCCATCACGAAGAACAGCAGCAGCGCTCCCAGGCCCGTCTGCAGGAAATCGTGGTACAGAAGGAAGAGTGTGCCCGTTGGGATCGCCTGCATATGCTGATTGGTTCCAGCGACGGCAAGAAGTTTCGGAATTTTGCCCAGGGGCTGACCTTTGAGCTGATGGTGGCGCACGCCAACCGCCAGTTGCAGAAGATGAGTGATCGGTATATCCTGGTACGGGACAGTACGGAGCCCCTTGAGCTCAATGTGATTGATAACTATCAGGCAGCTGAGGTGCGCTCCACCAAGAACCTGTCGGGTGGCGAGAGCTTTCTGGTTAGCCTGGCCTTGTCCCTTGGCCTTTCCGCCATGGCCGGCCGTACCGTCCGGGTGGATTCGCTGTTTCTGGATGAGGGCTTCGGTACCCTTGATGAAGACGCCCTGGAGATAGCGCTGGAGACCCTTTCCGGACTGCAGAGGGACGGCAAGCTGATTGGCATCATTTCCCATGTCCCGGCCCTTAAGGAGCGTATCGGAACCCAGATTCAGGTGGAGGCAGGCAGCGCCGGCCGCAGCAGTCTGCAGGGGCCGGGGTGCCGGCGCCTCTCGTAGATTCTTTTTGCCAGTAAGTCAAGTAGTTAAGTAAAAATTTACAGGGAGAGAAACATGAAGATTGTCCATCTGGCTGAGTCCAGGGTTTTTGAAGAAAAGGGATTCAAACGTTTTCTGCTCCACGATTCGGCTTCCTTTAGAATCCTTAATTTCAACCTGATGGCCGGACAGATTTTTCCGGTGCACAATCATCCGGCGGAAGGGCAGGTGAGTATTCAGGTCCTTGAGGGAACCGGGCAGTTTCTGGGAGGAGAGAATGCTGAGATTCCGGCGGCAGCCGGTGATATTCTGGTCTGTGATATCGCCGAACCGCACGGAATCCGGGCCGAAAGCGATATGCGTATTTTGGTGACTATTGCCCCACCTTTTTAGAGGCCGTTGCTCTACGAGCAACGGCACTTTGTTGCTCATAGAGCTTACGGCCTCTTATGCCGCGTCCCGGAAACAGCAATCTTTTTCGGCTGTTTCCGAGCGTGGCGTGCAGCAAACAATCTCCGCCGAGGCAAGACGCGAGCAACGGCAGAGAGGATTTTTTCAATAAAGCTTGTTTCTAAAGACCTGCCGCTTCTAAAAAATTCTGAATCTCTTCGCGGCTGAGGATAAACCCGCTCAGACTCTTGTTACCGCACTTAAAAGTGGGGATGAAGCGAACGCCATCCTTCCATGCGCGTAAGGGGTTGGTGACAATGTCCACCTCTTCAATCTCGATTTCAAGCTTGTCGCGGGTCAACTCATACAGAGTTTTACGGGCCATATGGCACCGTGGTCACAGAGCTGAACGGTAAAGAGTGATCTTGGTCATGGAAGGGGCTCCTGCCTTTTGGGAATGACTATGGAAACGACAAGGACATGAATACTCGTTGACATCATTTCATTTTCAATGATACATCAGAAGCTATGAAGTCTTCAATAATAGATTCAATGGTCGTTTTTTTATGATTTTTCCTTCAGGTGGATCATGCCCCTTCCTCCTAAATTAACGCTCATCAGTGACTCCCGTTTTCTCCATCATGATACGGGGATTGATCATCCGGAGCTACCGGCCCGTCTGCAACTCATTCTCAGCAACCTGGAACAGAACGATTTCTTTTCCTCCCTTGGCTTTCATGACACCCGTCCGGCAGAAAGAAAATGGCTGATGGCTGCCCATGATGAGGGCTGGCTGTTTCGTTTCGAAGAGGCAGTTCTCTCGGGAAAGACCTCTGTCGATCATACCGACAATCAGATATGCTATGAATCCTATGAGGTAGCAACGCTGTCGGCAGGTGCCGGCCTGACGGCGATTGATCTGATGGAGCAGGGGCAGGCGCGGCAGGTATTCTGTCTGGTGCGGCCTCCTGGTCATCATGCAGAGCGCAACCGTCCCTTTGGTTTCTGCTTTTTCAATAACTGCGTGGTGGCGGCCCGATACTGGCAGCAGCATTATGGTCGGCAGCGGATTCTGGTCTTTGATTTTGATGCCCATCACGGCAACGGTATTCAGGCAGCATTTGAGCGGGAGGCGGATTCCCTTTATATCAGCATCCATGAACATCCCAGTTTCAGCTATCCGGGGACCGGATACAAAGACGAAACCGGTTTTGGAGAGGGGCGTGGTTCCATTCTCAACCTTCCCCTTTCGCCCGGTGCTGGAGATGAACAGCTTCTGGCCCTGCTGCGTGGCCCGGTGGAGGAAAAGATTGCCCAGTGGCAGCCGGATGCTATGATTGTGGCGGCGGGGTTTGACGGTCATCGGGCTGATGAGATGTCGGGCCTGCTCTATTCCACCGGCGTCTATGAAAAGGTCGGGCAGGTCGTCCGGGCTCTGAGTAACAGGTACTGCGGGGGCAGGCTGCTTTCCATGCTTGAGGGAGGGTACGAGTTGACGGTGCTGGGTGAGTCGGTTGAGGCATATGTGCGGGGGCTTCTGGCAGAGTAATTGCGGCTTTGATGCCATGCCGGAAAATAATGAATTACTAACTTATTCTGAAGAACTATCATGTATATTTCAAGGTTTATGGTCAAGGAACCGCTGACCGCGACGTCTGATATGACATTGCCGGAGGCCAGGCGTCTGCTCAATGAAAATCGTTTCCGCCATCTGCCGGTGGTGGATTGCCAGGGACAATTGCTGGGGATGATCACTGATCGGGATCTGCGCTCGGCCTATCCCTCCTCGATGCTCAGCGAAAGCGAGCGGGTTGCCGCCTATGAGCGGATCAAAGAGACCACGGTGGCGGATATCATGAGTGTTGACTGTATCGGTCTGACCCCGCAGTCAACCCTGGATGATGCCTTGCTGCTCCTGGATCGCATGAAGGTGGGGGCACTGCCGGTTCTTGAAGAGGGGCGGGTGGTGGGGATTTTTTCCAGTCGGGATCTGCTCACCGCCTACAAGGAACTCTTCGGGGTGGGAGAAAAGGGCTCGGTGCTTCTGGGGATTGAGGATGATGGGGAAAAAGGGCTTCTGACCAGAATTGTGAACCTCCTGGAACAGCATGACATCCCTTTTACCCGGCTGCTGCGTTTTCGGGATGTCGAAAACGGTGATCGGATTTATCTCCGGCTGAACACCTACAAAATTGCCTCGGTAATCAATCTTCTGCGTGAGGCCGGCATCCGGCCTGCCCTTTGAGAGTAAATTTTACTCAAAGTAAACTTCTTTTAGAGGAACTGTTATGAGTCTTGATGTCCTGTTTCATCCTCAGTCGGTGGCGGTGATTGGCGCCTCCAGGACTCCCGGCAAGGTCGGTCATGATATTCTGGCCAATCTGGTCAGGGATGGTTTTCCCGGGTTGATCGTGCCGGTTAATCCTACTGTTGACACCCTGCTTGACCTGCCCTGTTATCCGAGCCTTGCGGCCTGGGGCAAGGAGATTGATCTCACCGTGATTGTGGTGCCCCAGGCCTTGGTGATGGAGGCCATTGAAGACAGCATCAAGGCTAAAACCAGGGCCATTATTGTCATCACCGCTGGATTCCGGGAGACCGGGCCGGAAGGGCAGGCGCGGGAAAAGAAGATGGCGGATCTCTGTCTGCGCCATAGTGTCAGGATTCTCGGGCCAAACTGCCTGGGACTGATCAACACCGAGGCCAATTTGAACGCCTCTTTTGCAGGCTCCATGCCAAAGCCTGGCGGGATTTCGATCTTCTCCCAATCCGGGGCCCTGTGCACCGCCATGCTGGATCTGGCCGCAGGCAGGCATCTGGGGTTGGCCAAGCTGATCAGCATCGGCAACAAGGCTGACATCAGCGAGGTCGATCTGCTCTCCTATCTTGGTCAGGATGAGCAGACCAAGGTCATCGTCGGCTATCTCGAAGATATCGCCACCGGCTCCAATTTTGTCAAGGCAGCAGAAGAGGCCGCCACCCGGAAGCCTGTTATTATTCTCAAGTCAGGAACCACCACCGCCGGTCTGAAGGCAGCGGCCTCCCACACCGGCGTTCTGGCAGGTGTCGATACGGCCTATGGAGCTGCTTTCAAACGTTCCGGCGTGGTACGGGCCGACACCTTCGATGCCCTTTTTGATTATGCCACCGCCCTGGCCATGCAGCCGCTGCCCAAAGGCAACCGGATACTTATCATCACCAATGCAGGCGGACCGGGAACCATGGCTGCCGATGCGGTGGAAAAGGCCGGGATGGAAGTGGCCGAGCTTGACCGCAATACGGCCACCGCGCTGCGGGCGCAGCTGCCCATGGCGGCCAGTGTCGGGAATCCCATCGATGTGCTTGGTGATGCTGATCCGGCACGGTATGTCTCTGCCATTGAGGCGGCCCAGGCCGACCCTGCCGTTGATGCCATCCTTGTCATCCTGACCCCTCAGGCCATGACCCGGTCGGCGGAGACGGCCATTGCCATCGCCCGGGCCCTTGACGGTTCCAAGCCGGTGGTGGCCTCCTTTATGGGCGGAAAGGATGTGATGCCGGGCCGTAAGGAGCTTGCCGCAGCTGGCCTTCCTGATTATGAATCCCCCGAGCGGGCCGTCTCCGCCCTGAAAGCCATGGTGGAATACGCGGCCTGGAAAGCGCGTCCGCCGCGTCTTGTGACCCGGTTCCGGGTCAATCGAAGGCGGGTGGAGCGAATTATCAGTCGGCGGCAGCGTACCGGCATGCTCCAGCTTGGCGAGGTGAAAGGAAAGGATATCCTTGGGGCCTATGGGTTCCGGGTCATGGATGGGGCGCTTGCCGGCAGTGCCGATGAGGCGGTGGAGATTGCCGAACGGATCGGCTATCCGGTGGCAATGAAGATCGTTTCTCCCAATGTTATCCATAAAAGTGATCTGGGCGGGGTCATGCTCAATGTTGCAAGCGCAGATGGGGTCCACGATTCCTTTGACCTGATGATGCTGAAAATCCGCAAACGGGTACCAAATGCCTTTATCGAAGGGATTTATGTGGAGCAGATGGCAACCAAAGGTCTGGAGGTTATCATCGGTATGAGCCGTGATCCCCAGTTTGGGCCGATGCTTATGTTCGGTCTGGGCGGAATCTTTGTGGAGGTGATGAAGGATGTGACCTTCCATCTGGCCCCGATTACTGAAAGCGAGGCCGTCCAGATGCTCCTGGCCACACGCTCCTATGCCATGCTTGAAGGCAGACGGGGGCAAAGGGGGGTGGATATTACGGCCATCGCATCCGGCTTGCAGCGAATCAGCCAGCTCACCACGGATTTTCCGCAGATTCTGGAGCTGGATATCAACCCGTTTATCGTTGGAGAATTCGGATCTGAACCGGTTGTGGCGGATGCGCGTATGACCCTGGCTCCGTTGCCTGGAGAGGGTGACGTGAAGGAGTAAGGATGACGGTATAAGAGGCTGTCCAGAAAAGAGGTAAAGGGAACGTTCTTGTTGGCTTGGAAGGGTGCTTTTTGGGGTGAGGTTTGGATTTGGCGAGACGCCACGCAAAGAAACGCCGGGAGAGACTGGCGTTTCTTTGGCGCGGCATAAGAGGCCGTAGATATTAGAAGCAAGAAAAAGACCTTGCTTCTAATATAACGGCCACTAAGGAGAAATATAGCATGGAATATGATGTTAACTGGAAAGAGACCTATAAGGATTTGATCATGTCCCCGCGGAAGGCCCTGTCCCAGATTCGATCCGGTCAGCGGATTTTCCTGGGGACTGGCTGCGGGGAACCCACGCTGCTGGTGCAGGCCCTGGTTGAGATGGCGGGCACCCTGTGCGATGTCGAGATCGTTGAGCTGCTCACCAAGGGGGATGCCCCCTACGCCCAGCGCAAGTATGCCGACTGCTTCAAGGTGAATTCCTTTTTTATTGGTCATAATGTCCGGGGCCTTTTTGAGGAGGGACGGGGCGATTATACCCCCATCCTTATGTCCGACATCCCGCGCCTGTTTGATTCCGGCCAGCTGCCCCTGGACGCGGCCTTAATCCAGGTCACTCCACCCGATGCCCGTGGCAAGATGAGCCTCGGGGTGTCCGTCGATATTGTTAAGAGTGCGGCTGAAAATGCCTCCCTGGTGATAGCCCAGGTGAATCCGCAGATGCCCTGGACACGGGGTGACAGCCTCATTGATATCAATGACCTGGATATTCTGGTGCCGGCGGATGTGCCTCTGCTGCAGCGGGAGTCGCAACCGGTGCATGAGATCAGCGCCAGGATCGCTGAGCTGGTGGCGGCCCTGATTCCCAATGGTTCTACCATCGAATTTGGTATTGGACGGGTGCCGGGGGTGGGGCGGATTCCCCAGGCCGTGATCCATGCCCTGCACGGTAAGCGTGATCTCGGCATCCACACCGAGCTGATCACCGATGACATCATTGATCTGATAGAATCAGGAGCGGTGAGCGGGGCCAGAAAATCGACGGATCGTGGCAAGATCGTGACCAGTTTCTGCATGGGAACTAAAAAGTTATACGATTATGTCAATGATAACCCGATGTTTTCCTTCCGGCCCACTGAGTATGTCAACGACTCAAATATCATTGGCCGGCAGAATCGGATGGTCTCCATTAACATGGCACTCGAGATTGATCTCACCGGTCAGGTCTGTTCGGATTCTGAGGATGGCCATTTTTACTCCGGTATTGGCGGCCAGGTGGATTTTAATCGCGGCGCAGCCAAGTCTCAGGGTGGGCGGCCTATCCTTGTCATGCCTTCCACCACCAGAGATGGGAAATCGCGCATCGTGTCGACCCTGAGTAATGGCTCCGGAGTGGTGGTCAGCCGGGGCACGGTGCACTATGTGGTCACGGAATACGGGGTGGCCTTTCTGCACGGCAAGTCGGTTCAGGATCGGACCCTGGCCCTTGTCTCCATCGCCCATCCAGATCATCGTGAGCAGCTCCTCAAACAGGCCATCGAGGCCCGTTTTATCCGCCGCGAATTTGCCGATGTGGAGGGGAAATTTGTCGTGGCCTCAGAGGATCTGATGAAGACCAGCTTTCTCCTTGATAACGGGACCCAGGTCAACTTCCGGCCCGTCCATCCCACCGATGAGCCATCGATGCGCGAGCTGCTCTATGATCTTTCCAAGGAGACCCTTTACTACCGTTTTATGAGTCATAATCAGCGTTTTGGCCAGAAGCAGATCCAGAATTTTGTCTATGTTGATCACCGCAAGGATGTGGCCATCGTCGGCACTGTTCCCGAGGCCCATGGCGATGACATTGTAGCCGTTGGCCGCTATTATCTCGATGAACGGACCAATCGGGCCGAGGTTGCCTTTGTGGTTCGCGATGAGTGGCAGAATAAGGGCCTGGGCAGCTTTCTCTTCAGCCATCTGATCACCATTGCCAAGGCCAGCGGCATCAGCGGATTTACCGCTGAGGTTCTGCGGGACAACAAACGGATGCAGGCGATCTTCAATCATTCCGGCTATAATGTGCGGAGTCAGGTGGAAGAAGGGGTGTGCAGTTTCCGGATTGAATTTTGATTTTGGTCGAAGGGAAAAAACAGGGCGAAGTCAGAAGCGCGAAGGTAGAAACAAGACGGAATCATCCCGTCCATCGGGGTTAGAAGGCAGACGACGGCGGAGAGAGGATTGAAGAGCGACGGGGCAAGTTAAAAAAAACTCGACTTTCAATCCTCTTCCTGTTTTTCATCCACGAGGTTGATATGGAGTCTTGGTAAAAAACAGCAAGTCCATTTATTGGCTGTCCGATGTGGCTTCCTCCATTATTATCCTGGTTGACATTAACATCTCCGAACGTCCTGTTCGCAGTTTTCTTTTTGGCATGTACAAGGTGAAAAATCTGGCAGCGATGGCGGCTCCTTTCTGGCTTTTGCCCTTGATATGAGCTTGTCAAGATGGCCTTCGCCGATTCATCCAGAATAGCCCTTTCCCAACTCCCCTTCGCTGTCGGCGGGATCACCGTTGCCATTCTGATGTCCTTTTCCCCCCCCCCAGATACGAACGTCAAAAGGGGGAGAGGCCCCTTCACTCTGGCTGATCGCGGAGGCCCACCATGTCCCGGGCCGGAAATTCCGGGCGCGGTAGCGTCCCTTTTGCGACAACAGGATGAAGAGTGAGATGAAGAGGTGAAAAAGCTGGAGTCAGAAGTCAGGAGAACTCGAACTTGTGTGCTGCCTTAACTAAAAAGGAGAAAAGTCATGGTCGAAGAAAGAGTCGTTCGGCAGGCCCTGCAGTCTGTTCTACATCCTAAGTTGGGGAAAAGCCTGATTGATATCGGGTTGATCTCCGATGTTTCCATACAGGGTGAATCCGTCAAAGTTACCCTGGCCTTGAAAAGTTACCGTTCCCCCTTGAGAAGCTTCCTCACAAGCCAGATTGAGAAGGCGGTGGGCGCCTTGCCGGGGGTGGCCTCGGTTCAGGTGGAGATTGCAATTATGAGCCGGGAGGAATCAGAGCGGCTGTTCCCGCACCCCCCGTTAAAAGGTGTTGAGAAGGTGACCCGTTTTCTGGCAGTGGCAAGCGGCAAAGGAGGGGTTGGCAAGACGACTGTGGCGGTGAACGTGGCCCTTGCCCTTGCCCGACAGGGCTGTAAGGTCGGACTTCTCGATGCGGATATCTACGGGCCGAGCGTGCCGATGATGCTGGGGGTTACAGAGACCCTGGATCAGGTGAATGGGATGATTCTTCCTTTGGAAAAGTATGGCTTGCGCATTGTCTCCTTGGGGATGACTGCCGGGCAGAATGATGCCTTTATCTGGCGGGGCCCGCTTGTCTCCAAAATGCTGCACAACCTGCTCGATCAGGTGCAATGGGGTGAGCTTGATTACCTGGTCATCGATCTTCCCCCCGGCACCGGTGATCCTTCCATAGCCATTGCTCAAGCCCTCCCCCATTGCTTGGTATTGATGGTGACGACACCCCAGGAAGTTGCGTTAGCCGATGTGCGCAGATCCATAGGACTTTTTCATAAAACCGGGCAGACGATCATCGGACTTGTGGAAAATATGTCTTATTTCCTTCCAACCCCGTCGGCGCAGCCCATTGAGATTTTTGGTCATGGAGGTGGAGAAAAACTCAGTCAGGAGACAGGTATTCCCCTGTTAGGCAGGGTTCCCATTGAGCTCGAGCTCCGGCAGGGTGGTGATAGCGGTATTCCCCTGATGGTCTCCGCGCCGGAGTCATTGGCAGCGGTTGTTTTTCAGGAAATCGGCAGACAAATACTGGAGATAAATGCTGCGTCTGTATAGCGTGGACGGAGCTTTTCCTGTAGGTTTGCGAGACCCTCAGCTTTGGGACAATGGATTTCCAATAAAAATATTCGGCTGTGAGGTCCTGGTCATTGTGCAACAACCTTGAATGATTAATTTTTTGTTCGCTGAACCTATGAAGAGTAAACAACAACAGACAGAGTGTCGGCGATGCGGCACCTGCTGTCAAAAAGGCGGTCCTGCCCTGCATGGTAAGGATCTGGCTCTGGTGCGTGATGGACATCTGCCCCTGACAGACCTGATTACCATTCGGCGCGGCGAGCTGGCCCATAATCCACTCACTGACCGGATTGAGCCGGTTGTCCAAGAGCTGGTGAAACTTCGAGGAGTCGGGTCGGAGTGGTGCTGCTGCTATTATGATGCCGCCCGCCGGGGATGTTCCATCTATCGAAATCGGCCGGTGGCCTGCGAGGTGCTGAAGTGCTGGCAGCCGGAGCAAAGTCTTGCCCTGGTTGGCCAGGATCTCTTGAGCCGCCTTGATCTCCTGCCGTCTCCGGCGCCGCTCCGGTCGCTGGTCCTCGAATATGAACACTTGAATCCCTGTCCTGATATGGGTGAGGTGGAGAAGGCTCTGGCGGAACAGGCAGAGAATGTCCTGAGCACTCTGGAAAAGCAGGTCAACAGTGATCTGGCCTTTCGTGACCGGGTAGTGCGGGAGCTGGGGCTACCCCTGGCACTGGAGATGTTTCTCTTTGGCCGCCCCCTCTTCCAGCTGTTGCAGGCCTTGGGGGTAATGGTATCGGAGGCGCCGCAGGGCTTACGGCTTGCGTTTAATAGAGAAGGGCGCAAGGGCGAGAAGCAATAACTTTCGCAGGGCAGCGAACCTTACTTCTTCTCTTTTTAGTCGCGCCCAGCCGACCACCCCCAACCCCCTCCTCAACAAGGAGGGGGCTTGAGATCACAAACTCCAGGTGGAATCAACGCTCCCCATCGTATCAAGAAAGATAAAGCCCCCTCCTTGTTTTTAAGGAGGGGGTTGGGGGTGGTTCTTCTTTCAGAATGAAAGGTCGAAATGCCCCCATCCTCATCTGTCTTTTCACGGTCTGATCAAGTAGCTCCCGATAAGACCGGATTCCTTGTCTCTCATCACTAAGAGGGCAGGCATACCTGCATCCTTTGTCGTTCTCTCGTATTTTTTTCTAAATTTTGCTTTTTGTTTTTTGGGACGATATAATAAAAAATAGTGTCCGCTATATCAGACCCTTTTTTTTCCAGCACGCTTAAAACTTTTTCAATACATGCCCAAAGAAATATGACTACTCCTAGGAGTCTGTCGGAACGAGAGTTTGCAACATCGTTGAGTTTTTGGCTGGTC
>JAFLKM010000047.1 GCA_019163335.1 Desulfobulbaceae bacterium | reverse complement strand
GTTCAGCGCCTGCAATGTTCACCGGTTGGGTGACAAAGGCCTGGGTCAAGAAACAGCATCCAAAGTGGCTGAAAGAGATGGAAGAGGATGGCACCCTGGTCGTGTATGGGGAGGAGAAATCTTCCAAAAAAGGACGTTGTTGATCCTTTCCATATCCGTTAAAGTTTCAGGGTTCGTTTTTAATCCCTCTACATGATACAAAAGATCGGGGTGTGCAAACGCCCCGGTCTTTTGCACGTCAAGTCAATGGAGCTCCGATGAAGTCAACAATATCTATAAAAGGTTTTTTATCATGGTAAGTACCAACGACGATATCGAAACACTGGCGAAGGAAATAGAGCAGGCCCGAACGGCTCTCCCCCACATCGCCAGCCTGCTTGATGCCTTTAGTCCCCTGATGATGGGCAAAAGCCGCTGGCTCATGGAGGTGCAGGAGGACACAAAGAAATTCCCGGTTGATCCAATTCAATACCATGACGGCAAACCTCTAAGCGAGCAGGGTCAGCTTTTTTCCCCTGAAGATCCCTGGCAAAGTGCCGGCCTGGCCGTTGCCCAGGCCATCACCCTGGGATTTCCAAATACAGCCCAGGATATGACCCTTCTTGCCAGTCAGATTACCGATGGCAGGCTGGATTGTTATTCTCTCATCAACTCCTCTGAACTGCAGGATGAAGCCCAGTTGGCAGGTCGTGCCGCAGAGCTGGCCATAGAGCCGGAGATCCTGCTCCTTTTTCTCCGATCCCTGGCTCGGTTTATGCTCACAAAAAAATCACGTGATATGGCCGCCGAGCTCGCCCTTCTCTCCTGGACCAAGGGGTATTGCCCAGTATGCGGCAGTTTTCCGCATTTGGCCATTCTCAGGGAACAAGGCCAGAGGTGGCTGCAATGCGGTGAATGCAGTCATGAATGGAAATACTCCCGCTTGCAATGTCCCTATTGCGAACATGAAGATCCGGCAAACACGAGCTATCTGTTTGTCGATGGAAATAAAGAAGACACCGCCTTTACCTGTACTCAGTGCCAAAAATACCTCGTGACCAGCAGCCGCCCGGCGGAACTTCACCAAACACCTGCCGACCTCATCGCCATCACCCTTGCCCATCTCGATATTATCCTGCAGGAAAAGGGATTTACGCCCATGGCCGAGTGCGAATGGAATACCCTGGGATCCCCGCAGGTATGTGAAGACTAGTGGCGCTCTTCGGAATGTTGCTGTTTTTCCTGAGCGTATACTGCAGGCAGCATGTTTATTTTTAGATTCCATATTTTGTAACAATGGCAGGAAAAGGCCTGAACCGCTTCTCCTGCCCTACTGGAGGGCGCACCGTCAAAGCTGGAAACTATTGACAATGAATTCCATCGATGATTATTAAGAACGCTCGTCCTCCTTATCACCCAAATAAACGCTATGAAATCCATACAGATGCCTAAACTTTTAACGACCAAAGAAGTTGCCGATCTGCTCAACGTCAATGAGAAGATGGTGTATTCACTGGTAAATGAGAAGGGTTTGCCGGCGACTAAAGTTACCGGTAAATGGCTGTTCCCGCTCCGTCTTGTGGAAGAATGGCTCGACTCCCATGTCCTCAATTACAAAAGATCGGATATTGCACTCTCTACGGATGAGGGTGTTCTTCTGATTGCCGGCAGTGACGACCTTCTTTTCCAGAGAGCCCTGTCCCTTTTTCACGCCAAACGCAAGGACATGGTGGCTTTTTTTGCCAATCTCGGCAGCATGGGTGGACTCACCAGTCTGCGCCGGGGCCTTTGTCATATCGGCGTCTGTCATCTCCTCCAGAATGAGAAGAACGAGTATAATTTTGACTTTGCCGATCAGGAACTGGATCGTGCTCCGATATTCGTCAATTTCAGCCAGCGGGAACAGGGCATCCTGATTCGCAAGGGAAATCCCAAGGGGATTCGCTCGGTGAGTGATTTTGCGAGAAAAGACGTGCGGATTGTCAATCGTCAACTCGGCACCGGCACCAGGCTTCTGCTGGACTATGAAATTTCGCGATCTGACATTTCGGCCGCCGACATTACCGGCTACCATGATGAAGTTCCTCGTCACCTTGATGCCGGCCTTGAGGTGCTTTCCGGTCGTGCAGATGCCGCGCCGGCCATCCGTGCCGTGGCAGGTCTGCTTGACCTTGACTTTATTTCCCTGCGCTGGGAAAGGTTTGATCTATTGATCAGCCGTGACCGCTTCCTGGAGCGAGGTATTCAAAATTTTATCAGCCTCCTCCATGAGGAAGAATTCAAGAATCTTGCGCAGTCATTTTCAGGCTATGATATATCCCTGAGTGGGACCATGCTGTATCCAGACAATTTAACTAACAAGGAGTAAAATATAATGAAACGATTATTAACACTTATTGGCATATGTATGCTGAGCTCGATTCTTGGCACCTCGGTGCAGGCTGAAGACAAGGTATTGAAGATGTCCACCACCACCAGCACTGAGGCTTCCGGTCTCCTTAATATCCTGCTCCCGGCCTTTGAAAAGGATACCGGCATCAAAATCAAAGTCATCGCCAAAGGAACAGGAGCTGCCATTAAAGATGGTGAAGACGGCAACGTCGATGTAATTTTTGTCCATGCAGTAGATCGCGAGATGAAATTTGTTAAAGACGGTTTTGGAACCAAACGCTATCCGGTCATGCATAATGACTTTATTATTCTTGGACCTGTCGCTGATCCAGCGGGGATCAAGGGAATGAAAGAGTCTCCGGCTGCCCTGAAAAAACTTGCCATGGCTAAAGCACCGTTTATTTCCCGGGGCGATGACAGCGGCACCCACACCAAGGAACTCGAAGTGTGGAAGGCAAGCGGAGTTGCCATGGCTGACAAGAAGATCACCATGGCCAAAGACGGCAAGGATGTCGAGGTTAACAGCAAGAGCCCGGCTGATTCTGAAGCCTGGTACTTTTCCATCGGCCAGGGAATGGGCAAAACCCTGACCTTTGCGGACGAAAAACAGGCCTACACCTTATCTGACCGCGGCACCTACATTGCTTACAAATTCGGAAAAAAACCAGCCATCGGCCTGGAGATTCTCGTGGAAGGTGATGCCGACCTGGCCAACCCTTACGGGATTATTCCGGTCAATCCAGCCAAGTTTCCCCATGTCCAATATGATATGACCATGCAGTTTGTGAACTGGCTTACAGGCGAGCCTGGCCAGAAACTGATCGGCGGTTTTCTCCTGGAAGGAAAACAGTTGTTTTTTCCTGACGTCATCAAATAGTTGATTGATAATTCCTGGGGAAAGTGTGGCAGCACACTTTCCCCCCCTTTTTTTCTGCAGCGGTAATACCGCTCATCTACCGACCCGGCAACGATGGATCTTCTTGTTGACAGCATTCGATCAGCATTCCTGCTTTTTTTAGCCTGCGATCCTGAGTTGCTCGATATCGTCTTGGTATCACTGAAGACCAGTGGCATGTCCACTCTTATTGCCGCCCTTTTCGGGGTCCCGGCCGGCTTTTTCATTGCTCACAGCAATTTCTTCGGCAAGCGCTTACTCCTCACCATTTTAAACACCCTGCTGGCCCTGCCAACCGTGGTCATCGGGCTACTGGTCTATGCCTTTATCTCACGCCGGGGAATGTTCGGTTCTCTCGATCTGCTCTACACCCAGACGGCGATGATTATCGGCCAGGTTATTCTGGTGACACCCCTGGTCACCTCTCTGGTACTCGCAGCCATCAGTCGGATTGACGCGCGATACCGCAAAACGGCCATGACCCTTGGGGCCAACGACACCCAGGTAGCCCTTGTCATTTTGCGGGAGGCGCGTTTTGGTATCTGCGCCGCGATTATTGCCGCCTTTGGCCGGGTGATTGCTGAAATAGGGATCAGCATGATGCTTGGCGGTAATGCCAAGGGCTTTACCAGGACGATGACCACAGCCATGGCGCTCGAATACGACAAGGGCGAGTTTGTGCTGGCAGTGGCGCTGGGGCTGACTCTGATGACCATCGCCTTCGCACTGAACATGCTCTTTCATTTTTTCCAGGGAAGGATCGAAAGTGAAGTTGTATGAACTGCAGGGTGTGACCCGGGAATTTAAGGGACGGAAGGTCTTGGACCTGCCGCATCTTGCCATTGAATCCGGTAAAATTTATTCTCTTATCGGTCCAAACGGTGCGGGCAAGACAAGGCTGCTCAACATCCTTGCCTTCCTTGACCGACCGACGTCAGGGGAAATCGACTTTTGCGGAGAACAGGTCACTTACTGCAAGCAAGGCCTGCTTGCCTTGCGCCGCCGGGTAGTGTTGGTTGATCAGTATCCAATCCTTTTCACCGGGCCGGTCTGGAAAAATG
Organism: Desulfobulbaceae bacterium; assembly: GCA_019163335.1. Taxonomy (GTDB): domain Bacteria; phylum Desulfobacterota; class Desulfobulbia; order Desulfobulbales; family Desulfocapsaceae; genus UBA2270. Next base: position 22,928 of record JAFLKM010000047.1, on the reverse strand, counting down.
TCGAATTCGGGCTGAAAGTGCGGGGTGTGGCGCGTCAGGCAAGGACCGATCGGGTCCATGAAGTGTTGTCCCTGGTCGGCATGGAGGATTTTTTCAAAGCAGAGGCCGAAAAACTTTCCGGCGGAGAGACCAAACGGGTTGCTCTGGCGATGGCCCTTGCCGTTCGTCCGGAAGTTCTACTCTGCGACGAACCCTGTGCCAATGTTGATGAAGAAAATCAGAAAATAATCATCCAGATTCTTGACCGGATCAACCGGGAGCAGAGCACCTCAATTGTCTTTTCCACCCATTATCTGGCTCAAGGACGCAGTCTGGCCCATGGCGAACTGCATCTGGAGCACGGCAGGTTATGCGTCAAGTCTGAACAGTCTCAAAGTCTGGTTTTGCCTGTTAATTTAAACCATGGCCAACTTCACTGAATAATGGTCATCCCGGTTTGATTCGGGCCGCGACCATAATCGTTTTTTCATTCACTTCCTGTTTGTTTCCAGACAGTTACCAACTTTTTAGTTTTTTTTTATTGCATCATTGTATTTTTTTCCCACAGAATATAAGCTTTTAAGTAAATGCAATGTTCCGGCAAACAAAGAATGAACCGACAACCATTGCATTTCAAACCACACAAAGACTTCATGGGGTAGAATAAGCCCTGAAACAGCTTGCCCTTTTCTGCTTCATACACAATCCGTTACAATTAATTTGGAGAAATTAATGATAATTTACAAGAAAATTGCAGCATTAGTCGCTCTGTTAGTGCTTTCATCGCCTTTGTCCGTATCGGCCGAATCCCTGTCCCTTTATGCTGCAGGAAGTTTGAAAGAAGCCATGGGCGAGATCGCGGCCTCCTATGAAAAGAGCTATGCGACTAAAGTTTCCACAAAATTCGGTCCCAGCGGCCTGTTGAGAAAGGCCATCGAAGGAGGAGAGAATCCTGATGTTTTTGCTTCTGCAGACATGGATCATCCGCAAGCGCTTGCCTCCGGCAAATGGGGAAGTCCCGTTGTCCTGTTTACCCGAAATCAACTTTGCGCTGTGGCTCAGTCCAATGTTGAAGTAACATCAGAGAATTTCCTGAATACCCTTTTGGATAAGGACATACGAGTTGGGACGTCAACCCCGAAAGCAGACCCAAGCGGAGATTATGCCTTGGAACTCTTTAAAAAGGCCGACACAATTAAGCCAGGGAACTTCACATCACTTTCTGAAAAGGCACTCCAGCTCACTGGCGGGCCAGACAGTGCCAAGGCTCCGGAAGGACGTAACCAGTATGGATGGGTAATGGCCGAGAAGAAGGCAGACATCTTCCTCACCTATTGCACCAACGCTGTCCTGGCCCAAAAAGAGTTTCAATCCCTGAAAATCATCCGGATCCCAGCAAATCTTTCTGTGGGAGCCGACTACGGCCTTTTAGTCCGGAATAGTGCTTCGACTGAGGCATGGCGACTGGCCATGTTTATTTTGTCTCCCGAAGGGCAAAAGATACTGCGTGCCTATGGCTTTGAGGCCTCAGCAATTCCACAGGAGAAAAAATAGTCCCAGAGTTTGCCATCCCAATCAACGGCAGTTTACTCCCCTTTTATTCAGCAAGCGCAACGGAGTCAGGACTCAACTCACCGTTGCACATCATAATCAAGACAGCAAAGCAAAGGAGGAAGGAATGAAAAAGTATGGCGCGGAGTTTTTTGGAACTTTCTGGTTGGTCCTGGGCGGGTGCGGGAGTGCTGTTTTAGCGGCGGCGTTTCCAAATGTCGGCATCGGACTGTTAGGGGTGTCGCTGGCATTTGGCCTGACCGTCCTCACCATGGCCTTTACCATCGGCCACATATCCGGATGTCATCTCAACCCGGCCGTGTCTTTTGGCCTTTGGGCCGGCGGTCGCTTCCCGGCAAAAGAGCTGCTGCCCTACATTGCTGCCCAGGTTTTAGGCGGCGTTGTTGCCGGTGGGGTTTTGTACCTCATCGCCAGCGGCAAGGCCGGTTTTGAACTCTCTGCCGGCTTTGCGTCAAACGGCTATGGCGCCCATTCACCTGGCGGCTACAGTCTATTTGCGGCCCTGATTACTGAAGTCGTCATGACCATGATGTTTCTCATTGTCATCATGGGCAGCACCGACAAACGGGCGCCGCAGGGTTTTGCCCCTATTTCCATTGGCCTGTGCCTGACCCTCATCCATCTGATCAGCATCCCGGTCACCAACACCTCGGTGAATCCTGCCCGCAGCACCGGTGTCGCGCTGTTTGTCGGCGACTGGGCCCTTGCCCAGCTTTGGCTGTTCTGGGTAGCCCCCGTCATTGGCGGCATGCTTGGCGCTGTGATCTATCGCTTTATCAGCAGTGAAGAGAACTAATTTCAGGCAGTTATCAAGGCAAAATTGATAAGGCTGGCATCCGAAACAGCACAAGGGTAAGGTAAAGGACTGCAACATTTAGCCAACAACGATTTTACTTAACTCCAGCCTGAAACAACCAAGGTCATCGCCACAAAAAATAACTCCAGCCGGCTCATCAACTACGATCCTGTTGTTGGGTCGGCTGGAATCTGCCCTTTAGCCCCTGAAGAAAATTCAGAAAATTGTCGACGATTAATTTTCCGTCCAATACTCTGGCGCACAAGATTGCCCGCAATATCTACTTCTTCCTTTGAACCGTTTTTCCATCTTGCTTGATGACAGGATGCCGATTTATGGTAAACCGGCATCCTGTCATTTTCCAAAAATTATTTACATATCCTTAAAAACCGCTGCTGCATTTACATAATCCAGCTGAATGCGTAATATTATTTTAAATACATTACTGGCTGGATATGTATGTTCTGTTTATTTTCTGTGCTCGTCACTCTCCCTTTGCGCCCCGGTATGTGCGGGATATTAGCAAATTGGATGTAGCCAGGACCACCTACCCTTTTCCTGCAGAGGACTCAGCTGCCATGCCTGTATTGCATATATTCTTTTTTCTTTTCACCCTTTTCCTCTGCGATAGCGACGTCCTCTACGCCGATCAGGAGCACCCATCGGATGACCTGGATACCCTTGTTACCCTGGCGATGGAGAATAATCCTGAAATCAGAGCCTCTGCTGAACGCTGGCAGATGATCGTGGAACGATCGCGTCAGGCAGGTGTTCTTGAAGATCCGATGCTGATGTTGCGCGTCCAAAATGCACTCATTCGTGACCCGCTTAATTTTCAACGCGATTCCATGACGGCTAAGGTGATTGGCGTTAGTCAAAAGCTGCCCTTTTATGGTAAGCGCGATCTCATGCGGGATGAGGCTGCTTTTGAGGCCGAAGCGGAGCGTTGGGTTGTTGAGGAACGTCGAATCGAATTACGGCGGATGGTCAAAGAGGCCTGGTATCAGATCTACCTGATTGATCGTTCTCTGGAGACAGTTGCCGGCACTATCCGATTGCTGGATGATCTCATTCGTTTAGCGGAATCCATGTACGGGGTCGGTAAGACCGGGCAGCAGGAGATATTCCAGGCCCAGCTGGAACGCTCGAAGATGGAAGAGATGCGTATCGGCCTTGAACAGCAGCGCAGCATTCAGGTCGCCACTCTCAACAGCCTCGTTTATCGTGCGCCCGAGATCGCCATCCCTCCCATTCCCAGGATGTCCATAGCCCCGCTTTCGCTTTCGGCTGCCGAACTGGAGAGTCTGGCGCTCAGTCAGCGTCCGGCACTCAAATCCTTGAAGGCAAGGGTTGATAAAACCGACGCGAGCATCAGGCTTGCCGAGAAAGAGGTCTATCCGGATGTGACTCTTTCTCTTGAGTACATGCAGCGTGAACCGGCCATGGAGACACCGGGCGATGACATGTACGGCGCGCAGTTGACCTTTAATCTACCAGTCCAATCGGCCCGGCGTCAGGCCAAGATTGCGGAAACCCAGGCGGAGAAAAGGATGGCCAATGAGGAATTTGCGGCTCTGCAAAACCAGATTCGTTTAGGGATTAATTCTGGACTTGCGCAGCTTGAACGCAGCCGCAAACTGACCCGGCTCTACGACATGGGTATTTTCGATCAGGCAAACGGCGCAATCGAGTCTGCCATGGCTGCTTACCGGTCTGATAAGGCAAAGTTTTCCGAGGTGCTCGTTAGTTACATGGCTCTGTTCAACTTCGAGCGGGAATACCATGGAGCAATGGCTGAGTATCTGATTCAACTGGCGACCCTCGAAAATATTGTCGGCTCGCCCTTGCCATCAACAACGCAAATGCCACCTGGTCCAATAGCCCAACCGAAACACTAGCGAATGAAGGTTCCGCGCATTTTGAAGGAGCAGTGATGACAGCAAAAGCGAATGTTAAGACAATACTGGTGATCATAGGGTTGGCCTTGGCCCTCGGCGGCGGATACCTGCTTGGCAGCAATCCGCATGAGCATGAGCATGACGCAACGGTTCCGGGCACAGGGCAGGAAGCACGCAAAGTTCAGTATACCTGCAGCATGCATCCCTTCATTATCCGTGATGCCCCTGGCTCTTGTCCGATCTGCGGTATGTCGCTCACCCCGGTCAAAGTTGATAAAAACAGTGTGACCACCGGGAATGAGATACAGAAATGGCGTTCGCCGATGGACCCGACGTATGTTCGTGATGCCCCTGGAAAGGATTCCATGGGCCATGACCTGGTTCTGGTGACGGAAAGCGGGACGGCCTCGGAAGGTATCCGGATTGATCCACTAACCATCCAGAATATGGGGGTGCGCACCGAGAAGGTCGTCAAACGAAAACTCCAGCGAACCGTTCGGACCATCGGCCTTATCAGCGCAGCAGAGGACCAGCAGTTTTCCGTCAATTCCAAAATTGATGGCTGGGTGGAACGACTCTTCGTCAATCAACAAGGACAGCCGATTAAAAAAGGGCAGCCCTTGCTTGAAATCTACAGCCCCGATCTGGTGGCCGCCCAGCAGGAATATTTGCTGGCCCTGGAAAACAGGCGACGTCTAGCCGCAAGCCCCTATCCCGAGATAGCCGCCGGTGCAGATCGCCTGCTTGAAGCGTCTCGCACCCGTCTGCAATACTGGGACATCAGTCCTGAGCAAATCCGAAGCATGGAACGATCCGGCCAGGTACATAAAACCTTGACCCTCGCAAGCGAACATGCAGGAGTTGTCACCAGCAAGAAGGTCCTTTCAGGGGCGCGGATCATGGCTGGCGAGGAATTGCTCCAGATTACCGATCTTTCCAAGGTCTGGATCATTGCTGATATTTATGAATACGAAATCCCTTGGGTCAAAGCTGGGCAGGCAGTGCAGGTGGAGCTCCCCTTAGCCGGCAGCAAGGTAATTGACGGCACAATTTCATATCTCTACCCTTACCTCGAGAATGAAACCCGGGCCATCAAAGCCCGCATTGAGGTCGCCAATCCAGGACAAGATCTGAAGCCTTCTATGTACGCCAATGTCAGCATCGGCACCGGAGCGGTTGAGGACAGTCTCGCCATTCCCTTGACCGCGCTCCTCAACTCCGGCAAGGGGCAGACGGTCTTTGTTAGTCTGGGCGAAGGCCGATTTGCGCCGCGCAGTGTTAAGAGCGGCGTGCGCGACGATGACGGCTTCATCCAGATCCTCTCCGGACTTAACGAGGGGGATGAGGTGGTTGTCTCCGCCCAGTTCATGCTCGACTCGGAGAGCCGACTGCGCGAGGCCCTCGACAAGATGTCCGCGCCGAAAACCTCAGCGGCCGCTCCAGCCCCTGAGGCCATTCCTGCCGAAAAAAAGGCTGATGCCAAGGCGCTGGACGAGCTATTCAAATGAGTTGGACTATCGTGCCGACCCCTGGGGGCAAATATGCTTGAAACTATCATCGCCTGGTCGATTCGCAATAAGTTCATGGTCGTCCTGGCAACTCTCTTTGTGGTGATTTCGGGAATCTACTCCCTGCGAAATACCCCGGTGGATGCCATCCCCGATCTGTCGGATGTCCAGGTGATCGTCTTCACCGAGTATCCTGGACAGGCACCGCAAGTGGTGGAAGATCAGGTAACCTATCCCTTGACCACCCGTATGCTTTCGGTGCCTGGTGCCAAGGTGGTGCGCGGGTCCTCCTTTTTCGGTTCCTCGTTTGTCTATATCATCTTCGAAGACGGCACCGACATTTACTGGGCTCGCTCACGAGTCCTTGAATATCTGAGCACCACGTCCGCCCAGTTACCACAAGGGGTGAGCCCGATCCTCGGTCCGGATGCTACCGGGGTTGGTTGGATCTATGAATATACCCTCCAAAGTGATCGTCATAACCTCCAGGAACTGCGCTCCATCCAGGACTGGTTTCTCCGCTACGAATTGACCGCCGTTGAGGGGGTCTCTGAGGTGGCCAGTCTGGGCGGCTTTGTGAAACAATACCAGGTGGCGGTGGACCCCAACAAATTGGGGTCCTATAATATTCCGATCACCGAGGTAATGATGGCCATCAAGCAGGCCAACCTCGACGTCGGCGGGGGGTCCATCGAGATGGGTGAGACCGAGTTTATAGTCCGTAGCCAGGGCTATATTCGCAGCCTCGCCGACCTTGGCAATATCGTGGTCATGAGCACCAAAGAAGGCACTCCGGTTCTGGTGAAAGATCTGGCCGAGGTGCGGCTGGGTCCCGAGATGCGCCGGGGTGTTGCCGAGTGGGATGGGCAGGGCGAGACGGTGGGCGGGATTATTGTCATGCGTTTCGGGGAAAATGCCCTCCAGACGATCGAACGGGTCAAAGCCAAGCTGGATAGCCTGAAAGCCGGATTGCCCGAAGGGGTTACCATCAAGACCGCCTATGATCGGTCAGGGTTGATTGAACGGGCGGTAACCACCCTGAAGGAAAAGCTGCTCGAAGAATCCCTGGTCGTTGCCTTGGTGACGCTAATCTTCCTCGGCCATCTGCCCAGTGCCATGGTGGCCATCTGCACCCTGCCCGTCGCCATTCTTCTTGCCTTTGTGATCATGCATGCCCAGGGGATCAATGCCAATATCATGAGCCTGGGCGGCATTGCCATTGCCATCGGTGCCATGATCGACGCGGCTATCATCATGATCGAAAATGCCCACAAACATCTGGAACGCGATCGCGGTCGCAAGCCGCACTGGCAGATTATCCTGGACGCCGCCACCGAAGTCGGGCCGACCCTTTTCTATTCGCTCCTGGTGATCACTGTTTCCTTCGCTCCTGTTTTTACCCTCACCGAACAGGCCGGCCGCATGTTTAAGCCACTGGCCTTTACCAAGACCTATGCGATGGGTGCAGCAGCCCTGCTTGCAATCACCCTCGTGCCGGTCCTTATGGGCTGGTTCATCCGTGGCAATATCAAACCGGAATCGGCCAATCCCCTCAACCGGCTTCTTATTCGCCTCTACCATCCGGTGGTCGATTGGGTTCTCAAATGGCGCAAGGTGACTCTGCTGCTGGCCCTGGCGGCCATGCTCTCCATTGCCTGGCCGCTGTCAAAGATGGGTTCGGAATTTATGCCGCCGCTCTACGAGGGGGATCTCCTCTACATGCCGACCACCCTGCCGGGGCTGTCAGTGACCAAGGCCAAGGAGCTTTTGCAGCAAACTGACCGTATTATTCGCCAATTTCCCGAGGTGGAACAGGTCTTCGGCAAAGTCGGCCGGGCCGAGACCGCCACCGACCCGGCGCCGATGATGATGCTTGAGACCACCATCACCCTCAAACCGGAAAGTGAGTGGCGACGAGTGCCGGCCATGCGCTTCTATTCCACCTGGCCAAGCCGGGTGGAAGGTGTGAAGCGCATCTTACGCAAGATCTGGCCGGAAGAAAAGCCCTTGTCTGTGGATCAGTTGATCGACCGGCTCAACAGCGCCATCCAGTTCCCCGGTCTGACCAATGCCTGGACCATGCCGATCAAAACCCGCATCGACATGCTCTCCACGGGAATCAAAACCCCGGTCGGGATCAAGGTCATGGGCAATGACCTGGCGACACTCAGCCGGATTGGTGAGGAGATCGAGGCTCTGGTCCGTTCCCTGCCAGGCACGCTCAGCGCCATTTCTGAACGAGCGGTGGGCGGAAACTATCTCGACATCCGCATCGACCGCAACAAAGCGGCTCGTTACGGTATCAATGTCGGTGCTATCCAGGAGGTTATTCAGGCTGCAGTTGGCGGCATGGCGGTCACAGAAACAGTCGAGGGGCTGGAGCGCTACTCGGTCAATGTCCGCTATGATCGCGATTTCCGCAGTGACCCCGAGGCCTTGCTTCGAGTACTGGTGCCAGGGGCAGGCGGCAGGCAGATCCCGTTGGCGCAACTGGCTGAGATCACCCTCAGCACCGGCCCGGACAGCATCAAGAGTGAAAACGGTCGCCGCACCGCCTGGGTTTACGTCGATATTAAAGACGTGGACATCGGCACCTATGTTGCCAATGCCCGCAAAGCAGTGGCGGCGCATATTCAACTGCCGCCTGGCTACAATATCGTCTGGAGCGGCCAGTTCGAATACATGGAAAAAGCCCGGGAGCGGCTCATGGTAATCATCCCGCTGACCGTTTTGATCATCTTTGTCATTATTTACCTGAGCACCAAAAGTCTGGTCAAGACCGGAATTGTCTTTCTCGCCGTGCCCTTTTCCCTGGTAGGCGCCTTCTGGCTCCTCTATCTGCTCGACTACAACACCTCGATTGCGGTCTGGGTGGGGATTATCGCCCTGGCCGGATTGGATGCGGAAACCGGCGTAGTGATGCTCCTCTACCTCGATCTTGCCTACAAAAACTGGGGCGATCAGGGACGGATGCGAACCTGCGGCGACCTTGTCCAAGCTATCCATCATGGTGCGGTCAAACGCATCCGGCCCAAAGTCATGACCATCTCGGTCATCATAGCCGGTCTTATCCCGATCATGTGGAGCCACGGGGCCGGAGCGGATGTAATGAAGCGCATCGCCGCCCCGATGGTTGGCGGCGTGGTCACCTCGGGCCTTATGGAACTATTAATTTACCCGGTTATTTTTTATCTCTGGCGTGGCCGGCGGCTTGATCCCAGCCTGGCCGTCAGCTCGGAGACACCTTTGCATGCAGAGAACAACCTTATCAATCCTCCCCACCCGGAGGAATTTCCCCAGGAGAAACCGCTATGAAACGTACACTTATTGCTTATGCCATTCTTACCACCTTAACCCTGCCTGTGACGGCCCCGGCCCAGCCCCCTGTCGACCACAGTGGCCATGCCATGGACCATGGCTCCATGGCAATGAAGCCTGCTGAAACAATCATGCTGGGCGAGCAAACCGTCGAGGGCGTTAAGGGTATGGCCCATCTCAACGATGTCGGCGCCATGATGGCCCAAATGGGACAAAAGGAGAATTATCACTTCATGATCATGTTCAGCGACGTCAAGACCGGCGCCGCCATTGAGCAGGGCACGGTTGCGGTGAAAATCATCAATCCGAAAACCGGCCAAGCCGGTGAGGCCATCGCCTTGATGGGCATGGACAACCATTTCGGGGCCGACATCATCCTCCCGGCCAAGGGCGAGTATCACTTTCAGGTCGGCAGTAAACTCACGGACGGCAGCAAGCGACAGTTCTCTTTTCAGTACACCGTGCAGTAAGCTTTTCTTGCCGAAATCAGGAGGAATGGCGGCAACCTTGCCGCCATCAAGAGACTGGAGATGCGCTTTTGGTGAATTCCGGTGACCGGTCACTGAACTTCTCCCTGCTTACGTTTATGCTGAGTTGAGCAATCGCAACCTGGTCCCCATCTTCACCGAAACGGAGAAAGCCTTGCACACACTGTCCCGAGAATTCCCTTCTCATTCCATGAAGCTTGAAGGTTCATCAAAGCCGGAACAAATCTCTCATTGGAATGAGGTGTTTGCCAAAAAACCATCCTTCTTTGGAGAAGAGCCGAGTGATTGTGCGCAAAGCGCTCTTGCTCTGTTCCGCAAAGACGGCATACGGTCGGTTCTGGAGTTGGGCTGTGGTCAAGGTCGCGACACCTTCCTGTTTGCCCGAAACGGCCTCGCGGTGACCGCCTTGGACTACTCTGAAACAGCCGTTTCGTTCGTACAGGAAAAGGCCAAGACAGCCGAGATTACTGACCGTGTTCACGCACAAATACACAATGTGAGCAAGCCGCTGCCATTTCCTGATAACTCCTTCGACGCCTGCTTTTCTCATATGCTGCTGTGCATGGAGCTCACCATCGCCGAAATCGGTTTTATCCTGCACGAAACACACCGCATCCTTAAACCTGGTGGCCTGATGGTCTACTCCGTGCGCAGCAATTTCGACAGACATTACCGAACCGGCAACAATTTGGGGGAGGATATCTATGAGATCGGCGGCTTTATCATTCATTTTTTCACGGAGGAAAAAATCAGAATGCTGGCTAAGGGCTATGACCTATTAGAACTTGAACGCCTGGAGGAAGGCAGTTTACCACGAGATCTTTTCGTTGTTACTCTGCGAAAAGCGGCATACCCCGAAGAGGGGAAATCTTGAAAACAGGGAGAGGACAGGGAGGTGATGAAAATTAGTGGCAGAACAATTGAGGGGAAGACAAGCAATTGTCGTCTTCCCCTCTCATCCCAAACGGAGAATACCTTGTAGAGCCTGCTCCCCATCGTTCTAAACAGGAATTCCTACCGTAATTCCTCTGCAATCTTCCCGTTTCACTCTTGACGTTGCGACAAATAGGCCATCTCTTTAGACCAATTCAAGTAATTTCTATAAAAATCAGCCAACTGCGTAAGCCCTGCTGTTTTTTCCACATAGGTCTTGAGTATTGGTAATTGCTGCTGTGCAATCTTTTTTGCATCAGCGCTTTTGGTGGCGGTCAAAAAAGAAGAGAGACTCGTGACGACATGTCCCGCTTTGGTTTTGCTTGCAGCATGCATCAAGCTGTTGATCAGTGAGGGCGAATATTTCAGCATGTACTCGGCATAGCGCCGCAAAATTGGCACCTGTTCCAGCAGTTCCTGTCTTTCATGATCAAAATCATCCCGAAAAACAATTTTATTGTTCTCGAACACCACAGATGCTGAAGTTGATGTATCACATGCCCAGCCTGGACGTGGAGTCAGAAGATCCGCCTGATAGCGTTCAGCTCGATACGGATAAAAAGGCATCGTTTTGCAGCGAGAAGGCTTGTTATTGTGAATGCCGCAGAGATTATCCTCGCCCAGAGCGGGACAAGGGAAGGACGATGGCAGATACGCTGTCGGCACAATCAGAACAGCGAGCTCTTTACGGTCAGCCAGCTTAATGGTGGTTCCAAGAGTGGCCACCAGCGGGTAATCCTTGCTGCCTTGCCGGAGTGGCGTCCATACAAAGCACAAAGGAAAACGAGTCGCGTTTGCCAATGCGTCCTTGCAGGTTAATGGTAATTGCCCATGGCAACACTTGCCGCATGCGGTACAGTGAAAATGCCTTACCATCGTTACTTCAGTTCCGTGGTTGTGCCGCAGCATTTTTTGGCTTTTTTCCCTGAGTTGCAGGGACAGGGATCGTTACGGCCGACCTTCGATACGCGCTCTGGCTGGATAGGCAGATTAAGATCATTGCTAACATACAGCCATTGGCCATTGTCACGACGAAAACGAGACAATGCCGCCTTGGATATGTTTTGCTGTTCCCGGCGAAACCGTACGACATACTCAATCTCGGCGGTATCGCCGGTTTCTGTTACTCTACGGATTTCCAGACCTTGCCATTCACATTCTTCCGCCAAACGTTCGGCTTCAGCGCGATTAAAATCATCTTGAATTTCAGGCGCGTGCGTATTCTCAATATGATCCAACGTCCGCTTGACAAAAGCAGTGTAGCGCGAGCGCATTAAGGCTTCCGCTGTCGGCGCGGGGGCACCGGCTATAATTGGACCACAGCACTCATCAAAGGGACGTTTGGAACCACATGGGCACTCTGTCATGATTGACCTCTTTTTTTTAAGAAACTTACGAAAAAATCGAAAATGGATGTTCCCATATCTGCTGCGGGAACAGTAAACTGAAAAAATTTAAGACTAAAACCAGGCACTATTGTTTGCCTGGCATATAATGTCAACTCAGCGTTTAGACCATATAACAAGTCGGCGGTATCAATATGGTAGTGCCCCGCCCTGATTGGGGAAATCACAGAGTTACAGCGGCCCCATGCTCTTAAGCCGATCCTGGCAATTTCGACACCGTATGCGAGCTTGAAGGTTTCTCTCAAAATGCTGAAATGACACCACCTTCGCATTTCTTGAATGTCAGTGTCCAGTGTTTTCTTTCTGGTTCTTTTTTTATGCGATACTCTATATATTTATCAGAGTTACTCCAAGTCAATATTTAATATGGCCATCTATATGAAACTCAGCAATCCGAGTTACTTTCTTTCGGTGATTCTGAATCCCGCTGACAGCATCAAGCGTCGGCAAAAAATCTGTCATCACCATTTCATCGGTGTTAATGGAAAAATGGCCCAGCAAAAAGGCCTATGGTCAATACTATCAACCAGGCTTCTTTCAGACTTTCACCTTAGCTTTTGATTTAATTTCGACCATGCACAGATCAATTGGAATGAATCAGCCTATGAATGTCTCGCCGGCCAAAAAACTTGACAACCTTCGGGCTGGAGTGCTATCAAGAATGTTCTCATTTTAAACTCAACCTGAAAACAGGATAATTCCAAACACTCACCGGAGGAACACATGGAACGTACATTCGCAATCATCAAGCCGGACGCAGTCGAGCGCAAGCTGGCCGGTAAAATTCTGGACCGCATTGAATCAAAGGGTTTCAACATTGTCGGCATGAAGAAAATCAAGCTGACCAAAAGCCAGGCTGAAGGCTTCTACTGTGTCCATAAAGAACGTCCCTTCTTTAACGACCTGTGCGCATTCATGACCCGCAGTCCGGTGATCGTGCTTTGCCTGGAGAAGGAAAATGCCATCGCCGACTGGCGCACCCTGATGGGCGCGACCAATCCCGCCAATGCTGAGCCGGGAACCATCCGCAAGGATTTTGCAATCAATATCGAGGAGAACTCCTCACACGGCTCCGACGCCCCTGAAACCGCTGCTTTCGAGATTCCTTACTTCTTCAGCGCGCTGGAACTGGTTTAATTCACTCTTCCAAACCAGCCGCAACAAAGGCTCTTCGCAAGAAGGGCCTTTGTTGTTTGATTTAAAAGAGAGACCCCGAGAGACTCAAAAACACGCCTTTCAGCAGCAAGCAGCGACATGCAAAAATGACAGAAAAAAATCATTATTTCGAACAGGTGGAAGAATGCGTCGGTTTCCTGCGAGAACTGCTGCCCTTTATTCCGTCCATAGTCATCCAGCTGGGCACTGGGCTTGGCGATCTGGCCGGACAGGTGCAAGCCGCGCTGACCATATCATACGGTGAAATCCCGAACTTCCCGACGTCCACAGTGAGCAGTCATCAGGGTAATCTGATTGTCGGCCATCTGCACGGAACTCCGGTCATTATTTTGCAGGGGCGTTTTCATTGCTATGAGGGATATTCGAGCAAAGAAGTCGCCTTTCCCATCCGCGTCCTCTCCCTGCTCGGGGTTCGCACCCTGATCCTGACCAATGCGGCAGGGGGCCTCAACCCCGCCATTGCCCCCGGCTCGATCATGATCTTCCGCGATCATCTCAACCTGCTCGGTGACAACCCCCTGCGCGGCCCCAACGTGGAGAGCTGGGGGCCGCGATTTCCCGATTTCTCCGTCCCCTATGATCCTGACCTGACGGGCCTTGCCCTTATGAGTGCGCAGCTCTGCAAGCTTGACAATGTGATCACCGGCGTCTATGCCTGCATTCCCGGCCCAAGTCTTGAAACTCCGGCGGAAACCCGCTGGTTGCGAGGTTGCGGGGCAGATGCCGTGGGCATGTCGTCCATCCCGGAGATCATTGTTGCCCGTCATGCCGGCATGGATGTTCTTGCGCTGTCGGTGATCTCCAATGTCAATGATCCCGACCGGATGCAACCCATTATCCTGGAAGAGATTATTGCCGCCGCCGCTGCCGTCCAACCGCAACTGGAACGCCTTATCATTGAAGTTATCAGGAGAATCCATGCCGGAGAAAAAAGCATCCACCATCCAACCAACCATCTTCAAGACGGAACACGCTGATCTGCTCATTACCGGCCTCTGGCTCCTGCCCACCGCCCGGCAGCAGGATGCCATCGCAAATGGCGGCGTGGCCGTTGCCGGTAATCGCATCATCGCCGTTGGCAAGACCGAGGAACTCACCGCTCGCTTCCCGCATGCCAGACGTCTCCATGAGGAACACGGCCTGATCATGCCGGGCCTGGTCAACACCCACACCCATGCCCCCATGTCCTGCTTCCGCGGTCTGGCCGATGACCTTCCCCTCATGACCTGGCTGGAAGATCATATCTTTCCCGCCGAGGCCAGCCTCACCCCCGAGATTGTCTACCAGTCCACCCTGCTCTCCCTGGCCGAGATGATTAAATCCGGCACCACCAGCTTCTGCGACATGTATCTCTTTGCCAAAGAGGTGGCCCGCGCCACTGAACAGTCCGGGATGCGGGCCTGGATCGGCGAGGTCTTATACGATTTCCCCTCGCCGAATTACGGAGAGCTTGCTAACGGATTTGCCTATGTGGCCGAGATGTTTGCCCACTATCAGGGACATCCATTGATCACAATTACCGCTGATCCCCATGCGGTCTACACCTGCTCACCGTCACTCCTGCAAAAGCTGGGACAGGTGGCTAGTGACCATCACTGCCCCTATGTGATCCACCTCTCCGAAAATGCGGCCGAAATCGCCACCTGTCGCGAACGTTACGGTTGCACGCCGGTGCAACATCTTGACAGTCTCGGCCTTCTAAATGAGCGAACCCTGGCGGTGCACTGCGTCATGCTGGATGACCAGGAGATCGAACTCCTTGCTGAACGCAAAGTCAAGGTCGCTCATTGCCCGGAATCGAACATGAAACTTGCTTCCGGGGCGGCTCCTGCCGTCCGGATGCTCAAGGCCGGAATCACTTTGGGGTTGGGCACGGATGGCAGCGCCAGCAATAACGATGTGGACATGTTCGGCGAAATGAACACCATGGCCAAGCTGCATAAGGTCATCACCATGGATTCCACTGCCATGAATGCCGAGACCACCCTTCATACAGCTACCCTGGGCGGAGCTGCCTGCCTGCACGCAGAAGCCGACATCGGCACACTGACCGTCGGCAAGAAGGCTGATCTGATCGTACTTGATCTCAATCAGCCGCATCTGACGCCCCTCTATAATATTCCGTCACACCTGGTCTATGCAGCGCGGGGAGCGGATGTGCTCCACTCCATCATCAACGGCAGAATGGTCATGCACAACCGCAAACTCCTGACACTGGATGAAGAGGCCATTCTGACCCGAATGGGAGAAATCAGCCGGAATATCCTGGCCTCGAGAAATCGTTGACTTTCTTGCTGAACTGCTCTAAATTCTGGAAAAGTATTGCAACTCCTTCACTCCTGATTTTTATCTTTTCTTCACCCCATGAGGTACTTATATGTTTGGACTTGGAATGCCGGAACTCGTTATTATTCTGGTGATTATTGTCATAATTTTTGGCGCGGGCAAACTTCCTGAGATAGGTGCCGGAATTGGCAAGGGAATCAAGAACTTCAAAGATGCCACGAAAAAAGAAGAGGAGAACAAAAAACTTGATGATGATACCAAAGGAAATTCAGCCACCTGATCTCCAAACGGCAGTCCTCTTTTTTATAACCCATTACGATTTTTAAGGAGCACAATATGTTTGGTCTTGGAACCCCTGAACTGGTCATTATCCTGGGCATCGCCTTTCTTATCTTTGGCGGAAAAAAATTACCTGAAATCGGCGCCGGCCTCGGCAAGGCCATTTCATCTTTCAAGAACGGCTTAAGCGAGGTTGATAAAGGCGGCAAAGATCTGGTGGATGGAATTCCAGGGGTCAAGGAAGTTGCTGCCGTTAAAGAACAAGTTCAACAAGTTAAGGATCTGGGCAAAATCCTTAAATAGTCCTGTTACTCAAGGACACTTCTCTCCAAATTTTATTTTCCCCCAAGGCAGTTTTTCTCTTATAAGAAAAACTGCCTTTTTTTTATTTTTCCTCTAAAGATAAAAACAATCCTGCCGATAGAGAAATATCTACCATCCAACCCCGATAAACGGGACAAGTGCCTTTCACAGATTATTTCCTGGCAAAAATCAAGAAAACAATCTGCAAGGTGCTAATAATGTAGCAATAGTCAAGGAAGACTGCTGCCACCATTATCATACGTGTTCATGAAAGCCAGGGAGGGCCCGCCATGAAGATCGCCGAATCCGCCATTCAGCTTTACTCCAGTCACATCTCCGCCGAACAGCATCAGAAAAAAGAATCCCTCACCATCTGGGAGCAAGGGCAAAAACAAAAAACCACCACCGACAATGAGGGACGTGGACGTGAAATGCGGCTGCATCATCATGTCAAATCCCAGCAGGCAAGCAAGGTTTCCATCTCCGCCGAGGCATTACAGGCGCAAACGACCAAAAACGTCGCTGTGGACGAGACAAGCCCGGAAGAAGAAGAGATCATGGGCAATCTCAACATGCGGATTTTACGATCCATGTTCGCACGTGTTCTGGGCAAACAGATTCGCCTGAACACCCCTGAGAATACCGCTGCCCTGGTGACTGCCGCAACACCGGCACCAGATGCAGCAACAACGGAAAACGCAGCCCCAGCCGAACCGGCTCTCCAGGGATCCGGCCTTATCTATGAGTATTACGAATCCCACCAGGAATATGAATCCACCAGTTTTGCCGCCGAAGGAAAGATTCTGACAGAAGACGGCCAGGAGATCGACTTTTCCGTGCAGATGAACATGAGCCGGCAATTTTACTCAGAACAGAGTGTAAGTATCCGGGAAGGAGATGCTGTCTTGAAAGACCCATTGGTTATCAATTTCGATGGCCCGGCCGCAGAACTGACCCAGACCAAATTCACCTTTGACATCGATTCCGACGGCCAGGGCGACCAGATCTCTTTTGTCGGCGGGGGAAGTGGCTTTCTGGCTCTGGATAAGAATGGCGACGGCACCATTAATAACGGTTCCGAACTTTTTGGTGCCCAAAGCGGTGACGGCTTCAGTGAGCTTTCCACCTACGACATGGACGGCAACAACTGGATTGATGAAAACGACTCCATCTATTCCAGCCTCCGTATCTGGAGCAAGGACGCCGAAGGCAAAGACACCCTGGTTGCCCTTGGCCAGCAGGGTGTCGGAGCAATCTACCTGGGACGCATCAGCACCCCCTTCTCCATCAATGATACAGACAACACCCAGCAGGGCCAAGTACGTTCCAGCGGAATCTTTGTCAATGAGAATGGAACGGTGGGCACCATCCAGCAGGTAGATCTGGTGGCCTGATCAGATATCCGTGATTAACTAAGCTGCATCACACCGGGGCCCCAATCCCTGTTGGCTGTAAGTTTCAGGAGTTCGGCCCCCGGTACTTATCCCCTTCTTTACCTCCTCACCTTCACGGCTGCCTTCATTCTGCCATCACCTTCAAATATTTTGTCCCTTCAAATATCCTTCAACAGCCTGTTGTGTGGCATATGTCAGGCTCCTCTCCATAAAAATATTGAAAAGCCCCATCTTTTTTTAATAGAAGGTTGAAAGTAAAACTGCCTCTCGAGTGAAAGCGGCATAAGCACGGCACCGGCATTCACAATAATGTTCACAATCGTTGCAAATTCAGCTTGAATATGCTACCGAGGAGGTTCATTTAGTAACGTTTCCAGGTCTTCAGTCCAGACCCCTTATAAAACACCATGAAAGGAGAAAATCGTGATCAAGAAAATAGTCCTGCGTGATGATGAGATGCCCACCCAATGGTATAACGTGGTTCCCGATCTTCCAGGTGGTCTGCTGCCGCCTTTGGACCCGGTCACCAAGCAACCCATGAGTCCGGAAAAATTAGGGGCCATCTTCCCCATGGGCCTGCTCGAGCAGGAGATGTCTTCCGAGCGCTTTATCGACATTCCCGAAGAGGTCTTGAACGTTTTAAAGATCTGGCGGCCGTCCCCGGTGGTGCGTGCCTATAATCTGGAAAAGGCCATCGGCACCAAGGCAAAAATCTATTTCAAAAATGAAGGTGTGTCACCTGTTGGTTCGCACAAGCCAAACAGTGCCGTGGCCCAGGCGTATTACAATGCACGGGAAGGAGTCAAGCGTCTGTCCACCGAGACCGGAGCCGGTCAATGGGGAAGTGCCCTATCCTTTGCTGCCGGAAAATTCGGACTGGAGTGCAAGGTTTATATGGTGCGGGTTTCCTTTGACCAGAAACCGTATCGCAAATCCATGATGAAGACCTTTGGTGCCGACGTCGTTTCCAGTCCCAGCGAAGACACCAATATCGGCCGCAAGATCAGGGCTGAATATCCCGATACCGCCGGTTCCCTTGGCATTGCCATCTCCGAGGCCATTGAGGATGCCTTCTCCCGGGAAGATACCAAATACGCCCTGGGCTCGGTGCTCAACCATGTCATCCTGCACCAGTCCATCATTGGCCTTGAGGCCAAGAAACAGATGGAGCTTGCCGGTGATTATCCTGATGTTATTGTTGGCTGCTGCGGCGGCGGCTCGAACTTTGCCGGTCTTGCCGTTCCCTACCTTACCGACTACCTTGAAGGCAAAAAAATCCGTTTTGTCGGGGTTGAGCCTTCCTCCTGTCCGTCTCTGACCATGGGAAAACTGGCCTATGACTTTGGTGATGTTGCCCAGACGACCCCTCTTCTCTACATGTATACCCTTGGCCACGACTTTATACCGCCAGGAATCCATGCCGGCGGTCTGCGCTACCATGGCATGGCTCCCATCGTCTCTGCCATGGTTCGGGAAAAAATCATTGAGCCGATGAAGGTTCATCAGCTTGAGTGCTTTGAGGCAGGCGTTCTCTTTG
The DNA here is from genome assembly GCA_019163335.1 of Desulfobulbaceae bacterium. GTDB lineage: Bacteria > Desulfobacterota > Desulfobulbia > Desulfobulbales > Desulfocapsaceae > UBA2270. The sequence continues at coordinate 4,055 of JAFLKM010000047.1, read as the reverse complement.
CCCGCACCGAAGGCATTATCCCGGCCCCTGAGACCTGCCACGCCATCCGCGCCGCAATCATCGAGGCCATGCGGGACAAGAACGATCCCAAAACCATCCTCTTCAACTTCTCCGGTCATGGCCTGATCGATATGGCCTCCTATGATAAATACTTCTCCGGCGACCTCTTTAACTACGATTATCCGGAAGAGGAAATTGCAAAATCCCTTGCCCGGCTGCCGCAGATATAATGAACCCCATCTGCTCGAGGACGGCGGTGCTGTTAATTACCGCTGTCCTGTGCTGTTGCCTTGACATGAAAAATCCTGGTCTGCTCTATGCAGGCCAGGATTCCACGGCAACCATTCCTGCCGCAAACTATATTCATCAAGGCGGGTATGCCCTGGCCCTTAATGGCCAGATAATAGACGCCGAAAACAGTGCCATCCCCTTTGTCCCGGCCTCAACACTGAAGATTATCACCAGCCTGGCGGCCCTGCACATCCTCGGTCCAGATCATCGCTTTGCGACTCGGATATTCTCCGACGACCAGAAGAATCTCTACATCCAGGGCAATGGCGACCCCTTTTTGCTCACTGAAAATATCTCGGCTATTATCCAAAAGCTGCATGACCTGGGACTTCGACAGATAAACAATCTGATCCTGGATGACAGCGCCTTCGCAATCGACAATCAGGCCGACGGCAACGAGAACACCACCAATCCATATGACGCTTGGAACAGTGCTCTTGCAGTCAACTTCAATGCTATCGCCATCCGGGTAAACCCCGACCACACCGTTTCTCCGGATGATCCGAAAGTCCCCTCTCTGTCGATGATGCAGCGCATAGGGGCGAGTTTGCCCCCCGGACATTATCACGTCAATGTCAATGCCTTTGCAACAAGCGGGAATCTGTCCAATACCCGGCGCTACACCGGTGAACTCTTTATAGCCCTGTTGGGAAAGAAGCAGATTCAGATCAAGGGCACAATCATTGCGGGAAAGACGCCTGCCCACGCTCTCCCTATTATTACCTTCTGGTCTGAAAAAACAGTGCAGGAGATGGTCCGACTGTGCCTCAAATACTCCAACAACTTCGTCGCCAACCAGCTCTTTCTAGCCAGCGGGTCTGCCCTTTTTGGTGCCCCTGCCACCTGGGACAAGGCCAGGGTGGGGATACGGAGCTACATTCAAGAAAACCTGGCGTTATCAGAATCTGAACTCTTCATGGTGGAGGGTTCCGGTCTCTCACGACTGAACCGGATTACTCCCGACGCAATGATTGTCGCCTTGCAAAAATTTGCTCCCTTCAAGGAACTTCTACCCGTAAAAAACAGCATCCCCCTCAAATCAGGAACATTAACCGGGGTCTATTGTTACGCCGGCTACATTCCACAGCAACAGGATGCACCATTTGTTATTCTCCTCAACCAGCCACAAAACAACCGCGATGAGATTCTCCATATCCTCGCGGCCAGACAAGATCTAAAGGCAATGGTAGCGGCACAGCAATCGCCGTAGGTTCCTGCTCAAAACCTGATTTATACCTTCCAGCCAGTCGAATCCGCCATCGTCCACCCTTATACAAATCCTTAACGGCTGGCTCCCCTGCCAGCCAAACCCGATTTGCCACTGGCTTGACCAAGCCAGTAAATACCACAAGCTCTGCAGGCATCCCTACTGAATCAGCGAAATTCCCAGTTCCTCAGATTTTTCGGCTAGCTCTTTCAAATGGCTTCTCTGCACTTGGGTAACGATGTCTTCAACAGCTGAGGCGGCTGAGCGGGTGGGAAGATCAAACTGAATGCCGCAGGTAAATTCCGTCCCCTTGTGCCCCCGTACCTTGGCAATGCTCCGAATCGTACAACTCAACTGCACTTTCATCTCGTCCCCCTGGAGCAGACGAATACGGCAGGTTTCATCAACCCGAAACAATTTCTGTTCCTCTTTTGAAACAGCAAAAGACATTCCCAAAAAGCTGATATCAATGGGCCGGCAGGTCATACTTGGACGTTTAGACTTTCCGTCTATAACCAAGCTATACCCTCCTTCCTCCGGCATTTTTGCCCGATACGCCCTGACACCCTTCACCTGCCGACCGATAACCGGGAAGTCAAGCCGCAAGACGGGCAGATCACGGACGACAACTAAATCCTGCAACACAGTCCCCATTTCAATGGCACAAGTAGAAGTAAAAAGGCGGATCATGATCCGCTGGCTGTTACGAATCTTTAAGTTTCCCATACCCGACTCCAGGGGCAGGCAAATGAGGTGGGTCATTTTTTTCAAATAATCTCCCGGCGTGTAATCAGGTTCTCGAAGAACTAGCTCTCCATCCACCATTTCTTCCACAAGATCCGGAAGATCATCATGCACTCGGCTGAAATAAACCCAAGTCATTCCATCCAATTCGACCTCAAAAACTTTATTGTCAAAAAACGCGCTTTGCAGATAGGGGAGGAGGTCCCTCGCTTTTATCAGGATTTCACCATCATCAATACCATCTTCAATGACTTGTGGAGTGTACATCCCGGAAAATTCGGGGAAAAAAAAGGCAAGTTTTTTCTGTACACTTTTCAGGACTTCTTCTTTTTTTGCTTCTTCCATAAGTACTTACACGATAAGATTTCTATTTTTACAGTGATCTGCACTTCCAGCATGTTCGAAAGGCAGGTTTACTGGGTAATATTCATTACTCATCTCACTCAACGGGAAGACTATCATCCTCAGGAACATCAAGGGACAATAAGGACGCTGCCTCACTTGCGGGGAGCCCCTGCACATCCTTTAACTTCCTGCCCACTGCCCGTGACCGCACCTGCACCTTCTCTATGGTCTCAGAGGCCTGAAGCAGCTTCCTCTGCACGGCTTCAAGAACATCCCCATACCTGGCCCACTCTGTCTTAACTGCTGCCAGAAGATTCCAAACCTCGCTGGACCGATTTTGAATGGCAAGAGTCCTAAACCCCATCTGCAAACTGTTCAAAATGGACCACAGAGTCGTGGGTCCGGCAATGACGACCCGAAACTGGCGTTGAATCAATTCCACAAGCGGGGTCCGACGGATAACCTCAGCAAAAAGGCCCTCGATGGGAAGGAATAAAATGGCAAAATCTGTTGTCGCCGGGGGATTCAGATACTTTCGGCAGATGTCACCAGCGCAACCCTTGACCCGGTTCTCCAACTGCCTGCCGGCAGCCTCTATCCCTGCCAGATCACAAGCCTCCTGACAATCGATCAATCGTTGATAATCTTCAATGGGGAATTTGGCATCAATGGGCAGCAACACAACCTCGTCCTTGCTCAGCCCTTGTCCCGGCAGCTTGATGGCATATTCAACCCGTTCTCCATTGCCCTTGGTGGCCACATTTATGGCAAACTGATCGGGATGAAGCACCTGCTCCAACAGCGTCCCGAGTTGAACCTCCCCCCAAGTGCCGCGGGTCTTGACATTGGTCAATACTTTTTTGAGATCACCCACTCCGGTGGCCAGACTCTGCATCTCACCAAGCCCTTTGTGGACCAGTTCCAGACGTTCGCTGACCTGTTTGAAGGATTCCCCCAAGCGTTTTTCAAGGGTCCCCTGGAGTTTTTCATCAACGGTCTGCCGCATCAGCTCAAGCTGCCTGGCACTATCAACCTGCATAGCATGCAACTTCGCTTCTACTGTCAATCGGAGTGCTTCCAGCTTTTTCTCATTGGAATCGGCAAGCCTGGCAATCACCGCCGACATGCCCTCAAGCTGGATCTTCTGCACCTGGCCCACCTCTCCCATGGTCTTGGAACTACTTTTCGCGATCCCGGTCAGTGTGGATATTACCTCTTCGCGAAGCTGTTTGCTGCCGGTGGAGGATTCAGCCCGCATCGCGTCAAGCCGTTCATAGCTTACCCTGGCAAAGGCAGCTAGCTGTTCAGAAAATAAATCCAGCTGCCCCTTTTGAAAACCACCGACATCCGTCATCCGTTGCGTCACAGAGTCCCCAAAGGTCGCAAAGGCCGACATGATTTCCTGACGCTGCTCACGCGACATCCTCCCCAATTCCTCACGACTCCTTGCCATCTCTTCGTGAGTCTT
>JAFLKM010000020.1:25832-27724 GCA_019163335.1 Desulfobulbaceae bacterium | reverse complement strand
TTGATTTCATACCCAGATAAAAAAAACAAAACAACACAAGATGTTATGCGTGTAGGTCGGGTTTTAACCCGACGCCGGACTTGCCATGTTGCCCCTGCTGTCGGGTTAAAACCCGACCTACCCCTATTGTGCTGATTAGTTACATAAAATTTCTGCAAGGTAAAAAGGAGTTCCTCGATGGCACGCGACATCCAGACTGAAATTGAAACCCTGAAAGGCCATATTGTGTTCCTCGGCACCGTTGTTGAGGAGAACATGGAATGCGCGATCAAGGCCCTGATGGAAAAAAATCCTGATCTCGCCCATCAGGTGATGCAGACCGATCGCATCGAAATCGATCATATCGAGATCGATGTGGAAGAGGAGTGTCTCCATATCATGGCGCTGCTCCAGCCGGTGGCCAGTGATCTGCGCTTCCTCGTTACAGTGCTCAAGGTCAATAATGACCTTGAACGGATTGGTGATCTGGTGGCCAAGATTGCCGATAAGGTACTCCTGCTCCACAATGAAAATCCAACCCTCTTTTTGTCCAACGAGATGGAGGTGCCGGAGAAACTGAACGGGATGTTTGACAAGACACTGTGGATGTTCAAACAGACCATGGAGGCCTTTATCCATCAAGATACCGACCTGGCCTATAAGGTCTGCCTGACCGATCCGGAGGTGGATCTGGCCAAGCGCCTCATCTATCAGGAGCTGGAAGAGATTATCTTGAACGATCCATCCAGGAATTTTTTTCTGGCGAAAATGCTCAGTGTGGCCAGAAGCACGGAACGCATTGCCGATCATTGCACCAATATCTGCGAAGACATTATCTTCTGTGCCCAAGGCAAGATCATTCGTCATTACGGCGGAAAACCCAACAGCAATGAGCTGAAGCTGACCTGAGAAACTTACCAGGCAGCAACATGGAGTAGAGAATGGCAAGAGAGACGATCCTTATCGTTGAAGATGATGAAAATATCCAGCAACTCGTCGGGTATAACCTGGCGAAGGCCGGATTTAGTGTGCTCTATGCGGAAAATGGAGAGCAGGCCTTAATCAGTGTGAAGCGGGATACACCGGATCTGATGGTGCTCGATATCATGCTGCCCAGTCTCAACGGGTTCGAGGTATGCAAGATTCTACGCAAAGACCCGCAGACCAAGACCCTGCCGATTATCATGCTCACTGCCAAGGGAGAGGAGAATGATGTGACTGCCGGCCTGGATTTGGGGGCAGATGATTATATCACCAAACCCTTCAGTCCGAAAATCCTTGTTTCCCGGATCAAGGCGGCCTTGCGGCGTCGAGACGAGATGTCCGCCGAAGACGGTGTTGGGGCCAAAGATGCGATGGTCAAGATCCATGATATCGCCATCGATCCAAAGCGCTATGAAGTTGAGGTCGGAGGCGCCCTTGTTGCCCTGACGGTGACGGAGTTCAGCATCCTCGATCTCCTGGCACGGCGGCCTGGTTGGGTCTTCAGTCGCCAGCAGATCATAGACGGGGTGCGCGGCTATGACTATGTCATTACCCCGAGGGCGGTGGATGTCCAGGTCTTCGGGCTCAGGAAGAAGCTGGGGGAATCCGGCGAGTGTATCGAAACCGTGCGGGGGATTGGCTATCGGATGAAGGGATAGCTCTTCCTTTACAGTGGATGGAAAAAGGCGGTTGCTTTTGGTTTGGGCAACCGCCTTTTTTTGTTTCAGGTCAAGTCTGGTCTGGGAGGCTTGAGATGCCGTAGGTCTGGGGGAAGGTAGGGGAAAAAACTGCTTGCGCTTCTGCTGTGTTCTGGTTGTAGCTTGCTGGACACAGCCATCCAAGAACCAGCCGGAGGGGACTGGCTGGTTCTTGGATGGCTGCATAAGATGCCGTAAGTCGGATGGTAAGCAGGGGAGAAGACCCTGCTT
>JAFLKM010000020.1:15897-25732 GCA_019163335.1 Desulfobulbaceae bacterium | reverse complement strand
ATGGCTGCATAAGATGCCGTAAGTCGGATGGTAAGCAGGGGAGAAGACCCTGCTTGTTTTTACTGTGTTCTGGTTGTAGCTTGCTGGACACAGCCATCCAAGAACCAGCCGGAGGGGACTGGCTGGTTCTTGGATGGCTGCATAAGATGCCGTAAGTCGGATGGTAAGCAGGGGAGAAGACCCTGCTTACCATCCGACAACGGCATCTAAACCTTGAAACGGCCAGTAACTTCCTGCATCTGGGCGGTCATGGTGTTGAGATCGTTTGCGCTCTGCCGCACCCTGTTGCTGTCGCTGGTCAGTTGCTGGGAGGAATGGCTGACTTCGGCGATGTCCCGGGCCACTTCGCTGGACACGGCAGAGACCTGGGAGACGTTGGTGGCCACTTCCTGGATACCGATGGAGGCCTGTTCGATATTTTGCGCGATATCGTTGGTGGTGGCGGTCTGGCTGTCGATGGCGGAGGCGATGGAGTCAACGATGGTGTTGACCTCGTTAATGACGTGCAGAATCTCCTGGATCTCGTTCACTGTTTTGCCGGTGGACTCCTGGATTCCCTTGATTTTTTCGTTGATCTCCACGGTGGCTCCGGCGGTCTGTTTGGCCAGGGCCTTGATCTCATTGGCCACCACCGCAAATCCCTTCCCTGCTTCTCCCGCCCGGGCCGCCTCGATGGTGGCGTTTAAGGCGAGGAGGTTGGTCTGTTCGGAGATCTCGGTGATGGTCTCGGTGACCCGGCCGATTTCCTGGGCGGCACTGCCCAGGGCGCTGATCAGTTCATAGGAACTCTGGGTGCGGGCGACCGCTTCACCGGTCATGGTTCTGGCATTCTTGGTGTTGCCGGCGATCTCTTTCCCGGCAGCCGCAATGATCCCGGTGGACTCGGCAACGGTGGTGATATTGACGGCGGCCTCTTCGACGGCGGCAGCGACGCTGTTCATGTTGATACTCATCTCTTCGGCGGCGGCGGCGACGCCGTTGGCCCGGCTCTCGATATTGGCACTGGCCCCGTTCATCTGTTCGGCCAGAGTGGCCATTTCCTGTCCTGACTGGCTGAGGGTCTCGCTGTTGCCCTGGATCTGGCGGATCATGCCGCCCAGGCTGGTGAGCAGCTTGTCAATCCCCCGCCCTAATACGCCAATTTCATCTTTGGCGGTAAATCCCATCCGTTTGGTGAGATCACCTTCGCCTTCCGCAAGATCCAGGGCGACGCTGGTGGCTTTACGGATGCCATGGGTAATGCTGCCTGCCGTCTTGAACATCAGGAGACAGGCTGCGCTCAGGATGAATACAAAGCTTGCGACGATGATGATCAGGTTCTGCCGGGTTGCCTGGACCTGGGCGGCTGCGCTCTGAAGGATGTTTTTGGCCAGGCCGTCATCGACAGTTTTGAGGAGGTTGATCTTGTCGCTGATGGTTTTGAACCAGTACTCCGGCTCAACGCCAAAGCTCTGGGTGCTGTCCAGGCCGATGTCCATGGCCGTAAGCCGGATCCGTTCCACTTCATCCACCGAGGCGCCATGAACCGTCGTCTCATAGAGTTTCCGGCTTTCCGGGGTGGATGCGGAGAGAAAGACGGTGAGATAATTTTCCTGGGCGGCAAGGAGCTGCTGGAAACGGTTATAGGTGTCAGGGGTAAATGAGCCCTTGCTGAAGACGGCACTGAGGGTTGCTCGCTCTATGCCGGCCCGCTCCTTGCACTGGAGAAAATTGACATAGGCAAACAGTTGTGAGGTGATGCGGGGATTGTCACTGAGTTGACTGGTGGCAGAGATGGTGTCGAGGAGGGACTTGATCAGACTTCTGTAATAGCTGATTGCCTCTTTGGTTTCCATCTGCTGGCTCGTCACCATGCGACGGGTATTGGCAAGCTCATTGAGGACCACCTCTATCCGCCGGATTTGCTCTGTCAAGGTCGCGTCGAGGGCCTTCTTCTGGAGGAGGGTGGAGGCTTTTTGAAAACTGAGCGTTTTGACGTCGGTTTCAGCCTGCTGTTTCTTGAGGATATCCCCGAACTTCTGGCCCTTGCTGCCAAGAAAACCGGATGAAGCGCCGCGTTCGTTCTGGAGTTCGTGTACCAGCAGGCTGATCTGTTCGTCGAACTCCACCATGGTGATAACATCCCGGGCAGAGCTGAACTGGCCGTAGGTGGAAAAAATATTCAGACCGGAGCTGACCAGATAGCCGCACATCGGGAGGAGGATAATGAGCGCGATCTTGATATTGATGGGCAGGTTCTGCAGGAGGCGTTTCATGGTGGGGTGTCCTTGTCTTAAAGGTGAATCCTGGTGCGCCGGACATCACAGGGCATGATGCCGCTAATCCGCTGTTATTTTTGAAGATGTTGTATGGAATGTTGCCATTTATGGATGTGAAGGAAGAACGGAGGAAATAGCATTTTTGGGCGCTTCCTGCAATAAGAAATTATTGTAGGAAGGCCGGGAGGTTGAGAGGGCAGTGTTTTAACTCAAGGTAAAGGCTCGTCAAGGGCGCGAATGTCCCAGGCCTCGGTGCGGTTGTTATCGGTATTGACCACAATGCGGAACTCAAAGATGGCTGTCGGGTCAAGGAACAGGGCGTCATTGGTGACATTGGAGCGGGAGCAGTGAAAAAAGATCGTCTCCGCTTCCAGCCCTTCCGGTTTTATCACCGAGTAGCGCATGAAGCCAAAACCCCGCTCGGCATTATAGTTGACCGCCGTCCCGCGCTGCCAGTTCTCGTTATGCCCTCCCTGGATGGGCAGGAGCCCGGGAACCAGAAAGCCGGAGAGAAAGGAGTCGGCAATTTCCTTGAGCTGATTGCTGACGTTGTTAAAGCCAATGACCTCTACCCGGCTGCCATTGTTCTGCAGGGCCACCACCAGGCGGATAAAATCGCCATCACCGGTGAGGAGAATAACCCGGTCAAGGTTACGGGCCTGGAGCAGGGCGTCAATGGCCAGATCCATGTCGGCGTTGGCCTTGGTAGTGAGAATCCCTTCGTCATCGACAAAGTGCTGGACATATTTTTTTATGACCTTGAACCCGCACTGGCGCAGGATATCGTGGTAGCGATAGAGCTTCTGGCGATACTCATGGTCATCTTTGGTGCGGGCCCGATCTTCAGCGAGATAACAGTTGGCACGCAGAAGAGCACTCTTCCCCAAGTTGGCAAGATCAACGAGGATGTCGTAGCGCATGCCGTAGCCGCCGCACAGTCGGATATTTTCGGCATCGACATAGATTCCGGTCTTCAGCATCGTCATTTTACTCCCACTCAATGGTGGCCGGCGGTTTGGAAGAGATGTCAAACACCACCCGGTTGACCCCGCGAACCTCATTGATGATCCGGCTGGAGATGGAGCCCAGCAGCTCATAGGGAAGCTTTGACCAGTCGGCGGTCATGGCATCTTTCGAGTCCACGGCGCGCAGGGCGATGACATTCTCGTAGGTCCGGCCATCGCCCATGACGCCCACGGTCTGGATCGGCAGGAGGACTGCAAAGGACTGCCAGACCTTGCGGTACCAGCCGCTTTTCTTCATCTCTTCGAGGACAATGACATCGGCCTGGCGCAGGATCTCGAGGCGGGTAAGGGTGACCTCGCCCATGATCCGGATACCCAGTCCCGGCCCGGGGAAAGGCTGGCGGTAGATCGCCTCTTCCGGAAGTCCCAGCTCCAATCCCAACTCGCGGACCTCATCCTTGAACAGCTCACGCAAGGGTTCGATAAGTTCCAGCTGCATGATCTCGGGCAGGCCGCCGACATTGTGATGGGACTTGATAGGGGCCTCGCCGCGAAAGGAGACCGATTCGATGACGTCGGGGTAGAGGGTGCCTTGGGCCAGATAGTTGACCTCGCCCAGTTTTTTGGCCTCTTCTTCAAAGATCTTGATAAAGCCCAGGCCAATGCGTTTGCGTTTGATCTCCGGATCAACAACCCCTGCCAGTTCGGAGAGGAAAAAGTCGGTGGCCTCGATGTCGATGAGTTTGAGGCGGGTCTTTTCCTTGAAGAAACGGAGGATCGATTCGGTTTCATTAATCCGCATCAGGCCGTTGTTGACATAGATGCAGGTCAGTTGTTCGCCGATGGCCCGATGGATAAGGGCGGCGGTGACCGAGGAGTCAACGCCGCCGGACAGGGCGCAGATGACCTTGCTGGTTCCCACCTGGTTGCGGATTGCCGCAACCGTTGATTCGATGAAGGAGTGCATGGTCCAGTCCGGCTGGCAGTCACAGAGGCCAAAGATGAAGTTGCGCAGGATATCGGTGCCGATAAGGGTATGCGCCACTTCCGGGTGAAACTGGACGGCGACAAAGGGTTTTTCCTTGTGTCGGAGGGCGGCAAAGGGCGAATGGCTGCTGGTGGCAGTGGCCTCAAAACCCACCGGTGCAATTTCCACCCGATCCCCATGGCTCATCCAGACCTGGTGATGGATCGGGGAGCTTTCAAGCCCGGAAAAGATGCCGCCGGTATACTCGATGGAAAGATCCGCCTTGCCGAATTCGCGTTTCTCCGCCTTCTCGACCTTGCCTCCCAGTTGCTGGATCATCAGCTGGGCCCCATAACAGATGCCCAGGATCGGCAGGCCAAGGGTAAATAGGGCCGGGTCAGACAGGGGCGCATCACTGTCATAGACCGAGGCCGGTCCACCGGAGAGCACAATGCCCGCTGGTGCCATGGCCTTGATCTTGTCAAGGGGAGTGGAATAGGGGTGGATCTCGCAGTACACCTTTTGTTCGCGGATACGGCGGGCAATGAGCTGAGTCGTCTGGGAACCGAAATCAAGAATAAGGATTTTTTTCATGGCGGATGGACCGGTTAAGGGGGAAACGTTATCCCCCTCCTTGATAAGGAGGGGTTAGGGGTAGTTGATCAGTTGCCGTTTTAGTGCCATACAGAGTATTTTCTTGTTTTTTTACAAGGAAATACTCTGCGAAAGGGACTTATCCCGTTCATCGGGGTCAGGGAATATGACAAAGTAGAACCATGTTGAACCCCGATGAACGAGAGAAATGGAATGACAAATTATGCTGTCCGGTAGTTCGGCGCCTCTTTGGTGATGATCACATCATGGACATGGGATTCCCGCAGGCCTGATGCGGAGATGCGGACGAACCGCGCTTTTTCCCGCAGTTCCTCGATGGTTCCGGCGCCGACGTACCCCATGCCGGAGCGAAGTCCGCCAAGGAGCTGATAGATGACGTCGGACAGCGGGCCGCGATAGGGCACTTTCCCTTCAATCCCTTCCGGTACGAGTTTTGACTGGCTGCTGATCTCGGACTGGAAATAACGGTCCGAGGAGCCCTTACGCATGGCACCGATGGAGCCCATGCCGCGATAGCCTTTATAGGTTCGGCCCTGATAGAGAAAGGTCTCGCCCGGGGTCTCGTCGGTGCCGGCAAAGAGCGAGCCGATCATAATGGTGTGGGCACCGGCGCCGATGGCCTTGGCCAGATCGCCGGAGTGCTTGATGCCGCCATCGGAGATGATCGGGATTCCGTGTCTGGCAGCGGCGGCGACACAGTTTTTGAGGGCGGTCATCTGCGGCACGCCGACACCTGCGACGATGCGGGTGGTGCAGATGGAGCCGGGGCCGACGCCCACTTTGACCGCATTGGCACCGGCCGCAATCAGGGCTTCCGTGCCTTCAAAGCTTGCCACGTTGCCGGCAATGATGGGCAGGTTGGGGAAGGCGGACTTGATGGCGGCCACGGCCCGCAAGACCCCGCGCGAGTGCCCATGGGCAGAATCCATGACCACCACATCGACGCCGGCATCCACCAGTCTCTGGGCGTTGGCCTCCACATGTGGTCCCACACCCAGGGCCGCACCGACGATGAGACGGCCGAGGTGATCTTTTGCGGCCAGGGGGTATTTGCGAATTTTTTCCAGATCCTTGATGGTGATCAGCCCGGCAAGACTGCCGTTATCGTCCACCACCAGCAGCTTTTCAATGCGGTGCTCGTGGAGCAGGGCCTTGGAGTGCTCCATGCTGATGCCCACATGGGCGGTCACCAGATTTTTACTGGTCATCACGTCGCCCACCCGCAGATCGCTGTCCGAGACAAAGCGGAGATCCCGGTTGGTCACGATGCCCACCAGCTTCCCTTCACGCAGGACGGGCAGGCCGGAGATCTTGTATTTTGCCATGATCTTTTCCACATCGGCCACCGATTGATCCTCACGGACGGTCACCGGGTCGATGATCATCCCGGATTCGGACTTTTTGACCTGTTCCACTTCAAGGGCCTGTTTGTTGATGCCCATATTTTTGTGGATAATGCCAATGCCTCCTTCTCTGGCCATGGCAATGGCTGCCCGGTGTTCGGTCACGGTATCCATGGCGGCGCTGATCAGGGGGGCATTGAGGGTAATGGTGTCGGTCAGTTTGGTGGACAGGGAAACTTCGCTGGGAAGCACCTCTGAGGCTGATGGGACAAGCAGCAGGTCGTCAAAGGTCAAGGCAAGTTCAATGGTGTCTGGTAGCATGGCTGGTTCCTCTCACCCGGTTTGGGTGAACAGAATAGTTGAAAAGGTTGGCAAATGGGCTGGGTATTGGTTTTTCAGTTTTCAGATTCGGGTTTTCAGTGTTAAATATACCATGAGAGGCAAAGAGCAGGAAGATAGAAGGAGTCCCCCGGGGTAGGATGGACTGCCGCCTCAAATTTTTCAGGGCATAGACCACGCGGAGTATCAAGATGCTTGTAGAAATCAATCCGGATAATCCCCAGTTGCGTTTGATCCAGCCGGTTATCGAGCGGCTGCGGGATGGGGCAATCATCTGTTATCCCACCGATACAGGATATGGGGTGGGGTGTGATCTGTTTCATCAGAAGGCGATCAAACGGCTGATGCAGATCAAGAAAAGACCCGAGGGCAAGCCTTTTTCCTTTATGTGTTCCAGTCTCAAGGATATCAGCGAGTATGCCCACGTGTCCAACAGGGCTTACCGGTTGATGAAAAAAAATCTGCCGGGCGCCTACACTTTTGTCTTACCGGGTAGCAAACTGGTTCCGAAGATCATGGCCACCAAGCAGAAGACCGTGGGTATCCGGGTTCCGGACCATCCCATCTGTCAACTGCTCCTGGAAACCCTGGGCAATCCCCTGATCAACACCAGTATCCCGGTGGACAGTGATCATCCCGTACCCACCGAGGCCTATGAAATCGAGATGCTTCTGGGCAACCGGGTGGATATCATCATCGACGGCGGTCTGGTGTATCCCGATCCCTCCACCCTGATTGATCTGACTGGCGATGAGCCGGTGATATTGCGTCAGGGCAAGGGCGACATCGCCCCCTTTCTGTAGATCCCTTCACCCACCACGTAAAACTCCGGATACAACTGTATTCTTATTCTGCTTTGATCAATGGTTCTTTGAGCGACCTGCTCATGGTAAAGTGCACCGTTTTTCTCTCAGGGATATTCATGATGGCCCCGGTCTTAGGATTTTTGGTGCTTCGCTCCTTGCGACTGCGAATGGAAAAGCTGCCAAATCCACGAAGCTCGATTCTTCTTTTCTCTGCCAGGGCGTCGCGCATGGTCGTCAACATGATCTCAAGGGCGGTACTCACATCCTGTTTTGGGAGAGAAAGTGCAGTGCTGACCTGATCGATAAGTTCTTTTTTTAACATTTAAAATAGTGGTTATTGAGTTTGTCTCGGAGCAAGGCCAGCGGTTCCATGCAAGCGGATATCTGCAGACCTTGGGCGAGCTTGTCAAATTCGTTAGGGGTTATAAAAAAAGTTGTTTTGCCGGCAATACTCTTCGCCGGCAAAACAACCATTATTTGCAGAAGCCCTTATAAGCTACTCTCTAATCCTTCCGGATTCTACGTCACCTTCAAGCCAATCCCTTCGTCGACTGCCCTGCGCGACTCCTTCAGCGTACTACCTGTTCTGCTTCGTCGCCGCTCGCTTGTCTTCTCGGTCTTGTTCTGAATGCAACGCAGAATGAGTAGTTTGTTCAGGCTCCTTCTGCCGTTTGCACCATGCAAGGGATCAGCTTTTTTCGCTTCCCTCATCTGCCTGTCCATTGGCGGCAGCCTTCAGAAGATCACCGAAGGTAGAAGGGGCAGCGGCTGCTGCAGCTGCTGCTGCGGTGGCAGCTGCAGCGCTATCTTCTTTCTTGGGTGCAGCGGCGGTGGTGGTTCCTTCCTCGGCCGGTGTACTGCCATCGTCATCGAGTGTCTTGATGGAAAGGCCGATCTTCCGGTCTTTGGCTGAGACGTTGATAACAATTGCCTTCAGGGTGTCGCCAACCTGATAGACTCCAACGGGGGTTTTGATCTTCTCTTTGCTGAGCTCAGAGATATGTACCAGTCCTTCGATCCCTTCCTCAAGCTGTAAAAAGACGCCAAAGTCAGTGACGTTGGTAATGGTGCCCTCGATGATGGTGCCGGAGGGATATTTATTGTAGGCGGCCTGCCATGGATCCGGCTCAAGCTGCTTGATGCCAAGGGAGAAACGCTCGTTTTCCTTGTCAATCTTGAGAACAACGGCCTGAATGGTCTGGCCCTTGGCGTATTTTTCGGAAGGATGCTTGATCCGCTCAGTCCAGGAGAGGTCAGAGACATGGATAAGGCCGTCAATGCCGTCTTCGATGCCGATAAAGACACCAAAGTCAGTGATGTTTTTGACCTTTCCTTCAATGATGGAACCAACTGGATAGGATTCGGTGACCAGATCCCAGGGGTTTGGCTGCATCTGTTTCATGCCGAGGGAGATCCGTTTGGTCTCGGGTTCGATATTGAGCACCATGACCTCAACATCATCGCCCACGGCCACGATCTTGGAGGGATGACGGGGTTTCTTGGACCAGGACATCTCGGAAACGTGGATCAGGCCTTCAACGCCTTCTTCCAGTTCGATAAAGACACCGTAATCGGTGATGGAAACCACCTTGCCGGTGGTCTTTTCACCAACGGGGTAACGGGTGGTGACGGTGGCCCACGGGTCTTCTTTCAGCTGCTTGACACCGAGGGAAACGCGATCGTTGTCCTTGTCATACTTGAGAACCTTGACTTCCAGCTCCTCGCCGACCTTGTACAATTTGCCGGGATGGGAAACCCGACCCCAGGAGAGATCGGTGATATGGCAGAGGCCGTCCATGCCGCCCATGTCGATGAACAGACCATAGTCGGTGATATTGGTGATGGCGCCTTTAATGATCTGGCCTTCCTGAAGAATGGAGCGCATCCGCTCGCGCAGTTTGTTGCGGTCGTCCTCAAGGATGGCACGCCGTGAGATAACGACGTTGTTGCGTTTACGATTAAATTTAAGGACCTTGAAAGAAAAGGTCTCGCCGATGAGGGCATCCAGGTCTTTCACTGGACGGAGGTCGATCTGCGAATAGGGAAGGAAGGCCGGAACGCCGACATTGACGGCCATGCCGCCCTTGACCCTGCTCTCCACCTTGCCTTCAATGGTGCCGTTCTCTTCCTGAATCTTGGCGATATCATCCCAGACCTTGATGGCAATGGCTTTTTCCCGTGACAGCAGGAGCCCGCCTTCTTCCTTGCGGCGTTCAATAAAGACATCAAAGGTGTCGCCTATCTGAATCTCTTTGCCTTTTTCCAGCTGGAATTCGGACTTGGCGATATAGCTCTCCGCCTTGTCACCTACGTCAACCAGGACGTAGCCATCAACGACGCCGATAATGGTGCCGGTGGTGACATCGCCGACGTTGACGACGCTGGAGTTTTCTTCCATCTCAAAGAGCTCGGCAAAGCTTAACTCTTCATCATTGCTTGTTGTTTGATTGAGTGCCTCGGTCATGGGTTTTTGCTCGTGCGGCCCAAGGGAAGGGCCAAATTGTAAGGGGTTAATCTTTATCGTCCGGGCTGGACATCAGCC
>JAFLKM010000020.1:9148-15797 GCA_019163335.1 Desulfobulbaceae bacterium | reverse complement strand
GGGAAGGGCCAAATTGTAAGGGGTTAATCTTTATCGTCCGGGCTGGACATCAGCCGGACGATGCTGCATGCGAGAACAAAATAAATCGGCGATCCATTGATGGTTCAGCGAAATTTTTTTAAAAGAACATTACCATATAGCAAAAGAAAACTGGAAAGACAAGCACTTCTTGGTTTTTCTGATAGAAAAAAGAGGATCAAAAGGATTGACGTAGCCGGGTTCCTCATTTAAGCTTTACGGCTTGGTCACTCCCGGAGTAAAGAGGAATACGTTCAGAAGATGTAATTCCATTTCTCAATCAAGCGTTCTCTTTGTCGCGGCTCGCTTTTCTCCTCGTGTACATCTTTATTTAGAAATGGATTAAGGCACTTATCCCCGATCATCGGGGTCAGGAGGAAATCAGGAGCATCCTGGTGTCTTTCCCCGGTTGTCGGCGACGGTCCGGCAGCCGGGTAGCATGAAGTTGTTTCGGAATCTTTGCTTCCCTGAACGACGGCTTAAATCTTCACATCAATGGCAGAAAACAATGGCAGAGATAAAAAGTACCATGGATATGGTGATGGAACGGGCTGCCCGGATGGCCGCCCGGTCGACGGACAAGTCTGATTCCGAGGAGTCGGAGCGCACCGGCATGCGGCTGGCCGCCGAGTATATCAGTCTTACTCTGGAGGATCTTGGTCAGGTCCTGGCCGGACAGCCGCCGGCGGAACAGATGGCGGTACGCAGAGGGATGGCCAAGGCCCTGTTGCGCAACATCGTTCTGCCTCGCGATGAGATGCTGATGGCCACCAGTGTTCGGGCCATGCAGGGACTGCTGGAGATGGAGCGTTCGGCCGGGGATATCGTTGCCATCTGTGCTGAACTCAAACAGATTCTCGAGCAGTACAATCAGCATAAAGAGCAGATCAGAAAACAGCTGGAGGACGCGGTGCGTGCCCAGCTGGAGCAGAAGGTCGGGCCGCAGGGGGCAGCCCCGGTCAGCAGGATGGCAATGGATCCGGCGATGCACCCTATGTTCCAGAAAGAGTGGACGCGGATGAAGGGTGACTTGAACCAGCAGTACAATCAGGCTTTGGATGAACGTAAAGAACTGTTGAAGCAACGATATGTCTAACTCTTATCAGCCATCCTTCTGATGCCATATCTCCAGCGAATATCCAAAATTCAGGCGATCCTGCGTCGTAAAAAGCTCGACGCCCTGTTGGTCAGCCAGCCCTGCAACCGGCATTATCTGAGCGGCTATTCGGCCCTTGATCATGGGATTGAGGAGAGCGCCGGGCTTTTGCTGATCCCGGCCAAAGGCGATGCCCGCCTTCTCACCGATTTCCGGTTCAAGCTCCAGGCCGAGGCCGAGGCTGCTTTTCTTCCGGTCCTTCTCTATGCCAAAGGGGTGCCCGCCCTGCTCCAGGAGATCCTGCCGGAGCTTTCCATCCGCACCCTTGCCTTTGAAAGTCACTATACCCTCCACTCCTTTGCTGAAAAGCTCAGTGTTCTCGGCCAGAAGATCAGCGTGCAGATGGTGCCGGTCACGGATTGTGTGGAGTCGTTCCGGGTCATCAAGGAAGAGGTGGAGATTGAAGCGATGCGGGCCGCAGTTGCCCTCAACGAAAAGGTCTTCGAGGAGGTGTTTCCCTCCATTGCCTGCGGCCGGACGGAAAGAGAGATTGCCCGTCAGCTTGAGTCCACCATGTATACTTTGGGGGCCCAGTCGCCAAGTTTCAGTACGATTGTGGCCACCGGCCCGAACAGCGCCTTGCCGCATGCGGTGCCCGGTCTGAAGGTCATTGAGGCCAATCAGCCGGTGATGATTGATATGGGGCTGATTCTGAACGGGTACTGCTCGGACATGACCCGCACCTTTGTCGTGGGTGAGCCGGACAGTCATTATCTGGCCATTCATCGCCTCGTGCGCCGGGCCCAGCTGGCGGCCATAGCCGAGATCCGGGAGGGCGTGGAGGCGGCCCATGTCGATAAGATTGCCCGCGATATTATTGCAGACGCCGGCTACGGTCCGGCCTTCGGCCATTCCCTCGGGCATGGTGTGGGGATCGCCGTCCATGAGGAGCCGCGCCTGTCCTCACGCAATGGGAAAAAACTGCGGGCCGGGATGGTGGTGACCGTTGAACCCGGCATCTATATCCCCGGCTGGGGCGGCGTCCGTCTGGAAAATATGGTGGTCGTCCGTGCCGACGGCTGTGAGCTGCTCAATAAAAATTCAACCTGGCTGGATCTATGAACGCAATGGGCGTACGCAAATACTTTGTTCTCGACACCAATGTCCTCCTCCACAATGCAGAATCCCTCACCTCCTTTGACGATAACTATGTCATCCTGCCGATGACCGTCATTGAAGAGCTGGACAGCTTCAAGCGTCATAACGATGAGCTGGGGCGCAGTGCCCGGCACGTGATCCGTGAGATTGATAAACTGCGCTCGCAGGGCTCGCTCAAGGATGGCGTGCCCATGGCAAACAGCGGCATTCTCCAGATTATCGTGGAGCGCAAGGATATCCCGGGGATCTGTATTGATATGTCGGTGCCGGACAACCGGATTCTGGCCGTGGCCAATTCCCTGCACGAGGAAGGGAAAAAGGTGATTTTTGTCTCCAAGGATATCAATGCCCGCCTCAAGGCCGATGCCCTGGGCATTGACGTCATGGATTTTGAGAAGCAGAAATGTAATTTTGACGAACTCTACACCGGCTGGACCGAGGAGCGGGTGGCAACGGAGCTTGTCAATCGCTTCCATGAGCAGAAGGGATTGGAGATGGAGGATGTTGATTTCCTGGTCAACCAGTTTGTCCTTCTGCAGGATCTGTCCAACCCGAAACATACCGGGCTTGGCCGGGCGGTGGGGCCCAAAAGCCTTGTTCCCCTCAATGCCGGTTTTGACAGCGCTTGGAATGTCCATGCCCGCTCCAAGGAACAGCGGATGGCCTTGGAGCTTTTAATGGACCCGAAGATCAGCCTGGTGACGATGATTGGTCAGGCCGGCACCGGTAAGACCCTGCTTGCCCTGGCCGCCGGACTGGAATGTGTTTTGCAACAGGAGAGCTTCGAGAAACTGCTCGTGTCCCGGCCGGTGATTCCCATGGGCAAGGATATCGGCTATCTTCCTGGAACCAAGGATGAAAAGCTCTCTTTGTGGATGCAGCCCATTTTTGATAATCTGGTCTTCCTGATGCAGAAAAATCATCGCGTTGAAGAAGGTACGGTGCAGAATAAGGTCAATATGCTGTTCAAGGAACAGCGGGTGGAGCTTGAGGCCCTGACCTATATCCGGGGTCGTTCCATTCCAAGGCAGTTTGTCATTGTTGATGAGGCCCAGAACCTGACCCCCCATGAGGTGAAGACGATCATTTCCCGCGCCGGAGAAGGGACGAAGATGGTGCTCACTGGTGATCCCCAGCAGATTGACAATCCCTATCTCGATTCTTCCTCCAACGGCCTGTCGTATGCCGTGGAAAAATTGAAAGGGCAGTCGCTGTATGGCCATGTGACCCTGAGCAAGAGTGAGCGAAGTCCGCTGTCGGCCATTGCCGCACAGTTGTTGTAGAAAACGAGCCTTTCGGCAAAATAACCAGATCGCCATTCCCGAGTGCTTTTATCGGGAATCCAGTTTGGTAAATGCAGTGTGGTATGGATTCCCGCCTGCGCGGGAATGACGGCTCGTGGGCATCCATCCTCATTTTGCAGATAAGCAAGGGTGCAAGACTCCGAGAGGCTCAACAACGAACCCCGATGAACTCAAGGGCCGCAGGACCTTTCTCCGGCCATCAAACTAACCGATCTTCTTACCATTCAAACATTATGCGCCAATACCTTATCGATGATCTGTCTCCCATGGAGAGGGATAATATTGACTCCTATCTTAAACGCACCTTCCGCCGAGGGCCGATGATCGGCCTGTACTGGATTGTCCTTCCTGCCGAGATGTTGTCGGAACTCCAGCGCGAGCATGTGGAAAAGTGCGGGCCTTACTATTGCGGGGTCGAGGTGGAAAAATACGCGGTTCGCTTTGAGATGCTGGTGCGCAGTCATGCCAACCTGCATTGTGACTGTATCGCCCATGCAACCCCGGAGCAGCGTCAGTATATCCTTGATCTGGCCGACAGGATGCTCACTGAAGAGATGATCCGCTCCTGATTTTGCCGGGGCAGTTGATAGTTGAGAGGTTTGTGTTCCTGCCTTTTTTCGTTTGAAACGATCTGGTTCCCATGCGGCGTATGGGAGCCGGATCGTTTGCATAAGGCTGTTTTAAAAGAGGTAGTTGTCAGATTTACACCCAAAAAAATAAATGGATACGTGGAGATTATATGAGCAGCTCAGTTGATTCTACCCCTCAGTTTATTGAAAAGGTCTATCAAAAAATGGAGGCCAATCTGGCCATCGTTCAAAAACGGCTTGGTCGCCCACTTACCAGTGCTGAGAAGATCCTCTATGGTCATCTTGATGAGCCTATGGAGGCTGAACTGGTCCCTGGTGTCTCCTATGTCAAAACCCGTCCCGACCGTATCGCCCTGCAGGACGCCACCGCCCAGATGGCCATTCTTCAGTTTATGCTGGCTGGCAAAAATGAGGCGGCGGTGCCGGTGACGGTGCACTGTGATCATCTGGTTCGGGCGGTGCGCGGGGCGGCAGCGGATATTGACACAGCGCGTATCGAAAACCGCGAGGTCTACGATTTTCTCGCCTCTGCGTCCCAGCGCTATGGTTTTGGCTGCTGGCTGCCGGGTGCCGGGATTATTCATCAGGTGGTGATCGAGCAGTATGGATTTCCCGGCCTGATGATGCTTGGTACCGACTCGCATACCCCCAATGCCGGCGGCATCGGCGCCTTTGCCTCGGGTGTGGGCGGGGCTGACGCCGTTGATGTCATGGTCGGGATGCCTTGGGAGGTGTTGCTGCCGCGATTTGTCGGGGTGCGCCTCACAGGACAGTTGCAAGGCTGGGCCGCGCCTAAAGATGTTATCCTGAGGCTTTTGGGGATGCTCACCTGTTCCGGCGGTACCAACCGGGTGTTTGAATATTTTGGCCCCGGTGCTGCCACCCTTTCCTGTACCGGCAAGGCGACCATCTGTAATATGGGCGCCGAGCTTGGCGCCACCACCTCGGTTTTTCCCTATGATGAGCACATGGCCACCTATCTTCAGGCCTGCGGTCGGGGGGAGGCGGCAGCCCTTGCGACGAAGTACGCGCATCTGCTCCAAGCCGACGCGGAGGTTCTGGCCGAGCCTGAAAAATATTTTGACCAGGTCATCGAGATTGATCTGGACAGTCTCGAGCCCCATCTGGTCGGGCCCCATTCGCCGGATCTGGCGGTGACGGTTTCCGGGATGAAGGACTATGTGAAGAAAAATGACTATCCGGCCAACGTGACCTATGCCCTGGTGGGTTCCTGTACCAATTCCTCCTATGAGGATATGGGGCGGGTTGCGGCCATGGCCGAGCAGATCGTTGCCAAGGGCCTGAAGCTGAAGATTCCCCTGCTTTTGACTCCCGGTTCTGAGCAGGTTCGCGCCACCCTCGAGCGGGACGGGCAACTTGCTAAGCTTGCGGCCATCGGGGTCACGGTGCTTGCCAATGCTTGCGGCCCCTGCATCGGTCAATGGACACGGTCAGGGATTGAGTCGGGTTTCAAAAATTCCATTGTCACCTCCTATAACCGTAATTTTCCCAAGCGCAACGACGGCAATACCGGGACTTGCGGCTTTATCGGTAGTCCCGAGACCTGCCTTGCCTATGCCATGGTCGGTAATTTTAACGTGAACCCGTTCACCGACCCGCTCCAGGCAGCGGATGGCACTTCATTTGTCCTGACCCCGCCGGGTAAAGTTCCAGAGGTCCCGCCGCAGGGTCTGGTGCGGGATGAAGAGGGATTTCTTGCCCCAATGGAATCCATTGCCGAGCGAATGGCGGTGAAGGTGCGGGTGGCCCCGGACTCTGAGCGGCTGGCCCTGCTTTCACCCTTTCCGGCCTGGAATGGAAAGGCATACCGAGGCTTACGGCTCTTAATGAAGGCCAAGGGCAAATGCACCACCGATCACATCTCCCCGGCCGGGCCCTGGCTGCGTTTTCGCGGCCATCTGGATGCCATTTCCGGAAATATGTTCAGCGGCGCCACCAATGCCTTTACCGCTGAGATCGGTGTCGGGCTGAATCAGTTGACCGGCGCCCGCCAGCCCTATAATGAGATAGCCCGGGCCTATACAGCGGCGGGTGATAACTGGCTGGCGGTGGGCGACACCAATTACGGAGAAGGCTCATCCCGTGAGCATGCGGCCATGAGCCCGCGTCACATGGGCTGCCGAGTGGTGATAACCCGCTCTTTTGCCCGTATCCATGAGACCAACCTGAAAAAACAGGGGGTTCTCCCGTTGACTTTTATCAGCAGTGGCGATTATGATCTGATTGAAGAGACTGATCTAGTGGATATTCTTGGCCTGCGAGAACTTGCCCCTGGCTCCATTGTAACGGCAGTATTGCATCACCGGGATGGATCTGAGGAGTCTGTGTCTCTGCACCATTCGCTCAATGCGGAACAGATAGAGTGGTTTAAAGCAGGATCGGCGTTGAATTTCTTAGGTGCCGTTTAAAATAAGCAGCGCTTTTCTGCTTATTTTATTACGGCACCTTATGCCGCGCCGAAG
>JAFLKM010000020.1:0-9048 GCA_019163335.1 Desulfobulbaceae bacterium | reverse complement strand
TCCGGCTGTTTCTCGCGTGGCGTGTGGCCGCAAATCAGGAGTAGCCGAGAAATAAGCAGCGCTTTTCTGCTTATTTTATTACGGCACCTTATGCCGCGCCGAAGAAACAGCCAATCTGTTCCGGCTGTTTCTCGCGTGGCGTGTGGCCGCAAATCAGGAGTAGCCGAGAAATAAACGGCACCTGATACCGCGCTGAGAAACAGCGACCACCCCCAACCCCCTCCTTAAAAAAAGGAGGGGGCCCTGGCAGTTTCTGTCAGTGGTACCGGGCTGATAGTGTGCAAAGAGTTGTTACGAAAGGAATTACTCATTATGGACTGTTGAGAATCATTATGCCGATATTAGCTACTAAAGATATCAAGCTGCCCTCCCCACCGGCCATCGCCCTGCGGATTCTGGAGGCGGTGAAAAAGGATGATGCATCTTTCGAAGACCTGGCCAGGATCATTGAGGTTGATCCAGCCTTGACGGCCAAAATCCTTAAGGTCTCCAATTCCTCTTTCTACAGTATGGCCAGCCAGATCAATACCATAGGAAAGGCCCTTTCCGTGCTTGGTCTGAATGTGACCAAAAATATTGCCCTCTCGTTTGTCATTGCTAAAGAATTGGCAGGCCCGGCGGAAGGCGGTTTTGATTTTAACTATTTCTGGAAACGGGCGGTTACTAGTGCGGTGAGTGCGGAGCTCCTGGCAGCCAAGCTGTCGTATCGCAATGATGACCTTTTTGTGTCTGCCTTGCTCCAGGACATCGGGGTACTGATTTTGTATTTGTGCCGGCCAGACGAGTATCGGCAGGTGTTGGATGAAAAGAGGGTCTCGGGTCGTCCGATCCTGGATATTGAGCAGCGTGTTTTCGGCTTTGACCATCAGGAGGTCGGGGCGGAACTCCTGGCCGAATGGGGCTTACCGGAAAGCTTCTCACAAACGGTAGGCTGCCATCATAAAACCGATGATTGTCCGCCGGATCTCAGGATGCAAGCTGATCTTCTGAACTGGTCAACCATGCTTGCCTCCATCTATTTTGGTTCGCTGAGTGTGGAAAAGGGGCAGCAGCTGAAGGCGGAAGTTTGTCCCCGTTTTAAGATCAAAGAAGAGGTCATTGACAGCCTCATTGATGAGGTGGCAGAGAAAAGTGTCGAGATCCTTTCTACCTTTGATATCGACCCGGGTGACATGAAGCCTTTTTCCATGCTCCTCCAGGATGCCAATGAGGAACTGCGGCGGATCAACCTCTCCTACGAGCAGGTGGTTATGCAGGCCAAACAGGCCCGGCGGAAGGCGGAAGAACTGGCGACAGAGTTGCTTGAAGCCAATGTCAAGCTGAGGGAGATGGCCTTTCGCGACGGCCTGACCGGTCTCTATAATTATCGCTATTTTCAGGAATTGATGGACAGGGAGGTGAGCCGGTCGATGCGGCATCATCTGGGGCTTTCCCTCATGCTGTTTGATATTGACCATTTTAAAGATGTCAATGACACCTATGGCCATCCTGCCGGTGATAAGGTCCTGCAGAATCTGGCGGAGCTGGTACAGTCAACCATGCGTATCTCGGACATTGTGGTTCGTTATGGCGGCGAAGAATTTGCGGTGATCCTGCCTTCCACCGATCTGGGCGGATGCAAGGTTTTTGCGACGCGACTGCGGCGGCGGGTGGAAGAGATGGAAACGGTGGTGAACGGCATGATTATCCGTATTACCATCAGTATCGGTGTGACTGGCTATGATGTCGCGCAGAAGTCGCTTGATAAAACATTGATGATTAAAGCCGCTGATTCAGCCCTGTACAAGGCTAAACATGGGGGCCGTAACCGGGTAGAGGTAGAGTTGTTACCGGCTTGAAGCCCGGCTTCCCCTCAGCCGGTCATTCCAGCTTCCTCCGTTCTAACCCTGGTGAACGGGATATATGAAAAACCGGAAAGGTCATTCATGATTTTGTTCTTGTCGTTTGACATCTTTCCTTTCACTCATTATAGTCATACTGATTGTATCAACCATACTGGTCATACTGACTAAAGGAGATGTGATGTTAAAAACGGTATCCGCTATTAAAGCCCGGCAGAATCTTGGACAAGTAATGAATGAGATTTATCTCAAAGATGATGAATATATCGTTGAGCGCTCCGGTAAGCCGATGGTGGCCATTATTCCCATCGAAAAATATTTGAGTATGACGGGCAAGCGTAAAGAATTTTTCAATTTGTATGATTCGCTCCAGCAAACGGCGGACACGTCGTCACCCATTGATGAAGATCTTGCTGAGGCATTGGCCGCCGCCCGGAAATGATCCGTATTGTTCTGGACACCAATCTGTTTGTCAGTGCACTGCTCAAGCCAGGTTCAAACTCTGACTTGATTCTTCATGCCGTTAAGGATGAGAAGGTTTTGTTGCTCTTATCAGATAAAATTTGCGATGAAATCTCCAGGGTTTTGACCTATCCAAAAATCAGAAACAGGCTGAAAGCTTCTGATGTCGAAATTGAACATTTTTTGCAATTATTCCGAATTGTTGCCGTCATCACCCCTGGAGTTCTTGACTTGCCGCCGTTAGAAGCTGACCCTGACGATACAAAGTATCTGGTTTGTGCTGTCGAAGGACGAGCTGATTTTATTGTGTCCGGCGATCACCATCTCACCGACCTGCTTTCATATCGTGGAATTCGCATTGTCAATCCTGCCGATTTTATTCAAATACTTTCCATGATCAACGAACCCCGATGAGCGGGAGAAGTGTCACCAGCCTTTCATACTAAGGCGATAATGCTGCCATTTCGTCCGGTGATCCCGTCTCCCCGGCGTCTGGCCCGGCGGTAGGAAAAATAGTCTGGGGTGCAGGAGGTGCAGATGGCTGCGATCTTGATATTCCCCGGTAGCAGCCCGGCTTCCATAAGTTGTGCCTTGGAGATCTGCCAGAAATCAAAATAATTGTCTCGGGTCTGAAAGGCGAGAAAGGTTGCCGGCAGTTCCTGGCGATGGTTAATAAATTCCGCACAGCAGGGGCCAAGGGACGGACTGATGGCGGCCGTGATATCCTGTGGTTGCGAATCATAGCAGGAACGCATTTGCTGGATGGTTTTTTTTAGAATCCCGATCACGCTGCCCTGCCAGCCGCAATGCACGGCCGCGATCACTGATCGCACCGGGTCATGGAGGAGGACGGCCTGGCAGTCGGCATGCTGGATCATCAGGCCCACCCCTCGTTTGTCGGTCATCAGGGCATCCACACCATCAATTTCCTCATCCCTTTCCGGAATTGCCTCCACTCTAAAAACCTGATCCCCATGGACCTGTCTGGCTGATATCAGACGGTCAACGTGCAGATGCTCTTTTATCAGTGAGCGGTTGGCCTGGACATTTGCTGTTGCATCGCCCACCCCGAAACTACAGTTAAGGGAGGTGAACCGGCCGTCGCTCACCCCTTGATGGCGGTCAAAGGTGGCACGGATGATTCTGGCGGAAGAAGGAGCGGCGAAGGTGTATGGGCTGAGCATGGGAACCGGCGAGAAGGAGATGGAAATACAAAAGGGGAAGATTTCTTCTGCAAGAAATCTTCCCCGGTTATTCAGACAAGAATGGATATCGGATGACTTCTGGTGTGCACGACTTGGTGCTCACATCAGATGGATGCTTCCAATATCTTTGAACAAACCCTTCGTGCCTTACAGATTATTTTCTTGTTTTCTTATAAGAAAATAATCTGCGAAAGGCATTCATCCTGTTTATCAGGGTTAGAAGGCAACTTCGAGGGTTAGGTAAATCTGATCAGCACTTTCGACGGGATCATAACCCATAGCACGAAGGGCTGTAAGCTTTATCAGATCTGCAGAATCACTCAGATCGTACGGTGCCATGTTCCAGTCATTGGAGCCGGAATAGTCATACTCATAATGCTGATAACCGAGCCGCATAAAGGTCTTGGCATATTTGGAGATGGCCTTGCCCATGGGCAGGTCATAGATACCATAGACCTCATAGACATTACCACGGGCAGCGATTTTAGAGGCATAGAGATCGTCATGTCCAGGGGTCATGCCGATCCAGTACTGGGAGCCATAGTTCCATTCAGCACCGAGTTTAAGGCCAGCTGAATCGATATCATAACGGATACCGACATGGGCATGGTAACCGTTCTCGCTGTCGGTGTTGGGACCAGTTGTGCTGCCCGGAGCCATCATGGCTGCCATGTCGTTAAACATCCCGTTGTCGTTTGGATTGGTACGGCTCCAGCCACCGGTGATGAAGTAATTCAGGCCAGCATACTTGTCCATATACATGAGGCCGGAGTGCTGAATATTGCCATTATTTTCAAAGGTGGGACCCTTTGGGTTATATTCAGGCATATTGGCGGCAAGGAAGGACTGGGCATACAAGAAACGATCTCCCTTCTTCAGGATATCCCAGCTCATGCCAATGAAATCTGTATCATCAATACCGGTTGGATTCATGGTTGCATCTAAACCATCTTCATAAGTCAAACCATCCTCAAAACCACGACCGTAGCAGATGCGAACGCGACCGGCCCCCAGGTCTTGGCCCCAATTGTAAGCATAGCCAAGGGAGATTCCGTCAAAGGCATAGTCCATAATCAGTGGAGTGCCACTGCGTTCACTGATATTCATGCGGATATTGGCAGGATTGCCATCGGTGGTTGGGCGACGTCCAATGGAGAACCAGACCGGGGCGCCACCGATATTGTTGAAGTTGACATAGGCGCGGTCAACGCGCAGGGCATTGTCACCAGGACTGCGAGTGCTGCTGCCGTCCCCACCTGCCATAGGATCAAAATAACCTAAAGTATCTCCCCAAGCCTTATACATAGCCAGACGACCCTTGAATTCGACGTTTTCGGTTGCATTGACGCGAAGGTTCAGGCGGAAGCGGTTGGTAAAGGCGGTGTCGTTATCGAGACTATTTCCAGAAACCGTCTCAGCATTGTAGTAATCCATCCGGGCACGGAAATCGCCGTCGAGTTTAAAACGGGAGGCCAGGTCCCAATCGTCGGCACGGTCACTGAAGCTTGCCACGGTATTGTCGAGTGCGCCGATTTTGGCATTGGTGGACTCATTCTGGGCGGCCATTTGCGCCTTCAACTGGTCCAGTTGGGCGCTTAGATCCTGAATCTTGCGATCCAGATCACTGCTGGGCTTAGTCCCACCGCCTGCGGATGCAATGGCGGGCAGGGCGATCAGGCCGGCGAGGGCCAGCATGGAAAATTTTTTCATCATTTTCATCTTCTCCTTGTGTTGAGTTAGTATAATTACCGGATCTTCCGAAGATCCGGCAACCGCATTCGGGAGTTTCTGCGCCACCGGTCAAGGGGCGGGTAAACTATATATTACAAATCTGTTTTAATCTTAGTATCAAATTAGATCATACATACAAGCAGAATTAATTATGTATATATATTTTTGTACTACCTTTTTTTTTCTTCCATGTCAATGAATTAACATCTTTTTTTGGCTTGTGGGTGAATGCTCAATTCTTGAAAAGTACAAAAAATTATCCCATATTTTCATGCGCTTGATTGTAAACTTGGTGACATATTCACATTACCGTCACAATTCGGGCGCTCTTCGGTCACAATATGGGTGTGAAAAAAACAGGAGTGCATTAACATGGCAGCCGTTTGAGTCCCTGAGTTTTCTCCTGCGTTGGGAAGAAAAGCCGGGCCAAGCGAGTGCCCGGTGGCCAGCTGTCAGGTCGAAGTCTTTTAACATCCACGTCATTTCACCAGCCCTTTTCCCATGCAAAAGAACTCTCCCTTTACCCTTCATAGTCGTTCCTCCTGCTGCGCCGCCCGTCGGGGCGAGGTGTGCACCGAACATGGAACCTTTCAGACCCCGGTTTTCATGCCGGTGGGCACCTTGGGCACGGTGAAGGCCGTCACCCCTGAAAACCTGACCGAGATGAATGCCCAGATTATCCTCGGCAATACCTATCATCTCTATATCCGGCCCGGCCATGAGCTGATCCGGAGTTTCGGCGGATTGCACCAGTTCATGCACTGGGATCGGCCCATCCTCACCGATAGCGGAGGATTCCAGATCTTCAGCCTGAAGGAGCTGGCAAAGATCACTGAGCAGGGCGCGACTTTTCGTTCGCATCTGGATGGCTCCAAGCTCTTTCTCGGCCCGGAAGAGGCTATTCAGGTACAGGAGGCCCTGGGCTCTGATATCATGATGTGCCTTGACACCTGCATTCCTTATCCGGCCACGAGGGACGAGGCCATCAAGGCGACGGATCTTACCACCCGTTGGGCCAGGCGCTGCCGGGAGGCGCAGAGCGGGACCGGGCAGCTTCTTTTCGGGATTGTGCAGGGCGGGATGTATACCGATCTCCGCCGGGATCATGCCCAGGCCCTGATTGATATCGGCTTTGACGGCTATGCCCTTGGGGGATTAAGTGTCGGCGAAGACAAGGCCCTGATGCAGGAGATGACCGAGGCGGTGATTCCCGAGCTGCCGGTGGAATATCCGCGGTATCTGATGGGCGTGGGTACTCCGGAAGATCTGGTGGAGGGAGTCTGTCGGGGCGTGGATATGTTTGACTGCGTGATGCCCACCCGCAATGCCCGCAACGGGACGCTGTTCACCTCGACCGGCAAGATCACCATCAAAAATGCCTGCTATCGGGATGACAAGGCTCCGCTGGATGCACTTTGCACCTGTTATACCTGCCGCAACTATTCCCGCGCCTATCTGCGCCATCTCTATCAGTGTCGGGAAATCCTCAGCTATCATCTCAACACCATTCATAATCTCCATTATTATCTGAACCTGATGGCGGAGATGCGGGCGGCCATTGAACGCGATCAATTTGCCGCTTTTCGCAACGATTTTTATGGCAGGCTTGCCAGCGAATGAGTAACATGACAGTTTTCATTTTCCGAAAAAATTCGGATGATGAAGTGAAATGGATAACGCATTAATTCTTTTATAAATTTACGGAGGAAAGTACTATGCCAACAGCCGGAGCCGGGGGTTCAATCGCCTCGTTTATCCCTCTTGTTCTTATTTTTGTTGTTTTTTATTTTTTGCTGATCAGGCCGCAGCAGAAGCAGGCCAAGGAACATCAGCAATTTCTCAATGATCTGAAAACCGGAAACAAGGTGATCACCAAGGGTGGTCTCCATGGCACGATTACCGGACTGACCGAAACCGTTGTGACTCTCGAGATTGCCCAGGATGTGCGGGTCAAGGTTTCCCGTTCAGCCATTGCCAGTAGCGAAAGTGCCAATATACCCGCTCCCGCCAAGGCCAAAGGGTGAGGGATCGGCGGCTGCTGATGCCTCTGCAGGTTGTGGAGGAGAGGGCCGAGCGAAACAGTAAGTTGTGCGTGTAGGTTGGGTTTCAACCCGACGCAGAGCTTGCTATGAGCCCCTGCTGTCGGGCTGAAGCTCGACCTACCCCAATATGGTAAATAGTTCCCCAATTTTTTATTTAAATACGCATGTCCATCAAGTTACTGGCCATTGAGTTATATCGTGCCCAGCAGAATGTAGCGCAGATCACAGCTCAGATTGAGGCTGCACCATTGAGCAGCTCCGCTGAGACAATCGCGGCCTTGCGAGAGGAGCTTCGTCAGGCCCAGGCCGAATTGAAGCAACTGCGCAAGATGCTTGATGATAAGAAAGACTCAGCGTCCCCGCCGAGGCCCCCTGGTTTCATGAGAAGTCGGTAACTGTCCGGTTTGATAGCATTGTTAATGTATTCGTCTATCCATCAGAATAACGATAATCAACATGGCTGAACATCTCATTCATATTGTCGGTAATTCTTCTCTGCAAAATGAGTTATTGATTACCTATCTTGCCAAAGAAACGGGCTTTCAGATCACCAACAGTGCAACGTTCGAAGATGTTTCTCTGGCTGAATCCGGCAATGAT
Organism: Desulfobulbaceae bacterium; assembly: GCA_019163335.1. Taxonomy (GTDB): domain Bacteria; phylum Desulfobacterota; class Desulfobulbia; order Desulfobulbales; family Desulfocapsaceae; genus UBA2270. The sequence goes on along the minus strand of JAFLKM010000020.1, from coordinate 1,167 downwards.
GACTCGAAACTGCTGCTTATTTTTGACTGTGTGGGAGTTCCGGGAGCCCATTTCTGGGACCAGCCCGGCCTACAGGCGGTTCTAAGTTCCAGTCAAGTCATGCTTGCCCTGTTGAACGTGGAACAGGGGCAGGGCTTGGAAAAAGAAGCGATCCGCCGTGGTGTTCGTGGTCTTTTTTATATCAATGAGAAGCCGGCGATGCTGGCCAAGGGCATAGCCCATATTATTGCTGGTGAGTTGTGGTATTCACGAAAAATTATCTCGCAATGTCTGCTGGAATCAGGCAAGGCCTTTAAAAATCCTCTCGAGCATTCGGTGAAGCTGTCCAGCCGGGAGAAAGAGATTCTTATCGAAATCACCTCCGGGGCGTCAAATCAGGAAATCGCAGAGGCCTTGTTTGTCAGCCAGTATACCGTTAAAACCCATGTCTATAATATCTATAAGAAAATCAATGTGACGAGTCGCCTGCAGGCGATGTTGTGGGCGGCTAAATATCTCTAGCCGTCATTCCCGCGCAGGCGGGAATCCATGCTGGGCTATCACCATCCGCTGCAACGGATTACCGTCATTCCCCGCGCAGGCGGAGTCCATACACCTTTGACCTTCTTCTTTCTTGCTTTAATCGTCATTCCCGCGCAGGCGGGAATCCATAACACGCTGAATTTATCAAGCTGGATTCCCGATAAAAGCACTCGGGAATGACGGTGTGGTTATTTTCAGGTAAGCGAGCGGAGCGTGCGTGCGAGACTCCGAGAGCCTTAATAAGCCAATAATAGTTCCGGTATTCCACAGTTTCCCCTCCCTTCCTCCCGTCTTGCTTCGTTGTCACTCCATTGCCTTGCCCGGCCTTGTTCTGAATGCAACTTCGATTGGAAAAGGGGTAGGCATAAAAAAAGCGGGGACACAATTTCTAGATTGTGGCCCCGCTTTTTAAGAGCTGGATTAATGATTTTTCGTGTGATACGGTTTAGACTCTTGCAGATTCTTTTCTTGTTTTTTTGTCAGAAAAAAATCTGCGAAAGGTACTAATCCCGTTCATCGAGGTTAGTTTTCTGTTGGTGGAGATGGGAAAATTTGATACTGCTCATCAAAGGAAACAGCCACGCCGTTGGCTGCTGTTCGCACCACGAAACCAGAAACGTGAACGTGCGTTTTGCCCCCGCTTTT
>JAFLKM010000071.1 GCA_019163335.1 Desulfobulbaceae bacterium | reverse complement strand
CCACGGCAACAACACCGCTGACCTGCCGGCACAACAGGGGCTGTTCTGCCTCCCGCCTCACCTCGATCTTGGGCACCCCCTCTGCCCCTTTAAATCCTTCCCCGATCGCAATATCGACATCGAAACAGTAGCGCTGGGCAAGCTCCAGTAACGACCAGGGCTTCTCCGGCCTCCCGCAGGTCATGGCAATCTGGTCAGGCGCCACCAGCAGCACCGTCTCTGCCCCGGCCTGCCGATGGCGGGCAGTATCGGTGTTCGGGGTATCGAAGGCGATTCCCGTCTCCTTGGTGGCCTTGATCACCGCCACCCGATACCCGCGCTCCTTGAGCCGGGTCACGACCTTACTTGCCAGGGTGGTTTTACCGCTGTTGTGCCAGCCGATAAAGCTGATAACTGGAATCATTAAAATTCTCCTTTTCCATGAAAATAGCCGCTTCAGTTCAGGATATGCCGCTGCTCAATGGACATCTGCACGTCGTCTCGGTGAAAGAAGCCAGGCCTGCGGGAACGTCGCTTCCTCCCTGCATAGTCTCTTGGCAGCTCAGCATTCCCTGGATTTACCATAGGAAACGAAAAACCGCAAAGCCCCTGGCCTTGACTGCGGCATCCCAGGGCCGCTGCCCGAGAAAAACTGCCGCATTCACCCTCAACCTATCCTTAAAAGAATACTACACTTCTGCGGAATTCACGCCACACTCTTTGCTCAGGACACCACACTTCTGCCGTTTTTTTCTTTATAGCACCACAGCTCTGTGGCGCACCACTGCAGCACGTCAATCTCCGAAAAACACTTCTTTGTCTGTAAAATCGATATCTTAACCATAAAAATAGGCCCACCACAAAAATGATTAACAAACTGGCATCATATATGCTTCAGTAAGGGCAAAGGACGATAAAAGAAAAGAAAAATCAACCAGATAAAGGAGAACATCATGAGAACTAACACACAAGTCATCCAAGAGACCCAAGTTAACACCGGATACGAGACCTCCAAGTTTGCACTGGCTACCGGTATCACCATGGCCGCCCTGGTTGGAATCTGGGCAGTAGCCTGCATGATCAGCGCCCTTCTTCACAGCGGCGGAATCGGTGGAGTGGTTCAAGGATTTATCACAGCGGTCACCGGTGTCTGATCTGATCCACACAACTAGAAAAACAGCTTGAAGGGGACCTTGAGGCCAGCCGCAAGGCCCCCTTTTTAACGCACTTGACTTAAACACGTGAGGAGCACCATGGAAACCACATCATCAAAAACCACCAGCAGAATTATTTTTGGAGTCGGAGCAATCATGTGTCTGTGGGTAGGGGCAACGATTATGGGTGCTCTTTCCCAGGCCAACTGGTCCATCGGCGAACTGGTAAAACAGTATATGGTGGCCACCGGCATGATTAAACCCCTGCACACCCTGGTGGACTTTTACACCCACATCAAGGGGATTGAATATCTGATCTGTGTCGCCTTTTTCGTTGCCTTCCCGGCTTTTTACCAATACGTCAGCAAAGAGAAAAAACGGGTGCATGTCAGCAAGTAAACATCCAGCACTTGGACATTTTCCGCGTCCCGGCGGGAAGCGAAGAGCTGTCAAACAGGCTCTTTCCTTCCCGCCTTCCTTTCTCTTCCTAGGGTCCCCAGCCAAACAGCACGGTGAAAGCACCAGGCCGCTCAACACAAACCCTCGCTTAAAGCGATAGGTCCACAAGACCTGGAAGAGCGGAAAAATAGTTATAAAAAGACCACGTTATTTCTTAACGACCCCTAAATATTTGTGGTAGAATTATTTTGATGATCATCTTGATCGCCGCATAAGCGCATGCCTCCGACACAACTAATAAGGTCACCGGCTCACTTAAACACTTCAATGGTTCTTCCGTTCGTCGTGAGCTTGTCGACCCATGAACGGAAGATATCGCCGGCAACTGGTTCCATTCATCCTCCAACAAACTCAGGACGAACGGAAGCCGTTGTTGGAAAATGCGATGTTTTCTCATTGCCGTTCGCCTAAGGCCTCCATGAACGTTGCCATGCATACAGATGAGCTGAAACTCCTCCAGCAATATGAGCGCCGCAATAAACTGCTCACTGCTATCAGTGAGCTCAGCGCCACCAGCAATAAACATCCCCACAGTGACCCCAACTTTCTTCTCCGGGAATGTTGCCGGATTATCCTCGAAAAAGAAGAATTCTGTCTGGTATGGGCAGGAAGAAAAGACGCAGATGGGATCGGCATCACCCCCCTTGTCGCCCTGACATCGGGACCCCTTCCCGAAGAAGATTGCCTGCCCCTGATCGAACAGGTCTTCACCGACATGAATATGGACAATCCTGCCGCCCGGGCCATCCTGACCAAAAAACCGGTCATCATTCAAGACATCACCACCGCCCTAAACGCTCAACGGCTCCAGGCCATGGCCGCCACAACCAGAGCCCGCGCCCTCTCCTGCTGGCCGCTCAGACACAAGGGGCACGAATATGGGGTCCTCAATATCCACTCGGATCAGGTCAACGCCTTTACCTTGTCTGAGACTGATTTTCTGGGCCTGGTCGTGGCCGACCTTTCCCTTGCCCTCTACTCTCTGGAAATGCGCCGCCAGATGGAGATTGAGCGTGACTTCAACCGTGAGATCGTGGACACCGTGCAGGCCCTGCTGGTTTCCGTTTCGCCCTGTGGCAAAATCGTTTCCTTTAATGTCAAGGCCGAAGAAATAACCGGCTTCACCCTCGCAGAGGTCTATGGTCAGTACTGGGTGGACGTGCTGATGACGTCTGAAAATCGGGCCATCAACCAGAATTTCGTGTCGGAAATGCTCAAAGGCAGTAATCCTAATCTAAATTTTCAGGCACCTTTGATCACGAAAAACAAACAGGAGAGAATGATTAAATGGCATGCCTCCATCCGCCCGGAGAGTGAAATCAGCAAGGTGGGCCTGGTTCTGTTCGGCATCGACATCACCCAGCAGCTGGAGGCGGATTTGGCACTTAATCGCGCCATCACCAAATGGGAGAACCTCTTTGCCTCCATTCAGGACCCGGCCCTGCTCGTTTCCACCGACAGCATTATCCTCGATGCCAATCCCGCCACCTTTAATGCGGCCAGAAAAACCAGAAATGAGGTTATCGGCAAAAAGGTTTGTGATATTCTCCATGGCGGCAGGCCTGCAGGCTCCATTTGCCCTCTGGAAGCCCAGATCAGCACCAGAAAAAGCAGAATGATTGAGGCGGATTTACGGGGACTCAATGGCAACTATCTCATCACCCTCACCCCCCTGGCACCCAGCGAAGGACTCAAGGAAGCCACCCTGCTGATCGCCAGGGATTTGAGCGAACAGGAGCAGATGAAGGCCGAGGCCATGCGCGCCGCCCAACTGGCCTCGGTGGGCGAGCTGGCCGCAGGGGTTGCCCATGAGATCAACAATCCGATTAACGGGATCATCAACTATGCCCAGATCATCCTTGACGATCCCCTGGATCCTGAAAATGGTGAGAACCTGCACCGGATCATTAAGGAGGGAAAACGGATTGCCAAAATCGTCTGTAATCTCCTTGACTTCGCTCGTCGCCACGAAGATTCGAAGGCACCGGTGGGGATCTTAAGTATCATTCGCTACTGCATCGACCTGATTTATCATCAACTGAAAAAGGACAGCATTCTCCTCGTGATGAATGTCCCGGAAACCCTGCCCCAGGTCATGTGCAACACGCAGCAGATCCAGCAGGTGCTCCTCAATATTATGAGTAATGCGCGGTACGCCCTCAACAAGCGCTATCCGGAACCGCATCCAAATAAACGGATCACCCTCGAAGGCCGGCGGGTCAAACAGAACGGCAAGGCCTATGTCCGGCTGACCATCACCGACCTGGGCACCGGCATCGAGTATGACATCATGGATCGCCTTTTTGATCCTTTTTTTTCCACCAAGCCCAGCGGCGAAGGTACAGGACTGGGGCTCAGCATCAGCCATGGACTGGTTCTCGAAAATCAAGGATTTCTCCGGGTTACCAGCAAATTCGGCCATTCCACCTCTTTAATCATTGATCTGCCTGTTGCAGACTGTGGAGGCACTCATTGACAACTCAAAGAACAACGAAAACCAGCACCGCAACACGAATTTCCTTTATCCTTGGCCTTCTTTTTCTTGGATGCAGCCTGGCTCTTTATTACCTGGACACATTGCAGCAGGACAAGACCGCCGCCATCCAGCTTCCGTACTCTCTGTTCTCCGCCATCATCATGGCCGGGCTGTTTTTTACAACCATGGCCTTGATTCGCATGGGCTGCAAGCAATTCAGCCAGCTCCTTGCCGACAAGAGCAGCCAGCTTGAAGAGGCCACCCGCTCGCTGCTGGAAACCCAGTCCGGCCTGGAAGAAATCGTGGAGAAAAGAACATTTGAGCTGGCGGTGGTCAACGGCTCCCTGCACCGGGAGATTGCCGAGCGGCTCCAGGCCGAAACAGAAAGCAAAAAACTCCAGAAACAGCTTGAAATTATCCTGGATTCTGCCGGAGAAGGGATTTTCGGTATCGACATCAACGGAAACTTCACCTTTCTCAACAAAACCGCTTCCCAGCTCCTGGGATGGCGAAGACAGGAACTGATCGGCAGATCGCACCATGAGCTGATCCACCACTCCCATGAAGACGGCACAAAATATCCCCTTGCCGAATGTCCCATTTACAAGGCCTACAAACAGGGAACCGTCCTCTACAAATCCGATGAAACCTTCTGGACCAAAGACGGAGCAAGTTTTCCCGTGGAATACAGCAGCACACCCATTCTCGAAAACGATAACCTGGGCGGGGCAGTGGTTGTCTTCCGCGATATCTCTGAGAGCAACCGCCTCAAAAAACAGCTTGAGCTGATTGTCGATTCAGCCGGTGAGGGCATCTTCGGGCTGGATGTCAATGGCAATGTCACCTTCCTCAATAAAGCAGCCTCCATCATGCTGGGCTGGGAATCAAAGGATCTGGTCGGAAAATCCCATCATGACCTGGTCCATCATACCCATGCCGACGGTACCCCCTATCCGCCCGAAGAATGCCCCATTTATAAGGCCTACAAAGACGGAACCGTGCACTTTAAATCGGATGACATCTTCTGGACCAAGGGGGGGGAATCTTTTCCGGTGGAATACACCAGCACCCCCATCCGGCAGCATCAGCAGCTTACCGGAGCCGTGGTGGTATTCAGAGATCTGAATACCTTCGAATAAAATCCGCCTGACCCTGAACCCGGCGGAATAAACTGCCAAGCACCCAACCAGTGAATCTGCCATGCCTGACGATGAAGAGACCACCAGTGCCATTCTCGTTGTTGACGATGAAGAAAGCCTGCGCCACACCTTTCAGATCTTTCTGAAACGCCAGGGCTATGCCCCGGTCATCATGGCCTCAACCCTGGAAGAGGCGGTCTCGGCCATGACCAGCCGACCCTTTGATCTGATCATCAGCGACATCGTGCTCGAAGGCGCCTCCGGCATTGACCTGTTGAAACGGGCCAAAGAGCTGGGGATAGATTGCCCCATCGTGATGGTGACCGGCTACCCCAACGTCGAAACAGCCGCCGACGCGGTGCGCCTGGGCGCCTTTGACTACATTCCCAAACCAGTGGAAAAAGAAACCCTGCTCAGAACCGCGCGGCTGGCCCTGCAGCAGTACAAACTCACCACAGAGAAGAAAAAGGCGGAGCGGGAACGGGAACAGTACCGCAGTTCCCTGGAAACCATCTTCCGCAGTGTCACCGACGCGATCCTGACCGCTGACCTTGATCTTAATATCCTCAAGATGAACCCGGCCGCCCATATCCTCTGCCGAGAACTGCGGCCCCAGATCACGGAAGGCGCCAACCTTATCACTTCCTGCGGCAGCGATGAGCTTTGCTCCATCAAGGAAGACGTGGAAAAAGTCCTGCGCACCGGCATCGAAATCACCGAACATCGCCTTGAATGCACCACTCCCGACAACCGGCAGAAGGTCCTCTCCGTCTGTATAGCACCCCTGGAAGACGGCAAAGGCGGATTTCATGGAATTGTCATGGTCATCCGCGACATGACCAGCAAGATCCCCCAACTTGCGGGCAGGCGTTCCTCCCTGCACCGGATCATCGGGGCCAGTGATGCCATGCAGACCGTCTATGCGATGATTGAAAATGTCGGCCGGGTGGACACCACAGTGCTTGTCACCGGCGAATCCGGCACCGGCAAGGAACTGGTCACCGAGGCCCTGCACCTTGAAAGCCACCGTCGCAATCGCCCCTTGGTCAAGGTTGACTGCACCGCCATCCCCGAGAATCTACTGGAGAGCGAACTCTTCGGTCATAAGAAGGGTTCGTTCACCGGCGCCGACCAGGACCGGATGGGACGGATCCTCCAGGCCGAAGGCGGCACCTTGTTTCTGGACGAGATAGGCGACATCTCCCCGATGATGCAGTTGCGGCTGCTCCGCTTTCTCCAGGAAAAAACTTTTTATCCCGTGGGCCGCGACACCCCGATCCAGGTGGATGTCCGGGTCATCGGCGCCACCAATGTGAATCTGAAAAAAAAGGTGCAGGAGGGGGGATTTCGGGAAGACCTCTACTTCCGGCTGCGGGTTATCGATATTATCCTGCCGCCATTAAGGGAGCGTCAGGATGATGTCCTGCTTCTGAGCGATCATTTTCTGCAAAAATTCTCCGGCAAACTCGGTAAAACCATCAGCGGCATCTCCGATCAGGCAAAACAGCTTCTCTCAGCATACCACTGGCCGGGAAATATCCGCGAACTGGAACATGTCATCGAGCGGGCCTGTGTTCTCTGTCACGGCACAACCATTTCCACCGAGGATCTTCCCCTCGAGGTCACCGCCCATCAACCGGCCCAGAACCAGCCGGACTCTCCCGGGACGATCATCTCGTCGTCTCCGGCCAGTGTGCCTGCCGCTGCAGCAAATCCCGTCACTGAGCGGATTCTGACCGCACTCAGCAAGGCCGGCGGCAACAAGGCCAAGGCCGCCCGTCTCCTCGGCATGGACCGTTCCACCCTCTACCGCAAGGTGCGGGAACTGGAGATTGATCTGGACGGCCTGAAATTTTAGAGCCTTACATATTATTTTCTTGTTTTTTCAATAAGATAATCTGCGCAAGGCACTTATCCCATCCATCGGGGTGAGGGCCTCGCCGAGTATTTCATGTTTTTTCACAAGAAAATACTCGGCGAAAAGCATTTTTCCTGTGTATCGGGGTGAGGGCACAGCACTCGCCCGCCATCCATTTTACCATGCCCCTTCCCTCATCGCGTCGCCTCCCTCACCCCCGGATGTTTCATCTTCACAGCGCCACAGTTGTGTCGCGGCCTCTCGCCACAGATGTGTAGCAAAACAACAGATATGTGGCGACAGGCAGTCTCTCGCCCAGCCCATTCCTGCCCTTTTCCACCCCCTCCCAAGCACCAAAAAAACAATAAATATCGCTATCTCGAACTGTTATTAAAATCAAACAGCTGCCCCCCCACACCTGGCATCATATCTGCAATAACTCCAGGCAAAGTGGATAAGTCAGAGAATCGCAAGGGTGACCCGATGCATGTACAAATGCCCCAAACAAAAACATCTCCCCTCCCTGAACAACAGCAACAGCAGTGGTGCGAAGACGAGACGGGCAGCCTTGCCTTTCTTTTTCATAAACGCTGGCCACAAGGCTTCATGTGCCCTTACTGTCATTGGCAGCATCCGCCGTCCCCACCCTCACGGATTCTTGTCTGCTCCCATTGCGGCCATCCTTCTTCCATCACCACCAACACCATTCTCCATGGCAGTAAAAAAGATCTTGGCCAATGGCTCCAGGCAATCTGGTGGCTGTGCACCGCCGAGACAGAGATTAGCGCCAAGAATTTACAACGATTTCTTCACCTCACCAGTTACCAGACGGCCTGGACCTGGCTGCAGAAATTACGCATGGCCATGGCTGCTGCCGATACCACCCCCTGTCGGGGCCTGGTGGAACTGGGATGCGCTCTTGTTCTGCCCGCCTGGGAAAAACCCCAGCAGGCCCTGGTCATCGCCGCCGCCGAAACGATTCAGCCGGCCGGAATACCAGGAAGAATCAGAATGAGTGCCATCAACATCCTGACCGCGGAGACCATCACCACCTTCCTGCGCACAGCGGTTGAGCCCGGCAGCTCTCTTTTTACCCCCGACCTGCCCGTCTACCAACAACTCGACCGCTACGATCTTTCCCTGACCGAGGCCCCCCCCGACCATCTCCATCGCACCGGGGAATTGATCAAGGAGGTTGAAGTATGGCTGAACAAGGTCCATCGGGGCGGGGTGACCATAAAACATCTGCAGCTCTATCTCGATGAATTCTGCTTCCGCAACAACAGTGCCCTGCTTCCCGATCAGGAAGCCGTCTTCAACCTTCTGCTGCAGGGGGTGCTTGCCAATAAACCTAAACCCTACCGTGAGCTGGTGTCCAACCAGCAGGAAAGGAGACTCCCATGAGCAATATCCAGACAGGCCTATTGATGCTCCTGCTCACTGCCATAGGCGTTATCGGCTATAACGTCTGGCTGCGGGAAACAACACCGCCGCCCATAAGCTACACCGCATTTCTGGCAGACCTTGACAAGGGCGACATCCAGAAAATCCACCTTCGCGGCGGCGAGATTACCGGTGAAAACAAGAAAGGCCAGAGCTTCAGCGCCTTCTCTCCAGACCTTACGGGGCTTATGCCCCTGCTTCTCAGCAAATCCGTCGAAATTTCCGCCGAACCAGTGGAACCCGGCCTTGGGGGCTTCCTCCAGTCCTTGATCCCCGTTGTCCTGATCCTTGGCGGCTGGTTGATTTTTAACAAAAGCCAGTCAGGAAAAGGATCCGGTTCAGGCTCTGGATCAGGCTTTGGCAGGGGAAAGCGCTCCCCTCTCCTCCCCATCGGGATGAGCAGGATCACCTTTGCCGATGTGGCCGGCATTGAAGAGGCCTTGGGCGAGCTCACCGAGATCGTCGAATCCCTCCGCCACCCGGAAAAGTTCAGCAAGCTCGGTGGACACATTCCCAAAGGGATCCTCCTCCAGGGCCCTCCCGGCACCGGCAAGACGCTCCTCGCCAAGGCCATTGCGGGTGAGGCATCGGTACCCTTCTACTCCATCGGCGGATCGGATTTTGTCGAAATGTTTGTCGGCGTTGGTGCCTCACGGGTGCGCGAACTCTTCACCGAGGCCAAAAAAAATGCCCCCTGCATTATCTTCATCGATGAGATCGATGCCATCGGCGGCAAGCGCAGCGGCGGCAGCGCCTCCGGTTCCAACGATGAACGGGAACAGACCTTGAACGCCCTGCTGGTGGAGATGGATGGATTTTCTTCGGACGAGACCGTCATCCTGGTTGCGGCCACTAACCGGCCCGATATGCTCGATCCCGCCCTCCTCCGCCCTGGCCGTTTTGACCGCCAGGTCACCATCGCCCTGCCCGATGCCAAGGGCCGGCTAAAAATCCTGGAGGTGCACAGTAAAAAGATCGTCATGGCTCTCGGCATTAATCTTTCCGCAATCGCCAAAAGCATCCCTGGTTTCAGCGGCGCGGAGATCGCCAATCTGGTCAACGAAGCGGCCCTCAGTGCGGCCAAGCACGGCAAACAGGCGGTGACCCTCTCGGACTTTGAAGAGGCCAAGGACAAGATCGTTATGGGGCTTGCCCGCAAGAATGCGGTGATCAGCGAAAAAGACCGGCGCGTCACCGCCTATCACGAAGCCGGACACGCCATCGTCGCCACCCTGCTGCCGGAGACGGATCCCGTGCACAAGATCACCATCATCCCCCGGGGGCGCGCCCTCGGACTCACCCAGCAACTGCCGCTGGATGACCGCTACACCTACTCCAAGGAGTATATTCTCAACCGGATCAAGATTCTCATGGGTGGACGGGTCGCCGAAGAGCTGATCTTTGGTCGCCTGACCACCGGTGCCAGCAATGATATCCTCTCGGCCACCGAGATTGCCACCCGCCTGATCTGTGAATGGGGGATGAATTCCACCATCGGCCCCGTCGCCCATATGCAGGATCAGGGCGGATTCTTAGGGGGAAGCTCGACAATGAAACCCTACAGTGAACAGACCGCCCAGAGGATTGACCGGGAAATCAAAAAAACCATCGAGGCTTGCTACGGAGAGACACGACAACTGTTGACGGACAACAATAAATTTCTCCACACCTTGGCGGAAGCCCTCCTGATCAACGAAACCATTGACGCAGAAGAGATGTCCATCGTTTATCACTGTTACATGAGTGATAAAAAAATTGAAGATTCGCTGAAATCACACCCTGAAGAGACGAAACAGGCCTGAACGACGGCCTATAATTTTTTTTAATTTAGTGCCTTACAGATTATTTTCTTGTTTCTTTTGCAAGAAAATAATCAGCGAAGGGCACTTATCCCGTTCATCGGGGTTAGCTCATTTTAAAGGAGGAGAGGAAATGCGAACAGAGTTGCTGACACGGAAAAAAATAGCGCACACCGCTATGGCCATGGCCATGGTGGGTGGAGTCCTGCTGTGGACGGGACCCAGCAGGGCCATGGATGCGGCGGACGCACCGGAAACAGTGGAAATCGACAGTCTGGCAAAACTCTACACCGGAGTGCACTTTGATCACGCCATGCACACCGAGATAGCAAGCTGCGGACAGTGTCATCATCATACCACGGGTGACAAGGTCACTGATCCCAACTGTGTCCGCTGTCACGCCAAAAGCGGGGAAGCCGACACCGTTGCCTGCCGCGACTGTCACAGCAGGGAACGTTTCAGCAAAGAGGACTTGAGCAGACTGGATAATCCCCAGCTCTATCATATAGATAAGCCCGGACTGAAAGGAGCCTACCACCTCAACTGCGTGGAGTGTCACCAGAAGATGGGCGGGCCGACCGGCTGTCAGGATTGCCATGGCATGACCGCAGCCGGAGAGCAGATGTTTCACACAGGTGGGCATGCCCCAGCCGCAACCCCGACTGGAGGACACAGTGGCCATTAGTGCCTTACAGATCATTTTCTTGTTTTTTTGCAAGAAAATGATCTGCGAAAGGCACTTATCCCGTTCATCGGGGTTAGGAATTTTTATTCAATCCAGATTGTTTTTAACAAAGAGGTACCCAGAATGAAATCAACAGTAAGCCGCAGAAATTTTATCAAGGGCGGGCTTGCCGGAACCGTGGCTGCCACCGTGCTCAAGGAAAACACAAGCCAGGCGGCAAGCTTTGAAGGCTATCCGGAAGGCATGGGCGTGCTCGTCGATCTGACCCGCTGTGTCGGATGTCGGAGCTGTGAGGCTGCCTGCAATCAGGAGCAGAAACTGCCCCAACCGGCAAAGCCCTTTAATGATTTTTCCGTTTTTGACGAAATCGAGCACGGCCAGAAGCGCCGCACCGACGAAACCCGCTACACCGTTGTCAACCGCTACGATGTTCCCGGCCAGGATCATCCACTGTTCCGAAAGATTCAGTGCAACCACTGTCAGGAGCCGGCCTGCCTGACCTCCTGCTTTGTCAACGCCTACACCAAGACCCCCGAGGGCGCCGTGATCTATAACGCCAAGGTCTGTGTGGGCTGTCGGACCTGCATGATCGCCTGTCCCTTTTATATTCCAACCTTCAAATACTCCAGCGCCTTCAATCCACGCATCATGAAGTGTGTCTTCTGCTACGATACGCGCCTCAAAGACGGCAAACCCCCGGCCTGCGTCGAGGCCTGCCCACAGGAGGCCCTGACCTTCGGTAAACGCAGCGAACTGATCAAGATCGGACAGCAGCGCATCCGGGAAACCTCGGGGAAATATGAAGATCATATTTACGGAGAGCATGAGGTGGGCGGCACCGCCTGGATGTATCTTTCCAGCGTCCCCTTTGACAAGGTCGGATTTGACACCCATGTTCCCAAGGAACCGATCCTTAATCTGGTCAAGGACTTCCTCGGCATCGTCCCCATGGTGCTGACCATCTGGCCCGCCCTCTTTGCCGGATTTCATCTCCTGGCAACGCGGAAGGACTGGCTGAAGGGCAAAACTGAAGATGACCACGAGGAGGAATAGAAGATGCGCTTATTTTCCCACCAACGACCAGAACTCCCCATTGTCGACCATGTCAAGACGGACGGCACCCCCTGGACCCTGAAAGAAAAACTCTGGCTGGGACTCTCCATGCCGGACTATTTCAAACAGTTTTTCCGCAATCCGGTTAACTGGCTGATGATCGGCATCTTTGCCGTCGGCCTGCCCCTGCTCCTGCAACGCTATATCTATGGACTGACCGCCGTCACCCATGCCTCCAACGACTACCCCTGGGGACTTTTCCTGGGATTCGGACTCTTTGGCATGGTTCCCCTGTCCGCCTCCGGCTTCATGCTCGGCACCACTGTGGAGCTCTTTGGTCGCAAGGATTTCCACCCCATCGAGCGGCTCGCCCTGCTCAATGGTCTGCTCGGGTACTTTTTTGCCGTCGTCTATCTGGAGGTTGATTTAGGAATGCCCTGGCGTCTGCCCTACCCCATGGTTGTCTCCCTGGGCCCAGCGGCCGTCCTGTTCCTGGTGGCCTGGCATGTGGCCACCTATCTTTCCGTCCAGATCGCGGAAGTCCTGCCTGCCTTTTTCGAATGGATCGGCTGGCTCAAGGGGAAACGGGTCATCCGCAAGATGGTGCTGGGATTGACCATCGCCGGGATCATCCTCTCCACCCTGCATCAGGGTGCACTGGGTGCCCTTTTCAACTACGCGCCGGCAAAGATCCATCCCCTCTGGCTGTCGATAAACTTCCAATGGATCCATTTTTTCTGCTCTTCGATCTTCGGGGGCCTCTCCATGGTCATCGTCTCCTCCACCCTGATCCGCAACTTTGCCGGCTGGCGCTGTGATGACACCTTCAAAAAATCACTGGACGACATCACCCTGAAACTCGGCAAAGGATGCTCCCTCGCTATGATCACCTATCTGGTCATCAAGCTCGTCGCCGTGGCCCACGATCAAGAATGGGAATATCTACTCACCGGCTGGGGCGGCTACTTCATGCTCGAACTGGGCGTTGGCGTGATCCTGCCGATGTTCATGTTTGCCGCCGCAGTCAGAAACAACGCCCCAGGCCTTGCCCGCGCCGCCGCCTTTATCAGTGTGGTCGGGATCATCTGGAATCGCCTGAACACCTCCATGATCGCCTTTAACTGGGAGCTCTATCCAGAGATTCCACACTGGAAAGAGGTCTGGATCACAATTACCCTGTACGCTCTCTATTTCATCACCTATCGCTTCATCGTGTACCGACTCCCCATCGTCTATCGCTGGAAAGGGGAGAGGTAACCAGTCGCACCATCGTCCATAAACGGCAAGGCCTCTGATCTCTCAGAGGCCTTGCCGTCCTTCCCGCCCCTCTGCTCTACACGCTGCACCCTCTTTATTTTACGTACATCCATCGTTCAAAAAGACAAGCACCGTAGAACAACAAAACCACACTTTCGTTGAATCCCTGCCACATATTCTTTTTTGAATACCACAGTTGTGCTCTCCTTTTCCCGCCGCACATCATTTCTGTTGCTTTTGCCGTACATCACAAAAAACCCAGTCGGAAGAATTATTCGCAAATAAAATCAGCGGCTTAAGTGAAAAATGCGCAGTCGTATTTAATAAATCAACATCTGGCACTGGAAGTGCAAAGATAAGGGCAAAGACCTACACGAAATGCACTAAGCATCGAAAATAATTCAAAAAGGAGAACATCATGAAAACAACAAACGTACGCACCAACAAAGAAACAGAGATCAACGCCAGCTACGAAACCTCTAAATTTGCAATGACAGTGGGAATGACCATGGCCGCTCTTGTCGGCATATGGGGATTTGCCTGCATGATCAGCGGCGTGCTGGACGGCGGACTGGGCGGACTCGTTAAAGGACTTGTGAGCGCAATCACTGGAAATTAAAAAATGCAGGCCACCGCCGATCTCGGTGCCGGCTTAAATATAAGAGAGAAGAAGGGGTTCTGCCCTTCTCGTTCTCTCACAGAGGAGGTATCATCATGAAAACAAAGAATTCCAGCACCGGTAAAGTATTTCTCGTCATCGGCTCTCTCATGTGCATGTGGGTTGGCGCGGCGGTCATCACCGCCCTCTCCTCCCTGAACTGGTCGGTCACTGAACTCGTCCACCAATACATGGTGGCCACCGGCATGATCAAACCGCTGCACACCCTGGTGGACTTTTATACCCACATCAAGGGGATTGAGTATCTGATCTGTGTCGCCTTTTTTGTCGCCTTTCCAGCCTTTTACAGCTACGTCAACAAGGGGGCGCAACATCATCGTCCAGCCATCAGATAACCCTGCACACGTTCTCTGCCCAACAAAAAACCCCGGCCTTGGATCTCAAAGCCGGGGTTTTTTGTTGGGCAGTTTCTTTCTCGAGGGATCAAGAAAACTCAGGCCTGATACTGGCCAGAACATTCGCGGCCCTGCCCAGCAAGGCCGCGCCAATGGCGTTTCCGACCTCGCAATGCGACGAGAAACTCACCGTTGTTCCCAGCCTTGCAGCAACCCCCGGCAGGAAATACCGTGCCGCAGCCCCGATACCGATCAGGGGAATCTTCAGGGAAAACGCCACCCCGAGGACGGGATGACTTTCGCGACTGGTAATAAATGAGGTCAGTGAGGTCCCCCAGTAGCGATGAATAATATAATCGATGATCAAATCTTCAATCTGCTTTTCGACGCGACGGCAAACCCCATGGCAGAACTGTTCAGGATCAACCCCCTGAATCGCGGCCAGAATGGCTGCTCCCTCTTTTGCTGCATCCGCACTGCCAAGGGCAATACGGCCCAGCACGTGCAAGGCATCGGTGGGGGTAAAACCGGCCTCAAAGGTCAACTGCATCCGGGCAAGGCCCTCCAGGTGTTTTTCCAGGGGAACCGCTGAAATTCCTATGGCCGCACCAATCGTAGCGGGTGTTGAAGGGCCGTGCTGACCCAGGAACTGAAGCACCGGATCATCAGATGCCTCATCCCCATCGGCCCCGACCACAAGACCAATGCAGCGGCCATGGCCACCCGCTCCCAGCCAGGTGGATGCCGGCGGCAGACCCTGGGCCATGCACAGCGGCACGACCCGGCCCGGCCCGAGGCGCAGAAGGCCTTCCCGTTCATCAAGCAGCACAAGGCTGTCGCCGCCAATGCCGCCGGTGAACATATCAATGGCCTCGACGTGGGTCTGCCACTCGCCAATCTGACAGCCATCCGCAGCCATCACCGGCCGACCATTTTCAATAATCGCGATATCAGTGGTGGTGCCGCCCACATCAATGACCAGGGCATCGCCTGTGGTCTGCAGTGCACCGAAATGGGCGGTGCAGGCCGGCCCGCTGGCCACCGTCATTCCTGCCCGTTGCACGGCGTGATCAATGGTCACTGTCTGGCCGTTCCCGCCTATAATGACCACCGGACAGGACAGGCCCTGTTTGACCATCGCCGCCTGCACACCGGCGATATAGTCCTGCATCAGGGGCATGAGTTTGGCGTGCAGGGCGGAAGTGGCAGCCCGCTCCCGCATCCCGGCCTGCTGACTGATCCGATGCGAACAGAAAACCGGCTTGGGATCCAGCATGGCGATGGCCTTTTCCGCCACCAGCTCATGGGTGGGATTTGCCATGGACATGGCACTGCACACCGCGTAGGCATCCACCTCCCCAGTCAGGCCGCGCACCGTATCGACCAGATTTTCCAGATCCAATGGTTCTTCCTCGACGCCCTGAAGGGTATGCCCGCCCTTGATAAACACCACCGCCAGCACCGGCAGGGGGAAATGTTTAACATAGCCGATTACAAATAATCCCACTCGGGCTCCCTTCTTTTCCACCACCGCATTGGTAGCCAGGGTGGTGGAGACGGCCAGTTGGCCGATATCAGCAGCCGTGACTCCAGAGGTGGTAAGCAGGGCGGCCAGCACCTTGCCGGTTCCCGTCGCCAGATGATAATGGGTCGTCGGCTCTTTGGCCGTGGCAATGACTTTACCGCTGTCGGCTTCAATGAGCACTGCATCGGTATAGGTACCGCCCGTGTCTATTCCTATGATGTATTTTTTCATGGGTTCCTGTGGATGATAAAAAGAATGTCAGTCAAATATCCGTCGAATAGCAGTCAATAATAGTAAAATCTATTTTTAGAGAGTATATAAACTAAACGTTTCAGTTGTTCAATCTACACACTCACTCCGCTTTGATTTCTTACCTATTCGCCATGGTACCGCCAACCCCCAAAGATACCCTTTTCGACATCAGCCAGGTTCAGGAAGACTTTGTCTTCAGTGAACGGGTTGCCCAAGTCTTCGATGACATGCTGGACCGCTCGGTTCCTTTTTATCAGGAGGTCATCAAAGGGACAGCGCGTCTTCTTGATATCTTTCTCCGACCGGGCGATACCGTCATTGATCTGGGCTGCTCCACCGGCACCACCCTGCTGCAGCTGGCCCGCCTGCTGCCGGACAAGGAGCTGCACTTCATCGGCATCGACAACTCCCAGGCCATGCTGGACAAGGCCCGGCTCAAGGCAGAGATGTTCTCCAAGCAGGACCGGGTCTCCTTCCTGGCCCAGGACATCACCGAAAACGAGCAGGCCGATACCGGCGCCTTTCTCCTCAACTACACCCTCCAGTTTATCCGACCGCTCCGGCGCAAGGAGTTCATCCACTGCCTCTTCCAGAACCTGCGACCCGGCGGCGTCATGATCCTGAGCGAAAAAATGATCTCACACGACCCGCTGCTCAACCGGAAATATATCGACATCTACCATCAGTTCAAACTCGAACGCGGCTATTCGGAACTGGAAATCGCCCGCAAACGAGAGGCCCTGGAAAATGTCCTGATCCCTTTTTCCATCGAAGAAAACCGCGAGCTGCTGCTCGGTGCCGGATTCACCAGCGTCGAACCCTTTTTTCAGTGGTTTAATTTTATCTCCTTTATTGCCATCAAGCCGGAGTAAGACCAGAGTGAAGCCATCGCCATCAACTCCCAGCTATCTCTCCCTGCTGCCCGCTACGGCCCGCCGCGAAGAAATCATCGCCATCCACGAAGAACGACAACAATGGGTCAATCAGCCGAAAAAAGGCTTTCTGCGCTATCGCACTCCCTGTGAAATCCTCGCCCCTTTTGTCGCGAAAACCGTGGACTGCAGCGGCGATATCGTGATCATCGGCAAGGCCGATGAGGTGAGTGCCGACCAGCAGGCGCAGATCCGCCAGGCCTTGACCGCCTTTATGCCCTGGCGCAAAGGCCCGTTCTCGGTCTTCGGCATCGACATCGACGCCGAATGGCGCAGCGAACGCAAATGGCAGCGCCTGCTCCCCATGCTGCCGGACCTGCATGACAAGGTCGTAGCCGACATCGGCTGCAACAACGGCTACTACATGTTCCGCATGAGCCCCTCCCGTCCCCGCCTGGTCCTCGGTCTGGAACCCTCCATGCAGCACTATTATTGTTTCAAGGCCCTGAACTCCATGGCCGGCCGGACAGCCCTTCATAATGACCTGCTCGGCGTCGAACATCTGCCCCTCTTTCCCGACTGCTTTGATGTCCTCTTCCTGATGGGAATCATCTACCACCGCGCCTCTCCCATTGATGTCCTGCGCGACTGCTATCAGGCCCTGCGTCCCGGCGGCACCCTGATCCTCGAATCCCAGGCCATCCCCGGGGATGCGCCCATGGCCCTCTTTCCCGATAAGACCTATGCCAAGGTCCCGGGCACCTACTTTGTGCCCACCGGTTTCTGCCTGCGCCTGTGGATGGAAAAGGCCGGTTTCACCCAGGTTGAACTCTTCTGTCAACACCCGATGAGCTCCGAAGAACAGCGGTCTACCCCATGGATGACCTTTGAATCCTACCGCGATTTTCTTGATCCGCAGGATCCGACCCTGACGATGGAGGGCTATCCGGCCCCGCACCGGGTTTTTCTACGCGGGATAAAATCATAAGTCTTCCGGCTCGCAACAAACTTACGACCAAAGAAAAAATCAGACAAATCTTGCGGGAACCTTGCCTTTGAAGAGAAGTATGGTATAAAATCTAAATCGGCCTTTTTACCGGTTTGATGAATTCGCCGACAATCATCTCATTTTTTTTATGATACTTTTATCAACGAGGAGCACATAGATGGATCAGAAATCCTGTACCCTTTGCAGTGGCGGCCTGAAAGGAGCCGAGGCAACCTTTGGTGAAATGGCGGAAAAATGGGGCGTAAACGAGGCAATCTACACCTTTGAAGGGCACAAACTGCACCGCGAAAAAAACGCCATCTTTCTCAGTCAGCAGGAACTGGAACGCGGCGATATCAGCATGGAACTGGCCTCAAAGATGCTCAACCGCACCTACTACGAGACCACCAAGATCAGAAAGGTGCTGCAAACCATCTTTCACATGGTCAACAACGGCCACCAGGTATTTGTCATCGGCACCATCCTTGAAGATAATTCGGTCAAAGGCGGTACCGGCTGGGCCGTGGAGCTGGCCAAACTGTTCAACCGCCCCCTCCATGTCTTTGACCAGCCCCTCAAGCAGTGGTTCAGCTGGATCGACAACCAGTGGCAGGCAGACAGCCCCCGCATTGAATACAATACCTTTGTCGGCTCCGGGACCCGATATCTCAGTGATGCCGGCAGCGAGGCCATCATCAAGCTGTTTGAAGACTCTTTCGGCTCCAAAAATGACGAGTAATTTCCGCTGTTCGAAGATCCCTTTTTTCGTTAAAGAGAAAAAATGAACCCAGACTGTCTGTTCTGTAAGATCGTTGCCGGTCAGATCCCGGCGGACAAACTCTATGAAGACGACGAGGTTGTTGCCTTCCGCGATATCTCTCCCCAGGCGCCAGTCCATTTTCTGGTCATTCCCAAAAAACATATTGTCGGCCCGGCCTTTATCGAAGCGGAAGATGAACTGTTGATCGGCAGAATGCTCCGTGCGGCGGCAAAAATTGCCGCCGAGCTTGGCATAACCGATGGATACCGTCTGGTCTTAAATAATGGCCTCGACGCCGGCCAGACCGTCTTTCATCTCCATCTCCATGTCCTTGGCGGTCGCTTGATGCACTGGCCGCCAGGCTGAGAAAGACGCCTCCCCGGAAACCGCTAAAAACAAGACAAGGTGCAGAGACAAATCAATCAACTCCCAGCATCATTGTGCCAAGCCTTCACGGACATCATGGGCCTGCAGAGCCCATGAATGATCTCTGCAAATCCTCTGAATTCCGCCAGTCCCCCCTTCATCGTCGTCAATGCTCTCTCCCGCAAGGTCTCTTTCCTTCTACCAGCACGGTGTCTTTCCCTCCTCCCACAGGTTTCCGTACCCCATAACAAAAAAAGGGAAGGTTTGACGCGGCCTGAAGTCATGACTATGTTCTGTGACGTTACACAATCAAAACAGGTCATATTCCCTTTTCCGACCGAGGCAAAATAGTAGCGCATGAATGACAGGCAGCTTTATTGTTTTCAGGACTGGTTCAAACAGCATGTCTTGACCTTTCGCGAGGATGATCCCTTGCATCAGCGAAGTCTGGACATGAAGGAAGAGCACACCTTTCGTGTCTGTACGGCCATTGATCACATTGCCTCAACCCTTGGCCTGTCGGCAGACGACCGCCGCATCGCCACCGTAACCGCCCTGTTCCATGATATCGGCCGGTTCCCCCAGTATCAAAAATATCGAACCTTTCGCGATCCTGATTCCGATAATCACGCCAAGCTCTCCCTCTGGGAGCTGAACCGGCACCACGTCCTCCATTCCCTGGATTTGCACGAGCGCCGGCTTATCAGTCGCGCGATCATTTTTCACAACCGGCTCCGTCTCCCCGAGTCACTGGATCCGCAAACCCTGCTTCACTGCCGACTCATCCGCGATGCCGACAAGGTGGATATCCTGCGGGTCATGATCGAACACTTCCAGATGGAAGAATCCCTGCGCAATCCGGTGGTCAGCCTGGGACTGGGAACGGAGACGGCCGTGCGGGACGAGGTCTATCGCCGCCTGTTCGAGGGAAAAGCGATGAGCTACGTCTCCCTGAAATCCACCGATGAACTGAAGGTGCTGCAGATGAGCTGGGTCTTTGATATCAACTTCCACCCAACCCTTGCACTTCTGCGGGAGCAAAACGCCTTTGGCCAGCTCGCGGCCACCATGCCCGAAACACCGATGCGGAAAGAAGCCCTTGATTTTATCAATGACTTTATTGACAGTCGCTTGCAGAACGGATGAAGCAGGTGAAGATCCGTGAGACTTCCTCTCTTTACCATTTTTTCAAAAGGAGCATTGCCATGACAACATTATTTGACTCATTCCAACTGGGAGATCTCACCTTGCAAAACCGCGTCATCATGGCGCCATTAACCCGCATGCGCAGCCGACAGCCGGGGAATATCCCTCAGGCCCTCAATGCCCTGTATTATGGTCAGCGAAGTTCGGCGGGGCTGATCATCTCCGAGGCAAGCCAGATCTCGCCGCAGGGCCAGGGCTATCCGGCCACGCCCGGCATCCATTCCGCCGACCAGGTGGACGGCTGGCGGCTGGTGACGGAGGCCGTTCATGCCAAGGGTGGACTGATCTTTCTCCAGTTATGGCACGTCGGCCGTATCTCCCATTCGTCACTCCATCCCGAAGAAGGGTTGCCGGTGGCGCCTTCTGCCATCCAGCCCTCGGGAATGACCCTGACTGCTGACTGGCAGCAGGTTCCCTTTGAAACCCCGCGCCCCCTCGAGTTGGGTGAAATCGCCGGGCTTATTGCCGATTATCGTAAGGCTGCTGAAAATGCCAAGCTTGCCGGCTTTGACGGGGTCGAGGTGCATGGCGCCAACGGCTATCTGCTCGACCAGTTTCTCCAGGACGGCGCGAACAAGCGTCAAGACAGCTATGGCGGCAGCATCGAAAACCGCGCTCGCCTTCTATTCGAGGTGGTGGATGCCGTGACCCAGGTGTGGAGCCCGCAACGGGTGGGTGTCCGCTTGTCCCCCTACGGAACCTTTAACGACATGAGCGATTCCAATCCGGTTGAACTCTTCAGGTATGTGCTGGCACAGCTTGGCAGCAGGGGCGTTGGCTATGCCCATGTGATTGAACCTCGGGCAACGGGTGCGGGAGGAGGCGATGTGGTCTATGAGGACGCCCCCAGTACCTCGCAGCTTTTTCGCCAATCCTTTCCAGGAATGTTCATCTCTGCCGGAGGGTACACTCGCGACAGCGCCCTGCAAGCGTTTGATAGCGGACATGTGGACGCCGTCGCCTTTGGCCGTCTCTTCATCGCCAATCCCGACCTACCGGAACGTCTGAAGGTGGATGCCCCCTTGAACCGCTATCATCGAGAGACCTTTTACGGCGGCGACGAGACGGGATACACCGACTATCCGGCCTTGAAATAGCTGGTATATCGAGTAAAAATACAGTGATATTAGTTCCAGGGAGGGGCGTTCCCGACATGGCCGGGAAGCAGAGAAATGGACGCTTCGAGTTTGGCTGAGAAGTATTGGGAATCCAGAAACAGAATCGCAGCTGACGGACAGAGCTTGCGTCCGACACAACCAACAAAGGAAGACCGGGAATGAATCTTGTATTGATCGCATCATTGTCAGCTGTCTGTTTATTCACCTGTATGCTGATTGCCTTTGAGGTTGGGCGGCGCATCGGCATTGCGAGATTCACAAAGGATCCGGAAGGGCTGGCAAGGGGTGCCGGCTCGGCGGAGGCCGCTGTTTTTGCCCTGTTGGGACTCCTCATCGCCTTCACCTTCTCCGGCGCCGCGTCACGGTTTGAAGACCGCCTGCACTTGATCACGGAAGAGGCCAACAGCATCGGCACCGCTTACCTGCGCCTGGATCTACTTCCCGCCGACACCCAGCCGGAATTGAGGGCGTTGTTTCGGAAGTATGTGGAGGTCCGGGCGACAACCTATAAAAACGCGAGCGATAAGGCTGCCACCAAGGCCAAGCTCGATACGACGGCGGCCTTGCAGGGAGAAATCTGGGCCAAGTCCCTGGCGGCAACCCAACGGCCGGACGCACCCAGCCAGGCGACGATGCTTCTGCTTCCGGCATTGAATGAGATGATCGACATCACTACCACCAGGATGATGGCATTGCGTAATCATCCGCCCATGGTCGTCTTTCTGCTGCTCGGCTTTCTCAGTCTCGTCAGCGCCTTACTCGTCGGCTATGACACATCCACCAATAAAAAAAGGAGCTGGATCCATATCGTCGTTTTCGCGGGGATCATGTCGCTGTCGGTGTATGTCATCCTGGATATTGAATTCCCGCGCTTTGGCCTGATCCAGGTGGAAGCTGCCGATAAGGTACTGATTGATCTGCGGCAGAGCATGCAGTAATTCCATCTCTCAATCAACCATGCTGTCAATAATCGTTGAGGATTGAAATCTCATAGAGTTCGAAGAGCATTCACCAGAAAATCAAACCCTATCCTTTCTTGCTCAAGCCGAATTCGATTACCCCAGTGATTGTGACGCAACTGATCGTACAGGACGCTTTCCTCTTCGCTCAACCGCGCAAGGGGCCCCGTTTCAGGCTGAGTCTCAACACCCCATAGCGGCCGATGATCCAAAAGTGTCTGCCGGTCCATAAGAAAAGATGTGGTGCCGGGAAAGAACCCTCGGAACTGATTGAGAATGGCAAAACCATGGGTATCGATATCTCCCCAATAGTAGATTGCCTTCTGCTTCAACCAAGGGGCTGCGGCAAGATTGTCAAAGCCGTATCCCGCCCCGAAAATCACCATCGCATCAGGGACATTCGGGAAGGCCAGAAAGTTGATCTCATTTTCGGTGATGAAAACTTTTGAAACCGGCAACTCAAGCAATGAGAAAGATGTCTGCGTCACGGCAATATCCTGGTCGAAGCCCATTGGAAGCAACCTCATATCAGGGTCCAGCAGCCGAAAGCGTACCCGTGAAGGTTTGTCCAAAAAGCCATACCGGCGACAAAATCCACCACCGCCTGTGCTGGTTGGGTCAATGACTTCCTCTGCCAGCACAAGATCGAGTAATTCCGTCAATATGCCACGACGCCCTTCAATCAACTTGGTATGGACTCCCGGCAGATCGATCTGGCGAAGATACATTGCAGGACGAGGATGTTTGTGCAACCAGGCGACAATCGCCAGCAATTGCGGCCATTCCTCAGCCAATTCCAAAGCCCGCAGTGGTCGTTTTGCCAGCCAAGGGACGAGTTCGGGCTGGCTTTTACTAGTCAGTTCTACCAATGATGAAAATTGTTCCGCTGCCCTCCGCTTGCCGATAAGCGCCAGTGCATCCTCCAGCGTATCAAGCCAGATAGCCGAAGGGATTGTATTGGCCCCAAGGTCACGGTGGTTGACTCTGCGCCATTCAATCCGATACTGCTTGGCGGCCTTCAATTGGGCAATCCACTCCCGCACCTCGGAAAATCGTTCACTCAGTTCTCTGGAATCTGGGCTTTTAAACTTCAGGCGCAGGGGAAAAATTGCCTCCCCGCCAGACAAGGAGCCCAGCAACAAGCCGCGATCCCACAGTTTAATTACCTGCGCCTTGAGATCCGCCGGGGTTGTCCACTTCATCCTTGTATCCTTTGCTTCTCGGCCCGATATTCCTCGATGCTGAGGTTGCGCAGGACTGAGCTGCGACCGTCTTCATTGTGAACAAACCCGACGCTTGCGACAAAAGGCTCAATGATATGGATCTTCTGCAGCGGCGTAACGATCAGCAGTTGCAGATTGAGTTGCGCGAAAAGCTGCAAACCATATTGAGCCGATTCATCGGAACCGCGCCCGAAAGCCTCGTCGATCACCACAAAGCGAAAAGAACGCGAGCGCACTGCTCCCCATTCCAAACCAAATTGATACGCCAGACTGGCGGCAAGCACAGTGTAAGCAAGTTTTTCCTTCTGGCCTCCCGATTTTCCGCCTGAATCCGCATAATGTTCATGTTCGCTATTGTCTTCACGCCAGCGTTCGCTGGCGGCGAAAACGAACCAGTTACGGACATCCGTTACCTTTGCCGTCCACCGGCGATCCAGATCGGAGTATTTCTCCCGGCCTCGGAAACGCTCGATGACACGCTTTACCTGCAGGAATTTGGCTTCCGAATATTGCACATCCTCTGATCCGGTGAGCGCCCCTTCCGTACAGGCCCGCAGTTCATCCTGAAATTCACGGATGTCGGCATCAGAATTCTTCTGGTCTTCGAGCGTGATGTAGCGGCCAGGGTTGTAATCGATTTGGGTGAGCGATTCGTTGATCTGGGCAATACGTTCTTTGATGGTCTCTCGTTCGCGTGCGAGCTGGGATTGAAAATTCGCCACTTCCCTGATGGTGTTCTCATTCAGCAGCTCCTTGAACCGACCTTCAAAACGAGGCAGGTCGTCAGCTTGGAGCTGCTCAAGCATCGACCGGTACTCAGGACCGGCGGCGATATTGACATCCACATCCCGGGTTTCCAGCCTCCATTCCTTTGTGTATTCAGTCATCGCCTTGATGATTTTCTCGTTCAAACTGGTGCGCTTCCTGTCTTCGGCGTCAATCTTGGCCTGCAGCCAGTCGCGCATATCGCGCTCACGATTGTCACAGCTTTCAACCATCAGCAACTGACTGCCGAGCGCCTCCTCGCGCATGCCTTCCAGCATGGTAAATCGCCGGGCAGATTCCTCCGATGTTTCAGCCAACAGGGTTTGCGCCTGCAGTTGCTGTTCCTTCGCGACACTGATTTTCTGCTCGGTCTTGGATCGTTTGTCTTTTCGTTCGTCAAGCTGACGTTCTGTCTCCTTCAATTCTCCCTCGAGTACAACCAGTTGTGCCGTGAGGGTCTTGAGAAGGTTAGACGCGGCTTCGAGATCCCGCTTCTCCTCTTCCAGTCTGGCAATGGCGACAGCCACGGGTTTCCAATCAAGGTCGCGAAAGTCGGAATATTCTCCCAGCTTCGAGAGGATCGTAAGGCGCACTTTGAGGGTCGCTTGTTCCTTCTGCAATGCGCTGATCCGACCGGCTAGTTCGCCAAGGTGGATTTCCTGCAGCTTGGCCTTCCCTTCCAGGGCCGCGATTTTTTCGTCGTTGCTCCATCCCAGCACATAGCGGCCACGATCATCGAGGCGATGCCGATCATCCTTCTCATGCCGATCTCCCGGGGACTTGATCTGCCCGGAACGGGTAATGGCCCGGTTCTCGCGGCGAAGCTGTTCCTGGGTCGCGCAGCAGGCCAGATCAAAACGGTGCGACACCTCACGCTCCAGCCAATCGTAGAAGGGGGAGTCGGGTTTGACTTGCAGCTTACCCACCAGGGAATCGGGGTGGAGCGACGGCATATCCTGACGCGCCGCATCACGTACCCGAAAATAGACCAGCCTCCCCCGCAAGTGAGTACGGTCAACCCATTCAGCCACCTTGGGATAGTATCGGTCCGGAACGAGAAGAGAAAGACCAAAACTGCGGAGCAGCCGTTCGATGGCCCCTTCCCAGTCGCGCTCAGCCTCGCGCACCTGAAGTAACTCACCGGCAAACGGCATCTCATCTTCAGCCAAGTTCAGTGCCTGGCACAACAAACGCCGCATGGCGATCTGCCTTTCGTCTATATTGCTGCGGCGGGCTTTCAAGCCCTGGATTTCACCTTGCAACTGATCGTATTCCTGCCGCCCTTGAGCAAAAAAGACGCCCGTTTCATTGAGTTCGTTCTGTACCCGGACCTCGGCATTTTCGACAGTGTCGCGCCAAGCCTCAGTAGCAGAACGCTGGCGGAGAAAATCCTCCTGGGTCGCGGCGGGCTGTTCTCCCAGTGCGCCCACAAGTTCCTGATAGCGGGAATCCTTCTGCCTGCGACGCTCCAGTTCATCCTGCTGCTGGCGTATTTCCAAGCTGATACTCTCGATCCGGTCACCACCGTTTTCGGCGATATTGCGGCGAAGCTCACGCTCCTGTCCCTGCTGGATTCGCCGCTGTTCTTCCAGCCGGCCGATGGCAACACGGTGGCGGGTCACGTCCTCATCCAGGGAGGTGAGGCGTTTCTCCAGCAGATCCAGCTTCAGGGTGGCGAACCACGGCCGCAGCGCATCGCGACAGGCCCGAAAATTTTCCACCGTTTGGGTCAATCCCTGGTGACGATCACAGTCGGCCACCAGAGGAGAAAGCATCTCCACCTGCCGTTTGGCCTTGAGTACCGCTTCGTGCGCCCGGTTCAGATTCTCAAAATGCCCAATCAAGTCGGAGATACGCCGTGCGACTTCGAAGGGCTCAAGCATGTGGCTGCGCACGAAGTCGGTGAGATTCCCCACCGACTTGAGGGATACGGTTTGATGAAACAGGTCCAGCGCCTGTTTGTTGACGATGCCGAAGCGATTACGGAACCAGGAGCCGTAAAGACGAAAGCTGTCAAAGAGCTCGACACCGCTTGAGCGTAACTGCTTGCGTAGGCCAACCATCTCACGGCCAAACCCGGAAAAATCGGCGGCAATGGAAAGATCGCGTTCACAAGCGACATACAGGCGGGCCGGTTGCGCGTTCGCCTCCTTCATCCAGAAGACCTGCGCCAGGGTTACCGTTTTGCCGTATCCAGCGTTGTAAAAGACCCCGAGTACCACCGAATAACAGTTGACGTCACGTAAGCCCACCGGTTTGGCGCTGCCGAGGATTTCCTGTCGCTCTGATTTATAATAGCCAAGCACATAGGAGCGCAGCGATCGTTCTCGGCTATCGGCGCCCGCCGCCTTGTTATAAGCAATGGTTTGACTCGGCACCAGCAAGGTGGTGACGGCATCGACCAGGGTTGATTTTCCGGAACCGATATCACCGGTGAGGAGACAGTTTTTCCCACCCAGTCGCAGCGTCCAGACCCGGCCGTCGAAGGTTCCCCAGTTGAAGACCTCGAGCCGTTGAAGCCGAAACCCGGCCAGCCGGTCATCGGCAAGAAAATCCAGAAACAATGGCTCAGCCATCCTCATCCCCTTCCATAGCCCCAGCAAGTTGCTGACGATATTCCGCCAATCGCTCATCAAAGTCAGCCAGCCATTGCGCATCGATAAACGCCTTGATAATCCGCTGGACCTCAATCATCTGCCCCTGTCCCCGCAAGCGGCGAATAAAACCCAGCTCGGCGATCTTGTTCAATGTGGCATCAACCTGATCGATTAGTTTAACCTCGTTGCTGCCGGCCGGGAGAAAAATCCGGATCAACTCCACCACCTCATCCCGGGAAAGAATCAGGCGGATGTCGCCGCCACCGGCGTCAAACTCAGCGAGCTTTTTCCGCAAAAGGGCGAGCAGCAGGCTGACCGGATAGGAGAGCTGCCGCCTAGCAACCAGCCTTGAGATAGGTGTTGAGCCATCCTCGTCGACATCCTGACGGGACCGCAAAAAAGCATATCCTTCCGCCTCATCGAGCAGCAACTCCAAACCAATCACGGCCACATAATCCCGGACGCTTGCCTGCAGCTTGAGAAGCGAACCCCACAATCCCGGATTCTCCTCCCGGTATAGAACCCCCCTTAACAGAGGAACCACCACGGACGAGAGTTCATGGGGAGGATCGACCGAATAGCCGGCATCGCTCTTGGTATGATTCATCATCAGTTCCTCAGCAAAATTATACGTGGCAGGGTTGCCTGGCGCATGACCCCGGCGTCGGACTGCCAGCTCACCTGCTCCTGCACGTCATCATCCACAGCCGTCTTGGGCCATTCTCCGGCCAGCTGCAGGTAGGCAACCAACTCGGCCAACCCGTGACGCAGCGGATGGCGGGAAACCACCTCGCTAAGGCTGATCTGGCTACGATCCTGGAGCTCCTGGCGGATATTTCTGTTCAATTCGGCCCGGTCAACGACGACCTGCCCATAGAGAACGGTTGTATCCACCTCCGCATCCCCTTCATCCAAAACCGTTTCGGTAAGGAGCGGCTTGAGTGGTGGCCGGTAAAGAGGTCTCTCCAGGGGGAGTTCGATGGTCGCGGAGGTCGCGGCCAAAGGCATGAAATCTCCAGGTGGAAAATCTTCACGCAATGCCAGCGCCTGGTTTTCGACGCTGTGCAGAATGTCCATGATGCGGCGGTTTTCCAGCCAGGCCTGATCGTCAAGAAACCGGCGTAGCTGCTCGGATAATTTAGCAACCGTTCGCTGGGTATGTTCTCCCGCCTCCAGCCAATCATAATGTACCCGCTGCAGACGAGTCTCGGGACGCATCGTGAGGATCGGTGGTAAGGACAATACCTGTTCCAGCAACCGGCTCAACTCTTCCTGCCGGGACTGCGACATCAGAAAATCCCAGAAGGCTCGGAAACTTTTCCCCTGATCAGAATCGGCGATGGCGTCACGCTCGCCCATGATCTCTTCGAGCAGTGCTCCCTTGGCCCCCTCCCAAAGGGCCATGCGCTCGCGCACCCGCCGGTCGAGGTTGCGGAAATTTTGCTCCACCTCGCGAAAGTCGGTCAGCAGTTCCCGCGCCAGCTGCAGAAACTGCTGGAAACGATCTTTCAGTGCCGTGTCATCCAAGAGCGGAATATCTCCCGCCATAATGCGGGCAATTTCCGCGTCGATATCGTTCCGCCGTTTTTGCAATTCGGCGATCCGCACTTGCGGGTCGGTCTGGCTTCCCTCGCTCATCTGACGCAGCAGTTCAAACAAGGTGAGAAGGCGCGACTCGGTACCGACAAAGGCCCGTTCGGTCAATCCCTCCAGCCAGACCAAGGCCTTTTCCAGCGCTGGAGTCAGATCAAAATGCGGCTCGTCCGTCCCGGCCGGGTAGAATTTTCGCAACCAGCCTTTATCGTTTTCGGCCCAGTCATTGAGATAGCCTTGCGCGGTCCCTGGCAATACCTCGGCACCCAACTGCTCACGCAAGGCAAAGAGCTGATCCTCCAATGCCTCGACCAGATCGGCCTGTGACAGATTCCGCACATTGGGCACAATAAATACCCGATGCAGAAAGCCGGCCACAAGCGGCGCGTGATGGGCACACAAGAACCGCCAGGCCGGATGATTCCGGCGGAGCAGCTCTAAAGTAGAGTAGTCGAGTGCCATTAGCTCTTCATCCCGGGTTTATCCATTGCCATATCCAGGATGCTCGCATTGGATGGCGGAAGAAGTTTGGCAATAATGCAGTCTTTACCTTCTTTGGAAGGTTTCATGGCCATAAATGATGCTTCTCCTTGCCCCTATGTCAACACTCAAATTTAAAAAATAGGGGCGACATCTTTCCTAACAGAGGGGGTATTCGCTCCATTCAACAAGGTCCATTTCAATCAAGATGTTTCCAGAAATCTGCCTCGTGGGCCACTGGAAAAACTAGAGAAAACATGCAGACTCTTAACTCCATCTGGGAGCACGCTCATCACAGGGTGCCCTGCCAAAATCATTGCGGCTCCAGCACCTTATAAACACTATCAGTATGCCATAACTATTTCAATTTCTTTCGAGTATTTTTCACTGTCGAACAAGGCAGTCCACCACTATCAAAGAGTCGAAGAGGCTTATCCCTTGGCTTGGCATATGGATGGTTGCATGAAAGTGCCTGTAATAATATGGGTTTCCTCCTATTCCCGACAACGCTGGACGCAAAAAAGCCCACACTCCTTGTGGAATGTGGGCTTTCAGGACATAACCGGACAGTGCCGGATTTCAAAATGGTGGAGGCGGCG
>JAFLKM010000040.1 GCA_019163335.1 Desulfobulbaceae bacterium | reverse complement strand
TGGTGCGCCCGGCTGGATTCGAACCAGCGGCCTACGGATTAGAAGTCTCTGGCTCGCATGCATAACATAAGATTACGTATGACAATATGTCTTGACATAACAGTAACATATTTATATTCTGATGATAACGAATAATAGCGAAATATACTAAAAATAACGCTAAAAGGTAGCACCGAGGTAGCACCGGAATGAGGAAGCAATATGGCTCGTGAAGAAATAAACTTTACCAAGTTGTCGGTTGGTTCACTTAATCCATTGCCAGAGGGTAAGAGACGGTACGTCTATGACATCAAGGAGAATGGTTTGCTTGTCCAGATAACGAGTACCGGACGGAAAACCTTTCAGCTTTATAAGAAGCACCAGGGGCACCCAATTCGGGTCTCTATTGGCACCTTCCCTGAATACTCCATTGAAAATGCCCGGAAAAAAGCCAGAGAGATCAAGGCAGCCCTTGATGCCGGGGAAAATCCCAATGACACCACCAGGGCACAAAGGCAGGAAATGACCTTTTCCGACCTATTCCAGGTTTACCTTGAGCGACATGCGAAGCTAAGGAAGCGAACATGGCGGGAAGATGAAACTTATTTTAGAAGGCATCTTGGAAACCTTGGGAAAAAACGACTTTCAGAAATAAATCGAGGCGATATTGCTACAATTCATTCACGGATAGGCAAAGATCATCCAACCCATGCAAATCGCGTTCGCGCTCTGATATCAAGCATTATTGGCAGGGGGATAGAGTACGGGCTGTACGAGGGGAGTAATCCATGTATTGGTATCAGACGTTTCTCAGAAAAATCTCGCGATAGGTTCTTGAGTGGAGAGGAATTGGGGCGATTTTTCTCAGCGTTGGAAGGTGAATTAAATCACATAGCAAGGGACTTCTTTTTGGTTGCGCTTCTAACTGGAGCCAGGCGTTCTAACGTCCTCTCAATGCGATGGGAAGATATAGATTTGAAGAACGCTACTTGGAAAATTTTGGAGACTAAAAATGATACGCCACAAACTGTTCACTTGACTGATGCTGTCCTTGAGATTCTGAAAGATCTACATGAAGGTGCTGCGTCAATCTACGTCTTTCCTGGAATTGGGCGAACAGGACACCTCGTGGAGCCTAAAAAAGCTTGGAAAAGGATATGTACGGCAGCAGGAATTGAAGAAGTTCGCATCCACGATTTGCGCAGAACAATGGGGAGTTGGCAGGCAAAAACCGGTGCGTCTCTCCCGATAATCGGCAAGAGTCTGAATCATAAAAGCGCATCCTCGACCAGCATCTATGCCCGACTCGACCTTGAACCGGTTCGGACCAGTATGGATAAAGCTGTTACAGCTATGCTGGAAGCTGCCCTTAAGTAGCTATGTGTGAGTAGATTGGTTGTTTCCCCTTTTTTCAGGTGATAGGGGCTTCCCTTCAACGTTTTTTCTTCGTCTTGTAGGCCCCCGCAAAATATCCCGCAACAGACACGATACTAAGAACACCGCCCAAGGCAAGAGCGCTATAGATTAATACCTTCGTTGCTTGGATGGGTATCAAATCTTGAAACTGGTCGATGGAAAGAATAGCAACCGATACTGTCACCGCTAAAAAGAACAGACTTATCGAAAAATAGAATGCTGCTGTTGCAGTCCTTTTGTTTTGTTTGCCTGTTTGAGCCAATTCCATTTCACCAGTCCTCCTCAATTTCATAATAAGCTTTTAAGAAAAAGTTTTAGTGTATTAATAAAACTTGGACTTTTCCCCTTTTTTTCTAATTCAATTTCAGAAGTAATATTTTCATACATTGCGGCTATCAGCACCGCCTTTTTTCCTGTTGAAACATTAACAACATTTTTATTCTCACTTATCAGTTCTTCAACTATTTCTATGGACTGAGTAAGCACATTTTTATCAACTCCTTGAATCGGCAGCGGTTGCCACCCCGTTGGGTCGTTGTCATGGTCGAGTGACCACTGTCCCATGCTCAGAAATTCATCATAGGTTCGGGCTGGAAATGTGGGGTCAAGATCAAGGACCACTGCAAGAATTGCTCTCCTCTTTTCTTCCGAAGATCCTGCTCCTTTCAGTATGTGACAAAAATTAGCCTTGTCAATTGATGTCAGATTCCCGACTTTTGTTTGAAACCCTCTTTTATTTCTGGTGCAAGCGAAACGTAAGGCCTCGCCAAAGGCATGACTTATAGATTTCATTTTCTCCTCCTTTTTTATAAATCCTTACAACATGTCTTTAGAGATATCAAACAATATATAGAAATGTGAAATATTCTTTATAATAACTTGACACGATTTTATTTATTGATGTATAGGTGTATTTATTACACAATTAGTTGTGTTTAAAACACAACCTTTTGATAACTGTCATATGTGGCTACATCTTCCCACTATTAGAGTTCCTCTTGGGAGGTAATAATCATTGCATAGAAGAGGAAATAAATGGCTGATTTTATACTAAAACGTCCTGTGAAGCTTTTAACCCCTAAGGAGACGGCCGAAATTCTGGGTGTCACCGTTGGAACGCTACAAATTTGGCGGACAACACGTCGTTATCCTTTGAATTATATAAAAAGTGGGAGGTTAATTCGTTACAGGGCTGAGGACATTCAGGCATTTATTGATAATAGGATGATATCAATAGGATGAGCTTTATTGCGTGGTTAAACCGTAACGATGCTTGTGTATTTATCATTCTTCTTGATGTTCCAAAATCCGGACGATGATTAGTTGAAGCAGAGACGCGTTTGATTCAATCTATGAGAAAAATGCCCAATATTTTGCTTGGTGCTGCATGCCGGAGAATCCGGACGAGTTCAGGGGTGTATAGAAAAGATGTCTCATTTTATTGATGAGTTCATGAGTGCGGTAGAGGCAGAAGGCATTGTTACTAAGACAGAAATTCCAGCCGACGGCAGACTCCACCGATTCCATGTTGAGGGTGATCGTCCAGGATCTAAAAATGGTTGGGCCGTACTCTTTGGTGATGAAAACCCCGTCGGTCTATTTGGTTCATGGAAACATGACAGTGGGAAATCTTATAAATGGTACAGCCACCAACAAAGTGGCTGTACCTCAGAGCAACGAGCCAAACAGGAAAGACGGATCTCTTTGGCTGGACAACTCTGTGAAGCAGAAGAAAAAGTGGTCCGGTTTAAATGTCGTCAATGGTGTTCGGATACCTGGGGAAAAGCTAAGAGTGCTGCCAGTGATCACCCCTATCTAAAAGTAAAAGGCGTTCCATCCTATGGGTTAAAACAGCTTGGGGAGAGTCTATTAGTGCCGGTAAGAGATGTTGATGGCAAACTTCAAGGGATGCAATTTATTTTTCCCGACGGATCAAAAAAGTTCAAGACCGGTACTGCCAAGAAAGGAAATTACTTTGCCATAGGAAAACCCGAGAAAAAAATTCTGCTATTTTGCGAGGGATATGCCACCGGAGCAAGTATCCATAAATGTACAGGCTACGCAGTTGCAGTCTGCTTTGATGCTGGCAACCTCAAGAATGTAGCGGAAGTTTTGAAGAAAAAATATTCTGACCATCTGTTCATTGTCTGCGGGGACAATGATTGCAGTGGAGTAGGTCAAATGGCAGCGCAAGAGGCAGCACTTGCTGTCGGAGGCATTCTTGCGGTAGCACCGACCGCTGGCCAAGATTTTAACGATATGGACCAAAAGGATGGAGCAGCGGCAGTAAGAGCTTGTATCAACGCGACGAAAATCTCTGGCCAGCAAAAGGAATCGACTGCACATGTTATGGATGAATGGGAGCCAACTATCAGTGATTGGCCAACTATAGGTGACAAAGCTTATCGTGGCCTGGCGGGTGAATTTGCAGCCCTTGCATCCGAGAAGAGCGAGGCGGACCCTGTGGCAGTTCTGGCCACCTTTCTGGTCAGGTTTGGTGTTGAAGTCGGCAGTGGTCCTACTCTTTATGTTGGAGAAACACCATGCCCGGCTTGCAGCTGTGGTTGTAGGGGCATCATCAAAGGCCAGAAAAGGCACCAGCGGAAAACCTATTGAGCGTCTGTTTAGCGAGATTGAAGGAGGGGCTCGCTTTAGTCCTGGCCCGTTCTCAAGTGGTGAGGGGATCATCTTTGCCGTCCGGGATGAGGTGAAAAGATGGAACGAGAAGGACCAGATCTGGACGGTTATTGATCCCGGTATCACCGATAAACGAATGTTCGTCCTCGATGAAGAGTTTGCTGGGATTATCTCCCAAACCAAGCGTGACGGAAATACCCTTTCAATGATTATCAGAAACGCTTGGGACAACGGCAACCTTGACCCGTTGACAAAAACCAGCAAGATCGCGGCCACTAAAGTGCATGTTGGGTGGGTATCCCATGTCACCATGGAAGAGCTTCATGCTAAGTTGTCTGATATCGAGACCTTTAACGGTTTTGCAAACCGTATTCTTTGGGTTTGTGCCAGGCGGTCAAAAATTGTGCCAATGCCTGAGCCAATGGATGAGTCCAAACTTGATAATATCCGTCAACGTCTGATTGCCAGGATCAAGCTCTTTCGTGATGTGGACCTTGTAAAGATTGAAATGAGCAGCGAGGCCAAAATGGCTTGGTGTAATCAATATTATTCTGACCTCACCAAAGATCATCCTGGTCTTGTCGGTTGTGTTATCAATCGAGGAGAGGCGCAAGTAGTCAGGTTGGCAATGATATATTGCCTGCTTGACGGGATGACCACTATAGACCTTGTTCACCTGGAATCAGCAGTTGCATTATGGCGGTATTGCGAACAATCGGCACGGTATATTTTCCATGGTCGGCAGACAGACGGAGTTGCAGAAAAAATCCTTAATGCCCTTGCTGAAAAACCTATGACCTCAACTGAGATCCATCGCTTACTTGGAAACCATGTAAACAAAGACAGGTTATCGGCAGTTCTTTCGCAGTTGAAAGGGAGCAATCAGATTGAGAATGAGCAGTTTCGATCTGAAGGACAAAAAAAGCCAACAACCTTCTGGAAAATAAAATCACCTTGCGAATTTGCGAATTTATACGAATTTAATCCACCTGCTGGGATTAAATTCGCAACTTCGCATGATTCGCAAAGTGATTTGGAGAAAATACCCTCTCTTCCATGTGGTGAAAATCAGGAACTCCCCTCAACAAAAATTGTCATGGAGCCCATAAAATCTTCTGTTTGGCAACAAAGAAAAGTGGAAAATAGTTTTAGTAATTTCCCAGAAAGGCATGCTCTTGCTTAATAGTCCCATAACGCAATTTATTCTTTGCCTTCAGAAGGCATATTGAATGTGGCGGTAAGCTTGTGGGTAGAAAAAAATGGGTCATGGCGGGGTGGTATGAATGAGTATTTTATCAAAAAAAAGGTGTTCAAGAATGAACACAACAGGCATTTTTAGAAAATGTTTAAAGTCGGAAAAGATTTTAATTTTACAGATAGTTATCATCTATTCGTGAACATAACAAAACAGTTCACAGCCAAGTTTTTTTAGTAGTAATTCTATCGGAGTATTTGCGTGTGCAAGGTGCCAATTTTGGCCGACCACCAGACTCCACCCCCAAGGGACTGGCAGACCGAACTCATTTGTAGGCCCTTTCATTTTCCGGATGGGTATCTTCCTGGAATGATCGTAATGGTGACAGTTATTTCTGATGATGAATCGAAACTGACCAGGCAATAAAGCCCCTGAGTCCAGGCGTCTTGGCGAGATGCTGACTGCAACCGTAAGCAAAGATACTTTGTGCATTGAGGGCCATATGGAGCCCCGGAACTCAGGCACAATGCAACACCATTGATGGGACTCTTTATGAAGGATCTGCAACCTTCGACGCACTATGCTGGCGTCAAGAAAAAGCATGTCATCTCAGCAGCATTTCTGGCCGGACACGGCTATCGGGTATCACAAATTTAGGAGTTGAGGATTTGGTATGGCGCATCGCTGGCCGCGATCCCTGCATTCACAGGTGGAAGCAGTATTACAGGGAATTCGCTCATTTCGTCAGACAAAAACGGGTACTGGCGGCATCCACTCTTTTGGAAGCTGGAAGGTCTATAGATTTGAGGCCCACAAGTTTGCCCAATATATGCACGACAAAGGGCGGGAAAGTTTGCTGGATAAAGAAGTGGTTGCTGAAGACATGGCCACATATCTGACGGAAAAACTTGATTACTATGTTGCTGCCAAAAGATCACGGCAGACCATGGAGACTGCTCTTTCGGCACTGGGCAAGTTGGAATATGCCATCAACTTCTATGCTGTAAACCATGGCCTGTCTGTGACCCCACTGGATACAGAAGAGTTACGCATGGGATTTTACTCCCAGAGCAAGACCAGACTGCCAAAATCAAGCAAGGTCTTTGGCAACAGGGCCTACCCCGATCCAGTTTGCTTGATCGAACACATTTCCAATCCGACATTCCAGCTCCAGGCATCACTGCAATATGAAGGTGGCCTACGAGCGGAAGGAGTCGGGGCACCCAGTAATCGTCGTCTCAAAAATCCCTTGACTGCCAAGGGGCTTCGCGGCACAGCAAAAGATCCGGTCACAGGACTGCTCATGGGTGTTGTGGCCGCCACTGAAAAGGGTGGCAAGGAGACCGATCATTTTGTCTCCCTGGAAACATATACCCGGTTGGAGCAATACATCCTTACTCATCATCAATTGGAAAGCGAATATGAAACCTATGTGGATGCCATCAACCTGGCAGCAAGGATTACCGGCCAATATGCTCGCGGTCGGGGCAGCCATGGCCTCAAACATAATTTCGCTCAGGAACGGTACCTGGAATGCGTCAGCCATGGTTTTTCTCATGAGCAGGCCTTGCAGCAAACCTCCCTTGAAACATCGCATTTCCGAATGCGAGAGACCCTGACCTATACCAGTGGGTAAGAAATGGACATTGACGATGCGCTCAATCTCATCACCGGGCTGACAGCCCAGGAAAGAAAACGCCTGTTTTCATGGATAGCCTCACTGCCTGAAAAACAACGGGTGGATATTTTTCAGGCAGGAGTCAAAAAATCATTCCAACTTCACAAAAACCGGCCCGATTTATCAGGTCGGGTCAACAAATATTGCGCGTTTATCCTGGCTGCCCGCAAAGCAGGCTGGGACACTCTCAAAGGGAAGGGATATCGTATTGCCCAGCAGGAGAACTATGAAGATTTTACTCATCTGCGTCAAGCCAAGACCGCCGAGCTGCTTGGTCGTGGCCGCACGCCTGTATTGAAACGGAAGGTGCTTGCCCACTGGGGCGAGATCAGCGAATTGAAGGCAGCAGGAACGGGCTTTCGTCCCATTGCCGAATATTTGCTCAAGTCCCGAAAACTCAAGGTGTCACCATCCTATTTGATGAAATTATGGCACGAGGTGAAAGAAAAACATGCTGGAGTTTAAGATGGACGGCATCAAGGTTGAGATTGAGGCCGAACTGGAGCGCCACGAATATACGGATAGTAATTATCACAAACATTCAAGATTCGAGCGAAAGGTGGAAATCCGAGTCAAATTCTGGGAGTTTATCATCTCGGGAAATTTGCAAGACCTCTCCTTAATCAAATCCTCTCTGACCTATTTTATGCAAGGTTACTGGAAGCGATCAGGAGCAGAAGCCAGCAGGATTGGTCTCAATACAAATATATTCGAATACCACTCGGATTATGTCTGGAACCTTAATTTTTCAGATCGACAGAAAGACAAAAAGAGTTCTCTCCGTGTGTATCTGGAGAAAAATGGTCTAATGCAACATGAGATCTACCTCGATGGCCAGCAAGTTTTGATGTTGGATGTTGCCATCAGCAAGGCTCTCTATTTTGTATCGCCGAAGATTAAACCACAATAAGAGGATTCCCTTTATGGCTATTGATTGTTCTATCGAAAAGTTGCGGGCCGATTTGTCAACAACGCAGATATTTTGGCACAGTGAATGACTTTGAAGCGATTGGATGGATCGAGACTCTTTAGGGGTAGTCCAAAGGATAAGGGGGAGGTTGCGCTACGCCTTCCCCCTTTTAGTTACAGCCTATGCGGAATCGTAACGCTACAGTAGTAGGGTTAATTTGGGATGAATTGAGAAATCTCTGAGGTTGGATGTGGCAATATTAATTAACGTCATGGTCAGCGGCATCGATAGGCATACGCTGCAACTAAAGTAAAGTTATAGCACTCATCGGTACTCTGTCTGGGTAGAAAACCATAGTTGTGAACCCCTTATGATCTGGTGTGCTGGCATCGACAACTCTATTCTTAAAATTGATTGTCGTCTTCTCAATCGTTTTCCAGCGCCCGCTTCCATGGAGGTACACCTGTATGCAGAGCTCCATCCGCCCGTTGATTTGTTGGTATTCGTCATCCTCTATTCGGAAGGAGTAGTTCCCCTCCCAGACCTCATCGGCGGCAAGGCAAAATCCAGTAAACAATGCATCGAGAGCCAGAGGGAATACCTTATCATCTTTTTCATAGAATGATACGTTTGTGTCCTCCGTGAGCCCCGAGAACGAAAACTTCCCCTCAGGTCGAGCGACTACCGTCTGACCTTCTCCGTAGGCGAGCTGCAAGCGAAGATCTGAGATTATTGCGGGTCTAGCTCCGAGGTTTCTAATCCAGAAGGCCGGTACCATGATTCGGACTCGATTTGTAGAATCTGGATCGACTCTTCGTTCCCAAACGCTGATTCGTGAGAGAAGTGCTATTAACTTGGGAGGTTTGAAACGGGTATCCCATGCGACTCGTATTGCCACATAAAGCGATAACGCTGAAACAGCAAGGCTGATAAAGCTAACGGTCAAAGGAAAAAGGTCCAAGATGGTTACCCTGTGGCTCTAATAGTGGTTAGTTGGGCAGAATGAGCCAATATTGTGCTTAGCAGATTCTGTCTAGTATTTTTCTTGAATCTTGAGCCGTCCTTGTTTTTCAACATATTCAGTGCCAACCTTAAGTATTTAATCAAACACTGACTTTTAGGTTTTTCCTGATAAGGTTGCTGGCCGTATACGCACCAAATCCGCTCAATCAAAAGTCTTCCAAAATATTTGGATTTTGGTAATCAGAATTTCTGCTGAATTAAAAATTACAATTTTACGTAGGGATAGTGACTTTTTATATTAGCGTTAAGGTACTGACCCTTCGAATCTGCATTCATCATCTCTTCATGTTCACCCTGCGAAACACCCACATACTGGTACACAGAACCATGATTGAATTCAACTTCGAGAGTTTGGCTGTCTGGGTCGTAACCGATTGCTTGTATGTTGCTTGAGATAACTGGGGTGCGTTCCATTTTATTCCTCACTTTCCTGATTATTTTTTCTTGCCTGGATTCGTTGCCGGAGTCGCGGCACCTTCGTGTGCATTCTGTTTTCGCCAAGCTTCAACAAGAGGTTTATAGTTCTCATCCTTGTCTAATAATGTCCACCCACCCGGCCGTTCGCGCTTTCCATCTGAGCCTTTTGGCACGACGACCATTGGGTCTTCGCTATCTGGCCACCGGCCAACGGGAGGTAGGTCGATTCTCGCCCGGATAGGCATATTCACCGCCTCCCCGACGATCAAGGCTTCATGTGTTCGCAATATTGGAAGCATTGAGAACAATCCTTTGAGATTGTCGGAAGAAATTGATGCGATTTGGCCTCGATCCGCTTCGTTCGTTAGTCGAAGAGCTATCATTGTGCCACACTGAGAAAGGATGGTTGTGTCTACCTCCGATGGCCGCTGGCTGACAAGCATGAGGCCCACGCCATACTTCCGGCCCTCCTTGGCTATCCGGCGAGCCGCGGCGGCGGCCCCGCCTCGTGTTGCCACGGCAGAATCCTTGTCACTCTTGCTAAGATACCTGTGGGCCTCCTCAAGGACAATAAGCATCGGTCGCATGCGCCCTCCAACGGGAAGGCTACGCCCCCAGAACGCGGCGTCAAACAGGATACGCAGAACAGCACCAATGAGGTGGTCCAGCACTGAGGAAGGAATACCGGATAGGTCCAAGACCGTAATCGGACGCTTGTTGCACATCCAGGAGGCGAGCAGTGTGTCGAGATCCTCTTTCGTAACTCCCTTGGAATCTGGTGCCCAATTGCCGGGCGAAAACAGGAACTGAAGTTGCTGGTCACGAAGGCGGGAATGAAGAAGCGTCATCTGTTGTCGTAGGTTGGACCCTTCATTAGCGGATGTTACGTGCTGATCTCTAGGGCCAGTATTCTTATACGTTCGGAACTTTGGTGGAATAAGCTTTTCTGCGTCACCCGGTTGCTCTGCATCGCCTTTTGCATTCGGCACCAAGGCATCGACGACTTCATCGTCTGATCCGCCTTGTTTCTTTGTCACCATTCGATGCTCACGGCAGTGCTGGCGAAACCAGAGATCCTTCAGGCAAAACGGCACAGGTGTATCAACTGTGACCTCTTCGGCTGCTATCTTCAAATATTTGCCTGCATCGACTGCAGCGGCAACCGCGTCCTGCTTGAGCGTCACCACCATGTCCGCAATAACAGAACGCTGCTTGTCGTCAATGTTGCCCAAACATATGGGCACGAGTTCATCAAAGGCCAGTGCCCAATAAGGAATACACAGCTTCTGTTCGTCTGTGTCCGTTCGAGGATTGAGTCGGAAGACGGTCGCGTTGTCCCCGAGCGCCTTTGCATACTCGCCGTGTAGGTCCAACAAAATAATACGCGCACCTGGTAGGTTGCCGGAATCCGAAATTGCAGAAAGGAGGCTGGCAACTGCCGAGGATTTTCCTGCACCTGTGCTTCCAACCACGGCGGAGTGACGGCTGACAAGACGATTTAAATTTAGATATGCACGGATTGACTCGGCACTCGCCACATTCCCGACGGCGACATACCCATCCTCGTCACTTGGCGCATAAACAGTTCTCAGGTCTGACTCTGTCACCACATGAACTGGATCGCCGATAGAGGGGTATTGTGAGATGCCACGCTCAAACTTCGCACCTTTCCGTCCTTCCCCAACGAGTTCGACTCGAAGCCATCGATTCCCAAGTTGCGGGGCAAGTTCCGGTGGCCCGGGAGCTGCCCCCGCACCAACCTGTGAAATTACGCCATATAGATCCACGTAGCCGGATGGAATGCGAATGAATCCCCCAACCTGGCCGACTCTATACGCTTCCCCATTGACGAACAATAACCCGCTTGGTGTATTCTCAGAAAGCTTAACACTGATGCTCGAACCGTTGACGTCCTCAACGGTCCCAAGCCGGGAAGAATCTGAGCTAAGGGGTTGAGTGTGCATCGTATCCGCGACCCCCGCCGTAAAGTTGCTCAAGGAAAAGCCCAAAGTAGTGGAAATCTCCCAACCGGCAATACGTCAACTTGTCTGGTTTCTTGGGGTCGGTCGTACTGGGATCTTCCTCATAGAGCCAGGCCTTGTGTTCGTCGCCACCGATAGTCCCAGGGCGATATAGACCCACGCGTGTCCCTATGACAGCACCGTCCTTTGCGAGAATTGTTAGATTTCCCTGCTTCACCGCATATTCTACGGCCCGTGGATGATCAGATAGGTTTGAGTACATCAGCGCGAAACACTGAGCGTTACGATTTCCTCGCAAACCATCGAGCAGAACTTCGTTCAGATGCTCGTCGAGGAAAGAGTAGCCGCACACGATCAACCGCGGTGCGTCCTCATCCCTATTAGTAGCATCACCACGTTTCCTGATAGTTTCACCATGAAAGAAAGCACGGAACCGGTCAAGCATGGCTAAATATGGCATCCGTCTACTTTGATCATATTTGAGATGAGATGGGAAAATCATTACCTTGCCTGCCTCTGCTTCGCGCGTGACGCGTACTATGCGTGTGATAGAGGTACCATTCACTGTTTCTTCGGTCTTCTCCCAATTTATGGATCCGTGGAGTTTCCAAAGCCGCGTCCATCGTGCGGGGATAGCGTCGTGTTCGATAGAGGCGATGTCAAACCAAGGTTCTCTCGAACCAACGAAGCCGTCGAAGTGTGGAAGCGGGTGCTGTTCGAAAGCTTGCTCAAAGAGTAAGTCGTAGTTTGGAGTAAAAATCTCTACTGGCGAGAGTCGGTGTAGGCCGCCAACCCACGAGGCGAAGCGATGGTACGAACAGCGATGCCCTGGGAGAGACTTCCTCATCTCTTCAGTGACCAAGATACAAATCTTATCGTCGAGATCCTTCATTGCTTTCTTCGTCATTCCTAGGACAGGGGCGCTTCCCCGGCGGTTGGACAGAGTACGAAGCTCAGTTAGTATGTCTTCGACAGTGCAAGCATTTCCGTCAGTTGGCTCGCATTCCTTACAGAGTGAGTCCCAACTTTTTCTGAATGTCGAAGTCGCTCCAACAGCCTTATCGTTGGTGTCCAGCCTATCTGCGACCCGTCTGGTGAGTTCTACGATCGCTGGTATCAGGACTATGCTGTCCTTTTCCGCTACGTCGTAGATACCAAGGGGACAGCCTGCGCCGAGGAAACAACCAATGCGCTGTTTGTCGTCTTGAAGAACTTGGCGTAGAATCCGAGCCTGCTGGGCGGCATCATGAATTGCGTCGAATACTAGCTTTCCTGGCGCGGTTGCGGCAAGCGGCGGCACACCGAGCGTTAGGTTGGTCACTGACATTGAACTCTTGGTCATAGGTGTTAGTCTCCTTGTTTTACTTGGTCCATATTCGGCAAAATCATGAAACTTAACCAAAAATACATAAAAATAGCAGAAGATCGTAAGGAATTTATTCGAGAGCCCTTGAGAGTCAACATCTTCCAAAATATACTGGAAAGGTTGATATGGCCTCCATTAGGTTTGCAGGTACCTGGATCGTGCCGGTGGAAAATCACGTCCTCGTGAAAATTCGCCTCAGTTTTACCCAGCTTTTCGAAGTCGATATCTTGCAAGACCTGGTGCCGCTCTTCTGAAATAATGTACCAGCAATATATTCGGGACCCGCAGGGAAAAAAGCCTGTGCGAATATTATCGAGCTATGTTCTGATTGTCTCCTTACCTGTTCTTGGGGCACTTTCACCTGCGACAGTTATCCAAAAACCCTGAGTAACTGTTTTTCCCGGCAGCAGCTTATCTTCAACACAAGCATTTTTAATTTCCTACAAACAATACCGGTCGCCATTCCGACGCAGCCACTCATCGTGAAGCTCATATTCAGGAGCAGCACATCGTAATTGCTTATAAAAATCCTGGCTGTGATTGTGTTCAAGCAGATGCACGAGTTCATGCAGGATCAGATAATCAATCT
Organism: Desulfobulbaceae bacterium; assembly: GCA_019163335.1. Classification (GTDB taxonomy): domain Bacteria; phylum Desulfobacterota; class Desulfobulbia; order Desulfobulbales; family Desulfocapsaceae; genus UBA2270. The sequence continues at coordinate 16,597 of JAFLKM010000040.1, read as the reverse complement.
GTTCGATCGGAAGGAGCAGCAAGCGCCAATGAAAGAAAAGTTTGTTGTTTTGAGTGCATGATCCCCAGCGAAAACCGAGGTCTCGAATATTGATAGATGCAGGTGTAACACCCACACGCCCCTGCAAGAGTTGAACACGTTCCGGTACCCAATCTTCAGCACGCTTGATATACCAAGTAATAAAGGCCTCCCTGCCGATAGGGGCCAAGGATCTGGGCAAGAGAAACCGCCCATTTTGCCACCGGAGAATGTTTCTGTCTTTTTGTCCTGGCACGGGTTCGTCCACGAGCTTTAATTTGTATTTTCTCCCACGATAATAAAATCCTTCCCCGGAAACAAATTCCTTCTCTGGCAGATTGTGCAGCTCTTCTTCTTTGCGGCCAAGTTGCCGGTAAATCCACAGCATCTTTTCAAGAACTAGGGGCTCCAGCTTCTCTCGGCCAACATTGTCAGGGGCGTAGAGGATGACATTTCCATCCCGTTCCACGCTCAGCTCCACTGTCTTGCGTCGGGAGCTGCGTTTAATCAGGATGGACAGGTCTTTAATCGCGATTACTTCCATTGCCCCACACCAATAGACGATGGAGATTTTTGGCCTGATCAACAACACGCGCCGCCAGCTTTTCCAGCTTGTTTTGGGCGACCTTGCCGCTATTTCTCAGAATTCGATACACTTTTCTTTGTAATGACTCCCGGTTGGAGACATCCCGCCAAAAATCTACCCGGCGGATATTCTCCTGAATTTCCTCCACCGTGGCCACTGTCAGCTCAATGACTTCCCTGAAGGCAGGATCATCGCTTTTCAGCTCTGCACCAGTTTCTTTCTCAACCGCCTTTTTCAAGGTCCCAAAAAATGGGGCATGCAAACGGGGATCAAGGCCGGGCACTGTTTCTTTCCCTTCCCGTTCAAGTTCCTCCTTGATAAATTTCTTGAGTGCCTCCTCTAACTTGTTCCAGTTGTCCTTGAAATCCTTGAGAATCGCCTCAAGCCGCTCACTCATTTGCTTGTAGTGTTCAGGGTCTTCATCAAAACGCATCCTGATCTGGTGCCGCAGGGCATGCTTCATCTCAGAAGCCCTGGCCCTTGCGTTTTTTTTGTTTTTGACCTGCTCCAGAAAACCGATGTCAGTAATGGCACACGGCGCAATGCGGGGATCAATGCCCTCGGCCGAGATATGTTCATCAATCAACCGTTTTATGCGGCGGTCAACCCCTTCCAGATTGAGCTGACTGTCACGATAGAGATTGGCAGCTACCTTGGCGATAAAACCAAGGATCTTAGCATCCCGCACAAAGGGCAAGGCTTCCGGTCTGGGCATGACGATGGCCAGACTGGCAAAAAATGCACCGGTCCGGTTCAAAAAATCTGCCCGAATCTGGACATCTTCGAGCAGATCTATGCAGGGATCAATGGGCATTAAAGTCATGATCCCCCGGGAATGGAAGACATCCAACGCCTTTCGATGCCGATCCTGCAGTCGTGGAATTTCATCACGCACTGTCTCTATTCCGGTTGGAGGTCGTTTGCCGCCTTCTTCTGAATCAGTCAATGCCGTTCGTAGTTCGCGAGCAATGCCGACATAATCAATGATATAACCGCATTCTTTGCCCTGTTTTTTTCGATTAACCCTGGCAATGGCCTGGAGCAGATCATGCTCTATCATCCGGCGGTCAAGATAGAGGGCTTGCTCCACCGGGGCATCAAATCCGGTGAGAAGCATTTTCAACACACACAAAATTGCAAGATTGCTGCTTTTCTCTGGATCGGAATGGACGAATGGTTTCTTGAAATCTACGATATGGGCTTCGATCTTTGCCGAATCAGTCCATTGATTCCAGTCCGCGCTCTGGTTGTGCCGCTTGGAGAAAACTGCCGCAAACTCCAGGGCCTTCACCCGTTCCAGATTCTTATGGGTTGCCACCAGGGTCCGGACATCCTCAGACTGCGCCAGCAGCTCTTCTTCGGCAAGCGACAAAAGAGCAGGATCAATGTTTTCTGCCTCTCGCACCAGTTCGTCCCGGGCCACAACCAGGAATTTTTGGTATAGAATCACTGCCGCTTGGCTTACCGCCACCACCTGAGCCTTGCACTCGCCGGGCAAAATATTACGCACAAAATGGCGCAACATATCCTTGGCCTTGACCGCGATAAGTTTTGGAGCCTCCATCACCCTCTGCTGGGTAACAAACTTCTGCATGATAAGCTGCTGTTCTTCCGTGGTGAACTCGCCGAAGCGTTTCGGCACCTGGGCATCAAGCTGGGCGGTGCTCTCTACCTGGCCAAGCGGAACCCTGCCTTCATAGAAAATCTTGACCGTGGCCCCATCATCTTCGGCTTGTTTCATGGAGTATTTATCGATGAACTTATCAAAGATGGCCAGGGTGTTACCGCGTTCTCGGTTCATGATCGGCGTGCCGGTAAAGCCAATCTTGGCAGCGTTGGGCAAGGCTCGCATCAGATTGGCATGAAGAAGGGAAGTATTCGTCTGATGGCACTCGTCGATCAACAGCAGAATTTTTTCTGAGGCATTGAGCTCCGGATATTGAGTCTCGTCAGCGATTCTCTGCCGGAGGGTTTTGGTGTGTCCATTTTTTGCCTTGACCTCTTTTTCGGCCAGAGGAGGAGTACATTCCGCCGCCTCCAAGATACCAAGTTCAACCTCCTGGAATTCAGCATCATTTTCAGTGGTCATGATCCGAGGTGGCGACACCGGGACCTGATATTCCAATACCACCGAGTCCCCATTGCGATCCTGATTTTTCTGGATCATACAAAAGACCAAGTCAGGGCCTTTCTCAGCCAGTATCCGTCGCACCAGGTCACTGCCCGATCCTCCCGCCTGGAAATCATTATTGTCAGGCCGTACCCTCTGGCCACTCAATCGGGCGGTTTCCTGTAACTGCTGCTCCAGGGCAGTTCGGTTCGTGACCACCACCACCTTAAATCCGCACAACTCGGGGATGGTGCGGATTTTCCGTACCAGGTGCACCATGGTAATGCTTTTCCCAGACCCTTGGGTGTGCCAGATGATCCCACCGCGTTCGTCCCGTTTCTTTTCTGACAGGAGTCGGGTCTTGCCATGGGTCAGGCGATCTATGGCCTTCTGGACTGCGCGGAACTGCTGGTATCGAGGGCACAGTTTGATCAGGGTGCCGCCATCGGTGCTAAAGAGGATGAAATTGCGGAGAATATCGAGCAGATGCGCCGGTCGCAGCATCCCGGCTACCAGCTTCTCCTGGCTGCGCAGAGTGGAACCGGGCCTGCCGATTTCGGCCAGTACCGCATTTTCAGTGAATGGGGCGGTTTCCTTCCATTCCACATAGTGCTGCAAACCAGCGCCAAAAGTGGCGACCCGGGCCGCATAGAAGCAGGAAACAATCATCAACTGGTTCCAGTGGAAAAGGTGCTCGATTCCTTCTTCCCGCTCCACATGATCGCGTTGATTGGCATAGCGTAGCAATTGCTCAACCCCCGACTCAATGGGCTTCCAGAACCCGCCGTCATCAGTGTCTGTCAGGCCAGGACTTTTGCACTCAATGACCACCAGAGGGATGCCGTTCACAAAGAGGATCAGATCGGGAATGACAAACCCCACCCGGCCGACATAATCAACCCGGAACTGGTTAATGGCCAGGAAGCTGTTATTTTTCAACCCGGTGGGTTCAAAGTCGATGAATTTGACCGTCACATTACGGGAGTGGGGAGTGTCGCCGCCACTGGCCCGCACCACCGATACCCCCTTGATGAGCTTTTCGGTCAGCTCCTGGTTGCGGGCCAGCCCGTCAGGTTTGTCCGTGCGGGTCAGTTCACGGATGGCTCGATCAATGGTGAACTCATCCAGGTTTTCAGAAGCGTTGATGGTGCGGATGGCCTGGCGGAGTGGGGCTTGCAGAACTACATCCCGAAAGTTCTCGCGCTTTGTCTTCTGCGGATAATCAATATCCCCCTGCAAATACTCCCATCCCATGGCCGCCAGTTGTTGCAGCAAGGGCCGCTCTACAGTCGTCCACTCATTGGGGTTCTCGCGTTCGGGATCGGTATCCTGCTCTGGGATCATGATTTCTCTGCCTCGTCTTTATCCCCGGTCATGGCGCAATATGCCTGGCCCGGATGGGTTGGTTGTTCGGGGAATCGCTGTTTCAGCTTGCCTTGGCGGATTAAGTCTGAGATGTAATGATTTTTCAGGGTCTCCATGCCTCGTTGCAATATTTCGGCAAGCTCCTGGGCAGTTACATATCGATCTTGGCAGAGAGCAAGAATAGCGGCCACCATCTTGGCGGGAATGCTCCGCTTCTGACCACGGATTTCCACGACAATGGCGGGTAACGACTTCCCGGACAACCCAGAGGTGGTGGTCTGTGCATTGAGTTCGTCACCTTGTTGGCTGCCTGTGTTGTTGTGATATAAGCTTGGGGCCTTATGTTGGGAGCCTGACTCCTTATGTTGGGAGCTCGTGGTCTTATGTTGGGAGCTCACCCCGTTATGTTGGAAATTCGGCGGAGTCTCGGGAGCCAGTGAATAGGAACTCCAGCGGCGTTTGTCGTTGCCCACGAGAAAGTGCTCGGCAACCAGTCTTTTCAAAAGAAAGGTGATATCGCGGGGATGCGTTTCCGTTAACTCCTGCAACCGTTCATTGGTGACCCGTCCTTCGAGAATGGCGGTGGCAATAGCCAGGCGGCCGGTTTCGTCCAGTCGAGTAAGCCGTCCGGCGAAGCGGCGCTCCATCTCTTCGGTCACTTCCGGCGGAAAGAGGCTGATGGTGGGCAGTCGCAGGCACACCTCTTCTTCCTCGGTGTTTTCTTCCAGGGCTGGAGCCCGCCAGTGCTGTTCCCTCCATGCCTGGAGTATTTTTGGGAAGCCGGAGCCTGCCTTTTCACCAGCGCCGACCATTTGGAACATCTGCTGGAGCGAGGGATTGCGGCAATCGCTTTTGCCACCCAGGCGGACCTGTTCGGCAGGTAGCCGCAGCAGGCCGGGATTGTGAAACTCAAACCCCTGTGCCAGGCGGAAGACCCGAATTCCGCCCCTGCCCTGATAATCGGCATGGATCAGGGCGTTGACCATGGCCTCGCGCAGGGCCTCGTGCTGGGGCGATTCGTCTCGGCGAAAAAGGTTTGGCCCCATCTGAAAGGGGACAGCAAGGCCGTCTCGGAGTTTGGGGATGACCTTGCGAAAAAATTCAAAGAGGTTGCCGGGCCAGGTTCCATCAACGGTCACCCGGTCGAGCCAGCGGGGCGCTCCGGATGTGGCAGCAGGCGGCAGATGGCGGTAATCAAGCTGAAAATGGGGAAGGCGGTCAAGGATGCTGCGCTGACGGCCAAACATGAGCAGGCCAGCCAGGGTGATCCCTTCTCGGTCGGTGGCGCGGTCTGTCGCCCAGCCGCCCAACTGGCGGAGCATCTCCTGGTCGCTTCCGGCGAGAAACGGGTGGTTCGGGTAATTGCTGCGAAAGAGATTCCGGTAGGCGGCAAGACTCTCCGCTTCCAGGTCATTCAGCCTGAAATGTTCGAGAATTTCACCATCCCGCGGCCAATCCCCGGCATCGGAAAGCATGCGGCGGATGGTCTCTTCCGAGGCATGGCGGTCGCCCTCGTGACTGCGGACATAGGAGCCCCGGAGCGGATTGTTGTTGATGAAAACCGGTCGCTGCCGCCGGTTGGCCCGGGGAATATGCAGTACCAGGACGGTCTTGCCGCTGATCTCATGACGCTCCACCGCCTCACGATCCAGAAGGTTACAGCTCACCTTTTCGGGATTGGCCAAGATGTTCCACAGATCTCGTTCGACTTTGTCCACCGCTTTCAGGCCGTGCACAACCAGGCGGCCGTCGGCCTCCTCCCGTACCCCCAGCGCGATAACCCCGCCGTGGGTGTTGGCCATGGCGCTGTAGGTTTCCCATAGGGATTTGGGCAACTGGCCCTTCCCGTCCTGGCCAGCGGCCAGCTTGGCCTCGAAGTCCCAGCCCTCCCGCAGGGCTTCAATATCCAGGGTCATGGTGTAGCCTCCAGCAGGTTTGCCGGCACCCGGACCGTGCCGGTGAGGAGGTCGTGCATGAGACCGTGCTTGAGGCTGATCAACTTGACTTTACAAACCTGTTCCGCCAGTAATTTATTTTCAAAAGCCTGGGCCACCTGTGCGATACGCTCCTGTTCTTTTTTGAAAGGAAGAGCAAAACGGAAAAAACTAAGCTCTGTTCGGTTAATTTTAGGGAATCCGCTTCTTTCAGAAACTGAGGTTGCAAACCTTGAAAACCGTTCACTTAAAAGGGTCATTAGCAGGAATTGGGAATCTATTTCTATCCCTGGTCGAAATGGGTACATATCTGCGCTACAGATACCTTCGAAGGTAGCCAACCAAACTTTACGAAGATAAGGTCGTATTTTGCTGTAGACAACATCGCCTGGCAGAAAACGGTATTTTCCACTAATTGCAGCCTGTTGTCTGGCTGTTTGTGAATTTAAGAGCCGCCCTGTTCCCGATTCTATATGGTCAGGTGCCACCAGAATAAAATCGGCAAAAGGATACACTGTTGGGTCGACTTGGCCTTCAACGATTGGCGCAACTTCAGAGAGACCTTTTATTTCCCACTCCTTGGGTATCCTGCCCAAGGGGGAATTCTTGAAATGCTCGGGGTGGCGGATGGGGTCGCGGATTTCACCGTTTTCGTCGAGGCCACAGGTGAGAAGATCGTGGAGCATCCCCGTCTTCACCTGCCGCAGCTTGGCAATCACACCCTCCGTTTTCATTATAAAGCTATCAATTGTTGTTAAAATTCGTGCAATTTTTGAGCGCTCCAAAGATGTCGGCCATGGTACCTGGAAAGTTCTTAATTGTTGGTAGTTCAGCCCTTCGCGATTTCCACCGGCATTTAGACGAAAAATTTGTTGTTGGCCAATAGGTGAGCTTAATATTGATGTTAGAATCTTTGCGTCATATAAATTCGCATTAGTTAAACGAATGGTACACACGTGTTGATTTTGATTTGCCGTCCCTAATCCTTCTGGCATGAAGCAACATCTGCCAATAGACGCACCTGTAATGTTTAGTAACACATCAAAAGGCAAGACTTCACTTCTTGTCATGGATTGATGTATTTTATTATCTATGTAAACCACATCTGAAAGGTTCAAGCCATTATTCGTGACATTCTGGCTGCGAATGAAAATAATGCCCTCGCCCTTGTAAACTTCACTTCCACCTGTGGGGGTTATTCCGCTACCCAATCTTATAGTAAGATCGTCAAGTGTTTTGAATTCCCACCCTGGTGGTAAGCAAATCCCAAAAAAATCAGAATTATTCATGATGCAAATCTAATTTTGGTTTTAACCAGTTGTACCCCAACTCCTTCAAAAACCCAGCCAGCCTCTGCGCCGCCGCATCACGATCCTCCTGGATCGCCCGCAGGCTGACCCCGTACTTATCCCACAGCTTTTCCACTGCCGCCCGCACCTCCTGCCGGTGCTCCTCCATATATCGGCGCAAAACCTGCTCCAGATCGGCACGACTGAGTTCAAGGGCCAGGTTGCGGCAGTCATCGGCGGAGAGTTCCGCCCGTTTCTCTTTCAGCACCTGTAACAGGGCGCGGCTCAATGCCCTCAACCGTTTTTTGGCGGCACTGATTTGGGTCTTGATGGCATAGTAGGGGTCCAGGATCTCACCAATATCCAATATCCTTTGCAAAAGGCGGCCAACTTTCCACCGTTTTAACCCTGCCAGTTCCTCCTCCAGGGCTGTGGTATCCTGGCCCAACTTCTTCAAGGCGGCAATGGAACCCTTGTCCTTCACCTCAGGACCACGTTGAAGAAACGTGACCCGGTCCATGGCCGGTTTGACCCTTTTCCGGAGTTCGTTCATTTCCTTCTCCAGCGTCGTGACATAATTGCCGCCGTCTTCCTCGCTTCCCTCGCCGTTAGCAGAGCCGTCTTCAATGCCCTGCTGCTCAAAGGCCTCCTTCTCCCCCTCCAGACGGCTGATCTCAGCCCGGCACTCCTCAATTTCTTGCAGATATTCGGGCAGGAGTTTTAGCACCAGCTTATGCTCGAAGGGATCGAAGAGTTCATTTTTGCTGGTCTCGGTGTCCTCGATCACATCCTGGATGAGATCAATCCAACTGTCCACCAGCTCCTCGAATCCCCGCGCGCTGATAGTCTGGATCTCATCCCGCGCCTCGTCCCACCAGGTGGCCAGCGCCCCGATGACCTTGAAACGGTCGAGAATCTCCACCGGTAACAATGCCGCCTGAAAAGATGTGAGAAATTCCCGGCGCAGGATCATGGGATCGCGGCTATCCGGCAAAGCGGCCAGCCGGGGGACGTACGCGGTCCACCAGTCTTGAAAAGCACTGAGCATGGCCTCTTCCCGCGCCATGATCCCGGCATCTTCATCCACCGCCCGGCGGAGCGCGCCATTGCCGGCGGTTGCGGCGGCAAAATCGAGATAGTGCTCATCACGGGGGACAAAGAGATGGGATACATCGAGTCCGTGGGCGTCAAAGAGGGGCTTGAGTTTTTCAATTTCGGTCTTGGGCACGCCGCCCAGAAGATGCGCGCGTACATCCTGGGCCTCGGGTGGCGGTGAGTTATCGGCATAACGGCGAATGTTGAGGTTAAAGTCCTCGGCGGCTATCTGCTCGGTGGTGACGATGCTCGAATAGCCGGGAATGGCTTCGAAGGTCTGAAAGGTCTGGACGATCTTTTCGCTGTGCTCGGGCCGCAGGAAATTCTGGGCGCGTCCCTCCTCGTAATCGCGGTCGGCATTGATGAAAAGGATCTTACCCTGCCGAGCGGCGGGTTTGTCGCCCTCGCGCCGCATCACCAGAATACAGGCCGGGATGCCGGTGCCGAAGAAGAGATTGGCCCCCAGACTGATGATGGCCTCGATGTGGTCCTTCTCCACTAATTTCCTGCGGATTTCATACTCACCGCTGCCGCGAAAAAGCACACCATGCGGCATGACTGTGGCCATGATCCCGCCGGGCTTGAGTGAGGCCAGCATATGTAGGGCAAAAAGAAAATCTGCCTTCTTTTTCTCGGGTGGAAAGCCATAGCCGGTGAAACGGTAGTCGTGGCCGAGCTGTTTTCGTTCGTAGGGCAGACTGAAGGGCGGATTGGAGAGGATGCGGTCAAAACGCATCAACTCGGTACCCTCTAAATGCTGGGGAGAGTTGAGGGTGTCGTCGTTGGTGATATCCGTGCCACGAAAGACGCCATGCAGGAGCAGATTCATCTTGCAGATGGCCCAGGCCGAACCTTCATTATCCTGTCCGTTAAGGGAAAGATTATCGGCGTTGCCGCCATGCTCGGCCACATATTGACGGCCATAGATGAGCATCCCGCCGGAACCGCAGCAGGGGTCATAAATTCGCTGCCCCTCTTGAGGATCTGCCAGGCGCACCATAAGGCTTACCACATCGCGGGGGGTGTAAAACTCACCGCCTTTCTTGCCGGATTCCTGGGCAAAGACAGAGACCAGATACTCGTAGGCCGAACCGAGCAGGTCGCGGTGCTCGAAGTCTTCGTTGCGCATCCGGTGTTTTCTGAAATGGGTGATGAGCTGGCGAAGCTTGGCATCCGGAATGGGCTTTTTACCGATGGGCCGAGTGAAACTGATCTGTTCTAGCACCCCGCCCAAGGTGCTGATATTGTGTTCACTCAGTGCCTCCAACGCCTTGTCCAGGTGGTCGCCGATGTTGTTATGAGCGTTTGCGTTAATGGTTTCAAACCGTGCCCGTGTCGGCACAAAGAGGCCGTCGTAGAGATTACGGTCCTCGGCCTCTTTTTCCGCCTCCTCCTGGGTCTTTCCGCCTGCCATCTCTTCCCGGATGACTCGTTCCCGTTCCTCATCGAAGACATCGGAACAGCGCTTGAGAAAGAGCATGCCAAAGATAAAATCCTTGTATTGTGAGGCATCCATCTTGCCGCGCAGGATATCGGCGGCGGCATAGAGGTGGCGTTTGAGTTTCGGGAGAGTCAGGCGGGCCATAAGGTGTTTTCCTGTTTACAGTATCGAGAGTGTTACACAATCATTATCAATTATTTTCATTATAGGGTGGTTAATGCAAGATCTTGTTTTTATCAATGATAATTGAGGGTGCGAAAAACAGCGAACAAGAACTCAATTGACGCATTCATCCCTTCTTTGGAACTGTGCGCGACTCCACCCGGTTAGCAGCCTCGTAAATCGCATACATACTGATTGCTTGCAGGCTGGTCTCATCGATAAGACTATTCAGATATTCCTTTGAACGGGTAGTGATGCCGGCCCGTTGACAGACCAGCCAGGCCACTGCTTCGGCTTCGAGTTCCATAGCTTCACAGGAAAGTCTTCGGGCTGGCCAGCGACCCTTCATGTCACCACCCAGATGGCCGCAGTAGATATGGCCAAGCTCATGAGCCAGCGTGGCGAATTGTGTTGGTAGGTTATGTCTGGAGTTGAGTTTAACCCGAAAAACCCGCTTTTTGGCAAGCATCATCCTGTTTGGATACTGTTCCAAGCCAGCAGCAGTACCGGCCTGGTCAGTGCCGTACTGGTATGTTTTGACAACGCTGATATCATATTTGGCTGCGGCCTGTATTGTCCGTTCATATAAGCATTCCGGAAGATCCCCCTTGGCAAAAAGAGAATTCAGCTCTTGCCCGGGGAGTTCTTTTCCTTCGGTGTCACTCAGCTCAAAAAGAAACTGCACCGGCCCGAAAGGCCAGAGGATGACCACTGGAACGGCATCCGGCAGGACATAACGGCCAATCTCCCGCCACTGCCTGCGGCTGCCAACCATGGACGCGCCTGGTCGTTGCAACTGGACCAGCATGGCATTGTACACCGAAAGATTATTGAACTCCCTGGCAAAGCCGATAAATTTATCAAAAGCCATATTTATATCTGTTTTCAGGGCCGAACGAAAGAGCTGGTCAATGGCATGTGAACAGTCTTCAAAGTGCAAGAGGCGCTTTCCTGCTTGTGAGTTCAGTTCTTCGTCTGGGGGCTGGGATCCTGAAACAGAATGGGCATTATTGTTATTGAGCTGATCAGACGAGTTTGTTTCGGGGGTTTTCATTCAAGCCTCATTGGTTTATGTAGGCGATGGAACTAATTCGTCATAAAGTTACTTTGATATCATTTCACGCCAATAATGATAAAAGCACTCCAGCTCCTTAATTCGCAGGGTTTTATCCTGAATCCGGTTCAACACCATTCCCAGATAGATCCGCCATCCGGCATCGGGTGGCTCATGGCGTTCTGTGAGGGTCGAAAAAACAATATTACCCCCATTCATCTTTATAAAATCAGGCCAGTAAAATGAAAACTGGCGTTCAGCCTCTATTATTGTGAGATACCAGCCAAACTCGTCAAGTATGAGCTCTTCTTTGGTCATAATGCTCTCTCCATCGGCAACGGCATCTTTGTTAAAATCCATATAGTCATCATAGGTATATCCTCCATCCTTGACCTTTACTGCGCTTAGATCGCCAATATCGGAAAAATTGTCAGGATAATCATAATTGGGAAGAAAAGCGGCTTCGCTTTCGTACCAACCACCCTGGTCGCCAATCCAGAAGCCACTTAATCGGGTGTAGTTGTCCAGATTATCCCACAGGTACTGCTGCTCTGGGGTGAATTCCGGCAAATTGTTCGGCAGGTAATCAGCCAACCAGGAGAAATAGGCATCATCAGGGATATCATACCAGATATCGCCATCAGGAGTTCGCGGGAAATCATTCATTCGATAATCTTTGGGAAAAGCAAATCCTCCGTCCGTTAAAGGCTCGGGCCAAGGGACTTCGTGCCCCTGAGCAATTGTCAGCATCAACTTCCTTCCAGGCATCATTTTTGTCATTTTATTCCTTGTGCTCGGATCGTTCATCAATGGATTCCTTTAATGCCTTCTTTCCGATATGGCTTTTGGCATGAGTCTTTCGGTTTCTTACAGTGTAATCGGTTTGAATGAAAGAGGATGTCGGTCAGAAGCGTCAACCTTTAGCGAATTATTGAATGCCATCGTGCTCAGAGAATTCTGCTCGCCCGCAGGTTTTGCCCGCTCATGTCATCAGGTCGTTGTATTCTGATCCAGATAGTTGAAATGATAGATCGGCCAGGCCTCGATTCCAAAAAATGCGCTACACATTTTCCAGGGATGGATGTAATTAACAGGGTTAATAAGAGCCATTTTGAGTTCTTCAACTCTGGAAAGCTCCGTCACCTCCAGCAGGTAGTGGACAAAAGAAGAATTCGGCAACAGAGAACACCAGCAGTGAAGCGCCAGAAATCGGTGGCAGTTGTCATCGTCGTAATCGCAATCCGGGTCGCCGAAATAATAGACTGGCTTCCCGAGTTGCTCTTCGAGATCTTCAACAATGGGTCGGATATATTCTCTCCACCCGGCAAGCATTCTTTCCAGCTCGGCTTCTACATCAGTTGTGTTAGGTTTAGAAATTGCTATCACTTGATAAATCAGATCGGCCTGAAGACCGACAAAGAACTCAATCATAGCTTGAGGCGGAGGCAGATCGGGAAGTTCCGATAAACGTAACACCTCGGCTCCGAAATCACCCCTTTGAAACATTGGGGCGCTAATTGCCACCTCACAAGCCTGCCTGAGAAAGGACAAGACTTTATCTGAGACAAGCTGTTTACTTTCGAGGATGTCAAGCCAGGCTGACAAGGGAACATATTCAGGGATATTCATTAGTTCAAAGGAATCGCAGTACAATACCGGTCGTTCAAGCACAGGGAATGTCTGCCGCATCTCAGCATATAATTCCTTGGCCTTGTCGATTGCATGATCGGCTGGCACACCTTCGCATTCCAAAAGGATTGTTGTCATGCCGATTGGATCTACAAATGGAATCCGTTGGCCTGCAGGCGGCTCATAAAATCGAATAGACTTACCTGGCACAAGGTTGTCTGCTGTAGCAAGCCATTGCGCCTCAATTCCAGAAATGGGTAAGGCCCTGAGAAGTGCTGAGACGTTCATCTCTGACCTCTGTTTGCTTGTGCGGCTGTTACCACATGCAAAGCAGTCATCTTCGTGATTTCGGAGATCAAACTGTCAGCGATAATTAGTCCCTCATGCTGGAAAATAATTTCATCCCTCCAGAATACGGCTACGGAAGGAAAACCGACAAAACCAACCTGATCGAGCTCGTCAGGGGTCGATGTGCGTTGTGATGTATTCAAAGTAGATCGTATAGATCCGGGAAAGGCAGCCAGTACCTTTTCTGATTCTTCCATCATCCTGCGATCAAGCGACATCTTACCATCAAGCAGGAAAAACGAAAAACGTAAGCCGGCGTAGTCATCCCCCGGACGGATGAATCTTTTGGCCCGCTCATGTACGTCTTCTTTTACCCCAGGATAGATGCCGCTTCGCTTTGCGGATGCCGGCGAAGGCACGGCGGTGATCATGAAAATCTCGCTTGCCAAGCCATCGTTGTCCATCTTGATATCTACACTCGCCAACGGTATATTAAGCCAGGTGCGATCATATGCACCTTGCGGTTGGTACATGAGAACACACGGTTTTCCTATTTCACTTACTCCAAGCTCACAGCGCGGTCGTCGTTTTGGATTTGATCTGAGGGAGTGGATTTTGCCGGAAAGGTAGTCCCACACAGCCCCTTTCCCTTGAAGGGTCTCTAAAACTGACTGCGAACCATAAGTTACAGTAGAGGCGAGTGTGTCTTTTAACCAACCCGCATCCATGGCATTAAAGGCCAGTGCATAGCGGACGCAGAGCGCTGCCTGAGCGGTGTCAGAGAATTCTTTACACCACCCATTCAGTCGGGCATCGTCCACAAAAAATGTTGATTTTTCCATATTCAACCTCCTTCATTGGTGGGGAAAACGTGTTTCAATAGAACCTTATCCGCCTTATGGCTCTGTGGCGCGTGGCTAATTGTGGATGTCCCTGCCACGTTTTGAAGGACCATGACATAGCAACAACTTAACCAGGCTTCGAAAGCTTCAACTACAGTCATGTTTGTCAAAAAATTAATGGCCCCTATTCGTCCACATCTCCATCACAAACGACCTCGCCGTTCTGTTTCGAGATGCCAATAATTCGGCCCGACCCGATTCTTAGTGTCCGTAAAACTACATGGAAGAAATAGCAATCCCCCGAAGAACGGTTACCCTTCATGTAACAAACACGCTGGGCAGTCGGTTCCGCACACTCCTCAATCTCCAGAGATCCCTGAAAATCACGGTTAACCTCTTCAAGCGCTATTTGCCTTGCTCTTACAACCGAGATGTCTTTCCCCTTAATTTTGTCTTTCCCGCCGGAGCCATCATGGTCCTTCAATGTCTGCGCAAGAACCCCTTTCGCATATGTGTAAGCCCCCGGTTCCCTGCTGCTCCTTGGCCCGGCCACATTTAGTACTGCTATATCGTAAGTCATTGTAAAAGAGTTAATTCGCTGTGCCGCCTTTTCTGGAGAAAGCTCGCTTGCATCGAGCAAGAGATAGGGTTTCTTTGCTTTTATGCAGAAAAGGATTGTTTCCTGGGTGCCGCCGACCGGATACTTAAAATAGATGATAACGGTTCCATCGCTGTCCAAGACGTTTTTTTTGGTGCGTTGCCGAGGTCCAGCTTGTCGCAATTCCTGGACAGGATATCTTGCAGGGATCACACCATCCTCAGCCTTGCGCCCCTCAGGACACCAGCCACCGGCTTCAACGCCATATTCCAAGGCTGCATCAAGCGCCGCACGATCAACCCCAGTTTGTCCGCCAGAGATTATTTTCACGGTACCTCCTTTTTCGACACCATCGAGCAAAAAAAGAGTCCAGTTCTAGCAGCTAAAGGGTCTCGTCCCCGCCGACTTTCAAGTAACTTGAATGAACCATCCAGCAATATCTCTCTTCGTTCCTCTATGGCGTAATCATGATCCTCATACGGTTTCTCGTAAATAACCCTTACATCTGCTCCCAGTTCCACTTTTAGGCGCTGAGTAAGAGCAATGCCTCGACTGTGAAAATCCAGCCAGTGAAAAATCACCTCTGTTTCTTCGTTGACCTCTCTTTCAAATTCTATGGCCCACAGTATGAAATCTGCCTCAAGTTCCTTCGAAATGGGATGTTCTCCATACCAACCGGTTGCGTCAGCTATATTCTGTCCTACATTATTCGCAATCTCTCCTGGCATTTTCATCCAAGCATAGGCTGCATTTCCATAATCGGGCATGATAGTGTATGTAAACATGTTGTCCTCTTGCTCCATCTCTCGCATAATGATACTTTTCAGATATGAAACCAGCATATTCTCCAAAAAAAATGCTGCAACAACTTCCCCTATTAAAATAATTTCAACCAGGAAAGAAAATGCGGTTTTTCTTCAGAAAAAAGGATGCGCCAAAAGCGGCAGTCTCACGTCGAGAGTGTATAACCATGACCGGCCGTGACTTTTCGGAGCTTGATGGCGATAAGGTTTCCCTCAAATTCTGGATTCCAGAGTCGGTAGAAATCATAATGAATGAGTTATCCAGTAAATTTGACACCAGCACATCAGACAGTTATCGCCAGATGTTGTTTGTCCATCTTTATGGGCGCTATGATTTGACTGGATTACTCGAACGGCAAGATCATCGATTTGCGTTAAATGGAGTCCCTATGTTTTCAAGAGCCTCCACATCAGCAGCAGATGAACTTTCATTACCCAAGGAAAAAAGTATTGCAGATGTGAAGGTCTGGGTACCCCTGAAAATGAAGGAAGATTTACAGATGCTGGCCAAGAGAAAAGGGATCAAACTCTCACATTATGTTCGATCGGTGGTGATTGAGCAAACCATGGGGCATCTTCCCTATGATGAATTGCTTATTGATACCATCACGACATCACCGGGATCCGAGGACGAAAATAACGATTAAGAGTAACAAGGAAATAAGGCCCCATTGCCCTTAACTCGGCACTACTCGATGCGCGATGTCACCATTCTGCCATTAACTGAAGAAGCGCCAAGCATGTCGCTCTGTTTCTTGTAGGAGATTCGAGCTGAACAATACGCCGTCATTATCGTGGCAAAGAAAAAAAGCAGATTGTGCCAGGCCCACTAGGATGGAAAGCGATACATTACATCGCTCCGTACTAAAATTCAGACACAAGAAATAGCTCGCCGTCATCAACTGGTCTCGTTTTTCAAGCAGGTCAGCAGAAATGGAAATGAGTACTGTCGGATTCTTGGAACTGTCGGGGGAAGTGGAATGGATATCACACCGTCTGGTTGCAATGGTTTTTGCTAACTAATGACAAAATGTGAAATAATAGGGGGATTGAAAATGAATTCAGGTTGTACGGCTACCATCATTTGGCGATGGTGGTTTGGTTCAGCTCTTCGATTAATCACAACTTGCCGCTGTAACCCATAATCCCCGGACTACCTGTTGCTGATCATGCCTTGTTCGCTTATGGATGTTTTTTTATCAGATCAAATCTTAACCAGTAGACCCGAAACCAGTATGGTAGTCTTTGTAGCGGCTTTTTATATCCTAAAGGTAGCACCGAGGTAGCACCAAAGAAAAAAGGAGTTAAGCCGAACCGGCTTAACTCCTTGATTTTATTGGTGCGCCCGGCTGGATTCGAACCAGCGGCCTACGGATTAGAAGT
>JAFLKM010000057.1 GCA_019163335.1 Desulfobulbaceae bacterium | reverse complement strand
GAGAACATGGCAATATTATATATTAGTATTGTTTTGATTGCAACTTAGAATAATAAGAAGGGAAGCTACCGGTGAACCGGACTTCCCCATGAAATTGAAGTGGAGTGGCCCCTGACTTTTCCCCTTTTAATACCTCATACTTCCCTACGGAATGATCTGTTGTCTCTCTCAATCCCCAGCATCACTCTTCTTCGGTTCGTTAATATAACGGGAAAGAAACAGCGACTGAATGACGAGAAAAATCACGGTCATCCCGAGCATGCCAAATAGTTTGAAATTTACCCAGGTATCCCGATCATAATTATACATCGTATAGAGGTTAGCCCCGCCCATGATCAGGAAGAAGGCCACCCAGCCCAGGTTGAGTCGCCGCCAGATATGAATGGGCAGGTCAATCTGGGCGCTCATCAACCGCTCAACCACGGTCTTTTCTCCGAAGAACTGACTGCCCAGAAAGACGACGCCAAAAATCCAGTTGATCACCGTGGGCTTCCATTGGATAAACTGTTCGTTGTGCAGATAGAGCGTCAGGCCACCAAAGACCACCAGTATCGCCAGAGTCACCAGTTGCATGGATGCCACCTTGCGGGTTTTCAGCCAGGTGACGGCTACATGCAGAAAGGTTGCGGCGATGGCTACAGCAGTAGCGACATAGATATCAAACAGCTTGTAAGCAATAAAAAAGAGCAGGATGGGGAGGAAGTCGGTCAATAGTTTCATGGTCTTCAGAAAGTCACAGTCAAAAGTTGCTTGCAGGAATGCAGCGGGTCATCAAGCTTGATGCCTGCGCCGCTGGAGTTAGATTTGCAAAAGGAAAAAAGGGGCTGGATAATCTTCCAATCCATCACTTCATCATTACGAGACACAAATATTCTTAATCATCCTCTACACATCATAAGTATATAAGTCTCTTCTCTTTCCCTGACAACAATGGCGGAAATGGAGAGATTCTCTCATTAAATTTCCCGCCAAGGGGCACAAGGAGAAACCTCATATTACAGGAAAGACTATAAGAATGACACTTACTTTATCCATAAGAAAATGAAATAAAATCACACCAGCTAATGGCCAATTGATCCGGATAAAAGCCCACTGCTATCCAGAACAGGACATGAACGGTCCTGTGACAATCGTTCCGGGGTTGAATGCAAAGTACGTGCAGGTCTTGGATGGTCGGACAGGGCTTCTTCCAGTGGTGGAGGGAATGAGGGCGCAGGACATGAACACCCACATACCGATCGCTCCAAAGAGGGAAAAAGTGCCCTCTGCACCTCCGGCTCCACCTGAAAAACATCAGTGATCAACCGTGAGGTCAACACCTCCGTCACTGCCCCGGTTCTAAAAATTCGCCCCTCATTCAGGACAATCACCTGATCGCAGAAGGCAGCGGCCAGATTCAGATCATGGATGGCAGCAATGACCGTCCGCCCCTGATCGTGCACCAATCTCCGAATCACGTGCATAATCTCAATGGTATGATGGATATCCAGATTGGCAGTGGCCTCATCAAGCACCAAAACCTCGGTATCCTGAGCCAGTGCCCGCGCCACCACCACCCGTTGTTTCTCACCACCGGAAAGATCGGTTATCAGGCGATGCCTTAAAGACTGAATCTGCATTTTTACCATCGCATCCTCCACCAGATCAAGATCCCGAACCGTTGGATTGCTGAACCTGGGGATGTGCGGGTAGCGTCCCATGAGCACCACCTCAGCGACGGTGAAATCGAAACCCATCGCAAATTGCTGGGGTACCAGGGCAATCTTTCGGGCCAGTTCTTTTTTGGCATAGCCGCCAAGGGGCTTACCCTGAAACAGAAGCTGGCCGCTCTTTAACAATCGAGTCGCCGTCAACAGATCGAGTAAAGAGCTCTTCCCACTGCCATTGGGGCCGATGAGCCCATAAAACTGGCCGGGCGCTAGATTTAGATCAATATCTTGAAGAACATTCTCCGCACGGTAGGCGAAACAACCCTTGTTGACCACAAACAATGACGCAACATCCTTATCCAACTTCATCATTGCCCCCCTAACTGTTTCCGACGAAAGATGTAGCAGAAGAAAGGGCCGCCGATCAGCGAGGTGAGCACCCCAATGGGCAGCTCCGTCGGCAGCCAAGCCCTGGTAATGGTGTCTGCGGTGAGCAGGAGAATGGCGCCGCCAAAGAAACAGGAGGGAATCAAGAGACGATTATCCGGCCCCAGAACAAGGCGCAGGAGATGGGGAACAATCAGGCCGACAAAGCCAATGATGCCGGACACCGAAACACAGATTGCGGTCAGCAATGAGGCGCAGACCAGCAGAATCTTTTTTACCCGGCGGCTGTCCACCCCAATGGTTTCAGCGGTTCGCCCGCCAAAAGCCATGATATTCAAGTCCCTGGCAAAATAAAGCATTACCAGCAGGCATGGAAATGCAAAGAAGGCAGTAAGTGCCACATCTGTCCAGGTCTTCCCCACCAGACTGCCCATCAGCCAGAAGATAATCACCCCAACCTGTTCATCGGCCAGGTACTGGATAAAGCCGATTCCTGCTGAGAGGATCGCTGCCACAATCACCCCGGACAGAATCAGGGTATTGGAAGAAAACCGGCCATCTGGGGCGGCCAGGGAGAAGACAACGGCCAGGGTGGCCATGGCTCCAAGAAAGGCAAAGAAGGGAACAGAAAAATAGACCGGGAGAGCGACACCGAGAATCCCCAACACCAACGCCAGCGAAGCCCCAAAGGCAGCGCCCGAAGAAACCCCAAGGGTGTAGGGATCGGCCAGGGGATTGAGAAGAATCGCTTGAAACACCGCCCCGGCCATGGCCAGTCCGCCCCCGACGAGAGCCGCAGTCAGAATACGGGGCAACCGAACTTCCAGAATAACAAAGGGAAAGGTGGGGTTCATATCACCCGCAAATGTCCCGCCGCAGGCCTTTATCCACAGCACCCGGATCACTTCCGCCGGGTCAATGGAAATAAACCCCATCCCCGTTGCCAGGATAATGGCCAGGGTCAAGATCAAGGCAAGGGATAGCAGGGTAAAAGGCGGCTTAGCTGACATGGCTTACAATCACAAATGGGCATGATG
This sequence comes from Desulfobulbaceae bacterium, assembly GCA_019163335.1. Lineage (GTDB taxonomy): Bacteria > Desulfobacterota > Desulfobulbia > Desulfobulbales > Desulfocapsaceae > UBA2270. The sequence goes on along the minus strand of JAFLKM010000057.1, from coordinate 29,023 downwards.
CGAGACGGTATTGCCCAAAACGGAGTGCACTGATGCTTGCAATGAGACGGAACTCAATCAGAAAAAAAGAGAGAACCGGGCGAGGAAGTAAAAATCGTGCATGATGGAACATGGTGTTCCCTTGACCGTCGGATCCGGAGAAAATAAAAAATCCCGGATCAATGATACCAATTGATCCGGGATTTCCCTTCATATCCGAAATCACAGGCATGGGGCTCTGTCCGCGAGCTCATACCATCCATATTCAGGCAGGTCTTCTGACTTCCGGATCTTTCGCATCCCGCGCCTTCCCGTCTGGCTTACTCTCAGACAGTGGCATTCTGCGGAATTTGTCCCCGGTTACAGCGGCGGGCCCGTCTTCGATTCACACGAAGTTCCCTTTTCAACCTGTCAGGCAATCTCAGCTCTCCAGTAAAGGAAAATCTCAGAAAAAGCCTCCAGGTACCTGAATTCATGTATCTCAATACCTGCAATCATCTGAATTGTCAAGCAGGGGTGAAAAAAGCCCACGGCTTTCCCGTACCTGAGGGGCAGGACAGAGTAAGAGGAACGGGCACGGAAGGTCATCCATCATCAACCCTTGATCACCGCCAGCGGATGCAGAGCGACCAACACCTCCACCAGATCCAGCTGATTTTCAACGACCTTATCAATGTCCTTATAAGCGCCGGCTGCCTCATCAAGATCTTTAGCAGAACGGATTTCATGGAGAATACCCTGGTCGTCCAGCCGTTTCTTCTCCTGCCCCAGATCAAGTTGGCGCTGAGCCTGCTTGCGCCCCATCTTTCTTCCTGCCCCATGCGCGCAGGATGCAAAGCTTTCAGGGTTTCCCTTACCCTTGACAATATAGCTGGGACTTCCCTGCGACCCCGGGACGATACCAATCTCTCCTGCACTGGCGCTGGTCGCTCCTTTGCGATGCACCAAAACATGCTTACCAAAATGAAACTCCAGGGCCGCATAATTGTGGGCAATATTTATCATCGGCTCAAAAAACACCGGAGCCGCAACGGTTAACAGGGCATCCTTGACCTTTTCCATCATTATCTTGCGATTGGCAAAGGCGAAATCCACACAGTAACGCATCTCGCGCAGATAGGCCTGAGCCTCTGGCCCGGTAAGGGGCAGAAATGCCAACTGCCAGGCAGTGGGAATACGAGAGCCCCATTGCCGGTTCAAAGTCATGGCCAGATGGTTGTAATAATTGGCAACCTTGAACCCAAGATTCCGGCTGCCGGAATGCACCATCAGCCAGATTCGATGGTCATCGCCTTTCTGGATCTCGATGAAATGATTTCCTCCTCCCAGGCTGCCAAGCTGAGTGAGCGCGGCCTGATACTCTCTGGCCACAACCGGCAGATCCTCCAGCAACCCCTCTGCCTTGGGCATCAACCTCGCATCCTGCTTCTTTTTATGGTGTTCGAAACCAAGGGGAACCTTCCGTCTGATCTCGGCCAGCACCTGTTTCAATTGTTCGGTGGAAATGGTAGTCAAGGATGTTCGAACTGCGCACATGCCGCAACCGATATCCACCCCCACCGCATTGGGAATCACCACTTCATCAGACGCCATCACCCCACCAATGGGCATGCCATAGCCCTGATGGGCATCCGGCATCACCGCAACATGCTGAAAGAGAAAGGGAAGGTTGGCAAGATTTCTGGCCTGCTCCAGGGCACCGGGTTCGATATCGTCAAGCCAGAGTTTAATGGGAAGTTTTTCAGTGACGATGACCTTTTGCATAGAGAAACAACGCTCCTTTTACCAAGATCAAAAACACAGGCTGGCCAGTCGCAAGGCCTTCCAATCCAGCAGACTATAGACAAATCCTGAAATGCTCAGCCATCCGCCATTGCCTGATAAAACTTGAAAGAATACCCGAAAGTCAATCCCTCCTTTTTTTCTATATAAAAAAGCCGGGGGTCATTTGCCATTTCTGCCGTCTGGTGCTAGCATAATAGCATAAAGGAAACAAAAAGTCCCTTCCTCCGCCATCCCATCTGATGGCGCATCGGTTGACACTCAAACACTACGTCAGGAGGATTGTGGTGATGACGCAACCTGCCGAAACCCTGCGAGAAGCCGATATTCGGGCACTCATCGCCAGACATGCCGGAGCGGACCGGGTCCCCACCAACTTCCAGATCATCACTGACACCAGTGATTTTTTCAAAATTGAGTACAACGATGTGGTGCTTCTTGGAAACGTCCCCTACTGGATGAAACGTTGCGAAAAGGAGGGCCGTTTTGGCCTGGATGACGAGCCCAAGTTCTGGGTGCGCCGGGCCATCGAGCTGACCACCAGCGCCACCAGGATTCTCAAGCTGGTCTTTTTTGAAGAATTTCAGACCGTGATTGCCGGGGTCAAGATGACCTGTTTCCGCAGCCCCAAAAAGGAGGCTCGGCTCCTTGACCTGGTCGCAGGGCACAAAAATTTCATGCATGGCCGCTGGGTTTTGGACGCGGCGGGCAACAACGTGCGTATTCTCGAATTCATCCGCGGGCCCCGATTTGACGATGTGGTGACGAGCTACGGCAGCAACCATCACGACTACTTTTACAACTTCTTTCCGCGGGTTCTCGACCACTTCATTGAACTGGTGGAATCGGTCAAATTCCTGCACGACCAGGGGGAAAAACACGGCGACATTCGCCGTGATCACATCATCTGGGACGAGGAACGGCAGGTCAACCGCTGGATTGATTTTGACTACAACTTCCAGCAGGGCGAATCCCTGTTCAGCTTCGACATGCAGGGATTGGGCAATATCCTCATCTTCCTCGTGGGCCGCGGCGATGTGCTGGTGCCGGATCTCTACCACAATCAGCGGGCGCTCTTTGACACCCTCTGGGGCGAGGATCTGAGCATTGCCTACAAGAACCGGGTGGCCAATCTCCAGAAGATTTACCCCTACATCCCGGACTCCTTGAACCGGATTTTACTCCATTTTTCCCAGGGAACAAATTTCTTCTATGAAAACACCGACCAGATGCTGGAAGACCTGAGCGTGGCTCGGGCAGACATGATCTCACTAACCGGGAGGCAACCATGAGCGAACAAGACTTTGGCGATCTCGCCCGCAGGGACACGGAACGCCACCTGCTGCTGGCAGTGGATGAATCTGAAAACTCGAAACGGGCGGTCATGTATGTGGCGGATTTTTTCAGCGGCAACCCGGATGTCTTTGTCACTCTGCTTTCGATTATCCCTGAACCCACTGATGATTTTTTTCCCACCGAGGAAAAACGGCAGCAATGGCTGGAGGAACAAAAAAACCACATGGACTGCGCCCTAGCCAACTACAAAGGGATTCTTCTCAGTGCCGGTTTGAACGAGAAGCAGATCGAAGTTCGTCTTGTCATCCGCCATTGCACCTCCATCGGTGAAGCCATCTTGGAAGAACAGGCCAAGCTGCGCTGCTGCATCGTGGTAGTTGGACGCCGCGGCCTTACCCATAACGAGGAGTTTTTATTCGGCTCCACCTCCAACCGGATTCTGCATCATGCTACGCACTGCGCGGTCATGATCGTGGAATAATCATCAGAGAGAGTGATAAGACTGAAGGCGACAAGGCTAACAGCGTTGTAACCATCTGCCACATGGGGTGATTCGGGTTTTAGCCGGTAGACAGGGGCTTCAGCCTGTTCCCTACACAACTTTCTTACGAAGAACCCGAGTATCTCCGATACGGATAGTCAACTTAATCCTGTCGAAATACTCGAGGAGAGGAATGGAGAATTTTCGGGTGAGACCCGTTAATTCCTTGAAGCGAGGGGCATCGATGTCTTTTTCACGCGTTAAAAACGCGGTCAAATCCTGGGCTAGCGTATCAATCGTATCGGCATGGTAGTAGAGGCTTTCGCTGATCTTAACCAGTTTTCCCTGACGCAGCAGCAAGGCCAGAACCTCCTTGACCATGGATTCGGGAATATCGGAAAAATGCTCCCAGCTCTCTCGAATGGTGGCAGTGCTCAGCCCTTTCTGCCGATACCACTCCTCCAGTTTAAGCTGGAAGGCCTTTTCGTCCACCTGCAAGACAATCCGGTGCGAAGTAAGCCGCACCTCCGACTCCTCCTGAACCACCAGCTCCTTTTTCACCAGCTCTCCCAGGCAGAACTGAAAGACCTTCGATTCGAGCCGTTTGCCAAGACCTGAGCGCAACTCTTCCTTAGACAGGCCGCCCTGCAGTGGATGATCACGATGAAAGGCGGTGAGATTCATGAGCAGGGCCTCTTCCACCTTATCGCTCACCGTCTTTGCCAGATAGCGTTGGGCTGCGGAATCTACCACCACGATCTTGCGAGTGGAAAGCGGAGCGTTCATCACCTTCTTTAACTGCTTGCCAAAAATCCCCAACCGGATGGAGAGTTCATCGGCGGTCAATCCTGCCGTTTGACTTTCCTCAAGAAAAAGGAGAATACGCTCTTCAATGGTTCCATGCTGAAGAATACGGAAGACTCCGGCATTGAGTTGCCGATCCTCTTCCGTGGCCCGTTTTCGCTTACGGGGCGGCTGGTTGCCCAGCACCTCGCCGCCGCCTATGGTCGTGGCCGGCGAATAGCTGCGCACGACATACCGATCCCCGGGCCAGACGGCAATGGACTCCTCAAAAAGTAGCTGGACGGCGGCCGATTGCCCGGGCCTGAGCTCGTCCTGTTGGAGCAGAGAGATACGGCCCATGACCTCAGCCGTCCCTAGATGGACACGCACCCTGGTGCGGTGTTTGAGCGGTTTTTCATTGCCGGCAAGATAGAGAAAATCACAATCCAGCATAAAGCACGCCTGTAAAGCGCCGGGAGTCGCCGCCACCATTCCCCGTTCGATGAGGGCAGTATCAACCCCCTGCAAATTAATGGCGGTGCGGTGGCCTGCCTCCACCTCTTCCACGGACTGGGAATGGACCTGCAGACCGCGAACCTTGGCAACCAGCTCCTCGGGATAAAAACGCAGTTCTTCACCAATGGCAACCCGTCCGGAGATAGAAGTCCCGGTAATCACCGCACCAAATCCCTTCATGGCAAAAATTCGATCCACCGGCAAACGAAACGGGCCATGGACTTCCTGGAGCTGCTGGCGGCTGACGAAACGATCAAGCTCTTCCTTCAGTTCAGCGATGCCTTCGCCGGTGATCGAGGAGACCCGAACCAAAGGGGAATCTTCAAGAAAACTGCCAACACAAAAATCCCGAACCTCTTCTTCCACAAGATCCAACCAGTCCGGTTCCACCATATCTTTTTTGGTGATGACGATAATCCCCTGTTTGACCCCAAGCAGACGACAGATCTCGAAATGCTCCCTGGTCTGGGGCATGATCCCTTCGTCTGCCGCCACAATAAAGGCCACCAGATCCATTCCCATGACCCCGGCAACCATGTTTTTAACAAACTTTTCATGACCGGGCACATCGACGATCCCGAGGCGGTGCCCGCAGGGAAGATCCAGGTAGGCAAAACCAAGTTCAATGGTGATGCCGCGTTTTTTTTCTTCCTTCAGCCGGTCGGTTTCTATACCGGTGAGGGCTCTGATCAAACTGGTCTTGCCATGATCAACATGGCCGGCGGTGCCGAGGACGATTTCACGCATTTTTAAAAAACAGAAGTCAAAAGACAGGAATCAGAAGACAGCAGAAGGAGGGATAAACCCGTCACTTCCGCTGAAGGTTTAGATGAGATACGGATTTGTACGTTTCTCCTCACCGATAGTGGAACGACTGCCGCCGTAGCCATGCCCCGGCCAGACGATAGTCTCGGGAGGCAGGATCATGAGCTTACCGGCGATCGAGGTCATCAGTTCACTGTGCGACCCGCCCGGAAAATCAGTGCGCCCCAATCCGCCAACAAAGAGGGTGTCGCCGGTAAAAAGATCAGGGGCATTATACAAACAGATCCCGCCCGGAGTATGACCAGGAGTATGGATCACCTGCAACTTTTCATCCCCGATGGAAATCACATCCCCATCCAGAACCTGTATATCAACCGGGGGCGAGGCCTCCAGGCCGAGCATGGAAAAATAGCGAATGACCTCGGGCTTGGCAAAAAAGACGGCATCGGCCTCGTGCATGACAATCGGTGCGCCGCTTGCCTCTTTAAGCCGACGATTCCCGCAAACATGATCCGCATGGCCATGGGTGGCAATGATATACTCAATGCTCAACCCAGCCTTCTTCACCTCGGAGAGAATCCGCTCTTCGTCACCACCGGGATCAATCACCGCGCCCTTGCCGGTCTTTGTACAGCCGACAATATAACAGCAGACACCCATCGCCCCAACGGTCAATTGTTTGACTAACATAGGCATACCCATTTACAACATTTTGTTTAACACAACGACAGCCATGTGACCTGGTGCCCATTCAAGGGACACTAGATCACATGGCTGTGAGACTAAAAGACTCCGTCTGATTGCGAAAGGATATCAGCAACCGTGCATCAGCAATTACATTTAGAGGTATTGCATCCACCACTGCCGCATCCGCAACCGCCGGCGGGGGCAATATTGATCGGAGATTTCACCGTGCTGATCGGCGGCAAACGGACTTCCACAGCGGTCACCACTGCTGCAAAGGCCTGAGCGGCAGGACTATCAACGCCCGAAGAAAGATACGGGGCGCCATCATCACCGGCAATGACCACCTTGGGATCCATGGGGATCTTCCCTAAAAATGGCAGGTCCATCTCACGGGCCAGATCTTCGCCGCCGCCGGTCTTGAAGATATCAACGGTCTGATTGCAGTGCGGGCAGACAAACCCGGACATATTCTCAATCACCCCGACAATATCCATCTCCACGGTCTTACAGAAATTGATGGATTTACGGACATCGGCCAGAGCAACCTTCTGCGGGGTGGTTACCACAATCGCCTTGACATTGGGGATGGTCTGGGCCACAGACAGCGGCTCATCACCGGTTCCTGGAGGAGCATCGATAATCAGATAATCAAGCTCGCCCCAATCCATGTCCGCAACAAACTGCCGAATGGCCTGAATCTTCAAAGGCCCGCGCCAGATAATGGCCTCGTCACGATCCTTCATCATATATTCCAACGACACAACCTTCAAGTTATCACTGTATTTGAGTGGCGGTACCAGTGCATCCGGGGTAGCGGGTGGGACCAGCTCTCCCTTGAGATCCAGCATCCGGATCACGTCCGGACCATGCAGATCAACATCCATCAATCCTACCTGATGCCCTTTCTTGGCAAGTCCCAGGGCCAGATTAACAGAAACGGTGGATTTCCCTACCCCGCCCTTGCCGCTCATGACCAGGATCTTGTGTTTAATCTTCCCCAAAGAACGGGTAATGGCATTATCCTGTTGGGCCATCCGGGCCTGTTGTGATTCTTGACTGTTACAACTACTGCTTGAGCAGGAACTGCTAGTTCCACATGAACTCGACATACGACTACCTCCTGTAACATGAAATAAAAGACCAACGTTTATTTGAGACAAACAATATTTTTCACTTTTGATCATACGCCAATAAATAGAGCAAGCCGGAAGCTTATCCCGATCCATGGCGAAAGCTTGCCACTACAGTAATCCTGATATCGGTAAATGCAAATAAAAACCTGAAAGCCCCATGAGGGCCTCCCTAAAATCGCTGTTTTTGTTGCTTTCTTGTCCTTCTAACCGTAATATATTTTTTCAATTCTAACCCCGATAAACGGGATGAGTGCCTTACAGATTATTTTCTTATAAAAAAACAAGAAAATAATCTGTAAGGCACTAAAAGTTCGAAAAAACAACATCCTTTCAACAAGGACAGCAAAATAGTCTTAAAGGAATCCCCACATGCTAGGCTGGTTCAAGAAAAAATTCGGCAAGAAACAAGAAGAACTCCCAACTCCCTCTGAAGAACAGCCGGCGCTGCTGGAACCTGCATCCCCGGAGCCTTCGTTTGTCACCGAACTCATCCCGGAACCTTCTCTCCCAGACCTGGAATCGACAGCAATACCGCAGCCTGTTGTGGAAGCTGCCCCCCTGCAGCCCCTTGTATTGCAGGAAAAAGTGGAATCCCCTCCTAAAAAAACCAGTTCCCTGTTTCAGCGGCTCTCTCAGCAACTGAGCAAAACCAAAGAGGCCTTCGTCTATCGGATTGACACCCTCTTCCTGGGCAAGAAAGAGATTGACCTGGAACTCCTTGATAATCTCGAAGAGATCCTGATCACTGCTGATCTTGGAGTGAGTACCACCGAAGAACTTCTGGAAGAGGCCCGGCGCAAGCTTAAACGAAAAGAGCTCGCTGATCCGCAGACCCTTAAAAGAGTTCTCAAGGAAAAAATCCGCGCCTTTATCATGGAAACCGACCGTCCTGCAGAACTGGTCATGCCTGAAAAGGGCCCTTTTGTGATCATGGTGGTCGGGGTCAATGGTGTTGGCAAGACCACCACCATCGGCAAGATCGCCCATAAATTTACCCGGGCCGGACAGTCAGTGCTACTGGTGGCAGCGGACACCTTCCGAGCGGCAGCCGTTGCCCAGCTCAAAATCTGGGGAGAACGGAATAATGTCCGGGTGGTTTCTCACAACGAAGGTGCCGATCCCTCGGCCGTGGTCTTTGATGCCATGGATATCGCCATTGCCAAAGACTATGATGTGGTCATTGTCGATACGGCCGGACGGTTGCACACGCAGGTCAACCTAATGGAAGAACTGAAGAAAATCAAACGGGTCATTGCCAAAAAGATCCCCGCCGCTCCCCATGAGGTTATGCTGATCCTTGATGCCACCACCGGCCAAAATGCCATTTCCCAAGCCAAGCTCTTTAACGCCACCGTGGACATCACCGGCCTGACTCTGACGAAACTCGACGGTACCGCCAAGGGGGGAATTGTGGTCAACATCTGCCGGGAACTCAGGATCCCCATCCGTTTCATTGGGATTGGCGAACAGCTTGAAGACCTGCGCGACTTTGATCCAGGTGAGTTTGTCGAGGCGCTTTTTCAGGAAAAAGGCCACCAATAATTACATATTCCCTGTATGTCCCCTAATCATTTCACCATTCACTAGAGACTGAAAACCCCATGCCCCCTTACCAACGACACAACCAGCCAGGCTGCGGCGGCTGTCTGCTTATCCTGATGCTCATTGCCCTGCTCACCGGCGGCGCCCCGGCATTGCTCAATTTTGTCGGCGCCCTGGTCTTTTCGGGAATGGCCGGCGTCCTCATCTTCATTGCCATCTTCTGGGGTTTTACCTACTGGGTCCAGAAAAAGGTCTCAACCTACGAGGCCTCTCAGAGTGAAAGCCACAACCGATTCGTCTGGCTGCTGATCCAGGTCCTCATTAATATTGCCAAGATCGATGGCCAGATCACCAGGGAAGAAGTCTCCACCATCCACCGTTTTTTTCAGTACAACCTCCGCTATTCCCAGGCCCAGATGTTCTGGGTCAAGGATCTGATCAAGGAGGCCGTGTCTGCCACCCAACCCCTGGAGTCTCTCCTTCAGGAATTCCGGGACACCTTCGCCTACGAACCCCGCCTTATCCTGCTGGAGTTGGTCTATCAAATCCTCTACACCAAGAGCGCGGTCTCGGAGGCCGAATTGGCTGTGGCCCGCAACATCGCCGCCTACCTGCAAATTTCAGCCATAGACCAGCGAACCATTGAAGCCAAATACATGTACCACCGGCAGCAGCAGCGACCCGGCGCCACTGCCCAGGATTCTGCCGCTCAGTATTACGCGGTGCTGGGCTTGGAGCCCGGAGCACCTATGGAGGCAATCAAAAAGGCCTATCGCACCCTGAGCATGAAATATCATCCTGACAAGGTGGTGCATTTAGGCGAGGAGTTCCGCCGCGTTGCCGAAGAAAAGATGAAAGAGATCAATGTTGCCTACGAGTATTTCAAAAAACGGGAACAATAAATTGCACCCTATTCAATGAAAAAGGAGAATTATGTCTATTTCCGATAAAATGCGGGCTTTTGCTGAAAAATCTTCATGGATTCGCAAGATGTTCGAGGAAGGGGCGAAGATGAAGGCTCAGTTCGGGGCCGAGAATGTCTTTGATTTCAGCCTCGGCAACCCCGATGTGCCGCCGCCGCCGGAATTCACCACCGTGCTCAAGGAACTGGCCGCTGATGAGACCCCCGGTACCCATGCCTATATGCCCAATGGCGGATATCCATGGGTGCGTGACATCCTGGCCGCGAGACTCTCCACCGAACAGGGGGTTACCATCAAAGGAAACGACCTGCTCATGACCTGCGGGGCCGCCGGCGCCATCAATATCGTCATGAAATCCCTGCTCAACCCGGCCGATGAGGTGATCCTCCTGGCTCCCTATTTTGTCGAGTACAACTTCTACGTGGACAATCACGGCGGAGTCAGCAAGGTTGTGGGAACCGATCAGGAATTCAACATTGACTTCAGCGCCATCGAGGCTGCCATCACCGGCAAGACCAAGGCCGTGCTTATCAATTCACCCAACAACCCCACCGGCCAGGTTTATTCGCAGGAAGATCTGAATAAACTTGGGCAATTGCTGGATGAAACAGGAAAGCGACTGGGCACCACCATCTACCTCATTGCCGACGAGCCCTACCGCAACATTGTCTTTGATAACCACCAGGTGGGCAGTGCCTTCCAGTCCACAAAGAACAGCATCGTCCTTTCCTCCTATTCGAAGGCGCTCTCCCTGCCGGGGGAACGCATCGGCTATGTGGCCGTCCATCCCGAGATTGAAGACAAGGCGGCTCTTTTGGGCGCGCTGACTCTCGCCAACCGGATCCTTGGCTTTGTCAACGCCCCGGCCCTTATGCAGCGGGTGGTGGCCAGACTTCAGCAGGCGAGCATCGACAACTCCATCTACACCCGTCGGCGCGATCTGTTTTGCACCATCCTCAAAGAGGCGGGATATGAGTTCATGGCCCCCAAGGGCGCATTCTATATCTTTCCCAAATCCCCCATTGCCGATGATGTTGCCTTCTGCGCAATTCTCCAGGAACACAAGATCCTGGCGGTTCCGGGTTGCGGATTCGGCGCGCCGGGCTACTTCCGTCTCGCCTTCTGCATCTCCGACGACGTCATCGGCCGCTCTGCCGGAGCCTTCCAGAAGGCCATCGCTCAGGCCAAGGGATAAGGATGTGAATAATTTCTGGTATATTGTGCCCCCACTGCTTCATTATGTCCCATTGCGATAAAATGATTTTTGTATCCTCTTTTTCTTTTGAGTGATGCACGTTACAATAAATATATAAAGATATTTTTGAAATATCAAACTTGCGTTGTCGTCCCTCGGCAGAGCTGGAGTTCTATCTTAAAGAAACAATGGGGAGAGAACAATTATGAAGGATTTTCAGGCCCTACAATCTTACATAACCGTAGTCTTCGCTGCGGTGATAACACTAACCGTTTCTGCTTGCTCCACCCCAAAGTGGGTCGATTCAACCCTTAACAAACTACCGGAGTCCATTCGACAGGATGGGCAGACCGGGCAGACTGATCAAACGGGTCAGGTCTATTATGTGATCACCTCCGGATTGCCGGTATATTCAACCGCATCCGCATCCTCAAAGGTACTGGGCCACCTGGATCGATACGAAAAAGTCACCCGTACTCGGCTTGAGAAAGGCTATGCCTATGTAACCAGTAAAAATGGCAGCCTAAAAGGATGGGTTGAAAACAGCCGCCTTGACTGGCGTGTCCCGCCCAAAGAAACTCCGACAAAAGCACCCGCAGATGAGGCAGCAAGTTCGCCTGCCCGGAGCGAATCCAGTCAGCCTGAGTCCGCCCCGGAAAATCTGTCTCCACCCGACCAGATCCCATCAGTAATTGCCCCACCTGAAAGCCCCGTGCCGGAGAGGTCCGAAATCGCCTCCGAGCCTGTTGCAGAGACACTGCCAACGCCTCAGGCACCGGTGAACATCCCTGAACCAGTCGAAAAAGCACCGCCAGTGCCCATGAAACCGGCGCCAACCGGAAACGGCTCAAAGCCCGCCCCTTCCATCTTCGACTCCTTCTAATAGCCAGCAAAGAAGATGAGCGAGAAGCAAACTGCATGGCAGCCCGAGTGGTGGAGGGCGATCACTGAGATCGGTTCGGTGAGTGATGAGCGCCGCGCCGTGGTATTGCATGATATCTCTGAAGGATCAAAGACAACACCGGTCTATTATGCCCTGCTCGGCATTTCTATGTTAATCTCCGGGTTTGCCTTGATTATTAACAGTGATCCGACCCTTATTGGCGCCAGCATTGTGGCCCCGCTGATGACCCCGATTTTCGGTATTTCCCTGGGCTTGATGCGGGGGGATTTCCATCTGCTTGGAAGGGCACTGCTGGCAGAGTTCGGCGGTGCCGCCCTGGGTGTCGGCCTCTGTTTTCTGCTTGGCCTGATGCCGTTCATGGGTGAACCATCGGTGGCCCTTCTGGCGCAGACCAAGCCCACTCTGATCGATCTCTTTGTCGCCGCCCTTGCGGGTTTCGCGGGGGTCCTGGCAATGATTGATGACCGCGTTTCTCCGGCCTTGCCCGGAGTTGCCATCGCGACGGCTTTAAATCCGCCCATAGCCGCCATGGGCCTCTGTCTGGCTTGCGGCGCCTACCAGGGTGCCTGGGGCGCCTTTCTCCTCTTTTTTGCCAATGTTCTTGCCATCCTCATGGTTGGAGCCACCCTCTTTTTTGTTGCAGGTTTCGTCACCAGGGAAGAAATTGGTTCACTCAAAAGCCTGATGCACCGTTTTTCAGGCGCCATTGTCGGCCTCATACTGGTAACCGCTCTGCTCTCCAGCTATCTCTACGGACTGGTGCGTAATCTGCGAATCCAAACTAACATCACCGCTGTCCTTGACGAGGCACTGGCCAAGGAACCAAACACCGCCCTTATCAAGGTTGAATTCAGCCAACGCAAGGACGGTATCGACGTAATCTCAACCGTGGAAACTCCGCGCGTGGTTGAACCGGCGAGCGTAAAGAAAATGGAAGAGGACCTGCGCCAGCGACTTGGGGAACCAGTTCGTCTTTTCATGCGCTGCAGCGTTACCAAGGATGTTTCGGCAACCGGTTCCACCAACATTCGTCCCTATCTCAATCTCGACGGAAAGGTAACTGAAGCCCAATTGTCACCCTCAATGCGATTGCTCCAGCAGGCCGAACAGGTGGCTCGGGAGGTATCTTCGACCCGTCCTGCCTTGCAGTTTCTCGGCATCGAACTGGTTGAGCTAGCCTCACGGCCGGTCGTGATTGTGGCAATCCAGAGTTCACACGAGCCGATGGCCGGTGAAGTCGCGAAATTCGAAAAGCTCCTGCAAGAGCGCTTACGCGAGACAAGCCTGCGCGTTGTGGTGCGAAGAACCACAACCACCGACCTCTCTTCGAAGGGTCCCATCCTGCTCGGGGAGGCGCACCTGGGCGCCACCACCCCTGAAAGTGAACTCCAGCAGGCCCAAGCCGAGGCCACGGTTCGATCAGGTATTGAGTCCATCCAAAATTGCTTCGCCCCGGCCGTCGACGCGGTCTTTTACGAGGGGATCTGGACCGTACGTGCCGAGGTCGTTGGCCCGCGCGTTATGACCCCGCAGGAAGTCCGCGCCATCGAACAGCAGAGCGCCAAGATACTCGCCGCCCCTGTCTCGCTCACAGTCTGGCCGCACACCGGGAAACTCCAGGTAACGGGGAATGGCTATGGAATATTGGGTGAAAAACTCACGAATTCCGAACGCTGACTCACGACTCTTGGCATTCGGCCTTCCAGATAATTGAGGAATAATTAAAAAATGGGGCGGATTCAACTTCGAAGTGCAACTTTCAGTGATGATGGACTACAGCGCATGGTCTTATCAAAAAACACCTCAAATGGGGGTTTTGTTCTCAATAGGTGGGTGCCACATAGGCCGAAATGAACAGCTAGGTACGTTGATGAAGGACAGGTAAGGTATGGGCTATGATCTCAAGAACAAAAACGTCAAAGGCTTTTGGTGGAAACGGTTCTTTTATAATGTTACCGGTGCGAACCTTGATTATGAAGTAGGCCCTAATTGGTTTGCCTCGGTGATGGGGACAGGAATTATCGCCAACGCCGCCGCATCATTGCCCCTCTTCTCCAATATTCTCAGTGAGTTTTCCCTTGTTATCTGGTGTCTTGCTTCCTTAATGTTGATCGGTCTCGTGCTTGCAACGAGCTCTTCCCTGTTTCGGCAGCAGAATGCATGGACTAGACATTTCCGGGATCCCATGATGGCGCAATTCTATGGGGCTCCTCCGATGGCCGCACTCACTGTTGCTGGCGGGGCTCTCCTGGTTGGCCAAAATCTGATAGGCCGGGACTTTGCTCTAGAAATTGCCTGGTCCTTGTGGATCATAGGCACTATTGGGGGCTTTTGTTCAGCCGTCATCATTCCGTACCGCCTGTTTACCACATTCACGGTGCGCCCTGACTCGGCCTGCGGGGGATGGCTCATGCCGGTCGTCCCTCCCATGGTGTCCGCTACTATCGGAGCCATGCTCGTTCCCTACGCTCCCGAGGGCGTGATGAGAGAGACCCTCTTTTACCTTTGCTTTTCCCAGTTCGGTCTGAGTCTTCTGGCCGCGTTGATCATCATTTCGATGATCTGGAGTCGGTTGGCGCATCACGGAACTTCGGGCACCTCGCGCGTTCCGACCTTGTGGATCGTTCTAGGGCCCCTGGGACAATCCATGACCGCTGCCGGAATACTCGGCACCGTTGCAAAAGGAGCTGTTCCGGCTGAAATAGCCCGTGGCTTTGAATTATTTGCAGTGTTCTATAGTGTCCCCATCTTCGGGTTTGTGATCCTCTGGACCTGTTTAGCGATTCTTTTGACACTTCGGGCCCACCAAAGAAATATGAAGTTTGCCCTCACCTATTGGGCGTTTACCTTTCCGGTGGGAACTTGCGTCACCGGTACGGCACAACTAGCGCATCATACCGGTCTCCCACTGTTTGCATGGGCCAGTGTCTTATTTTTTATTGGGCTGCTCGCAGCATGGGTTGTGGCTGCCTTCGGCACGACCAGAGGAATGATAACGGGACTTCTTTTCCGGCCACCTTCTGCATCCACAGGCCCCATCATCTCTGTAAAGGAATCTGAAAAAAGTTAAATTTATAAATGAATTTATACACATTAAGAATGTGTCGAATCTGAAATGTTCCCGCCATGAAACACATAATCGTTTATTTTTCACCAGCCGGGTCAACGCGACTAATCGCTGAAACCATCCACAGACGCTTAACGGAACATGGCCAAGAGGTTGTACTCATTGACCTCAGCACCAAAAATAGAACAACAGTGGAAAAAACCAGCTTGGTCGATCCTCCCTGCTGTTTGTGGATCGGATCTCCAGTCTACTGTGACCATGCCGTGCCGCTCGTAACAGACTTCATTCACAGGCTGCCATTTGGTTCCTCAAAAAGCTATGCTGTTCCCTTTGTCACCTGGGGAGGAGTAACCAGTGGCCTTTCTCTTTTGGAGATGGCAGGGCAACTCCAAAAGAAGAACTTCATACCTCTGGCGGCTGCGAAGGTTCTGGCAGTCCACTCTTCCATGTGGTGCGCCTATCAACCATTGGCATCGGGGCATCCGGACAAAGAAGATTTGTCGCAGATTAATCTGCTGGTGGACGAAGTGCTCCGTACCTTGAAAATGGAAGAGATGGTGCCGCTGGACATAAAGGTTCTCGACTACCTCTCTCTAGCTTTGCGGGCTGATGCTGTCAGTAAAAGTTTGAAAGCAGTAAAGGCGGCAATGCCACCCCTCGCTGTAAACGAGCAACGTTGCCTGCAATGCGGCGAGTGTGCCGAGATATGCCCCGTGGCCGCGATCACCCTTTCTCCCTTTCCGATACTTGCCGATAATTGCGTGTTGTGTTTGCAGTGTGTCCGTTCCTGCCCACAAGAAGCATTTATATTTAACGGTGACACGGTCGCCACCCGGATCGCTGCCATGGCCGATCACAGTGATGAAGAGAAGGTTACAAAGATTTTCTTCTAAAGAAAATTAGCATCTTATCTGCGGGAGCGATACCACTGAATGACTCATCATGAGCAGAAAACAACTACAGGAACAAAACACATGATAGAAGTGAAGGCGTTGTTTCGCCTGAAGGCGAATGTTGATACCCCACAAGTAATTGACGGACCTCTGGGGAAGAGACTGCTTATTCCTGTTACAGGCGGAACATTCAGCGGAGAGCAGTTATCGGGAGTGGTGCAGACGGGAGGATCTGACTTCCAACTTGTCCGCCAAGACGGGGTGGCAGAACTGGATGTTCGCGTCACTCTAAAAACGGATGATGGTATCACCATTCAGTTGAAAGGCCACGGCCTACGGCACACGACGCCGGAGGTGTTTGCGCGCATCATGTCAGGGGGCGTAGTTGATGCCTCGGAATACTATTTTCGCGAGGCACTGTTTTTTGAGGCACCTGCCGGTAAGTATGAATGGTTGAATCGAATCATAGCGATAGCCAAAGGAGGCAGGATGAAATCCGAAGTCTTTATTGATGCCTATGAGGTGCTTTAGGAATAACAAATCGCTGAAGGATTGTTGTTTGACCTTCTCCCCCTTAACGTTCTGGCCGAACTCAGGTCACTCTGCCAGCTGGTTGCTCCCGATTGGAACCGTCCGTCAAGTTCACATATCTCTTATCGACCGGTTCACTACTTTTGGAAATATCTTCACCAAGCATTGGGATGAAATAATTTAGCAAGGTGTCCCTGAAATTCAATGTCGTTTTTTTGAGGATTTATATGAATAACGAAGGAAATACATACTGTGAATAAACAACAGCTTGCCGCGAAAATTTGGGAATCAGCCAACCAAATGCGGTCGAAAATTGAAGCCAACGAATACAAAGACTACATCCTTGGCTTCATCTTTTACAAATATCTCTCCGATAAACAGCTCGCCTTTGCCAAAAGCGAGGATTTTAGCGACGAGGATATCCGCGCCCTCTCGGAAGAGGATATGGAGACCGTTGTTCACATTAAGAGCAACATCGGCTACTTCATGGCCTACGACCACCTCTTCTCGACGTGGATTGAGCAGGGTAAAGATTTTGATGTATCCCATGTGCACGATGCCCTCTCAGCCTTCAGCCGCCTCATTCACCCCAACCATAAGCGCCTGTTCAACGGCATTTTCAAGACGCTGGAAACGGGATTGAGTAAACTGGGCGATACGGCGGCCAAACAGACCAAGGCGATCAGCGATCTGCTCCAACTCATCAAAGACATCCCCATGGACGGCAGGCTCGGCTATGATGTGCTGGGCTTTATTTATGAATACCTGATCGGCATGTTTGCCGCGAATGCGGGTAAAAAAGCGGGCGAGTTTTACACCCCGCACGAAGTATCGCTCTTGATGTCGGAAATCGTGGCTGACCACGTTAAAGAAAAGAAAACGATCCAGATCTACGACCCCACCAGCGGCTCCGGCTCACTCTTGATTAACATCGGCCACTGCATCGCCAAGCACATGGATGATGTCAACAACATCAAATATTTCGCGCAGGAACTTAAAGAAAACACCTACAACCTGACCCGCATGAACCTGGTGATGCGCGGAATTCTGCCGGACAATATTTTCACTCGCAACGCCGACACGCTGGAAGACGACTGGCCCTATTTTGATGAATCCGATCCAATCAATAGTTACAACCCGCTCTATGTTGATGCCGTTGTTTCGAATCCGCCCTACTCGCAAAAGTGGGATTCGGAGCACAAAGAGAGCGATCCCCGCTACTCCCGCTTTGGGCTGGCCCCAAAATCGAAGGCCGATTTCGCCTTCCTGCTGCATGACCTCTACCACCTGAAGCCCGACGGCATCATGACCATTGTCCTGCCGCACGGCGTACTGTTCCGCGGTGGTGAAGAAGGTACGATCCGCAAGAACCTGATTGAAAACAATCATATCGATGCCGTTATCGGCCTTCCGCCCAATATCTTCTTCGGCACCGGCATTCCCACCATTGTGCTGGTGCTCAAACAAAAGCGGGCGAATACCGATGTGCTCATCGTTGATGCCTCCAAGGGCTTTGCCAAGGAGGGGAAGAACAACAAGCTGCGCGCCTCGGATATCAAAAAAATCTGCGACACCGTCATCGCCCGTGAAAGTGTGCTGCGCTATAGCCAGCTGGTGCCTAAAAGCCAAATCCGACAAAACAACTACAACCTCAATATCCCGCGCTATGTCGATTCGTCCGAGCCCGCCGAAAGCTGGGACATTTATGCCTCCATGTTTGGCGGCATTCCCGAGAGCGAGCTCGATGCACTGGCTGCCTTTTGGCAGGCCTTCCCGACCATACGCGACTCGCTTTTTACCCAAAACGGTACCCCCTATGTGGAGCCTAAGGTGGACGATCTCGCCCAAGCGGTTCGCGAGCATGCCGAAATTACCGGTTTTAACGCCACCTTTGCAGCGGCCTTTGCCGATTTTAACGGCTGGCTGAAGACCGAGCTCATTGCGCAGATGCTCACGCTCAAGATTGCCCAGCAAGAGCGGTACCTTGGCGAAGCTATTTTTGCCCGTCTGGAAGCCGTTCCTCTGATCGATAAATACCACGCCTACCAACTGCTCGATGACCAATGGCAACAGATCGCCATCGATCTCGAAATTTTCCAGACCGAAGGCTTCGACGCCTGCCGGGTGGTCGAGCCGAAGATAGTGATCAAAACCAAAGATGGAAAAAAGGAAGAGGTGCAGGATGGCTGGAAAGGCCGCATCATGCTTTTCGAGCTGGTGCAGACCACCTATCTGAGCAACGAGCTGGAAGCCCTCCGAACAAAAGAGCAACGGCTCAACGACATCGGGGCCCAGTTCGAAGAAATCCTGGAGTCACTCACCGAAGAAGAAAAAGAGGCTGATACCGTGAACGAATCCGGCGACAGTTTTGTCAACGCCGCCGTCATCAAAGCGGCGAAAGCGTTCCAAACCGAGGCCCCACTAACAGGCATGTTTGAGGCCGATTCCTCCGAGGCGAAGATAGTCCAGGTCGCCGAGCTGATTGCCGAAGACAAACAGCTCAAGGCCGTGATTAAAAAAGAAGCCGCCGCCCTGCACCAGCTCACCAAAAGCACCATCGAAGGCTTGAGCGATGCGCAGGTTCACGAACTGCTCGAACTCAAATGGATCTGCCCGCTCAACGCTGCGCTCCATCAGCTGCCCACGGTGTTGATCGATGGGTTGACGGCGAAGCTGCAAGGGCTCGCCGATAAATATGCTATCACTTACGCCGACAACGCCCGCGCCATTCGCCAGACCGAGGCCAGCTTGGCGAACCTGATTGATGAACTCGACGGCAATGCCTTCGATATGCAGGGGCTCGACGAATTTAAAAACCTCCTGAAGGGCAAATAAGATGGGGGAGCAAACAAAAAAGAAGGTGCCGGAAATTCGTTTTAAGGGATTTTCTGAGGAGTGGGACGAGAAGCCGATTGGAGAGGTGTTAACGGAAAAAAAACGAACCATCGAATTAGAGGATAATGAGCTATATGAGCTCGTTACCGTTCGGCGTCGCAATGGAGGTGTCGTCTCTCGCGGCCACCTACGAGGGAAAGACATATTAGTAAAGAATTACTCTCAGCTAAAAGCGGGAGATTTTTTAATTTCCAAACGACAGGTGGTTCACGGGGCAACCGGAATTGTCCAACAGCACCTTGATAAAGCGATCGTCTCCAACGAATACTTGGTAGCTGTTGGGAATGAAAATATCTCATCAGAATTTTTGACGATTATTTCGACCCTGCCAGACATGTATCGGAAGTTTTTCCTGAGCTCATACGGCGTTGATATTGAAAAGCTATTCTTTGATGCAGCTGACTGGAAAAAAAGAAATGTCGTGCTTCCCAGGCTGCCCGAGCAAAATGAGATTTGCTCCTATTTTGCTGATCTCGACCAGATGATTGGTCTGCATCAGCGGAAGCATGAAAAGCTGGTGACGCTGCAAAAGGCGATGCTCAAAAAGATGTTCCCGCAAAACGGCGCCACCACCCCCGAAATCCGCTTCAAAGGCTTTTTCGAACCTTGGGATGAGAAAGCATTGGGGGAGATCTCAATATTACTAACAGGCATACCTTTTGAGAGTAAAAAATTCACCACGTCAGGGATCTTTCTAATTAGAGGGATGAACGTGAAAAGAGGGTATTTAGATTCATCCAAGGAAATCTCTGAGTATTGGCCATCATCATATGGACTAGAAAGCTATCTTTTAAGAGAAGATGATATTGTGATTCAAATGGATGGTGCATTAATCGGGAAGAGTTATGCAAAAATTAAGAAATGCGATCTTCCAGCACTGCTTGTTCAACGGGTGACAAGAGTACGGTGTGACAAAGTATATTGTGACTTCATCTGTCAGCAAATCCAAAGAGATTTTTCAACCTATATTCGAGCAATTAAGACGGAAACAGCTGTGCCACATTTGAGCTTAAATGACATTCACAACTTCGTCGTATTGCTTCCTTCAAATGAAGAACAGCAAAAAATCGGTACTTATTTCCGCCAACTGGACGAGCTAATCGCGCAGTATGGAACACAGGTGGAAAAGCTGAAACAGATCAAGACAGCCTGCTTAGAAAAAATGTTTGTTTGAACGATTAATTGTAGAAGGAACGACCCATTATGACCTTCCCCACCGAAGCAAAATTTGAAGCAGCCGTCATCCAAGAACTGACCCAGCGCGGTTGGGAGCCGGAGGTGATTAAAAATCCGTCCGAAGCGGATCTCCTGGCAAACTGGGCCACGATTCTGTTTGAAAACAATCGCGGGGTGGACCAGCTCAACGATGCCCCGCTGACCCAAGGGGAAATGCAGCAGATAATGGAGCAGATTACCGAGCTGCGCACCCCGCTGAAGCTGAACGGCTTTATCAACGGCAAGACGGTTTCGATCACCCGCGACAATCCAGCGGATACGCTGCACTTCGGCAAAGAGGTGAGCCTCAAAATCTATGACCGGCGCGAAATTGCGGCGGGGCAAAGCCGCTACCAGATCGTGCAACAGCCGCGCTTTGCCAGAAGCTCGGCGCTCATGCGTGATCGGCGGGGGGATTTCCTGCTGATGATTAACGGCATGCCGGTGATCCATGTTGAGCTCAAAAGGAGCGGCATCCCCGTCAGTCAGGCCTATCGCCAGATCGAAAAGTATTCCAATGAAGGGATTTTTTCGGGTTTGTTCGCATTGGTTCAACTTTTTGTGGCGATGGAACCGGCGGAGGCGGTCTATTTTTCCAATCCGGGAATGGACGGGCGCTTTAATAAAGATTTCTATTTTCATTGGGCCGATTTCAATAATGAGCCGATCAACGACTGGAAGGCCGTCATCTCGACGCTGTTGTCGATCCCGATGGCGCACCAGTTGATCGGCTTTTACACGGTGGCCGACGATTCGGACGGGGTGCTCAAGGTAATGCGGAGCTATCAGTATTACGCCGCCCACGCGATTTCCGATAAGGTGGCGAGAACCGACTGGAAGAACCCGAATCGGCTTGGCGGCTATATCTGGCATACCACGGGCTCGGGCAAAACCATGACCAGCTTTAAGTCGGCGCAACTGATCGCCAACTCAAAGGATGCGGATAAAGTTATTTTCCTGATGGATCGGATCGAGCTGGGCACCCAGTCGCTGCGTGAGTATCAGGGCTTTGCCGAGGATAATGAAACGGTTCAGGCCACCGAAAATACGGGGGTGTTGGTGAGTAAACTGACCAGCCACGATCCCGCCAATACCTTAATCGTCACCTCGATCCAGAAGATGGGGAACATCAAGGACGAGGAAGGCGGCATTGATGCGCACGACATGGTGCGCATCAATGCCAAGCGGATGGTTTTTATTGTCGATGAGTGCCACCGCTCCACCTTCGGCGATATGCTTCAGAACATCAAAAAAAACTTTCCCGGCGCGATCTTTTTCGGTTTCAGCGGCACGCCGATTCACGAAGAAAATCAGCACCACGAAAATACCACAGCCGATGTGTTCGGCGATGAGCTGCATCGCTACAGCATCGCCGATGGGATTCGGGATAAAAATGTGTTGGGCTTTGATCCGTATAAGGTGATGACCTATCGCGACCGTGACCTGCGGAAGGCAGTCGCACTGGAAAAAGCGAGGGCAGCAACGGAAGCCGAGGCCTTTGCCGATCCGGAAAAGAAAAAGGTGTTCAACCGGTATATGAACGATGTGAAGATGGCCGGCGAGCGGGATGCGTCGGGCACCTATGTGAAGGGCATCGAGGATTATCTGCCGTCCAGCCAATACGAGCGCGATGCACATCAGAACAAGGTGGTCGAGGATATTATCGATAACTGGATCACCTTGAGTCAGGGAAATAAGTTTCACGCTCTATTTGCCACCAGCAGTATCCCGGAGGCGATTGCCTACTATCGCCTGATCAAACAGGAATGTCCGACGCTGAAAATCACGGCGCTGTTTGACCCAAATGAAGACAATGGGGGCAATTCAACTTTTAAAACGCAAGGCCTCGTGGAAATCCTTGAAGACTACAACCAAGCCTACGATCAACATTTTGATCTGGCAGGCCACACAAAGTTTAAAAAAGATGTGTCGGCACGGCTGGCCCATAAAGCGCCCTACCAACGCATTGAAACCACGCCTGAGAAGCAGCTGGATCTGCTGATTGTGGTTCATCAGATGTTGACCGGCTTCGACTCGAAGTGGTTGAATACCCTCTATCTGGACAAGGTGCTGAAATATGAAAACATCATTCAGGCCTTCTCGCGCACGAATCGCCTGTTTGGCCCGGATAAACCCTTTGGCACGATCCGCTATTACCGCAAGCCGCACTCCATGGAAGCGCATATCAATAGTGCGGTGAGGCTCTACTCAGGCGATAAACCAACAGGGCTCTTCGCCGACCGGCTCGAAAGCAACCTTAATCAAATGAATGCGGTCTATGATGAAATCACTGCACTATTCGAGGCAGCTGAGGTGGACGATTTCAAAAAACTTCCCGACAACCCCGCAGAACGTGGTGAATTTGCAAAGCTGTTCCGAGCTTTCAACACCGTTTTAGAAGCCGCCAAGATTCAGGGCTTCAAATGGGACCAGTCCGCATATCAATTCAGAGAAGGGCGGGACCAGTATGAGGTGGAGCTACGCTTTACGGAAGAAACGTATCTGATCCTGGCCGTGCGATATAAAGAACTCGCATCGGGCAGAGGCGGCGGGGGAGGAATAGACGATATTCCATACGATATCGATGGTTATTTGACTGAAATCGATACGGATGTGATTGATGCGGACTACATGAATTCCCGTTTTGAAAAATACCTTAAAACCTTACAGGACGGCGATGCCGGCACAATTCAAAAAACGTTATCTGAACTACACCGTTCCTTCGCTTCGCTGACGCAGGAGGAGCAAAAATTTGCCGACATTTTCCTGCACGATATCCAGCGGGGCGATGTTGTCATCGATTCCGCCCGTCCGTTAAAAGAATATATTACGGAATACCAGACGCAGGCGAAAAACCGTGAGATTGACGCCATTGCTCAATTGCTGGGGTTGGATGAAGCCAAACTTATCGCCTTGATGAATACCAACATTACAGAAGCAAACATTAATGAATACGGTCGTTTTGATGAGTTGAAAGCGACCGTAGATAAACAAAAAGCAAAAGCCTACTTTGAATCAGTAGAAGGTCAGAGTATTCCACCGTTTAGAGTGAATATTAAAACCGCCAACTTGCTCCAAAAGTTTATCATCGAGGGCGGATTGTAGCTCGACCTTCCCGAGTGCCCTGCGGAGTCAGGCTACGATAACTAATTGAAAATAATTTTATTTGTCTATGAAAAGAGGCCTCTAAGCTTTATTTCCCAAAACCCCTAATGAACAATGGGCTGCTTTTGACCTTTCAGGAGCTAGTCAACATACCTCCTGTCAACCGGTTCAGTATGTTTGGAACACTCGCTCGACGCAACTCTTGCAGCTCATAAAATTTTTAGATTTCTTTGGTTTCCTCGAAACTGCAATTGGACCTGTTGGGTATGCGGTTCCCGGCACACCCGAACATAAACGAATGAAAAAAGAAGCCGCACTCATCCAAAAGAAGCTGACAGTTCGCTGTATTCAGGAACTTCGCGATAAACTTGGGGCGTAATAAGCGCTAACCACCGCGTACATCCGACGCCGGAAAGCACCGTTATTTTTTTCGAGTGTCAATGGCCGGCACGGCTGACGCTGAACGTTCGATCAATTAAAAAGGGAACGAAAACACCTATGAAAAAAAACTTTTTTCTATTTATTTCAGTACTTATTTCGCTGGTTATTAGCTTCTCTAGCGCGACGGCCCAAGACATTCAACCCTCAGGCGAAACAACTGGACAGGATCAGGAAGGTAATGCCGTATACCAAGTCAATTCCAATGGAATAAAAATAGGCTACAAATTGATTGGTTCTGGTGAACCACTCATAATGATCGTAGGGCTGGGGAATACAATGGATCGTTGGCCGAAAGAGCTTATTGATGCGTTATCAAAGAAATACCAACTGATCATACTGGACAACCGGGGCATGGGGCATACCACAGCCAATGATGTAACATTTACCTATAAATTGTTTGCGGATGATGTCATTGGCCTACTTGACACCCTTAAAGTTGAAAAAACCAATGTTCTTGGATTTTCCATGGGGAGTACGATTACACAGGAGTTATTGTTGGAGTATCCGCAACGTTTTAATAAAGCCATTATTTATGCAACCTCTACAGACGGAAGCAATGTTTCCGCAACGTTGAAAGGCAAAGCTCCTTTGGGTGAATCATCTATCAACCCTATTGTCCTGCGACAAATTGAAGCTACAACCCATTGGAAGACCCCTCTGGACAGACTACCCTCCATCACAAATCAGGTTATGCTCATCGTTGGGACTTCAGATACCGTGGTGGGTGTCGAAAGTTCAAAGACACTTGTTTCGGCTATACCGGGTGCATGGCTGGTTCAATTCAAGAATGGATCTCACGGCTTAATGATCGAAGCACCTACCGAATTCGCCAAGATCGTCTTAGATTTTCTCGAAATAAATGAGACGGTTGGAGTGAAGCAATAAGCGATTTACCGCAACAGCAACAACACGGTTTCCATCATCATAACCAATGTTGACCCGGCAGTTGCAGCAGAGTCGCCGTAACTACTTCTCGGGGCAAGACCATCGCCACCGCCCGGATAACCGCGGCTACTAGCATTGATGATTCCACATCCCATGCACTCAATGCCGAACTTGTGGTGCAATTGAGTCCGGTAATGCAGGGCGTTTTTGCCAGTGCAGGAATGCCGGTATCATAAACAGTTGAGTTCAGCCATTAAGGCAAAGATGCAGACCCTGTTCCCCGCGTATGCAGGGAAAGATCGCGAGTTCCTGGTTTGCCGAAAAGATCACACAAAGGAAGGAGGTCTTCTGATGAGCTACAAACTTGTAAAATTGGCGATTGCCCAGATGCTTATTCTGGTGCTGGCATCACCGGCACTGACCTGCACGACTATTTTGGTAGGAAAGAAGGCCTCCGTGGACAGGGCGGTGATGGTTTCCCATTCCGATGATGGTTTAAACGATGCCCGACTGGTCTATGTTCCGGCGAAGGATCACAAGCCCGGCGCATTGAGGCCGGTGTACTATTCTCATTGTTCCCTGGATTTTAAACCCGAGTGGGGTGGCACGGTCAGCCACCGGCTCGTCGATGATTTCCGCGCCCCAGCGTATGCGACTCATGGAAAGGGAGGCGATCCCAAAAGCATCCCCCTGGGTTACATCCCGGAGGTGGCGCATACCTATGCGTACTTTGACGCCAATTACGGCATAATGAATGAGCATCAAGTGTCTATCGGCGAGTGTACCGACAAGGCCAAGATTACTCCTGAACCTGAGGCGGGCAAGCGCATCTTTTACTCCGCCGAGCTCTCCCGGGTGGCCCTGGAGCGCAGCAAAACAGCCCATGAAGCCATTCAAATCATGGGTGAACTCATCGAGAAATATGGTTACTACGGCACGGGGGAGACCTTGCTGGTGGCCGATCCCAATGAGGGATGGGTCATGGAGATGAGCGGCGACGATCAGGCAGGCGTCTCCGGTGTCTGGGTAGCCCAGCGTGTGCCGGACGACTCTCTCTTTGTCGCCGCCAACCAGTTCCGTATCCGCGAGGTCTTGACCGATAACCCTGACATGATGCACTCGGCCAATATCTTTCAGGTGGCGCAGGATAAAGGCTGGTGGAAGCCCTCGGACGGCAATCTGGATTGGACAAGCGTCTATGGCGATGGCGAATTTCATCACCCCTATTATTCACTGCGGCGGGTATGGCGGGTGCAATCCATGGTGGCCCCGTCCCTCAATCTTCCGGCTTGGGCGGAAGGGCCTTTTACGCGCATCTATCCCTTCGCTGTGAAGCCCGACCAGAAACTGGATGTCAAGAATATCCTCGCCATTCACCGCGACAACTATGAGGGTACGGAATTTGATCTTACCAAGGGACTGGCTGCCGGCCCTTTCGGTGATCCTGATCGTTTCGAAGGCGGAGCGGAGTCATTAGAGGCCAAGGAAGGGGATCTTTCCGTGGTCAAGGGCGAGTTCGAGCGGCCGTTAAATATCTACCGTTGCGTGTATTCCTATGTCAATCAGTCGCGCGGATGGCTGCCGTCGGCCATCGGCGGGGTGACGTGGTTCGGCCCTGATCGTCCGGCAACGTCTGTGTTTATGCCTTATTACGCAGGAGGAAACACCGATCTACCCAAACCCATCCAGACTAGTGATATCCTCAAACTTGACCGGGGCAGCATGTGGACGGCCTTCAACTATGTGGCCAATCAGGCGCAGCTGAAGTATGCGTTCATGATCAAAGACATCAGGGCAGTGCGTGACCACCACGAGAGTGCTTTCTTTGGCGGCCAGACGGAGTTGGAAACCAACGCTCTGAAATTGTGGGACAAAGGTGACACAAAGGCGGCCAAGGCCCTGCTGACAAAACACTCCGACCAACTGACATCCGACGTGCTCAAAGACTGGTGGACGTTGTCGGAACAGCTCTATATTCGCTACAACGATGGCTATCTGAATACCAAGGAAGGCATCGCCCAGGCGGTTTTCTACCCAGCCTGGTGGTTAAAGCAGGTCGGCTATGAGCAGGGGCCGATGAGCTATGCAAAACCTGCCGACCCTCGATAACACTGGGAAATCGGCGGATAAGGAAATGGTGTGGTGATCTCCCATTTACTACCTCTTTTGCCGGTGCATTATCGCCTCCCGCCATTTGACGAATCAGATTTCCAGAAAGAATGGAACACCAATAAATGATACAGGAGTTCAGCATGAAAATGATGTGTCGAAGATCTTCCTTCTTGGCTGGTTTGCTGATAGGCCTACACCTTTTACTGCCACTACCGTTAGTGTCGGCTGAAACCATGACTGACATTGACCGGGAGATTCAAGCCAACCCAGCCTTCAAGACAGAGCCGGATGGGTATGACGCGTATAATATTTATGAAGGGGTAACAAATATCCGTTTGGATCGTAAAATTTCCCTTCTGATGGCAGCGGGCATCAATCCTCGGTTTTTTCAGTCAGCGTCTGGAGTCAGGGACTACACTAATTTTTATTCATTCACTGGGCTGGCTGGAGTTACCGATACCAGACTGGACATTGTGACGACCAACTCCACCCTTCGTTTATACCGACGGGGCAATAGTGGATATAAAGAGGCGGTGGGCTACCTGGGCAGCTGGTGGGGAGACCGGTATCGCGGGATACAGGGAAGCCGGGACGAGCAGGCAATTTTGGCTGCCTGGGGCAGTGATTTGCAACGGATTTACGTGATCGATATGCCTGCCGGCTATACGCTGGTCGGTGGGCTTGCTGCACCGATGGAAAATAACGGGGAATTCCGGAACGGCGGTGCCTATCAATACTATTATCGGGGAGCGTCAAGCGGTTGGTTGGTCTATGCCCTGTATGCCCCCGATTATTTAAAAAGCTATTCCGGTGCGATTACCAGTGCGCAAAAAGCCGGCCGCAGTATCGCTACCGATCTTGGTGACCACTTGAATCAGACTCGCTATGCGGCAAGTGCCAAGCATCCTGCAGACGACGGGGAGGCAATTGAGCGGGCGGGAGAGTTCTGGTTACGCGGCTTTGGCGGCAACCTTGATTACAACGAAAATGACGGCAGTTCCGTGAATTCCCAAACCGGGGGGATGAGTATCGGCTGGCAGCGGATGCTCAGCGGCAAACATGCTGGGGATCCATCGCGATCTTATCTGGGCCTTATGGTTGGACAAGGGGTCAACCTGCAAAAATACGACACCAGCTATGTCGAGAATGATTCGAGGGCAACGGTGGGCGGGGTGTATGGCCTGTATATGCAGAACCCGGAAAGCCCCAGCTCTTGGTATGGGAGCTGCTCCTTCCTTTATGGCGGACTGAGCCTGAATAACACGGTGCCGGGCGAGCTGGGGTATGGACTGGATCAAAAGTATGACGGAAATATCTCCGTCCTGACTGTTGAAAACGGCATTTCTTTCTCGCGGGACAACGGCTGGTCCATTGAACCCCAACTCCAGCTTTCCTATACCAGGATTTATCAAAGTGATTTCAACGACAATCTGGGCGCTCGTGTTTCCTTAGAACAGGGGGACGCTTTCTGGGGACGTCTTGGTCTGGAAGTGCGGAAGAAACTGAGCACGTCAGATTACCGGAAGCTCAGTGCCTGGACCAGGATCAGTTATGTCCATGATTTTTCTGATCCCAACGAGGTCAGTGTTGCAGGCGACCTAGCGGTGAGTGAGTTAGACCCAAACATTTATGTGCTGGCTGTCGGTACGGATCTGGAACTCAAACAGAGATGGTTCCTGCAAGGTCAAATCGCAGAGGTTTTTGACGGCGAGAGAGGACTGCAGGGAAGTCTGGCCTTGAAATATACATGGTAAAGCAAGGAGTGTGACTACCATTCACAGGGAAGTAATATCACCTGATATTATCAGCTTAAGGTTGTTTTTTTGTGTTTTGAGTTTGGTGTTTAATTTGATTGTTCATGCTGTTAGTCCTTGAGGTTAAATGACAATAAAG
>JAFLKM010000054.1 GCA_019163335.1 Desulfobulbaceae bacterium | reverse complement strand
TAAACGGCACGGGGTTTTTGCCACTCGATCCCCCAAACGTCCTAACTCCATAGGCCTCTCCGTCATGCGCCTCAAACGAGTCGAGGGCCTTTTTGTTTATCTTGGAGGCATTGATGTCCTCGACCAGACACCGGTGATTGATATCAAGCCCTATGTGGCTGATTTTGACTGCTGCGATGCCGATCGATTTGGCTGGTTTGAGGGGAAATCCCGTAATGCGACCCACCACCGCAGTGACAAGCGTTTTGCTGCTCATCAACCCGCCATGATAGAGGATTAAGCATGGCAACCTTTTTTTTTATGGGGCGTTCCAGGGAGGCTGGCAAGGCTCATCTTTTTAAACCACCCGCATTTCCAGGTTTCTTGCCCCCTTGAGATGCGGGATGGCTTTGTCGGCCCGGTAATGCAGATGGTGTGCGCAGGGATTTCTCAGCGGGTCTCGATGTTGTTTCTGCGCAAGGCCTCTTTAACCTCGCTGATCGGCACCTCCTGCCGGTGGAAGATGCCGGCGGCGAGGGCTGCCTCGGCATCGGTTTGCATGAAAACATCGACAAAATGCTGGGCTGATCCGGCACCTGAAGAGGCTATGACTGGAATAGACACCGCCCCTCGGACTTGTTTAATCAGCTCATGGTCAAAACCGCTGTTGGTTCCGTCCTTGTCAATGCAGTTGAGCAGGATTTCGCCTGCGCCCAGGAGCTCGCAGGTGCTTGCCAGTTGGACAGCATCAATGTCGCGTCCTTCCCGACCGCCCTTGACGGTACATTGATACCAGCAAAATTTTTCACCCAGCGGGCCAGGCGTTGCGGTTTCGATGGTGTGATGGCTGGTTGCTTCCGGGGCTTGGACGTACACCCGCCGCGGATCAACGGAGATCACCACAGCCTGGGCGCCATAGACAAAAGAGATCTGCTCGATGGCACTCCTGCCGCTTTTTTTACCGGTCTGCAGAAACTCTTCCACCGCGTAAACCGCGTCACTGCCGATGGAGATCTTGTCTGCCCCGGAGCGGAAATATTCGGCAGCCACATCGAGGGCGGAATAATGTTTGCCCTCGGAATCGGTAAACTCACGGATGCCGCCGCCGATGGTGAGCGGGACAAAGACATTTTCCGAGGTCTTGCGCAGGACTTCAAGCATGGGTTGATCCTGCATGGGAAAGTCGCGAAAGCCGGTGATGTTGAGAAAGGTGATTTCATCGGCCCCCTCTTCATAATAGCGGCGGGCAAGTTCAACCGGTTTGCCCAGATTGCGCACATCCCCCCCGTCTTTTTCCCTTCCTGGTCCGCGCTCCCGCACATCATACTGATCACCCTTGGTCACCACCAGGTCGCCCTGGTCGTTGGTGCGCACGTCGAGGCAGGCGATAATCCGTTTTGCCATGTGTGTTTTCCGGCTGCCGGTTTGGATTGCGGGGCGGACTTCAATGGTTTCGCGGCCCTGGGCATTGAGGAAATTGTTGAGGATGGAAAGCCCGGCCTCTCCACTCTTCTCAGGATGAAACTGAAATGCCGCTACATTACCACGTTCAACGCCGCTGACAAAGGAGTCGCCGTAATCGGTGGTGGCAAGGAGCCACTCAGGCTCAACATCGGCCACCGATGCCCGATAGGAGTGGACAAAGTAGAGTTTCTGCCCTTGATAGTCCTTGAGGATGGGCGATTCTTTATGGGCGATAATGCCGTTCCAACCAATCTGGGGGACGGAGAGATTCCGGTTGGTGAACCGTTTGACCTGACCAGGCAGGATGGCAAGCCCAGCCACGCCGGGTGATTCTTCACTGCCTTCAAACATCGCCTGCAAGGCAACACAGATGCCGAGGAAGGGCTTGTTGAGGCGGATGCGCTCAATGAGGGGTTCCACCAGGCCATCATGGTGCAGGCGCTGCATCACCGAGCCGAAGCTGCCGACTCCCGGGAAGATCAGCTTCTCGGCAGAAAGGATGTCCTGTGGACCCTGAACGTCGCGTACGGTATGGCCCAGGCGGGTTATGGCATTTCTGACGCTGCGGACATTGCCGGCGCCATAGTCAAGCAGTGTTATCATCGCTAATCCTTAATCCTTTTTCTCGATTCTGGAGTAATATTTTCCATGGGCACATCCCCGGCAGAGCAACTTGCCGTCCATTTCTACATCACGACAGTCCTGGACCCAGTCGCCACAGGACTCGCACTGAATACGTTTTATCGGACGGCCCGGCATATCCTCTTCGGGGATGGACACCTGGACCTCTTCGATGGTGAAAAGCTCGTCCTCGGGCATGACCCGGTAGGCCTCAAGCTGCTGTTTGTATTTGTTCTCAATTTCCGGACAATATTTCTTGGAAAGCTCCCGGGACTCCTCACGGGCAAGAATCCGTACTGCTTTACCGGTGTCAAGATTGACAAAGGTGGCTGCCATGATCCCGTAATCAATCCAACGCATGGAGCGTTTTCCAAGGCTGCATCCGGTAACGGACTGGATGGCATCGGTGGCGCAGCGGTCAATCTCCACCAGGACATAGAGTTTTTTTCGACCAAGTCCTTTGGGATCGTCAATGCCGATGGCCGCAAGGCCGATCATCGACATTCGAACGCCGATCACTTGGCCTGCGCAGAGATGACCATGAATAGTGCTTGATCTTTCAAGTAATACGTCAAATGATTCCAATGTGATTTCTCCTGGGGAACTGGTGCTGTTGTGACTACTTTCCTAAAGAGGAAGGCGTATGGTAACATTTTCAAAATGGTAAAGCGAAAAAATATAATCTTACTTCTGCACCATTCATGTGTCAATAAGCGGAGTGGCAGCGCTGTCTTTTGTGCATGTGTTTGCAACCTGGCTTTCGTGGCTTGCAGAAAAGTTTCTTGTTTTTTCAAAGAAATCTTTCTGATAAGACCATTGTCCCGTTCGTCGGCGTCAGAACTCCATTCCTTTCTGGG
The DNA here is from genome assembly GCA_019163335.1 of Desulfobulbaceae bacterium. Classification (GTDB taxonomy): domain Bacteria; phylum Desulfobacterota; class Desulfobulbia; order Desulfobulbales; family Desulfocapsaceae; genus UBA2270. The sequence continues at coordinate 29,868 of JAFLKM010000054.1, read as the reverse complement.
CCTGAACCCCATTCTGATAGGGATGTTTGATCTCGCACATTTCGGTGACCAGATCGGCTTGTTGAATCAGTGCCTCTGAGGCGTGCCGACCGGTGATGGCAATGTGCATGGAAGCCGGCTTGTTTTTGAGAACGGTCAGAAGCGCTTCCTCCTCAATGATCTGGTAGCGGCAGAGATAGGTGAGTTCGTCGAGGATAATCAGCTCATGTCTGTTTTCCTTGATTGTTTTGACGGCAAAATCCCAGGCATTTCTGGCTGCTTCCTTATCCTTTTCAAGATCCTCGGACTTCCAGGTAAATCCCCGTCCCATTACATGAAATTCGAGCAGTGGTTTGAATCTCTCGGCGGCATCGAGTTCTCCGTACTTCCAGCTTCCCTTGAGAAACTGGATGACACAAACTCGATGGCCGTGGCCAAGGGCCCGGAATGCCAGGCCCAGAGCCGCTGTGGTTTTGCCTTTGCCGTTTCCGGTAAAGAGCGCAATCAGTCCTGTGGTTTTTCTTGTGGGTGATTTTTGCTCATTTGGCAGATCGGCTGTCATGGTTGACTTCCTTGTCATAGAGTTTGGATATGGCGGGAAGTCCATGTCAGTTAACGTCCCGTCACTTCAGAGGTCTGCAGCCTTGAAGTTTCTTTCGGCAAGACTGGGGGAAATAAGAAAAGCCGTACAGAGCAGGAGCACTGTACGGCTTTTTATTCTAACATGGCGCTATGGAAAAGTATAAAAGATTACTTTTTTATATCTAATAGTTTTCTGAAATAGCTGTTGTAGGCCAATGGAGAATAGAATCCTATAGTTATAGGAGATTAATTGATAGCCTCGGAAAGTTTTGATCCGGCTTTAAACTTGGCAACATTTTTGGCGGGGATCTTAATGGTTTTTCCCGATTGAGGATTGCGGCCGGTACGAGCTTCGCGTTTTGAAACGGAAAAGGTTCCAAAACCAACCAAGGTAACCTTGTCACCTTTTTTCATAGCCTCGGCAATGGCAGCAAGAGTTCCATTCAATGCTTTCTCTGCTGCTGCTTTACTGATATCGGCGGCCTCTGCAATGCTTTCAACTAATTCCTTCTTGTTCATGGATTCCTCCCAGAAAAATCAATTTATACCTTCAGGGATAGTGAACATCATCCCCCTTCCTCCTGATACCTGATACTGCTTTAATAGAAGCCTATTGAATTGTCAAAAGAAAAAGAAAAATTACCAGAATCTTTTTGAAACCCTGATGAAATACCGAGTCTGTAAGGGGTAAGAGCAATATGGAGATCAAAAAAGATCCAATGACGAGGAGGCCAAGGACGGAGTTTGACCATTGACTTTTCTCTTTTCCATTCTTGTTACTCAGGTAAGAAATCATTTTAAAAAAAATGATAGTTGAACGCAGGGGACGAATCAAGGAAAAAGTGATTAAAAATGATCACGAGTTCTAAAATTCAGGGGTAATTGAGTAAGCCCAAGATGCTGCAGATACTCGCCCAGTTTAAAGGTTGTATAATCTCCAGCTAATCTTTTTAGATCGTGGCTGGGTACCTCTATCGTTATCGCATCGTGTCCAGGCTTGACCCGACATGCCGTAAATCCATTTTGGTGAAGAAAATGTTCCGCTTTCATGACTTGCTTGAGCAGAATTGAGGTGATCTTTTGCGGCCGCGGGATACGGGTGGCTAGGCAGGAATTGGACGGCTGATCCCAATTGGCCAATCCCCTGTGCCTGGCAAGAATCCGGATGTCCAACTTGGTGAGTTTTGCCAGCGCCAGGGGGGTATGAATGGAAAATTCACGGATGGCTGCAAGTCCCGGTCGATCTGTCTTAAGATCATCACTGTTGGTGCCATCAAGCAGGACATGATCTTCCTGTGTCAACTCTGTAAGCAAGGCGTTATACATTCTTTTTTTACAGAAATAACAGCGCTGTGCGGTGTTGGCGACAAATTCCGGCCAACGTAAAGGGGTAAGTTCGATGGCCCGGTACGAACAACCTCCACCATTTGGGCTTGACACAGCCCTTGCCGCCTTTTCCTGGTCAACTTCTGAGGTGAGGCAGGACACCGCATGCAGTGCGAGGACCTGATCTGGACCAAGGCTGTCGCAGGCCATGCGGACAAGCAGACTGGAATCCACTCCGCCGGAATAGGCAACAGCTACCTTTCCATAGGAATGGAGCAATGCCTGAAGCCTGGTTGTTTTATTTTCCAGTTCCTCGTTCGTCATCTGCATCCGGCAGTAACTGGATTGGTTGACTCAGCAGGAATTTGCGATCCCTGATCCATCCTTTGAGGGTTTCAGCGATTTCCCGTGCCTTGACCATGCTGGAGAGCGGGGCGGTGGGAACCTGTTTGCCATTGACCTCAATGGAGCCTGATTTTAACTGGGCGTAACTGACCTCGCCATAATTACGGGCAATACCATTGGAGTAGTCATATCCATAATCAACGACCTGGGTGAAAATCTCAGCGTCTGAGACCCCGGTATAAGCAGCCATGGTACTGTTTAAAATCGGGATGGGGATTCCAAGTCCAACGGCAAGGGTGTTGCCATACCCAAGGATGGAAACTCCACGCAGCCATTTTGCGGACATCTGTTTGAGATCACCCTGAACCATAAGGGTGCCGGCCGGCTTGCGAGGTACGCCTCCTTCGGTGCGCGGGGCATTGGGGTTGTGCTGAGTGCCCTGCCAGGTGACATAACCGATACCGCCGCCCAGGAAAATCCGGGTGCCCATGCCGATTGTCTGATAATGGGGGTCATTCATGAGAGGGCTCAGTTCACCGGCGCTGCAATAGTTGGCATTGCGGCAATGGGGTTTGAGCATGCCCATATAAGTGTAAACGGTCTTGTCCGAGAGATTGACGGCGCAATTGTAGTTCTGATAGCAGTTGCGCGGGTTGCACAACAGGGCATAGGGCAGGTCGGCCAGGGTGATCTCCTTTTGCATCTTGCGGGCCAGATAGCAGTCCGTTCCATAGGCCTTGGCTTCAAGAAAGAGCTTTCTGCCGGCCACCAGATCTTCAATGACATGGCCGCCACCATAGCGGAATTCGCCAGGATAGACCTTGTTGAGCGGGTCGTCCTCCGAAGGCTCTGTTGCGCCGATATAGGCATCCACAGCCGCCAGTCCCGCATAGGCAGAGACCTTGTTCAGCCAGACCTTTGAGGCCTTGATGGTGGGAGTCATCTGGCCGAAGTTGAAAAATGCGCCGGAGGAACACATGGGGGAAAAGGTGCCGGTGGTCACCACGTCAACCTCTCGGGCTGCCTGTTCAGGCCCTTTAGCCCGAACAATGTCCACCATTTCTTCGGCAGTGACCACCACTGCCTCGCCGGATTTGATCCTGGCGTTAATCTCTTCATAGGTCTTCTGAATATTACTCATATTCCACTCTCCAGAAAGTTATTGTTTCATGACGGAAGGTAAAAGAAGCTTTGCCATATCGTCGATGCTTATCAATCAGATTTGAATTAATGATGAGGCAAGTTTATGATCTTATCGTACACCGCTATCTTAAATCAATCTTTTTACAGCTTGACATCTTTTTTTCTTTCACCTAAGTTCTTTCGGTTAAAAGTATTGTTGTACAAAGATGTTCGTTAGTTATCACTTAAAATGCAGCATTTATCTTCAGGACAGGCCATGGTAAGCGAGAAAAAATCAGATATCCCCCAGGTGCGGGACAAGATAGACGCCATTGATAATCAGATTCTTTCGTTGCTCAAGGATCGAATCGGTTGCGCCAAGGAAATCGGCAGGCTGAAAAGCGAGAGCAATCGCGCCAAGTGGGATCCTCTGCGCGAACGGCAGATCTATGAGCGGCTTATTGAGATGAACAGCGGCGTTTTTCCCGAGACTCCTCTGCGTTCGATCTTTAATGAGATTATTACCAGTTGCCGGCTCTCCCAGAAAAATATCGCAGTGGCCTATCTGGGGCCTGAGGCAACCTTTACCCATCTGGCCGGTGTAAAATATTTTGGGCATTCTGCGGTCTTTAAGCCCATGGATTCCATCGATGATGTTTTTGCCGAGGTGGAAAAAAATCGAACCCAGTATGGAATTGTGCCGGTGGAGAATTCTATCGAAGGTTCGGTTTTCAATACCCTTGACGCATTCATGAAGCACAATATCAAGATCTGTGGTGAAGTGCTTCTTGAAATCAGCCATAACCTGGTCTGCCGTTCCGGCAATATGGAAGACATTCAGACCGTTGCCTCGCATGCTCAGCCTCTGGCTCAATGTCGTGAGTGGCTGCGAAAAAATCTGCCGCAGGTGCCCACCCTGCCGGTTTTCTCCACCGGTGCTGCCGCCCAGATGGCCGCCAACAACCCCAATATCGGGGCCATTGCCTCATCCCTGGCCATTAAAACCTATGACCTGCAGGTGGTGGTCAAAGGTATTGAGGATTATCAGGGGAATACCACCAGGTTTCTGGTCATCGGTAATCAGTCTCCTTCGCCCAGCGGCGCTGATCGCACTTCCCTGCTCTTAGGGCTCATGGACAGGCCCGGGGCCTTGAATGAGGTGTTGACCATCCTGTCTGAAGAAGATATCAATCTGGCCAAGATTGAATCTCGTCCTATTAAAGGAAAGCAGTGGAAGTATTTGTTTTTTCTCGATATGATGGGGCACATTGAGGACGACAAAATCAAGCGCGGCTGTGATCGTCTGAAAGATATCTGTTCCTATTTTGAATGGCTTGGCTCGTATCCCTGCCAGGTGTTGGAAGGGAAGTAACAGAAAATCCGGTGGGAGAAGAGGAGAATTCAGGAGACGAAAGAACAGACAACGGATGATGGATGGTGAAACGTAAAGGAAGGGGAGAGGGTGGTTGAAGGCAGGTGGAGTTCATTTATCTGATTTCCGGCCTCAGCCTCCGGTTTTCCGGACCTCATCCCCCAATCTGCGACATCTGGCCAACACAGTTTGCCATACCTGATTCTGTCAGGTCATTTTGCAGGGTATGTCCTTTTGGTTTGTCGAGAATGGTCTCTCGGATTGCCGCTTGAATCTCACTGTCGGTGCCGCCTTGGCGGAGCAGAGTTTTCAGATCGGTTTCATGGTTGTGGAGCAAACAGGCGCGTAGTCGTCCCTCTGAGGTGAGGCGAAGCCGGTTACACTGATCGCAGAAGTGGTGACTGATGGGACTGATGAAACCGACCTTTCCCGTCTGGCCGTCCGGCGTGGTCAGCCGATAAACCCGCGCTGGTCCTTCCAGTCGAGGAGCAGAAGATGTCGCTCCTGCACCGTCCTTGGTACTCGCGACCCTTGTCCGTCCCTGGCCTGCGGTCGCTCCTGCACCGTCCTTGGTGCCCGCGACACTGGGCCGTCCCTGGCCTGCGGGTTCCAAAGTTCCCAGGGTGGAGATGAGTGTTTGGAGTTCGCCGGCACTGATGAACCGACTTTTGTCCCAGTTTTCCTTGTTGCCGATGGGCATGAATTCGATGAATCGGACCTGGACGGGTTTTTGCAGTGCCAATCTGGCAAAGTCGATAAACTCGTCGTCATTGATTCCCTTCATCGCCACTACATTGATTTTCACATTGAATCCCAGATCGCAGGCAGTCTGAATGGATTGCCAGACTTGATCAAAAAAATCACCGCCAGTGATTTTGAGAAATTTCTCGGGTTGCATGGAGTCAAGGGAGATGTTCAGATTCCTGATCCCTATGCGCCGCAGTTCGGCTGCCTTGTCGTTTAATAGGACGCCGTTCGTGGTCAGACGGATTTCTTCCAGGCCCTGGATTGCGGTCAGGCTACGGATGAAATCCATGATTCCCCTGCGCACCAGAGGTTCGCCGCCAGTCAGGCGCAGTTTGTTCATGCCCATGCCCACAGCGATGCCCACAACCCGCAGCATCTCTTCATAACTGAGCAGGTCTGCGTGCTGAATGATGGAAGAAGGCGGCATGCAATAGATACAGCGCAGGTTGCAGCGATCGGTAATGGAGAGGCGGAGATAGGAGATGGTTCGGGAAAATCGATCTCTTATGAGGTCATTCCGCTCTTGCTGGTGTATGTCCTGGAGTGATGATAAAACCATGATGAATGGGATAGCTGATAGCGGTGGATGTTGACTTTTTTGAGAAAAGAGACCATATAAACGGAGAAAGTAATACCCTGAATTGTCTTTTTCTGCCAAGAAAATCTGGTGCCGATGACAAGTCCCTTTCTGCTCCTTTTTTCGGTTAGAGGAGAAGGGGTTCAAGGGCAGTGTAAATTGACGCTTTTTTGTTCGTCAGCTCCTTTTGTCCCTGCATGTCCTTACGAGTTACGCAGAACTCCATGAACGTCTTGCTCCACCTGACTTAACTATGCTTATCCTGGGAATAGAAACTTCGTGTGACGATACGGCTGCCGCAGTGATGCAGGACGACAGTCTCCTGCTGGCAAGTGTCCTCAGCAGCCAGGATCAGATTCATACCCGTTTTGGCGGAGTGGTGCCGGAACTTGCCTCACGCAAACATCTGGAATCCATCGTCCCCATTGTCCAGGAGGCTCTGGAACGGGCGGATGTCACTTTAGCTGATATTCATCTTATTGCGGTCACTCAGGGACCGGGACTGATTGGCTCCCTGCTCGTCGGCTTTTCCTATGCCAAGGCCCTGTCCTATGTTGCCGGGATTCCCTTTGTCGGGGTGGATCATATGGCCGGACATCTGCTGGCGGCGTTTCTGGAAGAGGAAAAACCGGAATTTCCCTATATCGCCCTCATTGTTTCCGGCGGCACCAGCTCCATCTATCTGGCGCACAGCCATACCTCTTTTACCCTGCTGGGCAGAACCCGCGATGATGCCGCCGGTGAGGCCTTTGACAAGGTCGCAAAAATCCTGGGAATGCCCTATCCGGGCGGCCCGCATGTGTCATCTGAGGCCGGTACCGGTGACCGGTGCGCCATTGCATTTCCCCGGGCCTGGCTTGGCCGTTCTTTATCCATCCCTGGAGCGAACGGCACTGGGCCATCCCTGGCCGGCGGCCGCTCTTTATCAACACCTGGAGCGAACGGCACTAGGCTATCCCTGGCCGGCGGCCGTTCTTTATCTACACCTGGAGCGAACGGCGCCAAGCCATCCTTGGCTGGCAGCCGCTCTATATCCCTCCCTGGATCAAACAATACTGAGCCGTCACCGACCGATGAGGAGGGATCTCTGGATTTCAGCTTTTCTGGTTTGAAGACTGCTGTGCTGAATCATTGCAATGGAGCGCGGCAGAAGAGTGTTCCCCTGCAGCTTGCGGATGTCTGTGCCTCATTCCAGGAGGCGATCGTCGACGTTCTCGTGGCAAAGACCCTGCTTGCGGCAAGAAAATATAGTGTCGGGACGATTGTGCTTGGTGGCGGGGTGTCGGCCAATCCCCGTCTTCGTGAAGTCATGGGCGAGTATTGCCGGCAGGAGGGGATAAACCTTTGTATTCCACGGCCCTCTTTCTGTACGGACAATGCGGCAATGATAGCCCTGGCCGGTTTTTATTATTTTAAGAAGTCAGGGCCGGGGCAGTACGATCAGGACGTGTATTCACGTTCTCAACTTCAGGAAAAGTAGCCAAGATGAACCCAAAGCGAACCAGTAAATATTATTATTTGAAATTTTTAAGGTTGAAAGGTGATCCCCACTCTTTGGCCCTTGGCACCGCCATTGGGGTTTTTGTCGGCATCACCCCCAGCATGCCGCTTCATACCATTCTTATTGTCATGGCCACGGTTGCCACCAGAAGCTCAACCTTTGCCGGTATTCTGGCAAGTTTTCTGGTCTGTAACCCCGTCACCTATGTCCCCCAGTATTATCTTTCCACAATTGTCGGCAATGCCCTCACCCCATACGAACTCACCTGGTCGGGGATCAAGGAGGTGCTGGAACTTCTCCTGCAACATCCCGGCCTGGCACAATCCATGAAGATTGTTGCCAGCCTGGGGTATGAGGCGGTGATCGTCCTTCTTGTCGGGGGGGTGGCGCTGGCCCTTCCCTGTGCTGTTCCCAGTTATTTTTTCTCCTTGCGTTTCTTTGTGAAAATCAGTAAAAAACGGAGACAAAAGCATATACTCAATTAACTGCCCCTGTCCGCTGCCTTTACCCGCTCAAACATTTATTTTATATATGGTATGGTTTTAGCTATTTTGTGCGCTGAAACTCCAAGCTCCAGATGATAAAATAATCACACTGTTTAGCCTGAAATTGATTGGGAACAGGAGACAGAAACCACAAAAACACTTTCCGCTCAAGAGGTGCCATATGTTTGCTGTCTATAATGAACAGGGGCGAACCTTCCGTAGTTCTCTCGAAGACCTTTATCTTCTGAAAGGCATAAAACAGATCAAGGGATTGAAGCCGGTGACACCAAGCATCAGCGATGAGAAAGAACCTGCCTCGCAATCCTATTCCACCAATGAAGCTATCAGAGCCTACAAGGAAATGATCAAGGCTAAACAAGAGGAAATCATTTACCACGCCTATCAAATCATGAAGCGCCCAGTCGTCACAGTCCTTGACACCTCACCGATCATTGATTGCTACAGGCTTCTCGAAGAAAAACGGATCCGCCAACTTCCTGTCATGAATGCACTCAACAGTCCGGTTGGGTTGATCGGCAAGGAAAAAATCCTCGAAAAACTTATCATTGAAGACAATGTCATTCAAGAAGCCAAGGCAGCCTCTGTCAGGGAGCTCATGGATTATCCAATGATTACCGCTGACCCCTTATCCGATATTCGACGAGTGGCGAAAATAATGTATGACCATGACTTGAACTGTATCCCCATTACCAATGAAGCCGATATGTTTGTTGGCATCATCACACGAACCGATCTTATTTTCGCCGTTTCCAATTTCCCAGGTTTAACCCTGAGGGCCTAGATAACCTTCGGGCTTGCAAAGGCTCCGAAGGACAAGCCAGCGACTGTTCAACAGATGGCTAAGCAGAATTGCTTATTCGATTCCAATAACAAAAGAGGAACGCATGATGAAATGGAAAACAAAGGATAACGGATGGAGTCCTTACCTCGCAGGGGCCCTGGTCGGATTGTTGGCCATTGCTTCCGTGTACGCAACCACCCAGTGGATGGGGAAATCCAATTATCTGGGTGCATCGACAACTTTTGTCCGTGCAGCCGGCCTTCTAGAGCGAACGGTGCTTCCAGATCACGTAGCAGCAAATGAGTATTTTACCAAGGAGAAGGTGCGCGTTGACTGGCAGTTTATGCTTGTTCTCGGTGTCTTCCTGGGGGCGCTGATCTCTTCCGCGACGGATAAAAGCTTTAAGCTGGAGAGTATCCCGCCGATATGGAAAAAGCGTTTCGGCCCATCCATCGGCAAACGGGCGATGGGGGCGTTTTTTGGAGGCATCGTCGCCATGGTAGGCGCACGAATGGCCGACGGCTGCCCGAGCGGACACGGATTAAGCGGCATGATGCAGCTCTCGGTCAGTTCCTTTGTCGCCCTTACGATGTTCTTCAGCGTCGGCGTCCTTGTTGCCATCCTTGTCTATGGAAGGAGGTCATTATGAATATAGATCAGATGCTTGGTCTCATCACTGGGATACTGTTCGGTTTCCTGCTGCAGAAAGGTCGGGTTCTGCGCTTTGAGAAACAAGTCGGCGCCATGTTGCTCAAGGACATGACGATATTCAAGTTCATGCTTTCCGCCATATTGGTCGGCATGGTCGGGATAGCTCTACTCAAGGATGCAGGGATTATCACCTTAAGCCACAAACCGATGAACCTCGGCGCCGTGCTTCTGGGAGGTTCTCTGTTTGGAGCTGGATGGGCAGTGATGGGATTCTGTCCGGGCACATCAATCGGCGCACTGGGTGAAGGGCGCTGGCATGCCATGTTTGCAGTTGCTGGAATGGTGGCAGGAGCCGCCCTCTACGCGGAGCTTTTTCCATTGTTCAAAACGACGGTTCTCACATGGAAAGATTTTGGCAAGATAGGGTTACTGGACGTCCTTAGCGTCTCACAATGGGTGATAATTCCCTTATTCTGGACCGGAACAATCTCTTTGTTCTTCTGGTTTGAGAAAAAAGGTCTTTAGTCTCGACGACATGATCGAACCCGGCAACCGGCCATTTTGAAGGCCTAACAAGAGCTTAACGCATTGTTCTTCTCAAACTGAACATTTTGCAAGAGGCTCGACTTGCTGGAAAAGTTGTGGCGCACACTTTGAACAAGTCAAAATGTTAATAACTTGTTAATAACTTTTGTGAAAGTTCAAGCAAGCTCTATGCTTGAGTCGATTTTTGGGGAATAAATGCACACAATAAATGATCCGCTAACGACTCCTGATACCCGCGGAATCAGGTTGAATATCGTGTTTGATAACTATCCCTGCAATCCGGGCTTGCAGTCACTGTGGGGATTTTCCTGTTTGATCGAGATGGCGGGTCAGACCGTTCTGTTTGATACCGGAAGCAATGGCCGTGTCCTTCTGCAGAACATGGAGCAAATGGGCCTTGATCCGGCTTCAGTGGAGATGCTCTTTGTCTCCCATCCCCACTGGGACCACATCGGCGGGCTTGATTCGGTGATTGAGCTTGCCCCTCATCTGGAAATCGTTGCCCCAGATTCCCTTTCCAAGCTCTATCTTCGAGACTTGCGAGGGACGGTCAGGAAACTGAGCGTGATCGATGGAATGCCGACCAAGATCGGTAAAAATCTCTACTCCACCGGGGTGATGGGTGAAATCGGCGAGCAGGCCTTGGTGATTGACACGGAAGAAGGGCTGATTGTTATTACCGGCTGTGCCCATCCAGGGATCGACATGATCGTGGCGAGGGCGCAGGAGATGCTGGGCAAGGATATTTTACTGCTGATGGGAGGTTTTCATCTTTCCGAAAGCGACAATGATGCAATGGAAAGACTTGTTGTCTCGCTGAAAAGTCATGGTGTCCGACGTCTCTGTCCCACCCATTGTACCGGAGACCTTGCTAGAAAGATGTTTGCCGATAGCTTTGGTGCATTATATCTTGCAGGAGGGGTGGGTATGAAGGTGGATTTTGGCCCTCACGTTCATTCAGCTGCGGGTATTTGATTAAATAGTTTGGTATGGATGGGAAGCCCTTCTCAGCCAAGCTAAAGGATGTTTGACAATGCCGAAAGATCATTCGTAAGCGCCTGATAAACCACCCATCTGACTCTCCTCCCCTAAAACTTGACGCTAATGCAAGCTCAGTTGCTGGGACAAGACAAGTGGTTGGTTTAGGCGCTTACATCAATTCGAAGGTTTTTGACTAAGCCAGCATATGACTGCTCAAAAATTTCATGGTTGGCGTCAAGAGTACAGGAAATCCGTTTCAGCGTCCTTGACGCATGGATGCTTGTCGAGAACTGTATAAATGGTTATTGGAGGATTATGTATTTAGCGGATGGGATCACCGCTGATTTAAATAAATAAATGTTATCTCAGCCTGTTGACTCATACAGCTTGTCAGATTGCAGCAAAATATTCACCACATTCTGTCTTGACTGTTAAACAATTTCAATCTTTGAGTTGTTCTGGATGGAAACTAATTATGCAAGATAACATTACAAAACCAGACGGTATGCCGTGGTATGCTTCATCAGAACAGGATGTCATATCTGAGTTACAAACAAGTATCAGTGGGTTGACTGGCGGTGAAGCAGAAGAAAGGTTGCAACGCTATGGCGCCAACATCCTCCTTCGTAAAGGAACTGATAATCCTTGGCTGATTTTCTGGCGTCAGATAAACAACCCGATTGGCTGGCTCCTGATTGCTGCTGGTGGATTGGCGATCGGGCTTCAAAAAATCACCGATGCCTTGGTGGTTTTCAGTGCGGTCGGTGTTAACGCTATTATCGGTTTTATGCAAGAGTACCGGGCAGGAAAGGCGATAGAAGCACTTGCCGATATGATGCCGGAATTTGCAACCGTACTTCGGGGCGGGGAGTCAATAGCCGTTCCCGCTGAAAGCCTGGTTCCTGGTGACCTCGTGACCTTGCAGAGCGGCGACAAGGTCCCTGCAGATCTGCGGCTGATCAAGGTGAAAAACCTCTTGGTTGAAGAAGCCGCCCTCACTGGTGAGTCGCTGCCTGTGTCAAAGAGAAGCGATGCCGTTGTCCATGATGCGCCTCTCGGCGACCGGGTCAGCATGGCTTTTAGCGGGACGCTTATTTTACAAGGTACTGCCACCGGGGTCGTAGTCGCAACCGGTGGCAGCACAGAACTGGGCCGGATCAATGCTCTGCTTAACCAGACGAGGCAACTGGAGACCCCTTTGACTCGTCAACTTACCAAGGTCAGTAATGGCATTACTGCTGCCGTAGTGGCTGTAGTAGCCGTCCTGATTAGTTTTGGTATATGGGTCAAAGGTGCCCCTTTAGGCGAATCTCTCATGGTTGCTGTTTCTCTGGCAGTGGCGGCAATCCCTGAGGGGCTGCCGGCAGTGATTACCATCTGCCTCGCCGTAGGCGTTCGGCGTATGGCCGAAAGACATGCGGTGGTCCGGCATCTCCCGGCGGTGGAAACCCTTGGCTCCACCACTGTTATCTGTTCTGACAAGACCGGCACACTGACCCGCAATGAGATGACGGTGCAGGTGGCATGGCTGGCCGGGTTGGAATACCGGTTTTCCGGCATCGGCTATTCTCCAAACGGGGAAATCGAACGCGATGGTACCCGCCTGACTGAACTCCCGACCGCTCTGCATGATCTGCTCACCATAGCCATTCTCTGCAATGATGCGGTAGTGCGTCTTGAGGAAAACACCTGGACCATCACCGGAGACCCAACCGAGGCAGCGCTGATAGCTGCCGCTGAAAAGGCAGGCCTTTCGAGCCAAGATCTTCGCAGTCGCCATGCCCGCCTGGACGTCATCCCGTTTGAATCGGACAGCAAATTCATGGCCACCCTGCATAAGATTGACGGGGAAAACCATATCCTCCTGAAGGGCGCTCCGGAAACTGTTCTTGAACGATGCACCTTGAGTGAAACGGAGTTGGGCCGAATAAATGACGCTATGGCCACTTACGCCCGCCAGGGCATGCGGGTGATCGCCTTCGCACAAAAGAAAAACGTCTCTGTGGCAGAAATCCAACCGGAATCCGTCCGTCATGGCTTGCAGTTTTCAGGTTTGCTCTGCATGATCGACCCACCAAGAACAGAGGCTATGGACGCGATCCGGGTCTGCCATCGCGCCGGAATTACTGTAAAAATGATTACCGGCGACCATCCAGTGACCGCCGAGGCAATTGGGCGCCAGCTCGGTCTGCTGCCGCAGGGACAAAGTGCCATGTCGGGCCGTGACCTTGACGGTCTATCGGAAAAGCAACTTCAGGATGCGGCCTTAAGCACCAACGTCTTTGCCAGGGTGGCCCCGGAGCACAAGATCCAGCTTGTCGAGGCCCTGCAGGCACAGCGCCACGTTGTTGCCATGACCGGTGACGGTGTCAATGATGCACCGGCCCTCAAGCGTGCCGACATCGGCATTGCCATGGGTATAACCGGCACAGCGGTATCAAAAGAAGCAGCCAAGGTTGTGCTTATGGATGACAACTTCGCTTCCATTACCGCAGCGGTGGAGGAAGGACGCCGGGTCTATGACAATCTCATTAAATCCTTGGCCTTTATCCTGCCCACCAATCTCGGCCTGGCCTGCACCCTGTCAGTTGCCATGTTTTTCTTCCCGACAATTCAGGTTGATGCTGTCAATGAACTTCTTATGGCCATGTCCCCTAGCCAAACCCTGTGGATCAATCTGGTGGCAAGTGTTACCCTGTCAATCCCTTTGGCCTTTGAGGTGCTCGAGCCTAACGCTATGCGGAGACGTCCTCGCTCTCCTGACGAACCTGTGTTTTCGGCTTTCATTGTCGCCCGCTTGATAATCGTTGGAATGCTCATGGCGGCAGGTGCTTGCGGGCTGTTCCTCTGGGAGTACTATCGTATCATCGGTCTAGAACCAGTAACGAGCGCCCGGCATGCTCTGGCTCTCTCCGAAGCGCAGACCCTCTGCGTGACAAGCATCACCTTTACCCAGATTTTTTACCTGCTTAACTGCAGGTCTCTTCACTCATCGCTCTTTTCCCAAGGTTTTTTCAGCAACCCTTCGGTGTTTATCGGTATCGGCACCCTGCTCGTGCTCCAGGCATGCTTCATTTATCTGCCGCCTCTGCAGGCGCTTTTTAACTCGGCGCCACTTGATGGCCGGGCCTGGATGTTTGCTATGGCGGTGGGAGCAACTGTGCTCCCAGTAATATCGTTTGATAAGTGGATCAGAAATCGCAGGAGTGCAAGCGAGAACAGGAAAACAGAGGAGGCGAGATGATCAGAGCCATTAATAAATTCAAGAGATTCATTTTTTTCTCTCTGGTGATCATGATGTCCTTGGTTGTGCTCCTCGCAACCATCGAACTGGGATGGATCATCATCAAAGACATTTTTACCCCACCAATTTTCCTTCTCGAAATCAATGAGCTTTTCGAGATATTCGGATTGTTCATGCTGGTGCTTATCGGCATCGAACTCCTTGAAACCATTGTCAAGACCTACACTAACCAAAACGCTAACCATACAAAAATTGTCATGGCCATTGCCATTATCGCCATCGCCCGCAAGGTCATCATTCTGGACGTTGATAACCACTCCGGGCAGGCTCTGATGGGAATAGCTGCGATCATTCTGGCGCTGTCCATCGGTTATTATCTGATACAGCGAGAACCAGAAACAAAGAAGCTCTTTAAAACAGATGAGGGATGACCGGCAGTTTTACAGATTTCTAAATGCTTCCCCTGCTTCAGGGGAGTGACAAGGAGAAGCAGCCGGATTTAACGGGCAGCTGCCACGGTTACTGCCGCCAGTTCGCTGATGGCGTCCCAGTTTTTCTCGGCAATCAGATGGGCAGGGACGAACCAGGAACCGCCGACACAGGCCACATTTTTCAGGGCCAGATAGTCACGGTAGTTGACGGCGGAGATGCCGCCAGTGGGGCAGAAGCTGATCTGGGGGAAGGGCCCGCCGATGGACTTGAGCATTTCGATGCCGCCTGCAGCCTCGGCCGGAAAAAATTTGAACTGCCGATAGCCCTTGTCCATGGCAAGCATCAGCTCGGAGATGGTGGAAATTCCCGGAATCAGGGCTATGGGTCCCAGCAGAGCGGCATCGAGGAGTTCCCGGGTCAGGCCGGGGCTGATGGCAAAGAGGGCGCCGGCCTCGGTGACGGCTGCCAGATCCCTGGCGTTGATCACTGTCCCGGCACCGGTGAGGGCCTCCGGCACCTCGCTTACAATGGCACGGATGGCCGCTGCAGCCACCGGCGTGCGCAGGACAATCTCAAGAACCTTGACCCCTCCTGCCACAAGGGACCGGGCCAGGGGAACGGCATGTTCCAGTTCATGGATCACCATGACCGGCACCACCGGTCCGGCCTGCAGGATCTCGAGTGCCGGAATCTTCCACTGTGTTTGTGTCATGTTGTCTGTCCTCATATCAAAAGAAGGGTTTCCGGGTCGAAGCCCGATCCGTCCGCTTTGTCCTGCATTGAACTCCCCGTTTTAGTGCCTTATTCCATTTCTCAATCAAGCGTTCACTTCGTCGAATGCGCTACGCCGCTCCTCACCGTACTCGCTGTACTGCTTCGTCGCGGCTCACTTTTCTCCTCGTGTACATCTTGATTTAGAAATGGAATTCAGATTATTTTCTTGTTTTTTTGCAAGAAAATAATCTGCGAAAGGCACTTATCCCCTTTATCGGGGTTGGTCAGTTACGTTTATGGCAGAAAAGACACCGATATTTGGGAGGATGGCCCTCCGGAAGGGGATAGCCGCCTTCCGGAGAATGGCATTCGGTGCAGAATTTTTCCGCCTCTTTTTTCTTCATGTTCTGGAAACGGCTATGGTCCGGGTCGTTGGGCAGTTTTGCCGTGGTTTCCTTCGGCGCGTTAAAAAGAAAGAGGAGGATGGCGGCGCCGGTGACCAGAAACGCGATGTTGAGATACAGTGATTTTATTCTTCTTTTCGGCGTTTGGGGCATGGCGTTGAATGTCTGAAGGCTGAAAGATGGAAGGGGAGAGCGAGAGGGGCTCATTTGGAGAGCAGAGGCCTCTACACCGCCATTTCCAGTTTATTGAATTTGATTACTCCGCATCGGAGTCCCAATGCCACACCTTCTCCGGCAAGGCAGTTGAACGCGGAGTTGAGGCTTGTCACGCGAACCATGCGGCTGTGCAGCCGGTGTTTGTGAATCAGCTTTTCCATGACCACGCTTTTGTAATCCGGCTCAATGATGGTGCGGGCCACTTCTTCACCGGAGAGGATCGCCGGGTAGATTCCTTCGCCGGTCAAGCCGGAGGCCAAGCCTGCCGCATCACCCACAAGAAAAATCCTGCCGTATCTCCACCCCTGATAATCGAAGTTGATATATTCGGCCCGGGCCTGTTCCTGTGCCAGAGAGAATCCTGAACGTTCTGCCCAGGTGAGCAGTCCTTTTTTCAGCAGCTTGGCGGACATGGTGCCCTTGATCGCATAGGCGCCAATGGAGACGGTCTCGCCATGGGGGAAAATCCAGCCATAGCCGTTGCCGAAATAGCGGTTGTTCAGGTGCCACTCCATGTCGGCCAAATCGCCGCTGATCTGATAGTTGATGCCGATACCGACCCTGGTGCTGGTCAGCCCGATATGTCTTCGCACAAGCGAACTTGATCCGTCGGCCCCGACCAGATGGTCGAAAGTGATGTCCTGTTGGTGTCGACCGTCTTTCTGCTCAATGACCAATTTCTGTTCATGAATCTGCTTGACCTGCCATCCGGTCATGATCTCAGCCCCGGCCTCCGTGGCCTGCAGGGCCATGTGCCGGCCCAGCTTGATGCGATTGACGGTGGCGATGATGGGCGTTGGTTCTTCGATGCGCACCCTTTGCAGGGGGGTGATAATGTGCTGCACCGGGAAGGTTTTCTCGGCAAGACCCGCGGGTACCCGGCTGATGAGTCCTCCCCAGGTGATCCCGCCGGCGCATACCTTGGCCCCGATGCTCTCTTTGCGCTCAATGACCAGAGGCTTGAGTCCATGCTCTGCAAGTATTCTGGCGCAGGCCAGACCGCCAGGACCTGCACCGACAATGAGGGTATGCGCATGCATGGATGGGGTGGCGGTAACTATTCGACGTCGAGTTCCATGGGAACTGACTTTCGCAGCCGCACCGGTGCCATCTTTTTCTTTCGGAGCCGCATATTGAGCATCTCCACAAAGACGGAGAAGGCCATGGCAAAGTAGATGTAGCCTTTGGGGATATGGAGGGTAAAGCCTTCCCCGATTAGGGCCATCCCCACCAGGAGCAGAAAGCTCAGGGCCAGCACCTTGATGGTGGGGTGATCTTCAACAAATTTGGAGATGGTGCCGGCCATAAAGAGCATCACTCCCACCGCAATGACAATGGCCGCAACCATAATAGCCAGCTTGTCCGACATCCCCACTGCGGTAATGACGGAATCCAGAGAAAAGACGATATCGAGAATCATGATCTGGACAATGGTGGGCCAGAAGGAGGCGAATTTTTTTTGGGTGGTGTGTTCTTCCAGTTCGTCGCCCTCCAGGCTTTCATGGATCTCCAGGGTGCTTTTGGCAAGCAGAAACAGGCCGCCGCCGATCAGGATCAGATCACGCCCCGAGATTCCATGACCGAACAGGGTGACAAAGGGATGGGTCAGCCGCATGATCAGGGTGATGGAAAAGAGTAGGCCGATACGGGTGAGCATGGCCAGGGCCAGGCCTATGGTTCGGCCTCGGGCCTGTTGTTTTTGGGGAAGATGGCCAACAAGGATGGCGATGAAGATAATATTGTCAACGCCGAGGACTATCTCCAGGGCGGTCAAGGTGATAAGGGACATCCAGACTTCAGGGGAGGTTAACCATTCCATGATATTTCTTGTTGGTATGTATGAAAGTAAAGGTTAGTGCCTTACAGATTATTTTCTTGTTTTTTTGCAAGAAAATAATCTGCAAAAGGCACGTATCCCGTTCGTTGGGGCTAGATTTTTTGCTGAACCAGCAAGCGGTCCAGTTGGTTGGCAAACGATTGCCGATCCCTCTGTGTCAGCGGCGCCGGGCCGCCGGTGTCAATGCCGCTTTCCCGCAGTTCGGTCATAAAGTCCCGGGCTGAGAGCCGTTCGGCGATATTTTCTTCCCGCAGCATCTCCCCCCGCTGGTTCAGTGCCAGGCTTCCCTTTGCAATGACGGCTGAGGCCAGGGGGATGTCATCGGTGATGACCAGATCGCCCATTTGCGCCAGAGTGATGATCCGGATATCTGCCGCATTGAGACCCGGCTTGACCTGGATTTTCTGGATGTGCGCGGAGGGTGGAGTTGTCAGGGGACGATCAGCCACCAGGGTCATTCTGGTCCCGGTTCTTTCCACAGCCTTGTAGAGGATGTTCTTGATGATTCCGGGACAGGAATCGGCGTCCACCAGGATATGCATGGTTAGGGTTCTTGACAAGATGGGTTGATAATTGCCGTTCTTCTCTCGATTCTATTGGAGAAGAAAAGGGAGGGGGTCAATAAAAACAGCACTGTTGTTTACGGCCATGGTGTCCCAGTTGAGTCCATTCAGCGGCCGATCTTCTTTTATCCAGGCACAGCTGATATGCAGGTGGGCAGGGACAACGCTTGATTCAGGAGGGGAGCTGATGGTTCCCAGTTCCTGTCCCTTATTGATAACGAAAGGATGAAGAGGAGCGCTTCCGGGGTGGAGATGACCATAGAGGGTATGCAAAACAGCGCCATTCTTTCGCATCTCTGGGTGTTGAATATAGATGGTTTCTCCCAAAAAATCACGATGAAAGTGGACCAGCCGTCCCGACAGAAAGGCCGGGACCAGCATCTGAGCGGCAACGCTTGAGGTCTTCCGGTCAAAGCCTTGCATGAAGGAAATGTCCACTCCTTCATGCAAGGCTGGCCGATTATGCTTGTCTCCCCACCAGAATTGCGCATCATTAAAGAGCATGCCTGGTGGGAAGAGAAAGAGGGAAATGTGTCCCAGGTGATTCAATTCCGCAAAACGTCGGAAGAAGGATTTCGGCGGTAGAGCGGCAAGGGACAGCGATAGCGGCCATTTTCGATTCATGGGAGAAACAGGCACGGTTATTCTCCTGAGAAAACGACCATAAAATATCCTCAGACTATGAGGAAATGGCCAGAACGGTCGATTGCATGCCTTTGCTTCAGCCATTTGCCCATGAGCGCCTTACAGGTTATTTTCTTGTTTTTTACCGGAAAATAATCTGTAAGGCACTTAGCCCGTTTATCGGGGTTAAAAAAATTACTGATACAGATCCGGTTGAAGAATCCGGTCGATGGTTAATCTCGCTGAAACCAGAGGGGCGATATAGGTATTGGCCATGTCCTGCTCATCGTCTCGTTTCCGGGAAAGAAAGGTGATGCGATCCTGCATCCGGTCACGCTGAAAACAGAGGAAGTCCAGATTCCGGGTTGGTTTATATTTCCGGTCAAAATCCTGCCCAAACAGGGCATTGCCGTTTTTCGGTACCAGAAGGCCCTTGAAGGTGCGCCATTCCCGCCACTCAATATTACCCCGTACCAATTCAGTGACAATGGCCAGCGACAGCTCTTTCGGGATGTTCTCCAGATCATCAGTGATTCCGAAGGCGTGGGTATTCATGATGAAACATTCACATCCCATTTTGAACAGTTTTCGAAACTGCTCGCAATCCTCAAGCAGGGAGTGAACCCGAAAGGGATTGGCAAAGGGTTCGATGACCAGTTTCTCGAGCTCACGGGAATCAACATTCTCCACTCCCTTGGCTCGTAAGGTGGAAAGCGAAGCGCCCATAGCCACGGCCAGAGAACTGCCCACGACCTTTGATATGGGCGGCAGACTGGTATCCTTCTGCAGCCAGATCAAGGTTCCGGGGCGCGGACAGGACTCGGCATGACGGAACATGTCGCGGCTTTTCAGGCAGCGGCCATTGCTGTTGCGGATATCTGCGTTCACCATCTTCTTGCCGCCATCGGCGGTGCTCATGACCCCGACATTCTGGGCTGAGTAGAAATACTTGAGCAGCGGGTCGTCGGCGGTCACGGCATCGGTTTTATCAAAGAGAGAGGGCTCGAGGGCCATAGCCAGGTCGCTCTCCAGGTCGATGAGAAAGGCGTCATCGTGAATCACTGTGACCTTTTCTTTGGCGGTGAGCAGGCCCTCATGGTCGAGACTGTTGGTTATGGAAGACTTGCCGGAACCGGAAAGGCCAAAGACGGCCACCGGTGGTTTATCGCCGATCTTCTTGATGCCGCCATGACAGGCCACCATGTTATGGCGAACCCCGATGGTCCAGGCCAGGGTCAGAGTTCCTTTTTTGCGCTCCCCGAAATAGCGGAGCCCGAGAATGGCAATACAGTTGGTCATCTCGTCAATGATGACACAGCCATTGGGATACTCCGGATGGCTCCACTCAGGGTCGGCAAAGGCTAAAATGTCGGGCTCATTGATAATCCTTGATTTAGCGTAGGTATCACTCCAGGGTTTCATAAAGGGGCAAAAATTGATTCCCCAGTCGAACATGTTTTTGGCATCGGTGACCGGACTTAAAAGGTGCGCCTTGATCATGAAATCCGGATGCAGTCCAATCATCCCTTCCAGATGCAGGCCCGGTCGTTTGTTGAACTGATAGACCGCCTCACGCAGAAGAGCCTGGATCTGGTCGCTCCGGTGTTTGTCAAAGGTCCGTACCAGCAGGCGGGCACGGGCCGTGCGTCCCACCACGGAGCCATCATTGGAGACGAGAACCACCGCGTTCTTTGGAAGTCCAAACAGGCCGGGATTATACATCGGATGGGAGGTGGCTATGACTTCGGACTGATGCAGCGAAAGGTCATACAGTTGGGCCATGGTGGTTCTGGAGACCGAATTGGCATGCAGACCGGTCTCGATGATGGCACGCCAGGGGGATTGGGGAATTTGTTGCACAGTGGCCATGAATTATAGCTCCTCTCGTGGATGTGGAATTGTTAAAAGTATAAAATGCTGACCCCCGATAAACGGGATGAGTGCCTTACAGATTATCTTCTTGTTTTTTTACAAGAAGATAATCTGTAAGGCACTAAAAAATTGTCCTTCTGGTTTTCTATAGTAAGTATGAGTGGCTTTAAATGTCAACTACTTATCTGTGTGGAAGAGACAATGGGGAAACTGTGAAGATGTTGCCCCTTGTCAGTTTTTTTTCTAACCCAGATGAACGGGTCAAGTGTTTTGCCGATTGATTTGCTTGAAGAGGCTTCTACCCCTTGCTACTGAGGCATCCCTGAAGAGTTGTTGACACGCGCCTGAATATTTTTTAGATTATTAGTTATTGACAGTGGGACAGTGAGGTTGAGCTTGGGTAATAACTACTTGAAAATCCGTTTTGTCGCTGAGGGGGTATTGTGAAAAACTATCTTGTGAAAGACCTTATGGTTCCCATCTCTGAATATGCGGCCGTCCCGGTGGGGACATCCCTTGTTGAGGCTATCTGGGTGCTTGAGCGAGCCCAGGAGGTCTATGCGGTGAGTAAGTTTCAGCACAGGGTTATCCTCGTTTTTGATCTGGATGGACACGTAGTCGGAAAAATAAGCCAGCTCCGGGTGCTGAAGGCTTTGGAAAATGAACGTGAATTCGACAATGAAATAGAGGAGATGCGAAAATTCAAATTCAGCGAAGCCTTTATTGCGCATATCCGCGATCAATTTTCAACCCAAAAAAAGATTATTAAAGAAGATATATTGCGAGAAGTCGCAGCAAAAAAAGTAGAAGAATTCATGCAGACACTCACTCCTGGGGAATATGTCTCTGAGGATAGCGCTATTGATACCGCTATCAGTAAACTGGTTGCCGGAGCACATACATCATTGCTGGTGACTCGGAACGAAGAAATAGTCGGCATTATCAGGCTTGCTGACGTCTTTGCAGCGCTTTTCCATGAAATTGTGTCACTTGAAGAGGGCCATCCAGGTTTTCCTGCATCTCCGCTTGGGTTCAAAATCTCGGATGTGTCGTGAAAACAAATAACAGACATCAGGATATGCTATGAAAGAGCTGAACAAACTTTTTAATAGAATTGTGCAGAGGGTGAATATCAACCTTCGTGAGCTGAATTTTGATGTGAGCCCATTTGCCGTTGAGCTCATCCCCCTTGATCAGATGAGTAAGTTTTATGCCTTTTACGGGATCACTCCGGATCATCCCCTTGACCTTCATTTCGAGCATTCTGCCATAGCCGGCAGTTATTTCCTGGGCAAGAGCCGGGTGAGAAATTCTATTCTCTATAAAAGTGATATCCGGGGGGATGAACTCAAGCGTAAAGGGTGCGATGTTAATTTCAACAAGTTCATCTTGACCCTGACAAAAGATGAAATCATCGACATTGAAGACAGCGTTCTTATTAAAACTCTGGTGCACAATTATTCCCATGATCCGGAAACACCTGAGAAGTTTTTTATCAAGGATACACTTGCCATGGATTACGTAAATATTCATGGCTCACCATCCGACGGTTGTTTCCTGGGTCCTTTTGCC
This sequence comes from Desulfobulbaceae bacterium, assembly GCA_019163335.1. Classification (GTDB taxonomy): domain Bacteria; phylum Desulfobacterota; class Desulfobulbia; order Desulfobulbales; family Desulfocapsaceae; genus UBA2270. Next base: position 7,374 of record JAFLKM010000054.1, on the reverse strand, counting down.
ACCGTGGATCTGACGACCATGCGTGACTGTGTCATTGGTGCATATTCGTATGTCCAGGCTGGAGAAATTTCTCATCTCAAGGTTGACCCCGGCACAATCTGGGTGAACAGCCACAATAATTTCAACTTCTTCTATAAATATCCAGCAGAGGCGCTGGAACACTATGTTTCCCTGTCCCCGGACAAGGTGCCTTGGGGCATTCTTATTGATTTTATTGACGAAAGGAAAAGCGAATTCCAACGGGTTTTTGATTATGTCAATCTTGAGGTCATTGAATCAATTCCTAAAACAGCTTCCTTGGACCGCTATGCCGTGGTGCTGCCGGTTATTAAGATTGCTGACAATGTGCTCGTTGCTCAGAGGGCCTATATCGAAAATTCGAACCTTGGCAAAGGGGCAAATGCCCAGGAAAACTGTTTTATCATCAATTCCACCCTTGAAGGGAACAATGTCACCGCCCATGGCGCAAAGATCATTGAAGCAGACCTGAAACCAAACGTTTTTGTTGGCTTTAACAGTTTTTTGTTTGGCAAGAAAGAAAGCAGACTGACAATTAATGAAGGGTGTGTAATTATGCCTCACACTATTATCGACATCGAAGTGCCGCTGGAAATCCCGGCCGAGCATCTGGTGTGGGGGCTGGTGAGAAACAAAGAAGAGCTTGCAGAAAACAGTATCTCCCTGAAAAAGCTGAGTGAAATCAAGTCCATTTTTTCCCAGGGAAAAATGTGTTTTGAAGGTAACGGCGCAATGTTTGTGGGGGCGTTCAAGGAGCGTATCCACCATATTCTTCACGCCAATGGTGCCTTTTATAAAAACTGGGAAAATGCGGGACATGCCCAGAAAAATCAACGATTGTCCTTGAACACCATCCAGCCTTTTCAGTTTGGGGTTAATGAAGGCATGTATCCAAACATCAGGATACAGCCGTAGAGGTGTCAGCAACCTTGAAACTCCAGATCCATCCAGGGGTTCTGGAGTTGGCAAGCCAAATAGTTTTACACATTAAGAACATTCTTTTTCCCCTTTCTCCTCCCCCCCGTGCCATTGAGTCCAGAACTGTGCCCATCTCCGTGCCGATTCAGTTGAATATTCAGCCAGCATAGGTCCGTCAACCGCGCTTCATGGGTTGAAAATGGCCCCATACCTTCGCAGGTCTCTTCTGACCGGATCTCTGAGTTCACAAGTCTTTATTTGTGCCTTGCCATTTTATTTCCTTGTCGGTGATGGTGATGGCGCCATGGTCGGCGGTGACAACCATGGTAATCCCAAGGGCTGTGCAGCGCTGCCGGACCTCAGGCGTGGGAAAGTTGTTGGGCCGAAAACGTCCGGCCGAGACCACGATGGTGTGCGGGTTCACTGCCTTCAAGAAGGCTTCGGAGTTGGAGGTGGAGGAACCATGGTGCGGGGAGAGCAGGAGGCTTGATTGCAAAGGGAAATTCTCGTTCACTAACCGGGCTTCTGTCTTGCGGCCGATATCGCCTGCAAAGAGGCAGGAGAAGTTTTTTGCTCCGCCCTCGTCAAAGCGCAGGATCAGGCTGCTGTCGTTTGTTTCCGTAATTTCCGCTCCCACTGGGTTGCCCAGGGAGACTACCCGGGCTGTCCCGCCTTGGATTAACTGTTCCCCGGCTTGTGGAATTCTGACTGCGACATGGAGCCTGTCGGCCAGTTGCAGCAGCTTCTCCCAGTCATGGTCATGGCCGCTAAAGTCATTGATCCAGAGGATATTCGGTCTAAAATGATGGAGCAGAAAGGGGATGCCGTTGTAGTGGTCGGCGTCGCTATGGGTGATCATGATCCCGTCGAGATGCTTGATGCCCCGCTGCCAGAGAAAGCGGGCGATGATATCTTCACCGACATTAAACCTTGGAGACTCAGCGCCGCCGCCGTCGATGAGGACCCGTTTGCCGGATGGCAGCTCCAGGAAGGTTGAGCTGCCTTGGCCCACATCAAGGAAGGTGATCGCACTGGATGTAATTTTTTGTTTAAAAAGCTCCCCCGGCGGCAGGAAGAAGAGGAAAAGAATCAGCAACCAGACACTGCCGCCGACAGCCATGGCGGTCTTGCGGAGGAAAGGATTCTCGGAGGCACCTCTTGTGGCCGTCATTGCGGATAAACAGAGAAGGATGGCCGCGTAGTACAGAACAATCAAGCCTGGCGTAGGTGTTGGCAGCCAGAGGGTGGAAAATGGAAGGTCGTTAAAAAAAGTTGCCAGTTTCAGCGAAAGGATAAGGCCATAACCGCCAAGATGCAGGAGCAGGGCGGCGGCGGGTGGGGCAATAAAGATAAGCGGGCAGGCGAGAAAGCCTATGGGCAGGCTCCAGAAACAGATCAGCCCTTCAATCAGCAGGTTGGCCGCAGGCCCAATTACTGAGAGACGGTTAAAATAATAGAGCAGCAGGGGGGCTGTGCCAATGGTGACGGCCATTGAAACGGTGAGGGCCGCAAGGAGATAGCGAAGAATTCCTTGTTTGAATCTGGCCCCTGTACTCTCTGCCTTTTCCTCTGTTCGACTGATTCCGGCTATGAGCGGCGCCGTCATGGCCATGGAGGCCACCGCCATGAAGGAGAGTTGAAACGAGGCGGTGAAAAGACTGTTGGGATCCCAGACAAGGATGATGAGTGCGGCCAGTGCCAGGGGGATGAAAAGCGACTTTTGTTTGTCGGCACAGAGGGCGGCCATAAAGACGAAGACCATGATCAACGAACGGATGATCGGGGTGCCGGCCCCGGCCAGCAGGGAGTAAATGGTCAGGGGCGGCAGGCAGAGAATGGCCGCGATTTTTTTGACCGGGAAATGGAGGATCAGATATTCCGATCTTCGCAGCAGCCAGTAAAAGGAAAAGAAGAGAAAGGCGGCAAGGATGGAGAGATGAGCCCCGGAGATGCTGAGGATATGCATGGTGCCCGAGCCCTTGAATGCCTCAAGGATTTCCTCGCTGATGCCCGAGGCCTCGCCGATCAGCAGCGCCTTATAGACACTGCTGATTTCAGGATCGGCCCTCTGTTCAATAAAGGTGCTGATGCGGGTGCGAAGTTTCTCGGGCAGGAAGCGCAGGCGGTGCAGGACGGTCTGCTCTTTTGCGATCTGCTGGATAAAAAGGGGAGAGCTGATCCAGCCCGTAACCCAGATATCCTGCCGGGCCAGATAGGCGGGATAGTCAAAACCGCCCGGGTTCTGAAAGGTGGACGGAGGACTCAGGCGGGCCCGGATGGCAAGCTGGTCTCCCGGCATCAATGCTTTGGGCCAGGGATCTTTGAGTCTCAGTTGGACAAGGCCACGGGTGCCGATGAACCCGGCATCGTCTTTCATCCGCAGGGAGTGGACATCCACCAGCAAGGTGCTGTTTTTGCCGTTAAATCCGGGGAGCTGCTCCAGGGTGCAGATCAGCACCGTCTCCTGTTCTTCCTTGATCAGATTGAAAATATGGCGGGCATCCGGCGGCGTACGAGCGGCCAGCAATCCATGCACAAGCCCTGAGCTGAACAGAAAGGCGAGGAGAAACAGGAGCGCTGCCCGGGGATGGCAGCGCCGGTGGAAAAAAAAGGCGCAGCCGCCGGTGAGCAGAGGCAGGACAAGAAGCTGGCCCGGGGTACAGCCGATCTCCTTGCAGGCGAGGGCGCAGGGGATGCCCAGGGCAAAACAGAAGGTGACAGCCAGGAGGAGGTGGGTGGAAAGGAGCTGCGAGAGCCTGGTGATCACAGAATTTTCACAGAGCCATCATGGCGCCGGATGGATGAGCGTCTGGATGAGTTGGAGGTGAAGTTCTATGACCCCTTGCTGTTTTTTTACACAGGACAGGGCGGCAAGCCCTGCTTCCTCGCGGAGTCTGGGGTTGCCAAGCCAGCCGTTGGCTGCCTGAAAAAAACTCTCTTCATCATCAATGCGTTGAGCGCCGCCATCGGCCAGGAGCTCGGCGCTGATCTCGGCAAAGTCTTCCATGTGCGGGCCAAAGAGCACCGGGGTCTGCATGACCGCCGGTTCAATGGGATTGTGGCCGCCCAAGGCCACCAGGCTGCCGCCGACAAAGGCGATGTCGGCAAAACGGTAGCAGCCCGCCAGTTCGCCAATGGTGTCAAGGACCAGAAGTTGGCGATTTTCACTGTTTTTCTCATAGCGGCATGAGGAGCTGATGCCTCTGGAGGCGGCCAGCCCTTGAATCTCCTTGCCTCTGCTGATATCGCGCGGGGCGATGACCAGATATAGATCAGGATAGGATGCCCGCAGCCGGACAAAGACGTTCAGGATGATTTCTTCTTCCCCTTTATGGGTAGAACCGGCGACAAACAGCAGGTGTTGATCCGGCAGAGACATGGGAAAGGGTAGAAAGTGGCTGCCGGCGGTGATGCTCGGGGTATCGAATTTGAGGTTTCCCAGGGTATGGACCCGGTCAGCCGGCACGCCGAGATCAATCATGTTGCGCCGGTCGCCCTCGGTTTGCATGCAGAGGTGGCGGAAGGTTTGAAACAGGGGCCGGAAGAAAAAGGTGAAGCGGCGGTAGGAGGCCATGGACTGGCGTGAGATTCGGCCATTGACGAGCATCGCGGGAATGTTGCGGCGTTGCAGGCAGGTCAGGAGGTTGGGCCAGAAGTCGGTCTCCACCAGGATAAAAAGATCAGGCCTGATGTGTCTGACAAAGGCGGCCGTCACCGGCAGGATGTCCAGGGGAAAGGGGATGACAAGGTCGGCCCGGTCGGCCATGAGGTCTTCCGCGACCTTGGAACCTGAAGTGGTGGTGGCGGAAAAGACGAGAAAAATATCCGGGAACCGTTCACGGATGCCGCAGATAAGGGGGAGGGCCGAGGTGACCTCACCCACCGAGAGGGCGTGTATCCAGATGGTCTGTCTCCCCTTCGGCCTTTTCTCTCGGACCCGCGCTCCAATGCCAAGTCCCAGCCGCCGCCAGGTGCGATGGCGGTATCGGGGCGTTAAGAGAACAAAGACCAGCAGGAAGGGCAGGGCGATGGGCAGCAGGAGGATCTGGATGAGGTTGTAGAGTGCAAGCATGGTGGGTGATGTGCCGGCTAGGATGTTTTTACGGGGTCTTTTTATTCCCGGGGAGTGGCATTAGTTGCTGTCTCAAACGGGCATTTATTGTGGCGCCCATTCCTGCCTGAAACAGAATTTATGAAAATCGGATAAAAAAGAAGGGCATTGCCCCTCAGTGCTGATTATTATGAGAAGAACCCGGATGACACCGGAGGAACTATGCTTGCAGGACTATACTGAACAAGGTCGAACGATTCAAGGGTATCTTGCATATAAAAGAAAGGGATGGAGACGGAATGAAGATTGCGATCAGCGGAAAAGGGGGAGTGGGCAAGACCACGATCATGGCCTTGCTTGGCAATGAATTCAAAAAGGCCGGCAAGGATGTTCTGATTATAGATGCCGATCCCAGCCCGCACATGGCGGAGACCCTGGGGGTCAAGGATGTTGCTGCCATCCGGCCCATTGCCGAGATGACCAGGCTTCTCGTTGAACGCTCCGGCAAGGTGGAAGGGTCTCCATTTTACAATATGAACCCCCAGGTAAATGATCTTTTGCAGGACTTCATGATCAGTCATGAGGGGTTCAAACTCATGGTGCTGGGTGCCATCCAGACCGGGGACAAGGGCTGTGCCTGCCCGGAAAACAACGTCCTGCGCCGGATGCTGACCAAACTCCTGCTGTCACCGGAACAGATTGTTCTCCTCGACATGGAGGCAGGGGTTGAGCATCTCGGGCGAGGCACCATCGCAAGCGTCGACCAGCTTTTAATTGTCGTCATCCCCTCGCGTTCCTCCATCCGAACCGCCCTCAAGATCAAGAAACTGGCCGAGGATGTCAAGATTGCCAGGATTGATTTCGTCGGCAATCTGATCAGAGACGAGAAGGATCAGGCATTTTTAAGTGAGGGCCTTGGGGTTGTGCCCATCGCCTTTTTTGCCGATTCTCAGGCCATCCGGGACGCGGAGCGAGCCGAGATTCCGCTCACCCACATATCTGCCCCGGCTGAAGATACCCCGCAACTGCTGATGAAAGCATTGATCGGATCAATCAGCAGCCCCCCTTTAGAATACTCATCTCCAGAGGAATAGAACCATGAATACCTTTATCGTGCCCTGCCCGTCCTGCTCCGCGAAGAACCGGATTCCAGCCGATCGCCAGCATCTGCAGCCAAAGTGCGGTAAATGCGGCGTGCCCCTGGACCTTCGCGGAAGCGCCCAGCCCGTTGAGCTCACCGATCATGAATTCCAGAACTTTATCAAGAAGGCCACCCTGCCGGTGATGGTGGACTGCTACTCCCCCACCTGCGGCCCCTGCAAGGCCCTGGCCCCGCTGGTTTTCCGGTTAAACAGGGAATATCTGGGCCGGGTCCAGATCGGCACCCTCAACACCTCCCTCCATCCAGGCACCGCCGGTCATTATCAGATCCGGGGCGTGCCGACCCTGCTCTTTTTCAAGAATGGCCAGCTCATTGATCAGCTGGTGGGCGCACCGCCCGAGCCCCAACTCCGTCAGAAACTGGAGCAGCTGGCACAAGCCCGCAAGTGATTGAAAGGTAGCGAACGGGTCAGCACTTTACTCCGCCATCTGGGGGTTATTCTTTAGCCGGTTTGTTTTTTCCCACTTCATAGGCCAGCCACTTGAACAGCACTGCAATCTGATCCTCATCAAGATCATGGAATTGAGCGGCGAACATATCCTCCTGTACCCGAACGACGTTTGCCAGGGATATAAAGGATGAGGTCAGGTCCTTGCCATGATTCATGGGAATGGCAATGGAGATCTCTTGCTCCGGGGAGAGTGGTATCGTCAGGCCTTGCACCGCAAATCCACTTACGGAGATGTCAATGAGGGCTCCGGTTTCTGTCTTTTGATCAATGGTACATTCAATCGGATGTCCATGAAGCTTGAATCGAAGTCCTTTGCGTTTGGTGTTATTTGCCAGATACTCTTCGGCCTCCTCCTGCGTGTTGACGTAAGCCGGTGTATAACTTTGAAATTTATCGGCAAAGCGAAGGAGTTGTTTGGCGATCAGCCCTGTTTCTCCCATAACCCGGATAATGTTCCCTGGCTGCTTGCTGACAAGATAGTCCATAATCTGTCGCATGGGGGAAATGGCACTCAAATGGGCAAAGGTGCAGTGAGAATAATCTGTAACGACATTAAAGCCGGGTTTGAGGTCCGCTACGCAAAACCGAATGTCGCTATAAACTTTTTCCACTTCTTTTTGGCTGGCGGTGGTGGGGATAATGATATTGAGTCTGTTGTTTTTTAGATCCGCAGTGACTTTTGATCGCTGATGGCTGGCCATGAACTTTTCCCAGAGTGATGTGTGAGTCGGTTTAAAAAAGTCTGAAAACAACCAAGGATGACATTGGTTGAGC
>JAFLKM010000010.1 GCA_019163335.1 Desulfobulbaceae bacterium | reverse complement strand
TCAAAGGTAACAATGGAGGGGTATTCATGGGAGAAGCGCACGGGTTGGCGTGAGCTGGGCCGGGCGACAAAGATAAGATATCCCATATCGTAGGCCTTGGCGGAGCGTAGAACCTTGGCGGTATCATCGGCCAGCAGGGTGCGCTTGCGGTCATAGTGCAGCATCTCTTCGAGTTTATTCCAGAAAATGGGGTGTTCCTTTGCCTCCCCGACTTCTTCCGCACAGATAATCCGGTCAAACCAGCTGCCGAGTTCGGTCTTGCGCAGCTTGATTTCCAGGGTCTTGGAATGGGCGTTGGTGATGAGATGCACCTGCTTGTCCATTGTGCGTAAGAATCGGAGAAAGTCGATGACAAAGGGATGCACCTGGATGAGGTGATCCACCTTGCATTTCAGCTCCGGAATATCCAGCCCCAACTGCTCCGACCAGTAGTCGAGATCCGTCCATTGCAGGGTGCTCTCCACCAGTTGATAGCGTTTCAACAGCTCCTTTCGGGCCTGCTCGCTGGTCAGCTTGTTTTCCTCAGCGAAAATTTTGGGGACATATTCCTCCCAGAAAAAATCATCAAAGTACTTGTCCAGAAGGGTGCCGTCCATGTCAAGGAGAACGGTGTCGATATCCGCCCAGGAAAAATCCGGATGGATCTGTTTGTGGTGTTGTGAGAGGGTCATCAGGATTGCTCCACAGGTGTTGGGATAAGTTGTGTCAGGTCCGCAAGAATCTTACGGATTGCGATAAAGAGGTCGTCCGGCGAGGTGACTTGCACCGGAATCAGCAGCCTGCCGTCGGGGGTAAGGCGGGCTACGGGAATCTCTGCGGCAGCCCAGATTGAGGCGGCTTGCTTCTTTTTGGCCGTCTGCCGGTTGGTGCTGAACTTGTGGGCAACGGTTTTGCTCTGGAGGTAGTCAAGCAGCATGACCGGCTCAATGGGGGTGCTCTTGAGGAAGGAGAAAACAAGGGAGTCTTTGCCCTTCTCAAGTTTACTGATTTTTAAGGCAGCCATCTCTTTTTTCAGGCTGACCACCTGTAAAAGACTGGTGGTTTCCACGGGAAGTGGGCCATAGCGGTCAATGAGTTCATCGCTCAGGTCGATGTGCTCTGCCATCTCCGCTGTGGACAAGGCCGAAATCCGTCGGTAGGCGACATAGCGCTGGCTGATATCCGGGATGTAGGATTCTGGAATATAGGCCGAGATTTGAAGGTTGATTTCAGGATCAAGGTCGTCCGTGACTCCCCAATCCGGACTGTCGCCGCAGGCCGCCCTGGTCTTCAGCTCGGCCACGGTTGTTTGCAGCAGATCCAGGTAGAGTTCATAACCGATGGCGGCAATATGCCCACTCTGTGAGACGCCGAGCAGATTGCCGCCGCCGCGGATCTGCAGGTCACTCATGGCAAGCTTGAATCCCCCGCCCAGTTCATTACAGTCCATCAAGGCCTGGAGCCGGTCTTTGGAATCACGACTGAGGTTGTCCAGGGAAGGGACCAGCAGATAGGCATAGGATTGGGTGCTGGATCTCCCCACCCGACCGCGCAGCTGGTAGATCTCGGCCAGGCCCAGGGTGTCGGCCCGGTTGATGATAATGGTATTGGCGGATGGGATGTCCAGCCCCGATTCGATGATGGTGGTGCAGATCAGGACATCAATCTTGCCGGTGGTAAAGGCCACCATGACGGACTCGAGATCCTTGCCGTCCATCTGGCCATGGGCCACGCCAATACGGGCCTCGGGTACCAGTTCCTGAATGGTTGCGGCCATGCGGTGGATGGATTTCACCCGGTTATGGACAAAGAAAACCTGTCCCTGGCGGCGCATTTCTTTACTCACCGCCTCCTTGATCACCAGTTCATCATAGCGGGCGACAAAGGTCTTGACCGGACGGCGGTGCTCCGGCGGACTTGAGATAACGGAAAGATCGCGGATGCCCAGCAGTGACATCTCCAGCGTTCGCGGAATGGGGGTGGCGGTGAGGGTGAGAATGTCCACCTCGGCCTTGATCTTTTTGATCTTTTCCTTGTGGCTGACCCCGAAACGATGCTCTTCGTCCACAATCAGCAGGCCGAGGTTCTGATAGACCACATCTTTTGAAAGCAGGCGATGGGTGCCGATGATAATATCAATCCTGCCTTCGGCCAGCTCCTTGATGATCCGCCGTTGGTCGGCACTGCTGCGAAAACGGTTGATACAGTCAATGGTCACTGGAAAACCCGACATCCGCTCCTTGAAGGTTTTGACATGCTGCTCGGAAAGCACTGTGGTCGGTACTAGAACGGCCACCTGACATCCATCTTCCACCACCTTGAAGGCGGCACGGATCGCCACCTCGGTCTTGCCGTAGCCGACATCGCCGCAGATAAGTCGGTCCATGGGCTGATCCGAAGTGAGATCATCAATGGTCTCGGTGATGGCCTTATCTTGCCCTGCGGTCTCATCAAAGGGAAAGGATTCTTCCAGTTCATGAAACAGCTCGCCGGGCGGTGAAAACCGTCTCCCCTGTCGTATCTCCCGTCGGGCATAGATGTTGAGAAGTTCCTGGGCGATCTTCCACACCTCTTCCTTAACCTTGGCCTTGGCACTTTGCCAGGACTGGGTACCCAGTTTATCAATCTTCGGCTCACGATCGGAGAGGCCTTCGTAGCGGCTGATCAGGTTGAGCCGGTCCACCGGCAGATAGAGCTTGTCGCCGCCTTTATACTCGATAAGCATGAAGTCGTTTTTGACGCCTTTGATCTCGAGAGTGAGAAGGCCGTGGTAGATACCCAAGCCATGATCACGGTGCACGACGACGTCCTGGTCTTTGAGTTCGGCAAACAGCACCGGTTCGCCAGGTTGTTTGTTCTTGCCCTTCTTGCTACTTTTATTGCCCAGACGCATCTCCCCGAACAGTTCACTCTCCGAGAGAAGATGAACATTTTCTTCAACGAGACTGAAGCCTTCATTTAAGGAGTGGGCACAAAGGAAGATTGAATGTGCCGGATTCTCAGGGGCTAGGTGGAGAGGATTGAGTGGAGCCGGCAGGAGTTCGACGGAATGGTGATGATTTTGCAGAAGCTCCTGCAGATTTCGGGCGTGACGATGGGATCTACAGCAGAGAATGATCTGCCCGTCCTGTTCCTGCCAGGCACGAATCTGATCATTCAAGGGCCCAAGGAGCCCCCGCTTCTTCCGCTGCATCCCGATATCCTGCTTGAGCAGATGATGATTGGTGGTGGTCAGGGAGATGGTGGACTTGCCCTTGTTGCCGAAGTCGGAGCAGAAAAGTTGGCTAAAATCAGCCATCCTTTGCTCGATGAGGGCAGGGGTGAGAAACAGCTGGGCCGGCAACAGAGCCGGGGTCAGTTTCTCCCGGGCGATGGAGAAGTTCGCTAGTACCCGTTCGTAGACAAGTTCGGTTGCCTTGCGTCCGGTTTCGGGATCGATAACAATAAGCTGGGTATCAGCAGGAAGATAGTCCAGTAAGGTCGCGGGCTCCAGGTGAAGATCCTGATAAAAAAGTGGGAGAAAAGACTCAATGCCGGGAAAACGATGCTGGCGTTCCAGCTGCTCTTTGAGTTGTTCGGTCTGGTCGCTGTCCCAGTGCAGGGCAGCGGCGCTTTCAGAAATCTTGTCGACAATTGTGCCTTGAAGGACGGAGCCAGATGAAGGAAAAAGGATATCAGTGACCGGAAGCAGAACGGCCTCCTGAAGATCCTGTTGTGAGCGTTGGGTGACAGGGTCAAAGGCGCGGAGAGATTCCACCGTATCGCCGAAAAAATCCAGGCGGATGGGGCCATCTTGCAGGGCTGTCCGGGTATGGATAAAGGGGGGTGGGTAGATATCAATGATCCCGCCTCGCACCGAAAAATCTCCCACCGACTGGACCAGGGAAACCGACTCATAGCCAAGGTGAATCAGCCGGGAGATCAGTTCGTCCTGGGCATAGTCCTCTCCGGCCATGATCAGTTCGGCGGATTTTGCGAGGATTTCTTTTGGTATAATCCGTCGCATCAAGGTCTCTGCTGAGACGATCAGGATAAAATGGCTGCCTGTTTCCAGTAACTGGTAAAGGGTGGATATGCGCGCGGAAGTGCTTCGTTGATCCGGGGAAAGGGGCGTGTAGGGCGGAATTTCGTAGCCGGGACAGGTGAGAATGCGGCCGCTGGTAAAGAGGCGCAGGTCTTCTTCCAGGATGCCCACTTGATATTCATCCGGGACAATACAGCAGCAGTTTTTTGTGCCGGCGAGTATTCCGGTAAGCAAGGCGGGACTGCTCCCCCGTAATTCAGAAACCGTGAGTTTGGTGCCGGGTTGAGCGGTACGAGAAAGGAGTTCTGTAAGCTGGGTTGACATGCTGAAGTGATCTGACCCCGATGAAAGGGATACGTGTTTTTCAGATTACTTTCTTAAAAGAAACAAGACGATAATCTGTAAGGCACTAAAAAAAAGAGCCGGCTGCACATGTGCAGCCGGCAAAATAAAAATCAGGTTATTCTTCTGAAAGGGAAGCAGGAAGGGCCGCGCCTAGAAGCCACTCCCGATGGAGAAGTCCCAGACGGCACTGTCTTCGTCGTCTTCCGGATCCAGATTATAGCCCCAGACCAAGCGCAATGGGCCCATGGGTGAAACCCAGCGTACTTCCAGGCCCGTGGCCTTGTTGACATCTGACACGGTCCAGTCCTCATCGTCGTCCATGTTTTTACCCAAGTCGAAGAAGACAACACCGTTAAGTCCGGCTTCCTTGAGGAGTGGAAAGATATACTCAATATTGCTGTACCACATTTTATCACCGCCAATCCGGTCTCCTGTGAGTGGATCAATTGGGCTGAGCTTGGCAAATTCAAAGCCGCGCACGGTGTTCATGCCGCCCAGATAAAAACGCTCATAGACGGGAAGTTTGTCGGTTTCGTTTTCCCAGGCCTGGCCAACGGCACCTTTGACATGAAAGACTGTGGTCCATGGCAGGGGGAAAAACCAGCCGGACGAGGCTTCTACTTTGGTAAATTCGGAATCTCCGCCAAAGGGACCACCGGCATATTTGACACTGACCTGATTCTGTGATCCTTTGCTTGGTGAGGTGATCCGGTCCCTGGTGTCACGCTGCAAGGTAATTTTTGTCGCGCTGGTTACATTAATGTCCATGGAGCGCAGGATGATGGAAGAGGCATAGGGGGAGACCTCAGAGAGTTCGGTGTCTTCATAGCTGTAAGCGCCGAAGACCTTCCATTTCTCCCAGACTGGATAGCCTACACGCAGAACCCCGCCAGTGGAATCCTTGTCATAATCATCATATTCACGGGACAAATTAAAGAGATCCGCACCCCAAGAGAGTTTGGAGTCACGAAGGCGAGGGTCGGTGTAGCTCAGGTTGAACTGGGTACTTGAGCCGCCCACATTTCCCGCCAAGGCTACCCGGTCGCCACGGCCAAGGAAGTTGTTCTCGGAGATCTCGGCCATGAACATAAGGCTGTCAACGGAGCTGTAGCCCATGCCCACGGAGAACTGTCCGGTGTTCTTCTCCTTGACATCCACGAGCACATTCATCTTGGTAGGATCAAGGGAAGGTTCGGGGTGGATGTTGACCTCTTCAAAGAACTCAAGCCGCTGGAGTCGCTCACTGCTGGTTCGCAGGGCCTTGGAGTCAAAGAGGCCGCCTTCCTGTACCTCTATTTCCCGACGGATGACATTGTCGCGGGTCCGGGTGTTGCCGGTGATGGTGATCCGGTCAATGTACACCAGATCTCCTTTTTTAATGTTGAGGACAACATCAACCCGGTTCCCGGTCTTGGATTTGTCCAGGTCAGGCCGCACGTCAGCGAAGGCAAAGCCTCGCTCAGCATAATAGTCGGTAATCTTGAGGACATCGTCGCGTAATGCCTTGCGGTTGATGAATTTTTCGTTTTGAACGGTGAGAAGGTTGCGTAACTCCTGCTTGTCAACGATCAGGTCACCTTTAATATCAATGGTCCCAACCATATAACGCTGACCTTCTTCCACAGGAAAGGTAAGATAAAGCCATTCACCTTCCTGCCTGATCAGGGGCTCGCCTACCTTGGCTTCGAGGAATCCGTGATTGTTATAGAAGGCGCCGATGCTGGCGGCATCCTGACTTAATTGATCAGTCTTCAGGAGTCCGGAATCGGTCAGCCAGGACAGCAGGCCCTTCTCCGAGGTCTTGATGACATCTGCCAGTTCCTTGCCGGTGAAGGTCTGGTTGCCGACAAACGCAATTTCCTTGATGTAGATTTTTGGCCCTTCTTCAATGACAAAACGAACGACAGCCTGGTCTTGTTCGGGATAACTTATCTGACTTGTCACCTGGGTGTCGTAAAAGCCCTTGGATTTGTACAGGGCCTTGATTGCTTCGCCGCTCTTGTTGATGGCAGCAGGATTGACGATGGTGTTGGTGCTGACATTGGCAGCTCCTTTCACGTCAGTTTCTTCAAGCTCTTTCAGTCCTGAATACTCTACTTTGGTGATCAGTGGTTTTTCTTCGACGTGAAAAACAATTTTTTTGCCGCTGCCGGTCTCTTCTATCCGAACATTCACCTCTTCGAAATATCCCATGGCATAGATGGCCTTGAGGTCATTACGAATTTTTGAAGGGGTGTAAATATCCCCTGCTTTGGTCTGGATCTTACGGGAGATGGCCCCGGTATCGATGCGTTTATTTCCTTCCGGGCCGATGGTGGCAATGACCTGGTCGCGATTCGTGAAACGAATAATATTTTTACTGATTTCCTCCATGATGGAGGGCAGGTTGGTGACCGGTTCGTTATGCCTGGAGTAGGACTGAGAAATGGCTGATTCAAGCAAATCGTACACCTTGAAATCAACGTTCACCTGATCTCCAACGACAGTCACACTGCCTGCGGCGACATAGTCCTGGCCGGTGGTACGGGCAACGTTTTGCAGCTCTTTGGTAGCTGGGGGCCAGGTGCCGGTGTAGTTCAGCATCTGTTTGGCCTGGGCACGTTCCAGCATGATAAAGCCTTGCGTGGCCAACGCAGCGGTAAGATCTTTGTCGGCCTGAAGTGTCAGGGCATCGGTATTGCCAGGGCCAGTAACCTTGGCGGGCAGAAAGGTGGTGTTTTGGTCAAGGGCCATGGCTGGGGTGACCAGTATGGCGGAGAGCACGAGATGGAGAAAAAGCAGGGAGATTCCGGCAAAGACAGAAAAGGATGGACGGGCCGGCAGGTCAAGGCTTTGTGGAAATTTCATAGGATTGATCCTTTTTCTTAAGAAACGAGAAGCTTAATAATAGCAGAGAATGAAAGGAGATATTCCGTACTGATTACTATTGAGGCTATTTTATTTTCTGCACTACGCTTACACTTGAATGGTAGCGGAATCAAGGGAAAAATGTACTTAGGCTTTCAAAAAAGAGCAAAACGAGTATGCCATGTTGAGAGAGTTTTGAAAAGAGGGGGAAGGTTAATATGGGTGGAAAAAGACGCTGGTTTATAAAAAAAAATGGATAAAATGAGAAAAAAGAAAGAGTTGCTCAAGGTTGAGCGCCATCTCCGCCGCGTCAAGGAGCCCTGTTAACCTGTTCTGCTAAAAAAATTAGTTCGTGGATGTCTCCTGGAGCCCCTGGTTGAGGAGCTCAGCAACTTTGGCATGAACGAGCTGGGCGAGCTCTTGCTTGTTTCTGCTGCCGGCAAGATCTGGCGTGGGGATTGGCTCACCGACCTTGATGGTGATTAATCCGGGGCGAGTCAGGAAGGTTCCTTTAGGCAGGATGGCATATGATCCTGAGAATGCGACGGGAACGATGGGGACTCCGGCCTTGATGGCGATGAGCATGGCGCCTCCCTTGAAAGGGTGAAGTGTCCCGTCTGCCGATCTAGTTCCTTCCGGAAAGATTAGAACCGAGGTGCCGGCTTTAATGCGCTCTGCTGCTCTTTGCAGGCTTTTCAGGGCCTCTCTGCCATGGCTGCGATTAATGGAGATGGCCCCGGCGTTGGCCATGGCACGGCCAAGAAATGGGACTTTGAACAGTTCCTCTTTGGCCAGCCAGCGAAAGTTGTGGGGAAAGTAGCCTTGAAAGCTGAAGATGTCAAATTGGCTGAGATGATTGGCGCAGTATATATATCCAGTATCAGGCTGGAGTTTCTCGGCCCCCTCGATGGTGACTCGCACTCCGGCTATGCGGCAAAAAACTCTGGCCCATTGTCGCGGAATACTTTGCAGTTTGTCTTCGTCCACCCGAAAGAGAAAGATGGCTATGAGAATTGCCAGGCTGTAATAAATGGTCACAAAGGGAGCCAGAAGGAGAACGACTCCCCCCCGAAAAAAAGATGCAATGGTCATTGCGGGAGGTCGCAAAGATCAACGAAAGGGTTGATGGAGTCATTATGAATACTCTCCAGCAAGGTCCGAGGTTCAAATTTGAAGCCGACGTCGGCGGGGCTGTCTTTGAACATCGCATCGTTGAAGGTGGAGATGAGGTTTTGCTGGCTCCAACGGGTTAAATAATAGATAACCAGAGCCGGCAGTCTGGCATAGACGGTCTCATTGGGCATGGGATCCTTGAAGCTGGATTGAGCCAGTTTGTGGGATGACAGGGTCTGGGTCTTGTAAAAACTCTCGAGAAACATAAGCTCGGGGGGAAGAGTCGCCCGGACGCCACACTTTGCGAGGAGCTTGAAAAGAGAGTTCATGGATTTCGTCCCCATGGTGGCCGCCGGATAAGGGATGTAGACCTCCCGTGGGGTCTTGACTTCGAGGTAGGACTTGATGGTGAGAATCAGGTTTGCCAGTTCCACAGGCTCTTTGTCCACAAAGTGATACGTCTGGCCGGAGAACTCCTCTCGGTTCAGGAGGAGATGGTGGATAAAATAGGGGAGCTTATTGGCATTGGTATAAGAGTGGAGGACGTTTCTTTTGGTGAAAAGGGCCGGCATCGTTTCATCGGCAATGGAAAAAAACAGGCGGTGAAACCCCTGGATTTTATGGTCGTGCTCCCCGTATACCACGGACAGGCGAATGCTGGTGTAATCAAGGCCCACCGTCTCGTGCATGTGACGGAGGGTCATCTCGGCCATCAACTTTGACTTTGCATAGTTGCTCAGAGTGGAGGTGAGGGGCAAATGATCCTCTTCCGTCAGGTCTTCGCCATAGGGCAGGCAGGCGGCGGAGCTGAAATGGATGTAGGGAATCTTAAGGGCGGCGGCGGCACGGGCAATGTTGAGGGCGCCAAGATAGTTGACCTCAAAGGCCAGCAGGCACTCGGAGCCAATATTGGCTATGGCGGTGTTGATAATAAAGTCAGGACGATGCCGTTTAAGGTAATCACGGATATCGCTGCAGCTTCTGATAGAGAGTTTCTTGCTGCTGGGGGCTCGGAGCGTTATGGAGTCCGGGGTTGTATTCTTGAAATAGTTGTCAATGGTGCCGCCGATGAGGCCGGAGCCGCCAATGAGAACGCCATGCAGCTTTTTTTTAGGGGAATTTGTGAGCATATGCAGTCCTTATACTACGAAGAATGGATTATTCATTCCGGGAAAAGCGACTGAACTGTGAATAATATTGAGAACGCTAGGGGTTCCCGCGCGAGAGTCGGCCGGCGGGCCTGCCCTCTCACGGGAAACACCATTTTGGTCGAACAGGTTTATGGCGTCGGCGGACTTTTGAGAACCTGGTGCCGGCGTACATGTGGGTTAGCGTGCAAGCATGCGGTCCAGCCGCTCGCGAATTTCAAGGATGAACTCGCGGGTGCTGACCACTTTGGGGTCTTTGATCTCGGTGATGAGAGCCAGATCCTTGGTCATACAGCCATCTTCTATGGTATCCATGGAGGCCTTCTCAAGAGTATCGGCAAAGGTGACAAGCTCAGGTATGGCATCCAGCTGGCCGCGTTTTTTCAGCGCCCCGGTCCAAGCAAAGAGGGTGGCCATGCAGTTGGTTGAGGTCTCTTCACCCTTGAGATGGCGATAGTAATGGCGGGTGACGGTTCCATGGGCGGCCTCATATTCAAAGCAACCCTCCGGCGACACCAGGACGCTTGTCATCATTGCCAGGGAGCCAAAGGCCGTGGCCACCATGTCGCTCATCACGTCGCCGTCGTAATTCTTGCAGGCCCAGATAAATCCTCCCCGTGAGCGAATGACCCGGGCCACCGCATCATCAATAAGGGTGTAGAAGTATTCGATGCCGGCGGCATTGAATTGCTGGGCGTACTCCACATCATAAATCTCCTGCATGATGTCTTTGAAGGTGTGGTCGTAAATCTTGGAGATGGTGTCTTTGGTTGAAAACCAGAGATCCTGCTTGGTGTCGAGGGCATAATTAAAACAGGCATGGGCGAAGCTCGCGATGGAGCGGTCTTTATTATGTATCCCCTGAATAATGCCGGGCCCTTCAAAGTCGTAGATGGTTTCGCGCCACTGTTTTCCGTTTTCAGCGGTGAACACCAGCTCCGCCTTCCCAGGACAGGGGACGCGATACTCGGTATTGCGATAGATGTCACCATAGGCGTGACGGGCAATGGTGATCGGTGCTTCCCAGGTTCGAACCGAGGGCTTGATACAGTTGACCACCAAGGGGGCGCGAAAGACGGTACCGTCGAGAATGGCACGGATGGTGCCGTTGGGACTTTTCCACATGCTTTTGAGCTGATACTCTTCGACCCGTTGGGCGTTGGGGGTAATCGTGGCGCATTTGACGCCGACGCCGTACTTCTTGATCGCCTCAGCCGCTGCAGTGGTGACACTGTCGCTGGTTTCGTCGCGGTGGGGCAGGCCCAGGTCGTAATACTCCGTCTTCAGATCAATATAAGGCAGGAGCAGCTCGGTTTTGATATCGGCCCAGATGATGCGGGTCATCTCGTCGCCGTCCATTTCGACAAGCGGGGTCGTCATCCTGATTGTAGTCATTGAAAATTCCTCCGGTAAACGTTTATTCCTTCAAAAAAAATGTCATAGCAGGGGAATGGCTGCCTGCCATGGCACCTTATTGTCTGCAAGTGCTGCGAAGAGATACAGGAAGACACCCTGCTCAAAATCGAAAAAAATATCTTAGCATAGGAGATAATCGATCTGCCAGCTTTTTTCTATGGCAGGGGGGCTAGGCCGCTTTTTTTGTGATGACGGATCAGATGAAGGGAGAGAATCACGGCAGAGGGCTGTTTTCTTGTCTTGACAACAGGGAGCGGGGCTCGATACAAGGAGTGGATGGATCGTTTGGAATCCGTTGCCAAGAAAATTCAAGAGACTCCACCATAAACCCATGGAATGAGGGCTTCATTGCACTTTTTAACTCGCCATAAGTTTTCTTTTTAGCCCCATGCTTCCCTGGAAAGCATGGGGCAGGGGGTGTATGGAATTGATCTTCCCCGCCCGTTGCTGTTTCTGTCGGATCAGCCTGATTCATCGAGGCGAGGTGGTCTGCCCTGAATGTCTTGCACTGATCCATTATCTGCACTCTCCCCTCTGTTCCTGCTGTGGTCGGGAGCTTCCCGACAGCAGTGGCGGCGATCATCTCTGCGGTTCCTGTCTGCGAAAACCGCCGGTGTATGCCTGGGCGCGGGCCGTTGTCTCGTATGCCTCCCCCGTCAGTCACCTTCTCCATCGGTTGAAATACGCTTCAGATACCCGGGCACTGCCGGCTCTTGTGCAGGTTATTGCCCCCTTTAGTGAAGTGCTGAGACAAGAATTCCAGGGGGAAAGCGATCGTATCGTCCCCGTGCCGCTCTTTTCTACCCGGCTGAAAAAACGGGGGCTCAACCAATCCTTGCTGCTTGCCAAGATTTTTTTCCCGCAAGCAGGGGACACCCTGCTTGCGGACGTCTTGATTCGGACACGCAATACCCCACCGCAAACAACCCTGGACGGGGTTGCCAGGAGAAAAAATCTCAGAGCCGCCTTCGCCGTCAGCAATCCTTCGGCAATTCGAGGACGACGGATTTTCCTTGTTGATGATGTCTTGACCACCGGCACGACTGTGACTGAGTGCGCCAGGGCCTTGCTTGCCGCCGGTGCCCGCGAGATCTGGGTTGTGACGGTGGCCCGGGTGGCAGACAGCAGGGAGTAAATCCTGGTCTGCCGTTTCATTAACCATTTCTCCGGCTCCTTTTTTAAAGCCATCCTGCATTTTTGCAATATCCCCTTTCCCTTGAGACTTCCAGAGGCCATGCGCCCTCTTTCCCCGCCCCTGGGTGCGATTGATCTGACAGCAGTTTCATGGGACTATTGCTGTCTTTTTTGGGTATCTCCATAAGATGGCAGAGAAATTCCCCTTGCAACCCATTGGTTCCATGGTGTTGATGCCCTGCTCCCGAGGCTTGAGGAGGAGTATCGATGGGCCTCAGATTTCGTGATGTGCAATGTGGGCGGAGTTGTGCATGGGGTGTCGTGAAAAAAAATAAAAGAGAGAAAAATCAATTGTACGGGAGTGGTTGATATAGCGGCATAATCAAAAACTAATATGAGGGATATGGCGTTAATAAGAGATATTTTTTGCTTTATCGATTTATGGAGAGATCGTAATTTCTGAACAATTGTTGATAACTTGTGGAATGGATGATTAACCTGCGAAGATAACACGATAAAAAAGAGTACTTTTGATGATGCCCGAAATGCAAGGAGTTAGCGTTGGGAAGGGGCTGAAAATCAAGTTGGACAGGCCTGTGCAAAAAGAGGGGTGAAGGATGAAGAGTCTCGAAAAAACTGGGATCAATCGCCTTTGACGGAAAGCCAAATTTCGGTTTTTATCGGGGCGTGTCTTGATGAGGGGTTGATTCCATAGGAGGACAAAAAGGTAATATTAGTGCCATAAAAAGATCGCAAGGGTTTTTCTGGAATGACTTTGTTGTTGATTGTGGAAGGTTCTTCTCCTCTTATTCAGATATTTTAAAATGGGCAGGTTGGCTGATTATGGGCATTAATTGACCAAAACAGCTGTTGCTCATGTCGATGTTAACTGTAAAAAAAAGTGACTGGAAGGATGGCTATGGTGTGGCAAAAGGTAAAAGAGAGCTTGCGTGCGACGCTGGTTGAAAATGTTTACACCCTTTGGATTGAACCCCTGGCATGTGTGCAGTGCGACGAAGAGACGCTCCGGCTTACCTGCCCTGATCGCTTCTATCGGGCCCACCTGAGCCAGCATCATCTCGGGCTGATTCAGGAATGTGTTAATGCCATCGATGGGAATAAGCGGCAGGTTATTCTGTGTGAGGCGAATCAGAAATCGCTGCCTCTCCCGTCACCAACTGTTCAGTTGCGTTTGCCCCATGTCCCTGCCTGCGGCTCGCAGGTCCGGGCCCTGCACCCCCGGTATACCTTTGATGAGTTCATGGAAGGGGAGAGTAATCTTCTCGCCCTGTCTGCCTGTAAATCCCTGGCTGAAGGGAAGGATATCGTTGGTCCCTGTCTGTACATCAACAGTTCCACCGGCCTTGGGAAGAGTCATCTGACCCATGCCGTAGCCCATCAGATCCTTGCCACCTCCCCTGCGACCCGCCTTTTTTATCTCACTGCCCAGCAGTTCTCATCCGAGATGGTGCGGGAGATCCAAGCCAACAGTATGGATCGCTTCAAACGGAAATACCATGATAATTGTGATATTCTCCTGGTGGAAGATGTCCACTCGCTGACCGGCAAAAAAAAGACTCAGGAAGAGCTGAACGAAATCCTTGATACCCTGATTAAAGGGGGAAAAAGAATAATTTTCACCGCCAACAGCAGTCCCAGAGACTTAAACGGGATTGATAATGAGTTTCGATCCCGTATGACGGCCGGACTGGTCACCTCCATCCAGGCACCAGATCTCCAGACCCGCGAGCGGATCGTGCTGAAAAAAGCCCAATTGCAGGGCGTTACCCTGCATGAAGAATTTGTTACGTATCTTGCGCAACATATCAAAGGGGATGTCCGACGCATTGAGTCGGCCATCCATGCCATTCGGGCAAAATCTGCGCTTTTGGGGGGCAGGGTGGAGATGGCTCTGGTTCGTGAGGTGGTGGAAGGGATTGTCGGACGTCCGGATGATCTTTCGGCGTTGACCATCAGTGAGTTTGTCAGTGCCCAGTTCCAGGTGAGCGTCCTTGATATGCAGTCGCGGACCCGCAAAAAAGGGATAGTCTTTCCTCGCCAGGTGGCCATGTATTTGAGCCGACTGCACACCAAGGATTCCCTAGCCGACATCGGTAAAGTCTTTGGTCGCGATCATGCCACAGTCCTGCATGCCATTAAGGTGGTCAGTGATCGTATTCTTCGGGACGTTTCCGTCTCCTCTCAGGTTGAGCTTTTAAATAAAAAGGTCAAACGGATAGAGAGCTGATCATCCAATGATCACATTGGCGGGTCCGCCTCCGATGACTTCGAAGGGGCGGGAACGTAAGGCGCATTTTCTCATGGGGCCAGCTTGTCATTTTAGTGCCGTACAGATTATTTTCATGTTTTTTTGCAGAAAAATAATCTGCGAAAAGCACTTCTCCCGTTCATCGGATTTGGTCATTTTTCAAACTCCAGGAAGACTACGGCCTGCTTGATTTCTCACTTTTTTTCTGCTATGAAGACACGTATGTGTCCACGGGGATGGCAGCGGTTGCACAGTTGGTGCTTCTCTGCAGCATTTTTGCTTTTCTCTCTCTGGTCCAAAGGTGTTTGTTGTTTCCGGCCTGCTCTTTGTTCTTCGGGCCGGGAAGATGGTATGGGTCTTCACAGGAATGGAGAATGGTGCGTTGCTGGAAATAGTCGATGTCTCGCGACACTTTGATGCCTTTGTCGCCTTGGACAAGGTGTCTCTACATATTAAAGCGGGTGAATTTTTTACCCTGCTTGGGCCATCCGGTTGTGGAAAAACCACCCTTCTACGTCTGATCGCGGGATTTGACCAACCCGATGGCGGCGATATTCTCCTCAATGGCAAAAGTATCATCGCTGTTCCCCCTGAAGACCGTCCCCTGCACACCATCTTTCAGAATTATGCCCTCTTTCCCCACATGACCGTGGCGGAGAATATCGCCTTTCCCCTGCGCATGGCGCGAGTTTCCAAACAAGATATCCGCACCCGGGTGGCAGAGGCCCTTGAGGATGTGCGGCTGCCGGATAAGGGCAGTCAGTATCCGGATGCCTTGTCCGGTGGCCAGAAACAGCGGATTGCCATTGCCCGGGCCCTGGTCAACCGGCCCCGGCTGCTGCTCCTGGATGAGCCTCTGTCGGCGCTGGATGCCAAATTGCGCGAACAGATGCAGATTGAGCTGATCGACCTGCAGAAGGATATTGGCATTACCTTTATCTATGTGACCCATGATCAAGGGGAGGCCCTGGCCCTGTCGCATCGTATTGCGGTGATGGATCATGGCAGGATTGTCCAGGTGGATGAGCCGACCCGGCTCTATGGGTATCCCGGCAGCCGTTTTGTGGCTGATTTTATCGGCAAATGTAATCTGCTGGACGGAAAAGTCAGTGAGCAGCAGGGCGGCCGGGTCACCGTTGAACTTGATGGGCTGGGCTCGGTCTATGTGTGCGGGATGGAATCGCAGTTTGCGGTCGGCAGCCGGTGCGCCCTGACCTTGCGTCCGGAAAAGATCAGGATCAGCCGCTCTTCAGCCATCCCTGGTGCGAGCGACAACCTCTCCGCTCCGTCCGACCCTTCTCCCCTGAGTTCCTTTGATGGGGAATCTCATTTTCCCGGGTATGTGCATGATATGCTCTACCTGGGGGATGTGACCGTCTATAATGTGACCCTGGCCAATGGCGTGCTGCTGGAAACCCTGCTCGCTAATTCGGCCTCCGGAAGGGCCAATTTCTTTGAGATTGGTGATCAGGTTGATGTTGCCTGGTCATGCGATGCCGGTCATCTGGTGCTGGACTGATTGCCATGCTGAAAACCGTGCAGGGCAAGGTGTGGTCCAAGTATCTGCTCTCCTTGCCGCCCATGGCATATCTGCTGATATTTTTTGCAGCGCCGACCATGATCATGCTCTTTGCCTCGTTCCGCTACCCCGGCGAATATGGGGGGCTGGCGCCCTGGCTTGTCCAGGATGGCGGTCAGTGGACCTTGGATCTGACCCTGGAAAACTGGCAGCGACTGTTTGGTACCGATATTTATCTGCGTCTTTTTGTCAAATCCATCGGCTATGCCGTCAGCACCACCCTGATCTGCATGTTCATGGCCTATCCCCTGGCCCTGATGATTGCCCGCAGCGGCCGCAAGTCTCGTGATCTGCTTCTGCTGCTGGTGATTCTGCCGTTCTGGAGTAATTTTCTGGTCCGTATCTATGCCTGGATGATTATCTTCAGTCCGGTCGGAGCCCTGACCCGTATACTGAACGGGGTCCTTGATCTCTTCGGGGCGGGCCCGGTCACCCTGATGTACAGCCCGACGGCGATGATTGTTTGTCTGGTGTACGTGCATCTTCCTTTCATGGTTCTGCCCCTGTACGCCAATCTGGAAAAGCATGATCCGTATCTGCTGGATGCGGCCCAGGATCTGGGCGCCGGCAAGTGGCGGCGGTTCTGGCTCATCACCTGGCCCCTTTCCCTGCCCGGCATCACTGCCGGGTCGATCCTGGTTTTTATTCCGGTGCTGGGGATGTTTGCCATTCCCGATCTTCTTGGCGGCACCGATGGCATTATGATCGGCAACGTCATCAAGCAGCAGTTCATGGAATCGCGGGACTGGCCTTTCGGCAGTGTCCTGTCCATGGTCTTGACGGTTGCGGCGGTGGTGGTGGTGCTGCTTGGTTCCCGATTGAGCAGGCAGCGTGCCGGAATGGGGGGCTCATGATGGCAAGGAAAAACCTGCTCCTTGCGGTCAGTGCCGCCCTGGTCTATCTTTTTCTTTACCTGCCACTGGTGATTGTGGTGGTCTTTTCCTTTAATGACTCCAAGTTAAACGCGGAGTGGGTCGGCTTTACCTGGAAATGGTATGGAAAACTCCTGTATAACCAGGAGATGCTGACGGCGGCCATGAACTCGTTGATCATAGCCTCAGTCAGCGCCGGCATCGCCACGATTCTCGGCACCCTGGCCGGGATTGCGATGCACCAGTATCGTCTGCGCCTTCTCCAGATGCTGGTGCTGGCACCCATTGCCATGCCCGAGATTCTGATGGGTGTCAGCCTGCTGGTGCTTTTTATCATGGTTAATATGACCCTGGGCCTTATCTCCATCATGCTTGCCCATATTACCTTCTGCATCGGCTTTGTCGCCCTGGCGGTGCAGGCCAGGATATCGAGCCTTGATCCGGCTCTTATCGAGGCGGCACGCGACCTGGGGGCCACGCCATGGCAGTGTTTCCGTGAGATTACCCTGCCCCTGCTCATGCCCGGGATCCTTGCCGGGGCGCTGATGGCCTTTACCCTTTCCATTGATGATTTTGTGATTACTTTTTTCACCGCTGGTGTCGGCAGCTCAACGTTGCCGTTGCAGATTTATTCCATGGTCAAGATTGCGGTGACCCCTGAGGTCAATGCGGTGTCAACTCTGTTGATGCTGGTGACTTTGGTGGTGATCACCGTGGCGTCCCGGTTGTCTCCTGCCATTTTTCGTGGCGAATAAGGGTGTTGGCAAGAAGAGGAGATTTCTTTTTCTGCCATGGCCCTTCTCAGATTAATTTAAAAAAGAGGAAACTGACATGAAGAGGGTCTTGAGTGTATTGATGCTGTTATTTTTGGCTTCCCCTGTCCTGGCTGCGGAAGAGTTGCACATGTTCAACTGGAATGACTACATCTCCGAAGAGGTGGTGGCCGGTTTTGAAAAGGAGTGCGGCTGCAAGGTTATCCAGGACTATTATTCAGGCACCGAAGAGATGATGGCCAAGCTCCAGGCCGGTGCCAGCGGCTATGATCTGGTGATTCCCACCCAGAACGCGGTCCAGGCCCTGATTCAACAGGATTTTCTCGAAAAACTGGACAAGGCCGCCCTGCCCAATATCAAGAATGAAGATCCCGGTTTTTTGAATCGCTCCTATGATCCCGGCAATATCTATTCCCTGCCCTACGCCTACACCACCACTCTCATTGGGTATAACGTGGAGCGACTGAAAGAGCTGGGGGTTGAGCCAAACAGCTGGGCCGTAATTTTTGATCCGCAGGTGCTGGCCAAAATCAAAGGCAAGGTGACGGTGATGGATGATGCCGATGAACTGTTCGGGGCCGCGCTCAAGTATCTCGGCTACTCGGTTAATGACACCGATGAGAAGCATCTGCGCGAGGCTCAAGGGGTGATCATGAAGGCCAAGCCCTATTGGGCAGCATTTAATTCGTCAAGTTATATCAAGGAGTTGACCGTTGGCAATATCTGGGTTGCGCATGGGTATTCCAGTGATATGGTGCAGGCGAGAAACGATGCCAAGGATGCCAAACGTGATTTTATGGTGAACTTCTTCCTGCCGAAGGAGGGCGCGGTGCTGGCCCTTGACAACATGGTTATCCCTAAAAAGGCAAAAAATAAGAAGCTGGCCCTCCAGTTGATTAATTTTCTGATGGATGGCAAGAATGCCGCCGGGCTCAGCAACGATGTCGGGGCCGGGAATCCCAATGCCGCCGCCCTGCCTTTTATCAATCCGGAACTCAAAGAGCTCACAGCTATCTTTCCCGATCAGAAGGTGCTTTCTACCCTGGAAACCCTGGATTCCACTAATACCAAGGTTCGCCGGCTGAAAAATAAGCTGTGGACCGAGATCAAGCTGAAATAATTTTTTTGGTGTCGACAAGAGACGGTTGTTGATTGTTGACGGGCTGAAGGCTTTTTACATATCCTTCCCACGCCTCAGGGTGGGAAGGATATTTTTTTTCATCCTGCAGTGTTTAGGGGCCATAAAGAAATAACCATTACATTTTCATCTAATTCTTTACGGCCCCTTGTGCCGTTCACGAATTATGAATGTGATAGTTATTGTTCTACTACGGCTTAGTGCAGGAATTTCTCCGTTCACTTTTCAGGGAACCGGTTGTTATGCGATGGATTCATTTTTTTCTTTACTGTTTTCTGCTTTCTTTTTTTTCTCCTTTTCAGGCTTTTGCTGAACTGCCCGACATTCCTGCTGCGCTGGAGACGAGACTGTATCAAGGGACAGCAGAAGAAATTACCGCCTTTGCTACTCACCGGCAGGCCCAGGTCGATGGTCTGGAGCTGCTGATCTCCGCAGATGTTCAGAAAACGACAGGGGAGAGTGACAAGGTTGCCCTTGCCGCTGTTCTTGATCTCTATCAGGGGCTCTCCTTTCAGTTGAAAAATCTGCAGGCAGAGCTGGGCAGGGCGGAAGTTCCGCCCCTGCCGCTTCCCCCCCTTGCCTCTCCCCCTTATCCCCTCGCTGCCTTTGATGAAATGGTTTCTTTTCAGCAGAAGGTTGCTCAGCAGCTTGCGGCCTATGAGGAGATGCGTGCCTTTGGAGAAGTCCGACTCGGGGCGCTGAAAGATGAATTGACGGCCTTACTGTCGCAGTATGTGAAGGAAAAATCAGATGAAAATGGGAAGCTTCAATCCTATGAACGGTTGGCGCGTATTTTTAGTTTGCAGCATGAATATGCTCTTTTTCAGCTCAAAAAGCCAAAGTTAGAGAAGGAGCTGACCAGTTCGCGGAGTCTTGTCAAGGAATCAGGCACTCGGGTGGCAAAAATCTTTGGTCAATTACAAATCAGCCAGGATGATCTTGCTGCTCTGAAAAAAAAGATGGACCTGTTGGGAGGAGAGCTGGCAACGAGCCTGGCCAGACTCAATGCTGAGTCATTGGAGCTGAGCAAGCAGGGAGTGGTGACTGAGTCCAAGCTGGACAAGGCAGTGACCGCCATTGCCCGGGAGGCCAAAGAAGGGACGGTTACGGCCCTCCTGGAGAGTGAGAAGAGCCGCTTTGAGTTGGTGCTTGAAGCCATCAGGATCCGGCAAAGGGCCATCATCAATGAAAAGATGAATCTTGGTCTGACGATGAAAAGCCTGCAGTTCCGGCAGGCCTGGCTTACGGCCTATGTGGAGATGGCCAAAGGTGGAAAACCTGCTGATTTTGTTGAAACCTGGCAAAAAAGCATTGACGAGTTGCTGGCTCAAAAGGAAGTCCTGGTAGGGGAGCTGTCGCAGGTCACCCAGCAGCGCTCTGATCAGGCTCAGCGAGTGGTATCCCTGATGAAACAGGCTGAAACGGTCTATCAAGGGGATTCTAAAGTTTCTTTTGCCCGGCAGGCAGAAAAGACAATCCAGAATCTGGATGTCCTTATTCTTGATATAGCTGACAACGTTAATGATATTAGAACGTTACGGCAAGATGTCGAAATGATACTCAGGCTTTTGCTGAATCGGATGGACGCGGCTGAACGATTTTTCTCGATCAGCCTGACATTTTTGAAGGAGAAATGGGAACAGGCACAGATAGTCTTGTATTACCCCCTGGTTACCTTGGGTGTTACCTCCGTCACCTTGATCAGTTTTATAAAGGTAATTTTTCTGATACTGATCGGGATCCGGCTTCTCAAGCTCATTCGCCAGAAAACCGCAGCGATCCTGACAATTAAAACCGCCATGAGCCCGGGGGCGGTCAATTCGATTACCACCCTGGTTTATTACGCGGCGTTGGTTTTGGGGTGCCTGGTAATCCTTTCCACCATTGGCTTTAACGTCAGTCAGCTGGGAGTTGTTTTCGGGGCACTGGGGGTGGGTATCGGGTTTGGCCTGCAGACCATCTTTAACAATTTTGTCAGCGGCATAATCCTGCTTACTGAGCAATCGATCCAGGTTGGGGATTATGTGCAGTTGCAGACCGGCGTTGATGGCAAAGTCAAGAAGATCTCGATTCGGGCCACCGTTGTCAGGACCTTTGAAGGGGAGGATGTTATTGTCCCCAATTCCGAGTTTGTTTCCAGCCGGGTAAACACCTGGAGTTATAGTGATAATTGGCGCCGGTTAAAGGTTCCCTTTGGAGTCTCCTATGATACCGATCCGGACGAGGTGGTGCGTCTTGCGGAAGAGGCGGCGCGCGAGGTCAGCATAACCAGGGAGGATGCCGATCATCCGGTGCGTGTTTTGTTCGAGGGGTTTGGTAATAACAGCCTTGATTTCTCGATCAGGCCCTGGTGCTGGATGAATAAGGGCTATGCTGGGATGCTCAGTGAGTATTATTTTGTGTTGTTCAGAAAATTCAAGGCAGCAGGTATTGAGATCCCTTTTCCCCAGACGGATCTGCATCTGAAGTCCATTTCTCCTGAAGTCTTGGCCTTGCTGCAAAACAAGCTTGCACCACAAGGACAGGATGACGGGGTTGCTGTGGGAGGCGAAAGGGGCGATTAGGCCGTAGGCTAGCGCTTCTGGTGCTCTTGCAGCCGAATCCCCCGCTTTGCAGGGCATGTCTGCTGCCTCGGGGAATGTGCATGGCTTGTTGCAGCGGGCTGTTTTTTTGCCTGCTGGTTTATTTGAGTGCGGATGAGAAGGTTTCTTGCGATGACGCTGGTTCTGTTATAGAATTAAAAAATGTTTTTGTAATTGATGTCTCTGGTCGGAAAGAGTCGGAATAATTTCCAGGGCGCCCTCGTCTGGATTTCCACGGAAGGGTACCAGAGGCACCAAACCTGCGGCAGGGGATTCTGTCGTTTTAGCGCCAACGCGAGTGACATCAATGAATTTTACTGTTCTTCCTGAAAAATACAGCGCATATAAAACGGCCAAGATTGCTGTCTTGCCCATTCCCTATGATGGAACGGCAACGTTGCTCAAAGGTTCTGATTTGGGCCCCCAGGCCATTCTTGCCGCGTCTTCCCGTCTATCGCTGTTTGATATCGATACAAACTCTGAGGTTTACAGGCAGGGAATCTGCACCTTACCGCCAGTATCAGCAAGAGAAAATACCATCGATATGATTGATGAGGTGCGCCAGCAGGCGGCGCCTCTGTTCCGTGACGGCAAGCTGGTGGTGGGCTTGGGTGGCAAGCATCTGGTGAGTATTGGTCTGATCCAGGCGGCCCTTGAGCGTCACAGTGATCTCAGTGTGCTGCATTTTGACGCCCATGCCGATCTTCATCCCATCGTTGCGGAGGAGTATGGGAACTCCTGTGTGATGACCAGGGTCAGGGAGATGTGTGAAGCGGTGCAGATCGGCGTTCGCAGCATGGACAATGATGAGCGGGGGAAGGTGGATCTTGACCGGATGGTCTACGCCCGTGATCTTCATCGGCACGGGGTGAGTGCGGCGGTAGACGCCCTGGATATGCTCAGCGATACGGTGTATGTCACCATTGATCTTGATGTCCTTGATCCCTCCTGCATGCCCTCGGTGGAAAAGCCCGAACCCGGCGGGATTAACTGGTATATGCTGCTTGAGTTGATCAGGCAGGTGGTCAATGAAAAACGGATTGTCGGCCTGGATGTGATTGGCCTGGTGCCCCAGGCATCTCATCCGGCCGCAGATTTTCTGGCAGCCAAGCTCATCTACCGGATCTTAAGTATGATCTTTTCCCGGTGACAATGGGCTTGTCTTTGCCTCTTTTTGCTCTTTCGGGTTGTTCATGTTGGAGCAGTTTTACCCTGTACGGTGGCTGGAAACCTGTGTCAGCGATGGATGTATTGCAGGATTGATGGTTGGAATTTATTGATAATGAGAGGATTTTTCATGAGAAAGACAGGTTTGCTTGCAGTAGCCCTTTTCCTGCTTGCCGGATGTACCCAGGAGACCCAGAATAAGCTTGGACGTGCGGTCCAGAACTGGACGGGAACCGATGGGATACTGGAGATTTATGCCGGTGAAAAACTGGTGAAGCGATTTTTAAAGATCGATAAACTCTCCACAGCCCTTTCGACCAACGGTGGGACGGATCGTCCCTATCGCTATGGATATGGGGTTCTGGATGAAAATCTGAACGGGCTGGCTGACGCCAATGAAACAAAGGTCTATTTTGAGTTCAGCGATTATTCAACCTCGTATGTCTTTTTTGAAGATCCTCGGTAATCATCAGGGGATCTACTGAATCGAAGTCATTCCCCTTGCCTTGTCAGGACGTTTTCTCATCTTTAGTCAGGACCTGCCGGACGGTTAAGGCCATTTCCCGTACGGATACGGGTTTCATCAGATAGGCCCGGATGCCGATACTCCGGGCCTGTTCTTTGTTGATCAGTTCGCTGAAGCCGGTGCAGAGGATGATGGGGAGATCGGGGCGGATCGCCAAGGCCTTCCTCGCCAACTCCAAACCGGTCAGGTGCGGCATGGTCATGTCGGTGATAAGCACGTCAAAGAGGTCGGTTTTTTGTTCCAGCAGGGCCAGGGCTTCAGGGCCGCTGTTGGAGATGGTGACCTGGTAGCCCAATCCCTTCAGGATTGATTCCAGCATGCCGGTGATAATCTCTTCATCATCGATGACCAGGATGTGTTCCTTGCCGGTGGGCAAGGGTGCTGTCAGCACTGTTTCGTCTGGTAGTGATTGTCCGTTCAGTCTCGGCAGACAGACATGAACGCTCGTCCCCTTTCCCGGTTCACTGTAGACCGAGATCCTCCCCTGATAGCTTTGGACAATGCCATGCACCATGGAGAGTCCCAGGCCGGTTCCCTTGTTCTTCCCTTTGGTGGTAAAATAGGGTTCAAAAATCCAGAATGGTGCCGGTCAAGATGAGCTTTTCTCCCAAAGAAAAGTCAAGGGTAACGGAAAGTTATTTGCAATCAGGAGGAGTCCTCACCACTGTCTCGGCCAGCCTGCGAACCTCCCGCATGGTATCCTGGACATCAAAGCTCAAGATCTTTTTATCCCGCATGACCAGCTGGCCATCTATGATGACGCTGCGGACATCGGCGCCGCAAGCGGCATAGACCAGAAGATCCTGGTTATAGCAGGGAGTCAGGTGGGGCTGGTGCCTGTCGAGCAGGATCAGGTCGGCCTTGTATCCCGGGAGCAGCCGGCCGGTGTTTTTCAATCCCAGCAGGGCGGCGTTGTTTATGGTGGCGCATTGCAACACCTGCCCAGCCGGCAGCGATGTGGCCTCCATGGTATCGAGCTTCTGGGTCTTGCTGAAAAGGTCCATCTCCCGGAACATATCCAGACTGTTGTTGCTGGCGCAGCCGTCGGTTCCCAGGCCTACCTGGATGCCGCGCCTGAGCATCTCGGTTGCAGGCGCCGTGCCTGAGGCGAGCTTCTGGTGGCTTTGCGGGCAGATTACCACCCCGGCACCACTCCTTACCAGAAACTCCAAATCCTCGTCGTCGGGCCACACGCAGTGGATGCAGATTGTTTGCTGATCAAGCAGATTCAGGGCGGCCAGATGCCTGATCGGGCTGGTGCCTCGAGGAATCTGGATCATGGCCTGTTCGGCCCGGCTTTCTGCCACATGGATGAAGAAGGGCGCGTCGTTTTCGGTGGCAATTTTCTTTGCATTTTGCAGGGTCTGGTTGGAGCAGGTATAGGGCGAATGGGCAAAGATCGCCGGGGTGATGCGGGGGTGTCTGCCCTGCCATGCACCCAGAAATGCAGCGGCTGTCTTCAGATTCATGGATGGGTCGGGTACGCCGGGGGCGGGATAATCAATGACTCCCTGGGCGGCGACTGCCCGCATTCCTGTGTCAACAAAGGCCTGTGCAGCCTGGTGCTCCAGAAAGTAGCCGTCTGCCACGGTAGTGGTGCCGGAAAGGATCATCTCGGCGGCAGCCAGTTTGCTGCAGTGATAGACCATTGCCTCATTCACATGCCGGGCCTCTGCCGGAAAGATATGACAGTTCAGCCATTCGGCAAGTTCCAGGTCGTCGGCCAGACCGCGAAATAGGGTCATGGCGCAATGATTGTGGGCGTTGATCAGGCCTGGCATCAGCAGCATGCCCTGAGCGTCAATGATGGTCGTGGCCGAGTTGGCGGCTGTCTGCGGAAGCTCATGGGATTTGCCGATGGCTGCGATGGTGCCGCCTTGAGTCTGGAGCCATGCATCCGGGAGAAGCTTGGCGCCGGATGCGGTGAGCAGGGTGCAGTTGTGAATAAGGATTGATTCAGTCATGGTGGCAGGCAAGTGGACAAAGAGGTTGCGGGTTAAAAAGAAGGGCATTTTCCTTGGGTGCAGAGTATAATACCTATTTTTAAATTTTTTTGTAATGGATGATATGAACGTTCAAGATTGAAGAGGCAGTTGTTCATCATCCCCTTCAATTTTTTCTGCAGGAGTTGTTATGGGTTTTCGTTGTGGTATTGTCGGGTTGCCGAATGTTGGAAAATCAACCATTTTTAACGCGTTGACTGCGGCCGGGATTGAGGCGGCCAATTATCCTTTTTGTACCATTGAGCCGAATGTGGGGATTGTCGCCATGCCTGATGCCAGGCTGGACCTTCTCGCGGAGCTTGCCAGGACCAAGAGCAAGGTCGGCACCCAGATGGAGTTTGTCGATATCGCCGGACTGGTCAAGGGCGCCAGTCAGGGGGAGGGGCTGGGCAACCAGTTCCTTGGCCATATCCGTCAGGTGGATGCCATTGTGCATGTGGTGCGCTGTTTTGAAGATGAAAATGTGGTGCATGTGGACGGTTCCATTGATGCTGAACGGGACCGCGAGATCATCAATATGGAGTTGATCCTGGCTGATCTTGATACCGTTGATAAGCGGCTGAAGAAAACGCTGAGTCAGGCCAAGTCCGGGGACAAGGTCTATAAAGCACAAGGGCAGTTTCTCGAGAAGCTGCACGCGGCCCTTGATGCCGGCCAACCGGCGCGCAGTGTGACACCGGATGGCGATCTGGAGCGGGAGCTGGTGCGTGATCTCTGTCTTTTGACGACCAAGCCGGTGCTCTATGTGGCCAATGTGGCCGAAGAAGATGCTTTGGCAGGGAACGCCTATGTCCGTGCCCTGGAAGAGGCCGCCCAGCGCGAGGGGGCCGGGGTGGTGGTGATTTCCGGGAATATCGAGCAGGAGTTGAGCCTCCTGTCGCCGGAAGAACAGCAGGAATTCCTGGCCGACATGGGGATGAGCGAGCCAGGATTAAATCGGCTGATCAAGGCGGGCTATGAACTCTTAGGGCTGATCACCTATTATACGGTGGGCGAGAAAGAGACCCGGGCCTGGACAATTTCCAGGGGAACCAAAGCACCGGGGGCCGCCGGCAAGATCCACTCCGACTTTGAACGAGGGTTTATCCGTGCCGAGACCATCGCCTACGAGGATTTTATTGCCTGTAAAACCGAGGCCGTGGCCAAAGAGAAGGGCTTGATGCGCTCTGAAGGCAAGGAGTATGTGGTGGCCGATGGAGATTGCTTGCTGTTTAGGTTTAATGTTTAGAGGCCGTTGCTCTCCGAGCAACGGCCCTTTGTTGCTCGGAGAGCTTACGGCCTCTTATGCCGCTTCGGAGAAACAGCCGTTCGTTTGGCTGTTTCTCCGAAGCGGCGTGTGCCCAAAAGAATAAAATAGCGCGGAGCCGAACAATCCAGTGGTTTGAGCAACGGCTCTTTTTGCTTTTTTTGCTTACAGCACCTTATGCCGCACCTAGGGAACAGCACCACCCCCAACCCCCTCCTTGAAAAAAGGAGGGGGCTTTTTCAGGTGTTTTCCGGCGCGACGTTTACTACAAAGTTTTCACCAGATTTTTGCTGTTTTCTCACACAAAGAAGATTCCCCTCATGCAGTGACGATACCCAATCATGCGTAAGAGTCAGTTTATCGAACAGTTGAAAGCAGGCGACCGGCTCGATGATTTCTTTCTGGTCAAGTCGGCGCGTATGGCAGAGACCCGGGCCGGGAAACCCTATCTGACCCTCGAAGTCGTTGATCGCACCGGTGAAATCAGTGGGCCGATCTGGGATCGTGCCGAGGAGCTGCAAGGGCTGTGTCAAGTGGGCCATTTCGTCCATCTGAGCGGTCAGATCCAGTCCTATCGCGATAAACTCCAGCTTAAGATTGATGCGGTTCGTGCCGTGGAACGCAGCGAGGTTGATCCCGCTGACTTCACCCTGGTCAGTGATCAGGATAGAGGCGGGATGGCCGAGGAGCTTCAACTCCTTGCCGCCTCCGTAAAAAATCCGCATTTGAGAAAACTGCTGGCCCATTTTTTCAAGAAAGAGCCGATGTGGCAGCGTTTTCAGGATGCCCCGGCGGCTAAGGGGATTCATCACGCCTACGCCGGCGGTCTGCTTGAGCACTCCCTTTCCGTGGCCCGGATAGCCGACCTTATGGCTGCCCATTATGTTGGTGTTGATCGTGCCTTGCTTGTGACCGGAGCCCTGCTCCATGATATCGGCAAGGTGGATGAGCTGGTGTTGGAGCTTGCCGTCATTGACTACACTGCCCAGGGACGGCTGAAGGGGCATCTGGTCATGGGCAGTGAGATGGTGGCTGCGGCCGCCGCCCAGATCAAGGACTTTCCTGCCGAACTTCTGACCCAGCTACAGCATCTGATCCTCAGTCATCATGGCCGGCAGGAGTTTGGCTCACCCGCCGTGCCCATGACCGTGGAGGCATTTCTTCTCAGTTTTGTCGATGATCTTGACGCCAAGATGAATCTGATGGAGCAATTACGCAAGAAGATGAAGACCCCGGGCCTGCAATGGACCGAGTATCAGCGCTCCCTGGAGCGATACCTCTACCTTGGCCCTTTTGAGGAGGAGCGCAGTGGTCGCTTTGCTCCAGAGATTCTCGATGATGATCACGAACAACCGGCGCCGGTGCGTCAGCCAACGCTTTTTTGAAATGCCGGGGTGGCGTTTTTTGCCGGGTCTTTTATTTTGATGAGCAGGATAGGGGTAATCAAGGAACAGGCAGAGGGATGAGCACACTTCAGAGACAAATGATTGCTCCTTTTTCCCATCTTGTCGGTCAGGAAAAGGCCAAATTATTCCTCGGACGGGCCCTGGAGTCGGGGCAGTTGGCACATGCCTATCTGTTCAGGGGGCCAGACGGGGTGGGCAAGCAGCTTTTCGCGCGCAGCCTGGCCGCAGCGGTGAACTGCCGGCAGCGGCAGGCGTTTTCTTCAGATCCAGGAGCGAGTGATTGGGCCTCCTTGCCTTGCGGTCGTTGTTCCTCCTGCGTGAAGTACAGCTCGGGGAATCATCCGGATTTCATGGTGATCAGTCCGGAAAAGGGGACGATCAAGATTGACCGAATCCGCGAGATGATCCAAGCCTTGTCCTATCCGCCCTATGAGTCGGCATCGCGGGTGGTGCTGATTGAGGATATCCATACCATGCGGCCGGAGGCGGCAAATTGTCTGCTCAAAACCTTGGAAGAGCCGCCGGACAAGAATCTGCTCATCTTGACCGCCTCCGCCTCCCGTGAGATCCTGACCACGATCAGTTCCAGGTGCCAGATGGTCCCTTTTTTCAGCCTGCGGGAAGAAGACACAACGCAGGTATTGATGCGGGTGAATCCAGAGCTGGAAGCGGAGACGGCCCGGCTCCTGGCCCGGCTGTCCGAAGGCTGTCCAGGCCAGGCGCTGGTCTTGTATCGCAGTGAGATGATTGCCATCTGGCGACAGGTGGTGGCCCTTGTTTCCGATCCTCAAAAAGACAGCAATCGTGATGTGGGCTTGCTCCTGCAGGCTGCGGAAACCATGGCGGCTCTCAAGGAAGACCTGCTTCCCCTTTTTGGTCTCTTGCGGATCTGGCTGCGTGACCTGCTGGTAGCCGGGTTTTCCGGACAGACGGGGGAGCAGCGGGACGCAATAGACGGGGGCTTGCCGGAAATTCAACAGAAGCGCTGGAATTCCCGGCAGCTTTTTGATAAACTGCAAGCCATTGACCAGGCTGAAAAAGAACTTGGTCGAAACTGCAACCGGAATCTCGTGTGCGAGGTGCTCCTTTTTCAATTGCAGCAATAAACAAAAAATAGAAATAAGAAGATAAAAGATAGAATATTGTCGGGCTCTCAGTTGATATATTGTTTGTCCTTCAGCCTTCCCGTCTAACCCCGATGAACCGGATAAGTGCCTTTCGCAGATTGTTTCCATGTAAAAAACAAAAAAATCAATCTGTAAGGCACTAAACACTTTTCCCCACAGTATATTTATGGCAGAACCACAGGACGACATGCTGGACGAACAGGAACAGAGCGAAGGAGCGCAGATCTTCTTTTATCGCATCTGTTTTCGCAATAAAGGCCAGGAGGTCACGGCATCTTCGGATATCCCTGATCTGAAGGCGCGTGATGTGGTGATGGTCAAGACCGATCATGGTCCGGAACCGGCAAAGGTGGTCAGCCGGGCACCTTCCTGTCCTGGATGTGAAAAGGTCCGCCGAGCGCCGCACGCCCTGACAAGACGGGCAAACCAGGAAGAGGCGGGCCGGTATGCGAATATAGATTCCTGGGAGGATACCGCCTTCAAGGCCTGCAAGGTTTTGATTGAGCAGCATCGATTGCCCATGCGTCTGACCCGGGCTGAACGATATTTTAACGGCAGCAAGATAGTTCTTTATTTCACCGCCAATAATCGCATTGATTTTCGGGATCTGGTCAAGGATCTGGTTCTGGAGTTTCATACCAGGGTGGAGATGCGACAGGTGGGAGTCCGCCATGAGACCAGAATGCTCGGTGGACTTGGCGCCTGTGGCCGGGAATTGTGCTGTTCCGTCTTTATGGAGGAGTTTGATTCGGTGTCCATCAAAATGGCCAAGGAGCAGGATCTCCCGCTGAATCCCACCAAGATATCAGGGGTCTGCAATCGTCTACTTTGTTGTCTTACCTATGAATACTCCACCTATCGGCGCGAACGTAAAGGAATGCCCAAGCCCGGCAAACGGATCAAGATTGGTGAGGAGATCTTCCTGGTGAAACGGCAGAATCCTTTGCAACAGACCCTTCAGGTCAGTGATCAAAAAGGGGAAGGCCGGGTGTTGACCAAAGAGCAGTGGCAAAATTGTGAACCGGTCAAAGTGGAAGAGATCGGCAAGAAGGAAAAGAAGTGATGACGACCTATATTACCACCCCGATCTATTATGTGAATGCCGAACCCCATCTGGGCCATGCCTATACCACCGTTGTCGCTGATACCTACAGCCGGTTTCGCAGATTGTGCGGTGAGGACGTGCGTTTTCAGACGGGCACGGATGAGCATGGCGACAAGATTGCCGAGGCGGCAGACCGTGAGCAGGTACGCCCAAGGGAGTACGTTGATCGGATCAGCGCCCTGTATCGGAAGAGCTGGCCGCTGCTTGATATCGCTCCGGATAATTTTATCCGCACCACGGATGCCGCTCATATCCAGACCGTGCAGCGGGTCTTGCAGCAGGTGTACGATCAGGGCGATATCTATTTCGGTGAATATTCAGGATTGTACTGTAAGGGGTGCGAGCGTTTTCTCACCGAAAAGGAGTTGGTGGGTGGAAACTGTCCCGATCACCAGCGCCCGCCGGAGCAGATCACCGAACAGAACTATTTCTTCCGGATGTCCCGTTATCAGCAGGTCCTCATCGATCATATCCATGCCCATCCCGATTTTATCACCCCCGAACGCTACCGCAATGAAGTCCTCTCTTTCTTGAGTGAACCTCTGGAGGATCTCTGTATTTCGCGTCCCACCGCAAGGCTGACCTGGGGGATTCCGCTGCCTTTTGACGCCGGCTTTGTCACCTATGTGTGGTTTGATGCCCTGATCAATTATCTCACCGGTATTGATTATCCTGATGGTGAGTCGTTTGAGAAATACTGGGGAGCGGCGGAACATTTGATCGCCAAGGATATTCTGAAACCCCATGCCATCTACTGGCCAACCATGCTTCTGGCCATGGGTCTTCCTTTGTATCAGCGGTTGCACGTGCATGGATACTGGAATGTTGGGGACGTGAAGATGTCCAAAAGCATCGGCAACGTCGTGCGGCCGGCGGAACTGGCCGCAGAATACGGTGTTGATACGGTGCGCTATTTCCTGCTGCGGGAGATGTCCTTCGGCCTTGATGCCTCGTTTACCAGTTCCGGCATTGTGACGCGCAAGAATTCTGATCTGGCCAATGATCTGGGGAACCTGTTTAGTCGTTCTCTGGCCATGCTTGAGAAATATACAGAGGGTCAGGTCCCAGCCCCGGGGATCGATCTGGACATTGACGTGACGCTTACCCGGTCAGCTTTGCTGATGCTGTCCCAGTATCACGAGAATATGGAGCGCTTCCGCTTTCATCGGGCCTTGCAGAGCGTCTGGGAACTGATCAGCCATGCCAATAAGTACATTGTCGTCTCTGAGCCTTGGACCCTGGCGAAGGACCCTGCCCAGCATCCACGCCTGTTTGCGGTGCTCTATAACCTGGTGGAATGCCTGCGCCTGCTGGCGTTGGTGTTGCGTCCGGTGATGCCGCAGACGAGCGCGAAGATGGCTGCGGGACTTGGGCTTGCCAGTGATGATCCCAGGATCAGCGACTTCCCCCACGGCGCGCACTGGGGATTGAGCACGGCAGGTACCAGATTGCAGAAGACCGAGGCCCTCTTTCCACGGGTGGATAATCCTGAAAAAGAGCAGAACGCTGTCGGGAAAAGCACGGCTGTTTCTGCGAAAAAATCCGCTCCTGAAAAAGAGAAAAAAAAGGCGAAGGCGGAAGGCGCCGAGGTTGGAGTCATTGACTTTGCCCATTTTCAGCAAGTGGATCTGCGGGTGGCCGAGGTGGTGGCCGCGGAGCGGATTGTCAAATCAGACCGTTTGCTCAAGTTGACGGTCAAGGCACCCGAGGAACGAACCATTGTCGCCGGTATTGCCCAGTATTATACCCCTGAAGAGGTGCTCGGGCGCTTGGTGCTTATTGTCGCCAATCTTAAACCAGTGGAGTTGATGGGGGTTCAGTCACAGGGAATGGTCCTTGCCGCCAGCACTGTGGTAGATGGGAAAAAACGCTTGGTGCTGACCACGGTCAGTGGTCAGGTGCCAGCGGGCAGCAAGGTGGCGTAGAGGAAACGATATTCAAATTTTGCGGGATGAAGGGGGCTGGCTCTCTTTATTTCGTTCTGGCCAGCGCTAGGAAGAAAGAGATGCAAACGGACTGAGTATTTCTAAACGGCCCTTTACAAGGAGAAACAATATGTTTGTGGTGAATAATTTTATGATGGCCATTGCCCAGTTGATTGATTTCCTGCTTTCCGCCTATATGTGGATTATCATTGGCAGGGCTGTGATTTCCTGGGTGAACGCCGATCCGTATAATCCCGTTGTCCGCTTTTTGTATGAAGTCACTGAGCCGCTGTTGAGCCGAATCCGGAAATTGCTGCCTTTCAGTATGGGTGGAATTGATTTCTCGCCCATGATTCTCATAATGGTGATCATGTTTCTGCAGAGTTTTCTGGTGCCGACGCTCAAGCAGATGGCCATGACGTTGGGCTGATGGACTTAAAGAAGTACGGTCTGGACTTGATCTAGAGAGGGTGTTTGATTGAGCCGTTAATCGTTTATCACGCTACAGAGGAATATTATGACGACTACGCCACAGATTATTAAGGATCAGGAGTTTCAGGTTAAATTCAGAGGGTATGATCCCCTGGAGGTCAAGGCCTATCTGGATGAGCTGGCCGAAGAATTTTTTGAGCTGCAGGAGCGATGCCGGCTCCAGGTGGAGGACCTTCAGGTCTTGCATGAGGAACGGGCGGATTTGGAGCAGCAGAAGTATTCCCTTGAGGCCGGTGGTGCCGAGGCCCGTAAAATGGCTGAGGAATTGCGGCAGACGGGCTTGCTCACCGAGCAGAAGTTTGCCGTGCTGGCCAATGAGGCCGAGGGCTTACGCAATAAGATCGCAAGCCTGGAGCGGCAAAAAGAAGAGCAGGCGGATGCCCTGACTGCCATGGAGGCCAGAGTCCAGAAGGCAGCAGAAGTGATCCTGCAGGAAAAGACGGAGAAAGAGGCCCTGGGACACAAGATAGCGCTGATGGAAGAACAGCAGCGCGAGGCCAAAAAAGATGAGGTGGATTTCAGGTCAACCCTGGCAGTGGCCCAGCAGTTTTGTGATTCGATGAAACAGAAGAGTCAACAAGAAGCGGAGGAGCTTCTTGTTGCGACCAGGGCTGAGATTGAGGCGATTCGGGGTGCAGCGCATGCTGAACTTGCTCGTCTACCGGAAGAGATCAAGGCGCTGCAACAGAAACGAGAAGAGGTGCGGAAGGTCCTGCGGACTACCCTCGAATCATATCTGCGAAACCTGGACATCTTTCCGGAAGACCACGAGGAAAGCAGCCCCTGGCAGGACTCTGACGATTTGTTCCAGAAGATCCAGATCCTCGAAGATGGAACGCTTGCCCCTGAAGATCTGACCGCCCTCGATGGCGGGGAGCCCGCTGCCGATGTTGCATCTTCTCCGGAAGGAGAATCCGACCTGCTGTCTGTCTTTGACGGCGAGGACTCTGATAATGACGACGAGGAAGCAAAAAACCTCTGATTGCACAGGGGCTGGCATCTGAGTGCCGCCCCTTGATTTCTACCCTCTCTGATAGCCATGGCCTTTCTCTCGTGTTTGCCGGATGGAAGATCACTGCTTGTCGTCTATGTCCAACCCCGGGCCTCCCGTAATGGTTTAATCTGTATTCATGATCAGGCCGTCAAGGTAGCCCTGACCTCCCCGCCCGTTGATGACGCTGCCAACAAGGCGCTCATCATCTTTTTTTCTTCCTTTTTCAAAATTCCCCGTCAGCAGGTAACTCTCCATCGAGGCCACCAGTCCCGGCGTAAACAGGTCATTATTGCAGGACTGTCGGAAGAGATGATCAGGGCGAAGATCCTGGAAGAGATTGCCAGCCGGGAGGCAGGGCAAAAAACATAGCGGCATTGTATGAATGGCAGGGGCGAAGGGATTACAAAGGGAACACAAGAGTCTGAAAAAGGATCTGCGGATGAAAAAATATGTGATCGGTAACTGGAAGTGTAATAAGGGAGAAGAGGAAGCAAAGAGCTGGCTGACTGAATTTGCCGGGCGCTATCATCCGGTGGGAGGCCTGGAGATCATTATTGCCCCGACCTTTCTCTGTCTTCCGGGGCTCTCTCGCCATGTGAAGGAACTGGGCCTTGCCGGCTTTTCTCTGGCAGCCCAGGATATCTCCCCGTTTCCCAAGGGTTCTTATACCGGTGCAGTGGCGGCGGACATGGTTAAGGATGTGGCCGGATATGTGATTGTTGGCCATTCTGAACGACGACGCTATTTTCACGAGACCTCGCAGGATGTAGCAAACAAGGCGCGCGAGGCGGTGGACGCGGGACTGACTCCCATCATCTGTGTGGATCAGCCCTATGCCATGGCCCAAATCCAGGCGGTGAGTGATATTGACAGCAAGGAGATGATCATTGCCTACGGCCCGGTGGATGCGACTATGGCGAGAAGTCCTGAGTCGCCGCTCAAGGTCGCAGAGACGGCGCGCTCCATCGCTCGCATCCAGCCTGGCCTGCCGGTAGTGTACGGCGGCTCTTTGGAACCGCATAATGTCAGTGATTACCTGAAGATACCGGAGCTTGCCGGAGTCTTTGTCGGAGAGGCCAGTCTCGACGTGCATTCGTTTCTTGCCATTTGTGAGGCGATGGCCGAGACCCTGAAGGGTGAGCGCTGATCCATTTGAGCACGACAGATTTACATATACCCTTCGCAATGCCCATTCCTTTTGTTTTTTAGCCTTGTCCCTGTTCGATTTTGAACAGCCCTGTCGAGTCTGACTATCATTTTGATTTTATAATACATTTTTTATGAATTAGAGTAATTGGTCAGGTGCTGGTGCCCGATTTTGAACAGTCCAAGACTTCCAGTGAAAAGACAAACAAACCATTTCTCTGTTGTAATTCCATTTCTAAATCTAAAGTGAATTTATTATCCAAGGCCAAGCGACTA
>JAFLKM010000005.1:25403-34892 GCA_019163335.1 Desulfobulbaceae bacterium | reverse complement strand
GCTGCCATGTTCATGATCATGGCGCTCATGGCCGGATGATCGTGCGGCACGTCGGGGAAAAGACGCACCATCAAAGGACGGACTCCACGGGCAATGATCAGCATCAGCCCGCCGGCTTCCGCCACCTTCATCACTCCCAGCCATAGGGCCATGGGGCCGATCAGGCCAAGGGCCAGGGTCACGGCATCCTTGGCCGAGTCAAAGGAGGCCTTGGTGAGGGCGTCCATTTTGCCGGTATAGGAGGCGACCACAGTGGCGATGACCACCATGGACAGCCAGATGATATTGATTGCCGAGGGTTTTTGTTTCATTGGCGCAAGGCGGTGGACAGGGAAACCGGCATGGCTGGTATGGCTGGCCATGATGCTGGCCTGAGCTGGCCGGTCGCAACACGGCAGAAAAGATCAGCTATTGCTGCGGCAGGGCATAGTTTGCGCAGGGCGCGGGGGTTAAGGGGAATCATCAAAGAACAAACGATTGCAGGGATTCGGGGATCACCACATTGGCAAGGCCCAGGTCGTTTTGCAGATCCTGGGCCAGGGCCTGGGAGGCCTCCTCTTCACCGTGGACAATAAAGGTGTGTCCCGGTCTTTTTTCCATCACCCGCACAAACTCCATAAGCCCGTCATGGTCGGCATGGCCGCTGAATCCGGTCTGCACCTCCACCTGGGCCCGCAGCTCATATTCTTCCCCATAAATGCGCACGACCGGTTCTTTTTCCACGATTCTCCGGCCCAGGGTGTTGGGCGCCTGCCAGCCGGTGATAAGGATGGTGTTGCGGGCATCTTCAATGCGGCTGCACAGATGATGGAGGATGCGGCCGCCCTCCATCATGCCGCTGGCGCTGATGATGATCATCGGCCCTTTTCTTACGTTCAGCGCCTTTGACTGTTCCACCGACTGGGTATAGTGGAGATTGGGAAAGGCAAAGGGGTTCCGGTCGTCATCGGTGAGGAGGAAATTGCGGATCTCGGCATCATAGGTCTCCGGGTGCAGGCGGAAGATGTCGGTGGTGCGGGTGGCAAGGGGGCTGTCCACGTACACAGGCAGCCCGGGGATGGCCCCGCGGTTATGCAATTTGTTCAGGGTGTAGATCAACTGCTGGGTGCGGCCCACGGCAAAGGCGGGAATGAGCAAGGTGCCGCCGCGCTGGGCGGTCTCCCGGACAATGCGCTCCAGCTCCTGGTCCGTTTCCTCGTAGGGTGGATGAAGGCGGTTGCCGTAGGTGCTTTCCATGATCAGGATGTCGGCGCCGGCAATAATTGGCTCAGGATCCCGGATAATGGGGATGCCGGGCCTGCCGATATCGCCGCTGAACACCAGACGCCGGGACTTTCCGGTCTCCTCATCGTCGATCTCGAGGATTATATGGGCGCTGCCCAGCATGTGTCCCGCATCCATAAGGGTCAGTCGCACGCCTGGAAAAAGCTGGTGGCTGCGATTATAGCTCAGTCCCACAAATTGCTCCATGCTCCTCGCCACATCGTCTTCGGTATAAAGGGGCTCAAAGAGCTTCTGGCCGTTTTTTTCGCGCTTTCGGTTGACGAATTCCACGTCTTTTTCCTGGATAAAGGCGCTGTCCATGAGCATGACGGCACACAGATCCCGGGTGGCGGAGGTGCAGATGATATCTCCCTGAAAGCCGTTGCGGACCAGGCAGGGAATCCGCCCGGAGTGATCAATATGGGCATGGGAGAGGATGAGCACATCGATCTTTTTGCCCTGGCAGAATTCGCTGCGGTTGCGTTCAAAGGCCTCCTTGCGTTTTCCCTGGTACATGCCGCAGTCGAGCATGATGGTTTTGCCGCCCACTTCAAGAAGATGCTGGGAGCCGGTAACCGTGCGGGCGGCACCGTGAAAGGTGATTTTCATAATGGTGTCTCGTTGGGAGGAATTCGGGAGTTTATAAATCTGAAAATTGAGCCATCTTTGCTTTCATACGGGACAAGCTTTCACGCCGCTATCGTCTGCCGCTGAGGGAGCCAAGCAGACCGCGGACAAGGGAGCGGCCAATCTGGGAGCCGATGCTGCGCACCACGGTTTTGACCAGGATCTCGCCCACGGATTGGCGGCGGCTTGCAGCTCCTTTGGTGTCTCCGAAGGTTCCTCCGCCCAGGATGTTCTGTCCGACCTGAACAAGATGATCGGTAATGCTGCCCGGCTCCTGAATCGGCGGTGGCTCGGGAGCCTGCTGGGCGGCAGTCCGCGCCAGCAGCATTTCATGGGCA
Source organism: Desulfobulbaceae bacterium (assembly GCA_019163335.1). GTDB lineage: Bacteria > Desulfobacterota > Desulfobulbia > Desulfobulbales > Desulfocapsaceae > UBA2270. Next base: position 32,664 of record JAFLKM010000005.1, on the reverse strand, counting down.
GACTGGCGGTCAACGGCAGTGTCGTAGGTTCCGGAAAGGGGGGAGTTTTGCAGGATGCGTTGTTTCTCCGTGCTGTCAACGGGGCCGATGTGAGAGCGGGGCGGGCTGACCAGGCACCAGTCAACCATGGTGGGCTTGCCCTGGGCGTCCAGGGTCGAGATGAGGGCCTCGCCAATACCCAGTTCGGAGATCATGGCGGCGGTGTCGATGGCTGGATTCTGCCGGAAGGTCTCGGCCGCGACCCGCACTGCTTTCTGATCCTGCGGGGTATAGGCCCGCAGGGCGTGCTGAATACGGCATCCCAACTGCCCCAGGATCTCGTCGGGGATGTCGCTGGGATACTGGCTGACAAAGAAGATCCCCACACCCTTGGAACGAATCAGGCGGATGACCTGGGTAATCCGTTCGAGCAGGACGGGCGGGGCGTTGTTAAACAGAAGATGTGCCTCGTCAAAGAAGAAGATCAGCCTTGGCAGGGCGGCATCCCCTCGTTCCGGCAGCTCTTCCATAAGTTCGGAGAGAAGCCAGAGGAGAAAGGAGGAGTAGATTCTGGGATTGGAATGCAGGGAAGAGGCATCAAGAAGGCTTATCACCCCGCGTCCGGAAAAATCCGTGCGCATCAGATCGTTAATCTTCAGTGCCGGCTCACCGAAAAAATATTCCCCACCGGCTTCTCGTAATACCAGAAGATTGCGCTGAATGGTGGCGATACTGGTGCTTGTTATATTGCCGTACTCTTTGCCCAGTTCCCGGCGATGGTCGGAGAGCCAGATAAGCATGGTTTGCAGGTCTTTGAGATCGAGCAGGAGAAGACCCTGGTCATCGGCGACGGTAAAGGCGACCTGGAGGATGCCGCTCTGGGTCTCATTGAGGTTCATCACGTTGGCAAGCAGGATCGGGCCCATTTCAGAAATGGTCGTTCGCACCGGATGCCCGCTGCGGCCGAAAAGATCCCAGAACAGAGCGGGGCAGCCTTCAAAGGGGTGATGACTGATGCCGATGCGGGTAAGGCGTTCGCTGATTTTTTTGTGCTCCTGGCCGGGGCCGGCAATGCCGGAGAGATCGCCCTTGACATCGGCCGAGAAGACCGGCACTCCCAGCCGCGAAAAGGATTCCGCCAGCATTTGAAGGGTGATGGTCTTGCCGGTGCCGGTAGCCCCGGTGATCAGGCCATGCCGGTTAGCCATCCCCGCATCAAGCAGGAGCTGCTGTCCCTGTTTGTTTCCGCCAAGAATAATCTGCTGCCGGTCTGTCATGGGTGGATCTCCTTCAGGCGAAGATGGTGAAAGGGGCTGTCTGCCTGCTCCTTGCCGGGAATTGATTATGGACACCTTGGTAGGATAGCGTCGCGCATTTTTACTTTACGAGGGGGAAAATGTAAAGATTCTCGTACCCATTCACTACCCCTGTGGCGCTGCTGGTTCTGTGCCCACTGCCCTTTGCAGGGTGCGAAGGGCTGCCTCAAAGTTAAATTCCCTGATCTGCTGTGCCATCTCATCAAAGTGGCTGCCCAGGACGTTGCGCAGGATGGGGGCGGATTCCCTGAACAAGAAGGAGGCGCGGCCATTGTCTTCGGCAAGCAGGGTTTCGAGCTCGCGGAGGACCTGCGCTAATTTCTGTGGATCGGATGGTACCGGCACGGCCGCTTCAGGGGCCTCTTCGGGCAGGGCAAGGATGGCGTCATTCAGGAGATTCTGTTCCAAGTCAAGGGCGGTGATCATCTCCCTGATGCTGTCTGCGGGCTGCATTTCCCTGAAGGCGGTTTCCAGTTGGGCCGCTATGGCCTGCACCCGGGTTGCGCCAAGGGTGGCGGCAACCCCTTTGAGGCCATGGGCGACATTGCGGCCATCGAGGTAGTTATTCTGGTCCAGCAGTTCCGAGAGGCGGCCGGCGTCATTTTTGTGGGACTGGGCAAACTGGCGGAGAAAGGCGACATATTGATCCAGGTTGCCGCTCAGGTTTGCCAGACACAGGGTCGGGTCGAGTCCGGGAATCTGCTGCACCTCCTCGAGCAAACTTTTTTCGTTGACCATCCTCCACTCAGGCGCCGGAGAGGAGACCCGGCATGCCGCCTCTTCCGGCAGCCATTTGAGCAGAGCGGCAAACAGGACGTCAGGGTTGACCGGCTTGGGAATAAAGTCATCCATGCCGGCGGCAAGGCAGGTCTGGCGGTCTTCATCAAAGGCATTGGCAGTCATGGCGAGGATGGGGACCTCGTGGTAGTGCGGCAGCTCGCGGATGGCGCGGGTCGCGGACAGGCCGTCCATCTCCGGCATCTGCATGTCCATCAGGATCAGATCATAGGTGGTGGCGCGGCATTTTTCCACGGCTTCGACGCCGTTTTTCGCCGTGTCCACCTCAAGCCCGGCACCATACAGCAGTTCCAGGGCGACTTCTCGATTGATGGCGTTGTCCTCGGCCAGCAGCAGGCGGGCATGGCATTGATGGAGCTGCAATCCGGTTTTAATCAGTGACTGACTTGTGGCGGTCGTTGGAGGCATGACCCCATGTCCCAAGCCAAGCCTTACGGTGAACCAAAAGGTGCTGCCCTCTCCCGGAGTGCTTGTGAAACCGGTCTCGCCGTGCATCATTTGGGCCAGCCGATGGGTGATGGCAAGACCAAGGCCGGTGCCGCCGTGCTTGCGGGTGGTGGAGATATCCGCCTGTTCAAAGGCCTCAAAGAGATGGGTCTGCTGTTCCGGGCTGATGCCGATGCCGCTGTCCTGGACTTCAAACCGGAGCAGTGCCCCATTGCTGGTTGTCTCCAGCAGATGGGCGCGCAGGGTGACGGCGCCGTGTTCGGTGAACTTGACTGCATTGCTGGCATAGTTGAGCAATGCCTGACTGAGCCGGGTGGCATCGCCTTTCAGCCAGAAGGGGACATTGCCGGTATCCATCTGAAGGGTGATTCCTTTGGCCAGGGCCTGGTCAGCGACGAGGGAATGGACATAGTCAAAGACGGAGTGGAGCGAAAAATCGGCTTGTTCCAGCTGCAGACGTCCAGCCTCTATCTTGGAGAGGTCAAGGATATCATTGAGGATGGTCAGCAGATGATCGGCAGCGGTATTGATTTTGGTCAGTTTGTCCTGCTGGTCTGGATCGACCCTGCGGCGCAGCAGGAGGTGGGTGAGACCAATAATGGCATTCATGGGGGTGCGGATTTCGTGGCTCATATTGGCGAGAAAGGCGCTTTTGGCCCTGTTGGCGCTTTCCGCCTGGGCGCGTGCCTCGACCAGTTCAGCGGTGCGCTTTTCCACCTGTTCTTCAAGATGATGGCGGTGGAGTTCGAGCTCCTGGGCCAGCTCTTTTTTGGCGGTAATATCTTCTTTAATCGCCATGTAATGGGTGATGCGTCCGTCCGCCTGGCGGATGGGGGCGATATTGGCAAACTCGATGTATTCACTGCCGTCCTTGCGTTTGTTTATGAACTCTCCCTTCCATGCCAGTCCCTGGGGCAGCGACTCCCATATTTCCTTATAGTTTTCTGGCGGGGTCTTGCCGGACTGGAGGATGCGCGGGTTCTGGTGCATCGCCTCGTCGAGGGTGTAGCCGGTATTGCGGATAAAGGCCTCATTCACATATTCAATTTTTCCATCCAGATTAGTGATGACGATGCTCTCCGGACTCTGCTCCACCACCTGGGACAGGGTGTGGATTTTCTCCAGGGTTTTATGGCGTTCGGTGATGTCTTCACCGGAGCTGAGGGCGCCGGTTATCCTGCCGGAAGTGCTTGTAAAATAGCTGAGGCGCCAGGCGATCAGGCGCCGGCTACCGTCCCGGCACAGAACCTCATTTTCAAAATATTGCTTCACCGGCCGCATTCCGCGCATGACCTCCTGGAAGACCGGGAACTCTTTTTCCATTCCTTGCGGCTGGGGCAGACAGGTGCTAAACCATTGGCTTCCCATCAGTTCGTTTTCCCCGTAGCCCAGCAACTCGCAGCCGGCGTGATTGATCATGGTGATCCGGCCTTCCGGATCCAGGCTGACGATGATGGCCTGGACCGTGTCCAGATAGAGCTGGTTGCGGTCCCGTTCCTGGCGGAGCTCGCTTTCCATCCGTCGGCGGTCGGTGATGTCCTCCACCATGGAGATGAAAAAATTAGGAGAGCCGTCGTCTTTCCAGGCCAGGGCAACGGTGATCTGGACCCAGATCAAGGAGCCGTCCTGGCGGATATAGCGTTTTTCCAGGGTGTAGTGGTCCATTTTCCGGGCCAACATCTGCTCAATTTGATGCAGGTCGGAGTTCAGGTCCTCGGGATGGGTGATGGCCTGGAAATTAGTCGCCAGCAGTTGTTCCCGGCTATAGCCGACAATATCGCAGAATTTTTTGTTCACCCGCAGAAAGCTGCCGTTTGGCGCCAGATGGGCAATGCCCACCGCTGCCAGGTTAAAGGTGGATTGAAAGCGGAGATTGCTCAGGCGCAGTTCTTCCTGGGCCTTTACCGCCGTGCTGTCATCGCGGAAGATAAGGACGACGCCGAGCATGGCTCCGCTTGCGGTTTTAATTGGTGCGGCGCTGTCGTGGACCGGAAACTCCCGGCCATCACGGGCAATGAGTACGGTATGATTGGCCAGACCCACCACCGTGCCGGATCTGAGGACCTTCTGCACCGGGTCTTCAGCGGATTCCCGGGTCTGCTCATTGATGATGTTGAAGACGGTGGTCAGTGCCTGGCCGATGGCTTCCTGCTGAGGCCATCCGGTCAGCCGTTCCGCTTCCGGATTGACAAAGGTGATGCGGCCCCGGTGGTCAGTGCTGATAACCGCGTCGCCGATGCAATCCAGGGTCACGGCCAGAAGCTGCCGCCGTGCCTCTGCCCGTTGACGGGTGCCATGGAGGATCTCGCTGAGCAGGCTGATCAGCACACAGTTGAAAAGGTTCAAAGTCCAGAGGACTACATCGTGCTTTCGGGCGATGGCAAAATTGTCTGCCGGCTCCATCGCGTAAGCGGAATAGGCTGCGGCGATAAAGGTGGCGGTGAGCCCCGGGCCGACGCCGCCCAGGATCGCGCTGAGGATGACGGGCAGCATGAACAGGATGGTCAGCGGCCGCTCACCAAAGGAAACCGCAAACCCTGAACGGATGAAGATGACCGCCACGGTAATGGCCACGGCAAAGAGATAGAGCTGCCAGCGCGGCTGGGAAAATAATGTTTTTGTCCCTCCCAGGGCGTCCAGCTGGGCTCGCGAGGGATCCGGCAGTCGTTTGAGCAGACCGTAGAGGAGCAATGTGGTGATACCGACAAAGAACCCGCCCTTGAGGGTGCTGGCAAGGACAAGATTGGATGGGTCGGTGAAGAGCAGGGAGATGAGTTGATCTGAAAAGAGGATCCACAGGGTGGCTACCAGCATATAGATCAGGACAATACGGTGAATCGAAAGGGTCTTGTCGAAACCGCTCAACAGGGAATGAACAGGAGAGGGGGCTGGTTCCTGGGGCATGGAAATTCTCTTTGAGAAAGAAAGGAATCAGTGCATCCGCCTTGCATTCGGCAGGTGCACTGAAAGAGAGAGATTTCCCCGTCTTTTGACGGGAAGCTCTTGTTACAGGTCTTCCGAATCGCTGTAGCGAGCGGCGATGGCCTGAAATTCGTTAAACAGGGAACGGAAGGCCATGACCACATCGGGGTCGAACTGGCGGCCGCTTTCGGCGACAATAATATCATAGGCCTCGGAGAAAGGCATGGCATCTTTATAGACCCGGCGATTGATCAGGGCATCAAAGACATCGGCCAGGGCCATCAGTCGTGCCGATATGGGGATGGCCTCTCCCTTCAGCCCATCGGGATAGCCGCTGCCATCCCAGCGCTCGTGATGCCAGTGGGCAATCTCTTTGGCGAGGGTGAGAAACTCCACAGGTCTTGTGATATCCCGCTCTGCCAGTTCGATGGCCTTGCTCCCTATCTCGGCATGGGTCTTCATGATTGTCCATTCTTCCGGGGTCAGTTTGCCGGGTTTAAGGAGGATGTGGTCGGGAATGCCCACCTTGCCGATATCGTGCAGGGGCGCCGATTTGGCCAGAATTTCAATATTGGCCGGGGTGAGAAAGTCGGAAAATCTGGGATGATCCTGTAGAAAAAAGGCGAGGGCATGCACATAGCCCTGGGTGCGGCGCAGATGGTTGCCGGTTTCCGGATCCCGGGTCTCGGCAAGATGGGCGAGGGCGTGGATGCTCACCTCCTGGATCAGCAGGTTTTCCCCCATGCGCCTGGCCACCTCAGCTTCGAGAAAGACATTCTGGTTGTGCAGACAGTCCCGCGCGTGCTTCAACTCCAGTTGGGTGCGAATGCGCGCCAGGACAAGAACCGGGGTGATGGGCTTGGTGATATAATCCACTGCCCCCACCTCCAGGCCGCGCAATTCCGCCTCGGCGCTGTCCATGGCGGTGACGAAGATAACCGGAATGTTGCAGGTCCGGGGGTTGGCACGCAGACGGGTGAACACCTCATAGCCATCCATGCCCGGCATCATGACATCCAGCATGATCAGATCCGGCATGGGGTTGGAGGCCGCTATCTGCAGGGCCTTTTCCCCGGATGTGGCAATTCGTACCAGGTAGGTGGGCTGGAGCAGTTCATTCAAGACCGCCAGGTTTTCTGGGGCGTCATCGACAATGAGGATGGTGGAGAGGGACTTGTTCACCGAGAAATACTCCTTGGGGAATGGGATTGTTGACCCCCGAGGCACAGGGGGTGATGGGTCGGCATAGTACAAAGATTAGCGCCTTACAAATTTTTTTCTTGTTTTATTACAAGGAAATATTCTGTGAAAGGCACGTCTCCGGTTCATCGAAGTTAGACAAAAAGGAATTTATTATTTTTACCCTGAAACCACTCGTTATCCAAGGGAAAAAGAATGGTTTTTTGCACGGGAGACAGTGGGATCCGTCGGGTTTTCAGCGTCATTGTGCAGCATTGTATAGAGACCGCTGGTGCGGCTGATAGTACGGCTGACGGCGGCTTCAAAGATCTGCTGACTGCCGGCGATGAGGACCTTCTCCCGGGCCCGGGTCACGGCGGTGTAGATCAGCTCGCGGGTGAGCAGGGGGCTGTCGGCTGTCGGCAGGGAGACCAGCACCTCGCCAAACTCCGAGCCCTGGCTCTTGTGGATGGTCATGGCAAAAACGGTCTCGCAGGCGGGCAGACGGTACGGAAGGTACGATACGGGAGAGCCATCCTCCCTCTCAAACCACACCGCAAAGCTGCCCGGTGCGGCAGGATCGGGCAGGCAGATGCCGATATCGCCGTTGAACAGGTTCA
>JAFLKM010000005.1:23701-25303 GCA_019163335.1 Desulfobulbaceae bacterium | reverse complement strand
CTCTGCTCCACCTGCCGGTTGATGGTTTCCACCCCGCCCGGCCCTTTGCGTGTGGCGCAAAGCACCCGGAAGCGGTTGAGGCCCTCGAAGAGCCTGCGGATGTCGCTTGCCTCTCTGGCCTCCCCGGCCAGGGCCAGTACCAGGTCCATGTAACGCCCATAGCGGCCGACAATGAAATCCGTCATCGGTGCACTCAGCAGCACAATGCTTCCCTTGCCCCCGGCTGGCGCGCTTCCCCTTGCTTCACTCCTTCCATTTTCTTCCTGCGGTCTTTTCTCTTCTGCCTCCCGGCTGGTGATCATCCCCCATGCCCCGGCGCTGTCATTGGCATTGATGGCCTGGGCAAAGGCGCTGATCGCCCGGTTGAATCGGTAGCTTTTGCGCAGGGTCACGGTGTTATTGGGAAGCGCCTGGATGCAGTCGGCCAGCACTGCCCCGGATTCCACCGAGGTCAGTTGATCCTTGTCACCGAGCAGGATCAGACGGGCGCCGGGCTTGAGGGCATCCACCAGTTTGCTCATCAGGGCCACATCGACCATCGAGGCCTCATCCACCACCACCACATCCCAGGGCAGGGGGCTGGCCTGATTGTGACGGAAGTGCGGCGAATGGCGGCGGACACCAAGCAGCCGGTGCAGGGTGGAGGCGGTGGCGGGGATTTTTGCCTTAATCGTTTCCGGGAAGGGAAGAGCGGCAAGGCCTGCGGAAAGCGACTCCCTCAGGCGCATGGCGGCCTTGCCGGTGGGGGCGGCCAGGGCAATCCGGACATCGGTCTTGCCGGTACTGAGGAGGAGCGCGAGGATGCGGGCAACGGTGGAGGTCTTGCCGGTGCCGGGGCCGCCGGAGATCAGGGTGAGAGAATGGGTCAGGGCCATTTCCGCCGCCTTGCGCTGCTGGTTGTCGCTTGCCTCCCCTTCCGCCGTTGCAGGAAGAGAGGGGCCAAAGCAGGCATCCAGTGCTGTCTGGGACTGGCAGGCCGGGGCGTGAGTTTCTCGTCCCGCCAGGGCCTTGAGTTGAGTAGCCAGCCGCGACTCGTAATGAAAGTAGCGTTGCAGATAGAGTCTGCCGCGCCAGAGGATGAGCGGGGTGGCAAGGCTCGTGGAAACCATGGGGCTTTTGCCGAGGAGGCGTTCTTCGTCAGGGGAGACGGGCAGGCAGCTGTGACCATCTGCCAAGGAGGCGGTGAGCCGTTTGACCAGCAGCTCGAAGGTGCCTTTTTCCGTCTCCGGCAGTCCCGATCGTCTGGTCAGGAAGCGGGAAAACTGATGGTCCAGGGGAGAGAAGATCGGTTCATCCATTTTCTGTTCCTCCATCGGAGTAATGGGGCATGGCCGCCGCAGAGCCGCACGCTTCATGGATGGATAAAGGGTGACAGAGGCAGCCCTCCAGTTGCTCCAGGGTGGCGAGATCTGGCAGGTCGGTATAGACGCCGTTTCCGGGCAGGGCCGGATCCATGCCCCGCATAAAAAGGTACTTCACCCCGCCGAAGTGGTCGGCATAGACGTAGTCGTCGATGACGGTTTGCAGGTAGCGATGGAGCATCAGGGTGTAGAGCCAGTATTGCAGGCCGTAGTTGTGTTCCCGCATGGCCTGCTCCAGACG
>JAFLKM010000005.1:0-23601 GCA_019163335.1 Desulfobulbaceae bacterium | reverse complement strand
TGTAGAGCCAGTATTGCAGGCCGTAGTTGTGTTCCCGCATGGCCTGCTCCAGACGTTTTGGCCGGGTCGCCCTTCCGCCGTCCATGGTTCGGACGACACCGGGCCGTCCTTGGCCTGCGTAATCGGCCAACTGATTGCCCAGCCAGTTGCTCTTGTAATCCATAATGTAGTATTTTCCCTGATGGCAGCAGACAAGATCAATAAAACCGGCAAGGTAGCCCTGCAGGTTCCTGGGGCTGACTGGGGTGACGGTGGGGGAAGTCGCCAGGATGGTGTTGATCTGGTCGGTGCTGCCGGGTGCCAGTCGCAGATAAAAGGGCATCTCGCGAATGGTCTTCCCCTGATCCAGATCGGCCAGGCAGAACGGGGCTGCGGCGCTGGCCGACAATGGCGCTTGCACCACCTTGCGAAGCAGGGCGGCGATCTTGTCGGGGCTTACCTCCACGCCGAACCAGGCGCATTGTCGGCGGATATCGGCATCATAGCCGCTGTCCGCCTCTGCCAGGGTGGAAAAGGGAATCTCTTCCAGCAGGGCATGGAGGACATTCCCGAGGGCAGCGCCTTTGGGAAGATCAGGAAGATCAGGAAGATCGGGCAGAACGGGCAGGGGCGCCGCTGTGCCCGTTGAAGAGGCGGGTGGAAGCTCTGAGAAATCAGGATCGATGTCGGAAGTAGTCATTGTTGACCAGTCCGTCTTGCTCGATTCCTCGGGGATGGCTGCCGTCTCTGTCCAGCCGGCAGAGAGCGAGGAATAGCTGTGGAGCAGCCAATCGGTGTGCAGGTTATGGCCGGTGAAGGTGCAGGCCCGCAGTTCATCCGGTGTCGTCTCGCTGGTGCTGATCTGCTCGGGCGTTTGCTGGTCGGCAGTCAGGAGCAGGCAGCGCACGAAGCCGTCGGCATCCTCCAGGGAGGCCCTGCGCCCGGCAAAGGGCGTGTCCTGATCAAGGGAAAGCAGCCAGGCCAGGGCGGAATCGCGTGAGTCCCGGCTGCTTCCGTACCCTTTGACCTCGGCCCAGTACGCATAACAGCGGCAGCGGGCCCGGGTCAGGGCCACATAGGCGAGGCGCATCTCCTCTGCCAGTTCTTCCTGCAGGGCCTGTTCCCGGTGTGCCTCAAAGTCGGGCGATCCCAGATCCATGATCAGGGCCTGGTCGGTGTCGTGGCAGACCACGCAGTCTCCGGCGCTTTTGAGGAACCCGCTGCGGTACCAGAGAAAGGGGCAGAAGACCACCGGGAATTCCAGCCCCTTGGCGCCGTGCATGGTGAGGATGGTGAGGGCCTCCTTGTCGCTTTCCAGGTGCAGCTCGGTCTCATCCTGGCCGCGGGAGCCTCCTTTTGCGTTTTTCTCCATGGCTTGCAGCCATTGCAGGGTCTTGCCCGGGCCCATGGCGTTTTCCGTTTCGGCGGTCTGGATCAGTTCCAGGAGATGATGGATATTGGAGATGCGTCGTTCCGCCAGGGGCTGCTGCGCCAGATTGAGGAGGATCTGTTCCGTCTCCAGCAGCCTGGTCAGCGTGGCCAGAATACCGCGCTCCTGCCAGAGCTGGTGGTAGTCGTGGAAGCGGCCCAGCCATTGATCCACCTGTGCCGGATCCTGCCACAGGGCATGGAGCCCCGGCCCGGTCAGGCCAAACCAGGGACTGGTGAGGGCGGCCTTGAGCAGGGCGGCATCGCCCGGGGCGTTGAGGGCCTGCATCAGCATCCGCAGCAGTCGGCATTCATCGGTGCCGAACACCGACTGCTGACTGGCCATGACCGCCGGAATACCGGCCCGGGCGAGGGCGGTCTGGAACAGATCCGCCTGCTTGTGACTTCTCACCAGAATCGCGATGTCGCCGGCGGCAAGGGGCCTTGCCGTACTGTCAGCGGTTTTCAGGAGGACGGGACCTGTCCCCTGCGAGCGTATCGGCGTGGAATCGGCACTGTCCCTGCCCTGGAGTTGAAGGAGCGAGGCAATCTCGGTCACCACCGAAGAGACGATCCGGGCCGTGGCCTTGGTGGATGTCCAGCGGCCATCCTTGGACTCCGGGTCAGCATCCAGTTCGCAGTAGAGCATCACCGCAAGCTCTGTGTCGTCTGCCAGCAGTTGTCCATCCTCGGCGCTTCTGGCTGGGATAACAGGATGATAGGGCAAGTCCGGGCTGACAAAGGCATCGGCTCGCAGGCTGAACAACTGGTTGACGGCCTTCACCAGGGCGGGATGGGAGCGGTAGTTGCGGGCCAGATTGAGATGGATGTCCGCCTGTTGCCGGGCCTTGAAGTAGGAATAGATATCGGCGCCGCGAAAGGTGTAGATGGCCTGCTTGGGATCGCCGATCAGGTAGAGATGATGGGAAGGGGCTCCGCCATCGGCCCGGCCCCTGCCGAAAGTCGCGTTTGCGCAACCCCCGGCTTGAGCGACAGAGAGAGTCGTCGTCTCGCTTCCGGCCTGCCTGCCCGCCCGTTTCTGCCCGGCAAAAAGGGCCGAGAAAATGGAGTACTGGGCGTCATCGGTGTCCTGGAACTCGTCAATAAGGGCCACCGCATAGCGTTCCCCGAGGACCCGTCGCAGCTCCGGCCCCTGTGGACCGGCCAGACTCCGGGCCAGTTGGCTGATCAGTTCGTCGTAGGAGAGGAGGTTCTGGCGGAGCAGGGTCTGGGGAAGACCGGTGCAGAGTTCGCCGACCAGGCCCATGCGCAGGGCCAGGCTGATCTCCTGTCTGGCCTGATCCATATCAGCAAGTTCCTGCTGGGGAAGGGGCAGGGCATTGATGAAGGCCTTTTTCTTTTCCTCGCCGCTCTGCCCGCCGCCGGCTTTGAATTTATGGCCGTTGAGCTGTTCCCTGATTTTGTCCGGATGAAGAAAATCCATGGAGGGAGGCAGCTGGACGGTTCGGCCGCCCAGGAAGGCATCGAGTTGCTGCCACCAGTGAGAAAAATTGTCGTTCAGCTCTTTTTTAAAGAGATCCCGGCCCATGGCCTCTTCCAGCAAGGGGAGCAGGAGATGGGCGTGGGACTGCCACCAGTCGCCAAGACGGCTCAGGCTGTGGTCAACGCGAACCAGAGCCTCTTCCACGGTCAGTGCCTGCGGCACAATCCGGGCGACTTTTTTTGAGGCCCCCTCGACGCTTTTGGCAAGGGCCTCGGGGGTCTGGAAATGTTCGGTGATCAGGGCGCAGTGCAGCGGCGAGAGGGGGTACACGGTGCGCCGCCAGTAGTCAAAGACGACCTGATTGCGCTGAACGGTGAGATCCTTGGTGAGTTCAAAGTCAAAGAGCTGGCCGCTTTCCAGGGCCTGCTCCTGGAGCATCCGCTGGCAGAAGCCGTGGATGGTGAACACCGGGGCCAGATCCATATCGAGCAAGGCCAGCTCCAGCCGGTGCCGGGCCAGATCTTCCGAGATTTCGCGCTCGGCAAGACCTGCGCGCCAGGCCGCAAGGGCGGGGTCCTCCGGCTGCATATCAACAAAGCAGGCGAGATTACCATCTCCTGATCCGCTGTCGTTGATCAGCAGTTCCCGGGCCGAGGCGAGGCGGGCCCGGATGCGATCCCTCAATTCCTCGGTGGCAGCCTTGGTAAAGGTCACCACCAGAATTTCGGGCAGGGCAAAGTCAAACTCGGTGACAAAGCGCAGGACCAGCATGGCGATGGCAAAGGTCTTGCCGGTTCCGGCGCTGGCCTCCACCAGATTGACCCCCCGGTGCAGGGCGGCGGTGGCGGCATCAAAGGTTTCATCGGGGATCTGCATCACTGCTCCTTTCCTGCCGAGTAGATGGGACTGAAAAATTCCTCGCACAGAATTTCAAATTCCGGGCCGAGCAGAGCGGTTGCATCGCAATCTCCGTAGAGAAGCGACAGATACGGATCATAACTCTTTTCCAGACTGCTGTTGAGGTCTGTTTGCGCCGCCTGCAGGGGAGACGTTGTGGCCCGTTTTTTCTCCGTCTGGAGGACGTAGGCCCAGGCCGGTTCCACCAGCAGGGGACTGGGAGAGGTCGATCCCTGCTGAAAGATGGCCAGCAGTTGGGAGAGATGGGCAAGGGGATCGGCCAGGGGGGCAAAAGAAAGGGCCCGGTCTTTACTCAGCAGATGGGTGACGGTCGCTCCTGCGCCATTCCCGATATCCTCGACACTCAGGCGTTCCTGGCTGCCTGCCGGCTGTTCCGGATGGATGGCAGCCATAAGCAGATGATGAATCCAGGCGCGGAGCAGATCCTTGCCCTTGCAGCTACTGTAGCGGGCAAGGAGGATGCCGTTTTCATGGATGCCGGTGAGCTGGCCCACCAGACGATAGCCGTCCAGGGACAGGTCGATGGGCAGATCGGCAAGTTTCTTGCCCATATTCAGAGCCTGAATCTTCCCGGCAAAGTCCTTCAGCTCCGGGATCAGTCCGTCAAAGGCAAGCCGACCCGGGGTTCCCAGCATCCAGCGGCCCTGTGCCTGGAGTTTTGCAAGGATGGTGTCGGTGTCCTGTTCGTCTGGGGTTTTCAGGCAGGTCTGCATTAGATCCTGATGGACCAGATAGCCGTCCAGCCCGCCCGAGGAAAAGGGCTCATTTTCCTCGGGCAGCTCGGTTTCGGTTTCCAGCTGAATATCAAGGCGGTTCTGGACAAACCATTTCTGCGGATGGGTAAAGAAGCTGAGGAGGCTTGCGATGCTCACTGTCACGGTGTCGGCGAAGGACACCCCGGTATTGCCGGCTTTTCCTGGAATGGAGTCGGCGCGGGGGGCCTCTTCGGGCAGCGTGCCTGTCCACCAGGGGATGGGGCCGGCGGGCGGGGCCGGATGGCTCAGGGCCGCAGCCACGGTGCAGTTGTGCCGGTTGTAGCTGAAAAAGCTGTCGGCAGCAAAATAGCGGGAAGAAAAGGGTTGCAGGGGATGCTTGCAGACCGGGTCGGTAATTCCGTAGGCCAGCCGGAGGGTCTCGACCAGTTCGCTGATCAGTACCGAGGGCGGAATGGCGGAGCCGGTGTGGATGGATTGACCGACATGGCTGAGATAAAGGGACTGGCGGGCCGAGAGCAGGGCCTCGAGGAACTGGTAACGGTCATCGCTGCGCCGTGAGCGGTCGCCTGGGCGGAAGTTGTCGGCCAGCAGATTAAAGGGCTGATGGCGGTCGGTCTTGGGGAAGACGCCATCGTTTAAGCCCAGCAGGCAGACGGCCCGGAAGGGAATGGAGCGCATCGGCAGCATCGAGCAGAAGGTGAGCTGGCCGCGCAGAAACCCGGCGCTGCTGCGGCTCTCCGAGGCGGTTGTGTCGAGCCAGGCCCGGATCACCTCAAGGGGGACAGGGTGCTGGTGAAAGCTGCCGAAGCGCAGGGCGAGATCGCTCAGGATCTGGCGTAACCGGGCGACATCATCGTTCATGTCGGGGCCAAAGAGGGCATCGGCATGGGCCAGCAGCAGGGTTGACCAGGCGTCAAGGGAGTGCGTCCGGCTCAGCGTCTCTGCGGCCCGCATCAAAAGCTCAACGAACTGGCACAATCCGCCTAAAGGACGGGCCATGCTCCCTTCAATGTCGGAATAGGGCAGGACACCGTCCACCGGCGCGTCCCAGTCCATGGCATAGCCCAGCAGCAGGCGGTCCAGTCCGGCCCGCCAGGTGATTTCGGTCATGGGCGGCTCAGAAGCAACCGGCGCTGGAATGACCAGGCCCAGGGCCGAGAGATGGTCGGTGGAAAGGCCCCAGCGGATACCGGCGCTTGTGACCCAGTGACGGATCAGCTCGATGTCGGCTGTGCTGAGATCCCCGAAGGTGGCCGCGATCTCCGGCACTTCCAGCAGGTCGAGGACGCCGCTCCATGAGCAGCGGCTGACGGATAGATCCAGGAACTGGAAGAAAAGATGCAGTATCCGGTTCTGGTGGCGCAGACTGCGGTCTGCTATGGAGTGCTGGATGTCATGGAAGATGGCAGGGATGATGGCGGCGTAGACCTGGATGTCGGGGGCCATGACCACGATATCGCGCAGCGCCATATCGGGATTGTCCTGGAGCCAGCGCAGGATCTGATCCTTGAGCACCATGATTTCCCGCACCGGCGAATGGCAGGAGACCATGATAAGCGAAGAATCCAGCGGCATCGGCTCCAGCGGATGGGTCCCGGTCCAGCCGCCGTCGAGCAGGTCGGACTGGAGCCGGTGCAGCAGGCAGGGCGTATCAAAACCAGAATCAGCAAAATCAGGGACGTCTTCCGGGTGAGCCTCAGATGCCGGATCTGGTGCAAGGGACGGATGGGAAAAAGAGAACGGTGGCCCCGATTCTGCGGGGTCTTCAAAGCTGTCGCTGTCGATAAGCTCGTCAACCCGCTCCAGAAGCATGGTCTGAAAATCCCGGCCCTGCCTTCCCAAGGAGTTGAGCAGGGGGTGGATTTCGGGGTCAATGCCTACGGCCTCCTGACCATTTTTCAGCCGCGCCAGATTCTCGCGGATCAGCTGCCGTTTGCCGGGAATATCGGCCCAGTATTCTTGACAGGGCGAGAGGAGATAGATGTGGACATCGCTGTGGCGGGAGACGGCGGCCAGGCAGTCGAGGAGCAGGGGCGGCATGCTGTGCAGCCCGAAGATGGAAACCCTGGCGGGTAGGGTGGCGCTCAAATCTTCCGGCCCGTGCAGGTGCTCCAGAAAGGCACGCAGCATTTCGCCGCGGTGCGGGCTCTGGTCCAGGGAGGCGCGCAGTTGCGACCAGATGGCCATCTGCCAGGCCTCGGCGGGATTTTTGGTGGATGTTTTCTGCTGCTGCCAGCCATCGAGCATCTCCGGCCGCATGATCTGGTACTGGTCAAAGAGCTGGGCCAGCTGCTGGGCGAGCTGGTAGCGCTTCAGGGCGCTCTGATCACCGCTCATATAGCGGAGGATGGGCGCAAATATCGAGGCAGAATGGGCTTGCGCTTCCCCGGATTCCTGCAAGTCCTGCCGGCTGATCTCGTTCAGCAGGGCATCAATGCGCCAGGCCAGGGCCTCCCGGTCATACCCATTGGGGTTGATGATCATGCCCAGACGGTCGGCCATGCTGTCAAAAAAGCGGGTGGGCAGCATGTATTCAAAATTGCACCACACCGGAAAGGCATCGGCCAGCCGCTGGGAGAGCATCCGCTCCATCCCCTGACTCTGGATCAGAAAAATCTCGCGCGCAAACAGATCCCGGCGCGGCTGGGCACGCAGGGTGTCAATAAGCTGCGCCAGCAGATTTTCAGTGCGGTTGGAGAGATGGAGATAGAACATGAGGGCGGCGTTTGCTGGGGGTTAAGGATGAAGGTTTATGTCCGGTTGCTGGAACCAATTTTGTCATTGTTTATGGCTTTCGCAAAGAGTAGCGGCCGGATTTTTTGCCGCCGATCTTTTCCACCAATCCCGCATCGAGCAGGGGCCGAAGCAGATCCATGGCCCCTTGACGGGAAATGTCCAGGGCGGCCCAGATTTCAGCCGGGGCCATGCTGCCATGGTCTTGCAAAAGGTGCAGAAGCCGTTCCTGTTTTGGGCGCAGGACAAGTTTTGTCGAGGTGTTGCACTGGAGGGTTTGTACCCGCAGCCAAACGCGCTCCAGGGTCAGTTGAAGTCCTTCGGTGGTGTATTCCAGCCAGCCGGTGAGGTCTTCTCCTGCCTGCCGAACTGCCTGCAGGGCGGCGTAATAGCGCGGGCGATCCTCCCAGTAGTATTCGTCCACTGAAAAGATGTGGTGGGTGTCAAAACTGCGGCGGTATAGTTCCCAGAGGGCCAGGGCGCGTCCGGTACGTCCATTGCCGTCAGCAAAGGGATGGATGGCCTCGAAGCGGTAGTGGAGAATGGCGGAACTGAGCACCGGTGAAATCTCGTACGCCTTGCTGTTCCACCATTCCAGCAACTCAAACATCAGCCCGGAGACCTCAGCCGGGGCAGGCGGAATGTAGGTACCCACCCGCACGGCGATGGAGCGGTAGCGGCCTGCATCCCCCTGATCCATCACCCCGCCGGCCAGAATACGATGCAGTTCAAACAGGTCTTCGTGGCGGATCGTTTCCTTGCCGGTCTGTTTTTCCACATGACGCAGCCCGGCGAAATAGTTCAGCACTTCGCGCCCCGAACGCAGGTCCGAGGCTGCCAGATCCCGGCCTTCTTCCAGGGCGCGTACCTGCTCCAGGGTCAGCGGGTTGCCCTCGATGGCGGTGGAGGCATGGACGTTGCGGGATCGGGTATCCTTTTGCAGGGCTGGAATCCAGGGAAGCGTGATCGCAGCCCCCTGGATGCGTTCCCGCAAGGCGGCCACTGACTCTACCAGGGTGAGCAGGCGGGGGCTGATGGTGTAAGTTGGTTCGTATGACATATCATAAGTCAAGCATAAGTCAAGTTTTCTGTCAAGCTGGTTTGTGCTCTGACAGACCATCGGTCGAGGCAGTTGGGCATCTAAGTTTTATACACAGACTGGCGATGACCGATCTTGATGATTTCGATACAGAGGACAGTTCCGTCAACCGAGTAAATGACCCGGTACTCGCCAAACCGGATACGCCAGAGATGTTCAGCGCCTTGCAGTTTTTTACAGTCTGAAGGTTGAGGGTCACTGCCCAGAGCCTCGACTGCCGAAAGCACCCTGGGGATCATTGATCGGTCAAGCCGCCTCAACTCCTTGCCGGCAGACTGTTTCCAGCAGATGTTACAGGAGGCCATTTTTTTTCAGCTCCGCCAGCAACTGATCATGGGAGATAGCCGGCTCTTCGTGCCGTTCAGCCACGGCGGCAAGATCTTCAAGATCCTCTATCAGGGCCTCAAACTCTGCCAGCTGCAGAATGACGGAGTGTTTCTGGTTGGCGGCATCCACGATATACTGGGGATGGAGATTAATGGGGGGCATGATGCGTCCTCCTTATGATGTGGGATTAATGGGGGACATCACCAATTTTTTTTAAAGGCACCGTTTCTACACCATCCCAGTCTTTATCCGCTCATCTTTCCAGGTTGTTGAAATCTCGCTGATAGACCTTTTCAAAGAGGTTTTTGTGCAAGAGGCCACCATCTTTTCGCCGCAGAATATGATCTTCGTCAGAGGCATCAAATAGCCTTCAGGAGATCGAGGCGGTTTGCGTAGAGCCTTTCTTCGCTGATACCCCGTGCTCGTAAGGTATCCATGGCTTCCGTCCTTCGGCGGGCAGGGACTTTTCCGGCTCCACCTGTAACTCGCGAAACGGCACACTCAGATGGTGGGAATAAACAAACTGCATCCCCTTGAATTCCAGTGTCGGCATAACGGATTCCTTTCAGATATTCTAATTTGTCAAAGAGTTATGGGTGCAATATCCGATTGCACGAACACTGTTGATTAAAGACAAAAACACATTTTCAGTTGTCTACAAAGCGCAGAAAACTCATATCCCTTGGCTGTCTCTTCTCGACGTTTCTGGCTGGAAATGGCTGAAAGGCAAATGAGGTCTCGTCATCAGAGATGAGAATGGCGGCGTTTACCACCGCCTTGGTCTTGCTTGCCCCACCAAGAAAGGCCGAGGAGTTTCCTTGTTATTGTCTTATTTCTTATGAGGATTTTCGGATAAATAAATCTGGCCAATCATTGAAGTATCGGTGATAAATTCCTCGACCAGCACGCTGTCGCGGACCAGCACCAGCGGCGTATTGGTTTGTATGGCAATTTCGCGGGCCCGCTGTGCGGCCCGTAAGAGCGCCTTGGGAGCGGCCTGCATATCGGCATCCGGCAACTTTGACACCATTGGCTCATTCATAGATTCCTTCCTTCTTCTCGTAGTTGCGGTACGGGGCCGCTGTTATCAAACCATTGCCAAAAATCGACGCGGGTGCGATACACTTCACTAAAATTACTCTTGCCGCTGACAAACCGGCGGCGAACAACCTCTGGTGGAATATGGTGCCCCCCTTGGCGCACGCGCATTTCGACGCGGGCTATTGCTTCTTCCGCGCTCTCCAATGACAGAAAGAGCAATTTTACTTTGTAGCCTTTGGATCGCCATTCGAGAATCATTCGGGCATACGTCAATCCTGAAAGTGTCGTCTCAAAGGCAAAACTCCTGCCTGCCGTCACATGATTCCTGATCTCTTCCAGCATTACCCGGCCAGCGCGAAAGGCGGCAATCTCCGGTTGATGGAAGTAAAAGTATGCCGGATATGCCGCCGCTTACCCGGCAAGTTGGGCGGGGGTAATGCCCAGAGCAGCGGCGATCTGGTTCAGGGTGGTTCGGCGGGGGCGGGCTCCGGGCTTTTCAAATTTGGCAATGGCGGCCTGGGTGATGTTCATCCGTTGCGCCAGTTCGGCCTGGGTGATGCCGAGATGTTCACGCCAGGCGCGGATCATGGGTGTTCCGTCCAGTACATGCGCCTCCGCCACCTCCTGGGGAATGCCGGTGGTCAAGGCCTTTTCAGCTTCGAGCAATGGACGGAGCCGGGTGAACTGCTCCTGCCATTGATAGCTCATTGCTGGTCGGCTGTGGCTTACTCACCATTGCGGCCCTTGATGCTTTTGCCGGATTTTCCCGGTGGAAGAAAGTTGTCGCCGGACACCACTTTTTTCCCGGTCTTCTGTTCCAGTTCCAGTCGCGCCTTTTTGGCGATATTGCCGCCTTTTTTACCGGCCTGCGCGTTTTCATCCATACCGGTTGCCTCTACACTTTCGGCGATCTGCCGGGTGGAAAGCTCGGCCAGCGCGGTAAAGATCAGTTCCGCTTCGCTCATGTGGTCGCGCAGATTTTGCGTCTCAAGCCCCTTTATCTGCTTGTGATTCTTGACCGAAACACCACTCCATTCCTGGTGGATGATGTTGGTCAGGATGGCGAATTCGTCCTTGCCCTCGATTTCGTGATCCTTCCAGTAGTCGGTCAGCTTGTTGCGGGTCTCCTGCCCCATCATCCGCTGCTGAATCCATTTCTCGCTCCGGCCATGCTGCTTCCAGTATTCGCGGGCGCGGTCGAGGGAGCGGGCGGGGTCGCCCATGTCCTGAATGCGTTCATAGCCGACCTTTGCCAGCCAGAGCTTGATGGGTTCCGCCTTGGGGCTGGGGACGGACTGGATGAGTCGCAGCAGTGTTTCCGGATCGGCTACATCGGTGAGATAGGATTTTCCGTCCGCTGCAGGCAGTTTCAGTCGGTTACATTTTGTAACCGACTGACTTTCTTCTTTATTCAAGCGGTTTTTGAGAACTTTCCAGTAGTTACGTGCCGCCTGATGATCCGGCTGCTGGAGCAGGGCCGCAATGATGTCCACCACGGAGAAATACCAGGTTTCGGCCTTGTCGTCATACACCCGGCGGATATTGAAATCCTCGAAGACTGCCAATGCTTTCTCGTTACTCATGGTCATTCTCCAGAAAAGATACGGCCCGTACTGTCCCGCCAGAAGAACAGATTGTCAATTTGATTCTCCGATTGTCCGAAATGGCACGCCGGCGGAAGTTCAGGCCGTCCCTGGTCTTGGTGAATAAAGAGAGTCGTCTGCATTTAAGTGGTTTTTGACTCCTGCCCTGACGGTGTTTGCGGCGCGTCCTCGCCAATCAGTACCGGCCTGCCGTCTTCCCAGAACACGGCGTAGTGGCCGAGCCGTTTCTTTTTCTCCAGCTCCTTGGCGACCGCCTGTTTCAGGGTGTCCAGTAGTATCTGGGTGTCTGGCGGAAGGGCTGCGGTCTTGGAGTCAGGGTTCATAGGTCGGCCTTTTGGACGAAGTCTTGATAGAGATCCTGATTGAAAATTGACACCTTATCGCTTTGCTGTTCAAACACGGGGCCGGGCTCGCTGCTGCTGTTCATGAAGCAGCGGCAGCGATTGACAGCCGTGCAGTAGGTATTCATCAGGTTGCGCAGGCTGGTGTCAAAACGGCGCGCGATATCCTTTGTCGGGAGCGGGTGGCCGCCATGCACCGTCCGTTCGGCGACCCGGAGCTTTGACATCTCCACGCTGGGCAGGGCCAAATAGATCAACTCCACCTGCCAGCCCTGTTCTCGCATCCGCTCGATCAATCGGAGAAGGGCGCGTTCAGCCAGGGTGGTTTCAAAGGCGAAATCTTCACCATGGGCTATATGTTCTTCAATCTCCAGTACAAGCCGGATACCCGCCATCAGGTCCGGTTGCGGGGTCTGCGGAGGCACGCCGGCGGCGATCTGGTCGGCATCAATGAAATGGAGGCAGCCCGCCACTGTTGGCAGGTACTCCCGGGCAAAGGTCGACTTGCCCGCGCCATTGGGCCCGGCGATGATCCAGCAGGTAGGCATTAGCGCGCCTCCATGGCGAAGATTTCAGGGGTGATCGTTGTTTCTGCGTTTAAACTGCCAGCAAAACCCATGGAAAAGATACCATAACAGACTGATATTGTTATTATGAAATACAAATCCCCTGCAAGGTTCATCTAACCCCGATGAACGGGATAAGTGCCTAACAGCGTATTTTCTTAAAAAAAAGAAAACAAGGGGCATCAGGCCGAAAGCTCCGCGAGCCATTTCGCCCCGTGGAGGATGGAGACCGGAGGGCGGTGTTCTTCCCGCCGCAATTCGCACACCAGCTGGATGGCCTGGGCGCTGGAAAATTGACCGGCGAACTTGACAAGCGCCGAGGTCGGGCGGTTGTCCGCGTGTTTGCATTCGATCAGATGCGTTGGCGCGCCGTCATCGCAAAGCACAAAGTCGATCTCGGCCCCGTCTTTTGTCCTCAGGTACGAAAGATCGGTCTGTTTGCCCAGAGCGTCTTGCTGGAAATGGATGTGCTTGAGCAGCATAACGGCACAGGCGTTTTCAAATTTCGCGCCGGCGTCGCCTCGCACATAGCCGGTATCGAAGAAATAGGCCTTGGGTTCTTTCAGGATTGCCCGCGCCACATTGCGATGAAAGGGGCGCACGAGAAAGATGACGTAGAGGGCTTCAAGGATGGCGAGATATTTGGTCACGGTATTGGGCGCAGCCTGAAGATCGCGCGCCAGGGAGGCGATGGAGAGCGGCGAGCCGACCCGTTCGCGCAGCAGTTCAACCAGTAAGCGCATGACCTGTATCTCGTGGATACGCGAGAATTCCATCACATCTTCACGGATCAGATCGGTAAAGTATTGCTGCCGCCATCGGTCGGCATCAACCGGATCCTCGGCCAGAAAGGGCTCCGGCATGCCGCCGCGTTCGATCAATCGGTCAAGGGCAGCTTCCGGCGTGGCCTTGGTGAGTGTGACCCATTCGCACACTGAAATCGGATGCAGCCGCATCTGAAAATAACGACCGGCCAGCGATTCGCCCGATTGACGGAAGGTCTCCATGCGGGCGCTGCCCGTCACCAGGATGGCCTGCCCATCAGCTCTTCCATCAAAAGTGCCCTTAAGGTAGGCCTTCCAGCCCTTCATCTTGTGAATTTCATCAAGGACCAGCAGGTCGGTGCGCAGGCCCCAGCTCTGATCCAGAAGCATGCGGCGGTCTGCGGCCACATCCCAATTCAGATACTGCGGATATTTCCAGCCTGCCATCAGCTCCCGGGCCAGGGTTGTCTTCCCAACCTGTCGGGGGCCGGTCAGCAGCACCATTTTTTTTGTGAGATCGGCGGCGATGATGTGTGAGATGGAGCGTTGCATGACAGATATTGTGCCGTATTATGAAAAATAGTCAAGACTTTTCATGTTTATCGTGCAGAATAGTCGGTGTTGTCGCGCGATAAACCACTTCGTTTTTGTGGTGAATCATTCCCTCGAATAGTGCCTGCCGGGTTATGCCACGGCTTACATCCCGATCTCAAACATGCCTTCCAGGTCATGGCGGGAATAGGCCTTGAAGGCGAGCATGGTCTCGGATTTGAGAATGGCGCTGATTGCCAGCAGTTTTTTGGTCACCAGATCGGCCAGGTCTTCATTGGAGGCCACCCGGGCAATGGCGATGAGATCGTAGTTGCCGCTCACTGAATAGACCTCTGAAATGCCATCCATGGCGGCGATTTCTTCGGCCACTTCATTGATTTTGGTACGTTCCACGTTGATGAGAATAATTGAGGTAACCATACTGTCTCCTTGCGGGGTTATTTGCGCGTTGTTGAATGGAACCGATCAGCATGCCAATGGAACCGGCTTGCATCGGTTGGAAAGAAAGCGTTTTGCCTATCGCAGAATAAGATTATGCAACTCATTCGGGTTGTTTTTGCGGGCGGGAAAATGGGTCTTGAGGATTTCCCCGATCTCAAGAATAGCGGCACAGATGGCCTCGCATTGGCGTTTTTCCTTGATGCCCTGGGTAATCAGAGTGACAATCTTCTCCCATTGCTGCGGATCAATACGGGCATTAATGCCGCTGTCGGCGAGAACCCAGACCTTGCGTTCAAGGAGAGAAATGAAGATGAGGATGCCGTTCGCTTCCTGGGTCTGATAGAGTTTTTCGGTGAAAAAACTGGTCATTGCCGCTTCCCTGACTTCCGCTTCAATCTGTTTTGTGGAGAGAAAGAGGCGCTTGAGCCAGGAAAACCGCTGCACCAGGCTGTGAAAGATTCCATAGAGCAGGATGAAAAGAAGAAGAAAGACCCAGATATTCTGGGAGCCCAGCCAGAAAAGACCGCCGATGATCGGCATGAGCAGCAAGGCCAGGGGAAGGGCCAGCACGGTTGCCCCATAGATCATGGCCACCGGATAGGAGTGACTGGCAGAGACCACCATGGGGACGATCTCGCCCGAGGTTTGTTGCTCCACCTGTTGGACAAGGGCGGATATTTTGTCCTGCTCTGCCGGGGTGAGAAATTGTTGGGATAATGTCTGCATATCTACCACCTTCCAGATGAACCGCCGCCGCCAAAGCTGCCGCCGCCACCGCTGAAACCTCCTGAGCCCCCGGAAAAACCGCCACCTGATCCACCTGTCCAGCCCCCGTATCGGCTGGACAAGCCTCCACCTCCGCCGGAGAGTTTGGCTGCGATCCATCCGAACAGAAAGCCTAAAAGCGCAAGACCGATGATCCCCGACATCCCGACACCCAGCAGGAGGACTCCGAAAGCGGGAGCAAGCAGGGCCCCGGCGCCTGCGGCCAGCCATGGCGCCCGGGCCAGCATCCGGCCAAGCAGGGAAAAGAGGACGAGAAGAAAAATAAACTTATTGCCGGAATCCTTGCCGCTGTTGGGCTGGCTGGGGGGCGCGACAGTTGCGAACTCCCCTTTGGCCGCAGCAATCATGGCGCTCATGCCGTCCAGTACCCCCTGATCAAAATTCCCCTCCTTGAACCTGGGGGTGATGACATCGCGGATGATCCGGCCGGTGACAAGATCCGTCAATTTTCCTTCCAGGCCATACCCAACCTCGATGCGCAGGCGCCGGTCATTCTTGGCGATCAGAAGCAAAGCGCCGTTATCAAGCTTGGTCTGGCCGGGTTTCCAGGCCTCCGACACCCGCAGGGAAAAGTCTTCCAGGGAGTCGCCCTCCAGGGAAGGTACGGTCAGGAGGACAAGCTGGGTGGATTCCGCCGCCTCGAATTGGCGCAGGATTTCTTCCAGTTGGCGGGCTGTGGCCGGTGCCAGAATCCCGGCATAATCGTTGACCCGGCCCTTGAGTTGCGGTACCTCCAGGGCCGGCAGGGTAGGCGCCAGGAGCAGGCCCAGGGTGAGGAAGACAAGCAGGCCGGTGAACCATTTTTTGATGAGAACGGAATACATGGGATCAGAACGTAACCTTGGGGGCCGTTCTTGCCGCTTCATCGGCCTTGAAGTATTCCTTTTTATCAAGGTGGAGCAGGATGTTATTGGTCAGACTTTCGGGAAACTTGCGGATGGAGCCGTTGAACAGCTCCACTGCCTCGTTGTAGCGCTGGCGGGCCACGTTGATCCGGTTTTCGGTGCCTTCGAGCTGATTCTGCAGGTCCAGGAAACCCTGGTTGGCCTTCAGATCAGGGTATTTTTCCACCACCACCATCAGCCGGGACAGGGCTGAGGAGAGTTCGCCCTGGGCGGCCTGGAGCTGCTGCATGGCGGCCGGGTTGCTGAGGTCGGCGGACGAGAGTTGGATTGAGGATGCCTTGGCCCTGGCCTCCACCACTTTTTGCAGGGTCTCCTGTTCATGGGCGGCATAGCCCTTGACCGTGGCCACCAGATTGGGGATCAGATCCGCCCGGCGCTGGAGGGTGGATTCGATGTCGGCCCAGGCCTTGAAGACGGACTCCTCCTTCATCTGCAGTGAGTTATAGCCGCAGCTGGTGAGGAAAAAGGGAAGAAAGAGCAGGATAGCGAAGTGAACAAGCCGTTGCATGGAAACCTCCAGAAAGGTGCATTGAAAAAGCAGGGTGGGCAGCAAGAAAAGCCGGATGCCTGAACGTCATGGGGAATCAGGGAAAGTTCTGAATCCCACGAAACCGTTCCCCCTGTGGATAAGAAAAGAGACTCTACGCGGTGAACAGAGAATTGACCCTGAAAGAATAACAGAAGATTATCACAATCGGCCTCCACCTTTCAACGTTTAATCCATATCGGAATGGAAACAGCGGGGCGGGCAAGGGATGAGCAGGAACCGTGACGAAAGAATTTCCTGGCCGAAGGATCGGGCCGGAATGGGGAAAACCAATCTGTAAGGCTCTGAAAAAGCGTAATATTTAGAGGTTGTTCATCTGTACCAAAAAAAACATCAGGCCGCCGACGAGGGCGACCTGATGTCTCTTGGGAATTGTACCGTTAAGGGGAAAGGCCTGTCCTTAAAAGGCCATGGTGAACACGGCATCCACGGTGAATCGGTTTTTTATCAGGCTCTCATCATCGTTGGTGAGGGGAATCTCGTAGGCGGCACCAAGATCCAGCCATTTGTTGATCCGGAACCGGGAGCCAAGGGCCAGGGTTACCAGATCTGTGTTGTCGTCATTGTGCTCGCCGCCAAGATTGATGATATCAACACCGTTAAAGGTGGTGATGGCAGCGACCAGATCGTCCTGGGAGCCGCTGCTGAGGGCCTGCGAGATATTCCGGTCACCGGAGTTCAGGACATGGAAATGGTTGAGCTCGATAAGAGGTCTGATAACATCGGTGACGGCATAGCTCAAATTCCAGGAATCATAGAGCAGGGTGTTTTCTTCATCGGTGTCGAGGGGAAGAACCAGGCCGACGGTGCCGGAGAACTGGAGCTTGTCCCATCCCTTGAGAAAGAGTATGGCGGGGGCGAGATTGCCGTCGCCGTTGCCCTGGAAGATGTCGTCATCGCCCACAGGGGCTTCATAGACTAACCGGCCGGTCATGATAAAATTGTTCTTGGGCTCATGGATAAAGGAATACTGCAGACCAGCGGCGATATCTGCCCAACCGTTGTCATCCTGCAGGGTGCGGTCAGCGTCGAGGTCAAAGTAACCGTCTTTCACCGCCACCAGGGAGAGACGATCGCTGAAGGCATAGCTCAACTGGACCGCCATTCCGGTTATATCGCCACCCAAATTTACGTCTCCTATACTTGTCTTGATATCGTCCGGCAGGGAATGAAAAATCATGATCGGGCGGACCATGGTCACATTCCGGGCATCGCCGTTATACACGGGATTGCTCACCGGCATACTGTAATCAGCAAGATTGGTGGCGGATCCAATCTGTGGCATCATCAGCGCCGAACATGCCAGAACGCCGGTCGTAAAAATTGAGGTTGATATTTTTTTTATCATTTTTCTTCTACTCCTGTTTGATGGGAATCAGATGTCCGAATCTGTCAGATTCAGACCGCCTGTACTGCTTACAAAGGGATCTCTCTTTAATTTCAAGTTAATTTTGCAGGTGCGAGGAAGCTTAATGGCTGATTTTTTCATGATAATCGGTCTGGACTCGTTCACTCACCCATTAATCGTTGAAACTACAATGGGATAAGTAACTCCCGGAAGAAGTATAAATTTTTTAATAGAGGAAAGTCAAGTTTTTTTAACTTTGAATGAAGGGGCGAGGGGGTGCGCTGTTCCCATCGGCAGGCTGATATCTCGTTTCAGGACTGAACGGCCTTGCCTGAAGCGGAAAGGTTGGAGGGGGAAAGAAAGGTAAAGTGTAATCTTGCCGATAATTTTCTCCCCACTCTAACACAAATTTCATCAAATCTTGCCGTGATCCTAAAAAAACATCAGTAAAGTTAAGCATCTTGCTGGTAGCTGAACCGGAATTGATATGGAATGCGGCGATACCATGAAGGCCTGGCTGTTCCTCCATCCCCTCAACCTTTTCTCTCAATTATGGTGAAAACATGCCTGTTTCTCTGCTTGCCATAGAAGAAGCTTCCTCCCCTGACCTGGAATATCAGGCAGAACAATTCCGGAAGAAGACTCTGGTTCATCTTCAACCCCATCCCTTCAGTGCCCTTGACACCACAGTGGGGATTGAAAATGAGTTTCAGGCGGCGGTCATCGGTCAGAAGGAACAGGTCGACTTGCCCCTTTTTATCGAGCAGTCCAATTATTTTCAGAATCTGGTCAAGCGAGCGGCCCGCGGCGATATGTCCCTTGCAACCATCAGCGACATTCGTCATTTTCTTAATGAAAACAGCGAACAGGTCTGGGAGAACAGTTGGGTTCGCTTTCCCCGTCGTTTGCTCTCCCGACATGCCGAGACCACCCTGCAACATGATCTGCTGGCGGATAAATCCTGTCCGGCCGGAGCCAGTCGCAGCGATTGTCATCGGTTCTTGTTTCGTCAGGAGGGAGAAGAGTGGCTGCGCATTCCGGTGAGCTATCTGCTCAAGCTGGCCCTTGCCGATGCCATCAGCAACGGCGAGGGTTGGGCTGAGGCGACGGGCAGCAAGACCTTTGGCAGCAGTGCGCCGGAGCTGAATTTCCCACTTTTTCTCCAGATCGGCAAACGGTTGATGGCGCACCTGATCAGCGACAATACCTCACCGGAAATCACCTCTTTTCTGGTGACCGGCTCTCACCATGGCGAGCTGCCCGGTCGTGAGGCCGCAAGAGAGACGGCCAGACGGTTTTTTGTGATCCAGCTTCTGGTGCAATACGCCAATCAGCAGTTTGCATTGCAGAAAAACGGCCAGACCTGCCATCTCTATCTGGCCCCTAATCCCCCCCTGCGCCAGAAACGGCTCAATGACCTGGTGTCCGATGCGTTTTACCGTGAGCTGTTTCTCAACCCCTGCCTGTCCGGCTGGGAGCAGGGAGAGGAAAAAAACCGCTATATGGCCCTGTGTCATCGCACCCTGTCGCGCAGCCAGCTGAACACCATTGCCAAGCTTAAGGAATCAGGCATTGTCACCAACAACCTTGTGGTGCTGCCCAATACCTCCAACACCTGTCTTGCCAACAACGGTACCCACATTACCCTCGGCAGCAAGGTGCTCAGTCGCTGTTACGGAGATCAGGCCGGCGCTTCCGGAAGCTTGCATGAAAAGTATTTCGGCGATCTGGTGATCAAGATCGTCGAGCATTTTCTGCCGCTTTTTGTCACCACCGTCTCGGCTGCTCCCTCTCGTCTCGGTTTCAGTGATTTCCATCCGGAAAAGGCGCTGGGCTTTCTCCCCCACGAGCTCGATTACACCCATCTGCGGATGCTCTGGCGACGCTGGAAAAAGAAGGCGGAGGTTCGTTTTTGCGGACACAGCTTTACCCCCATGGGGCCGGAAAAGCTGGATCGTTTTATCAGCCGGGTGCTGCACCTGCGCGGTGATTATATCCCGGATGTCCGTCTCATTGATTATCTGGTGGCGCTCCAGAGTGTGGAACAAAGTCCGGCTCTGGACGGGAGGGCCGGCAATCAGGAGAGGCTGAAGAAAGATCTGACCGATATGGGTGTCTTCGATACCAATATGGCCATGTATCTGCCTTACCGCATGCGGGAGATGGCCAAGATGCACTTTTCCGGTTTTGAGGGTCGGCACTATTCCCTCTTTCCGCGCCTGCTGAGTGATATGACCCTGGCCGTCAACCTGCAGACCATCATCACCGCCATGGCCTATCACTGGGTGGCAACCGGTGCTGTCCGGCATCATCATATCCCTGATAACCCCTTTGTCGAGAGTGAGCGGCGGCAGATATTTTTTGCCACCTCCATCGGCCTGCCCACCTTCTTTGTCCATGCGGACAGCAAAAACCATCTGCTTCGCCGCATCCTCGGCCGTGTGCAGGGGCAGCGCCACAGCCGCCGTTATAAGGGCTATATCCGGGTGAAGATTGCCGATTATCAGCAGGCCTGTCTGCAAACCATCAGTGAAGAGGGGGGCTGGCTGCTGGAGGCCGCCGGGGTCAAGGAAGAACTGGCCTCGATGAAGGCGATTCTGGTGGGGAAAACCAAGACAGCTGCCGGGCGTATGACCAAAAATATTCTCAAGAGCAATGGCCTTCGCGGCTGGGCAATGGATGTGGACGCTGGAAGATTCAATCAGGCTGCGGAGCGATATTATCGCACCACCCTCTGGAGCGATCATATGGAGGAAGGCTTGCGGGTTCTCTCTAAAGATGGCCGTCAGTTTGATCGCGAAGGCAGCCAGGTGTCCGGTAGAATGGGACAAATTGTGACCGGCGGCTGTACCGTTGCTGATTTTATAGACCAACTTGGCCCCAAGGTGATTACCGGTAAAGCCACAGCGGGGGAGATTCAACGGCTGATTCTGCTGTCCCTGCTGATTATCGAAGAGAAGCAGCGGCAACAGGATAAGGCATCATCATAAAAGGAAAAAATATGCTGCAACATCAATATATTGCCCGGGAATCCGGGGAGATCCTCACCGAAAAGCTGCTTGCAGACCGCTCCATCAATCTTCTCTACAGCCGGGTGCGGGAACACGCCCCGGCCATGTTCAAGGCCCTGACTTCGGGCCATATGTCCAGCCTGCTTGGCTATCTTCATTTTAATATGGGGCTGGATCAGAAAAGGGGGAAAGGGGTGGATCTGCTGGCAAGCATGGGCGCCGACTGGCAGGAATGTGTTGATCCTCCCGCTGCCTTTGATACGCCGCGCAAGGTTTTTGAACGCAAGATCAGATACTGGGAGCTGCGCCCCATGGAGGATGATCCGCTGGTGCTGGTTTCCCCCGCCGATGCCAAGGTGCTGATCGGCACCCTGACCACCACCCCCCAGTTGTTTATCAAGGAAAAATTTTTCAGTCCCGGGGAATTGCTCGATGATGCAAGGCCATGGCTTCAGGAGTTCCATGATGGTGATTTTGCCATTTTTCGCCTGACCCCGGACAAATACCACTACAATCATCTGCCGGTGAGCGGCTTGGTGGTGGATATCTATGAGCTGGAGGGGCGCTATCATTCCTGCAATCCGGGCGCGGTCATGGCCATTGCCGGTCTCTATTCCAAAAATCGCCGCATCGTGACCATCATTGACACCAATGTCATCGGCGGCTCCCAGGTCGGGCTGGTGGCAATGATCGAGGTGGTGGCACTGATGATCGGTGATATTGTCCAGTGTTACAGCGCTCTCTTCTATGATGATCCCAAGCCGGTTGAAACGGGCATGTTTCTGCACAAGGGCAGCCCCAAAAGCCTCTACCGTCCCGGCAGCTCCACTGATATCCTGCTTTTCCAGCGTGGCGCCATGGAGTTCAGCGAAGATCTGCAAAACAATGTCCGGCGCCGCGATGTGCAAAGCCGTTTTTCCTCCGGCCTCGAACATCCCTTGGTGGAGACCGACATCAAAGTACGTTCCACCATCGGCAGATCGCGAAAGGTTTAGGAATGTAATATGATGAATGATATCTGGGATTCAGGGTCAGGAAGAATGACTTAAGATTAAAAGGAGAGGTAAGATGCTTAGAACTTGTAAAGCTTATATGGCAATTGCTGTTTTAGCATTCGGTATAACCTATTTCACTGGGAATGTTCTTTTTGCAAGTTCGATCATTTATGATAATACTGACGCCCCGACGGGTATGTCGATGTTTGGAGGCAGTGTTGAATATGGAGATGAAATAACTCTTGGAGGCTTTGATCGTACGATTACCGACTTTGAATTCAATTACTCTCAATTCAATGATGCCTATAAGCCTACAGCAAGAATTCGCTTCTATAAAAATGATGATGAAGGCAGAACACCCGGCACTCAACTTTACGATAGCGGAAATTTTGCAATCCCGCAGGGTGTTGGGGATTTTACTTATTCACTGAGGAAGTTATCTGTAACAGTTCCGGATACATTCACTTGGACGGTTGCCTGGGGAGAAACACCGCATAGTTGTTGTGGAGAGGGATGGGAATCTGGAATGGGGACATGTTGGTGTTTGCAGGAGCCACACTTAGTTTCGTTATCAACGTATAATCCACCAGCAATCGGCTTAAGTGATTCGGATTATTGGTCTTTAGACTATTACACATCTTCTTGGATTAAAGAGAAAGGTGATGATATGGATCCTTATAATTTTGGGGCTAAAGTTACGGCAACAACTGTCCCTGAGCCATCCTCATTGTTGCTTGTTGGCGCTGGAATCATAGGGCTATTCTTTGGAAGAGAGAGGTCTTTTGAAAAAAATAAAAGAGTTTAACCCATTATCAATCGGAACGATGGATATCAAGGTGCGTTCGCGAAGTATTAAGGCCCTTGAGGGTCTTTGTTTCTTTGGTTTAAATCATAAAGGGTTAGCGGGAACACCATCATGACCGAGCAGCTCTTTCTGGGAATTACCGGCCTTATCTTTGCGGCCCTTTTTGCCTGGGGCTTTCGTGCCCTGCCCGGGGAACGATGGCAGATGCTGGCCGCCATTCCCCTGCAAAAACAAGAACAGGGACAGTGGCGCGGCCTGAATCTTACCTATTACGGATTTCTCCTGGCAGGCGCCACGGCCATTGCCTGCCTTTATGGGCTGATCCTGCTGCAGAGTACCTCCATGTACCTGCCCGGGGTCTTGGCGGTTTTTATGCTCATCTTTGCGGTCAGTCTGCCCGCCTCTAAAATTCTGGCGCGCATCGTCGAGAAAAAGCTCCACACCTTCACTGTCGGCGGCGCCTTCTTCTGTGGCCTTATCTTTGCTCCCTGGGCCGTCGTGGCCGTGAATCTGGTTCTCCATCTGGCCGGTGCCCCCGAACTCAACCTGCTGGTGGTGCTGGCGGCCCTTGCCATCAGCTATGTTCTAGGAGAGGGTTTAGGCCGCCTTTCCTGCGTGAGTTATGGCTGTTGTTATGGAAAACCCTTGAAGGATTGCCATTGGCTGACCCGCAAGATCTTCAGCCACTGTTTCTTTGTCTTCACCGGGGCCACCAAAAAAGTCGCTTATGACGGGGGGCTGGAAGGAGAAAAACTGATTCCCATCCAGGCTGTTACCTGTGTTCTTTACACCGCTACCGCCCTGTTTTCCACCCATTACTTCCTGCAGGGCCGCTATGCTGCCGCCTTTCTTCTCAGCCTTATCGTGTCCCAGCTCTGGCGCTTTTTCTCCGAGACCATGCGCGCCGATTTCCGTGGGTTCGGGCGCATTTCCGTCTATCAGAAGATGAGCCTGGTAGCCGTGCCTTACGCCGTTCTCATCGCCTATTTTGTCCCTGCCGCAACTTTACCGCCGCCCTCCATCATCCTGGGCCTGAGTATCCTGGTCCAGCCCCTCCCCATGATCGGCCTGCAACTCCTCTGGCTGACCATCTTTTTGATCTTTGGCCGGAGTACTGCCACCGGTTCCATCGTCTCCTTTCATGTGGTGAAAACAGATACACCCTGAATCCAGGACGGTGAACTGTTGGATTTTTGGGCTCCTCGCTGTTTCAAGTGGGTAGGCCAAATTTAAGGTTTCCGCCGATGAGAT
>JAFLKM010000077.1 GCA_019163335.1 Desulfobulbaceae bacterium | reverse complement strand
TACCAAATATACGCTATACCGGGCAACCTTTACCCATTCAATATAGCGAGGAGCCTAAAAGATGAACGGACGAATCCTGATTGTTGAAGATGATACCACCTTTCGGGGATTACTTGCAGCTATCCTCGAAGATGCTGGACATGAAGTCATCCAGGCTGTGAATGGGGCGGCTGGATTGGCCAAACTGCAACAGGAGTCCTTTGATCTGGTTCTGTCTGATCTCAAGATGCCAAAAATGGGAGGGCTTGAGTTGTTTAAGGCCAGCCGCTTCGATGAAGCAGCCCCGCCTTTTGTCCTGATTACCGCCTTCGGCACAGTTGAGGAAGCTGTTGCCGCCATCAAAGACGGAGTCAGTGACTTTCTCACCAAACCGCTGAAAGATCCAGCAACCTTGCGGGCACTGGTGGATCGGCTGCTTCTGGAAAGAACTCGCACGCGACGGCTGGAAGCCCTTGACGAGGCCGAGCTGACCGGCCTGCCCCCCCTGGAAATTCTTTTTGCCGGGGCCGCCATGGAGAAGGTCCGCTGGCTTGTGGGGGAAGTGGCCCCCACTGAGGCCACGGTCTTGATCGGGGGTGAGAGTGGTACCGGCAAAGAGTTGCTGGCCCGGTATATCCATCTTACCAGCCCCCGCAAAGGCGGCCCTTTTATTGCCGTAAACTGCGCCGCCATCCCTGAAAATCTGATGGAGAGCGAGCTCTTCGGTCACGAACGGGGCGCCTTTACCGGGGCCACCACAACTCGTCAAGGCAAGTTTGAGCTGGCCTCAAGCGGCACCATCATGCTTGATGAGATTGGAGAGATGCCCCTGCCGATGCAGGCCAAGCTGCTGCGCGTCCTTCAGGAACGAAACTTTCAGAGGGTGGGCGGCAGTCGTGAGATCCATGCCAACGTGCGGATCCTGGCGGCCACCAACCGGGATCTGGCCGATGAAATCACAGCCAGGCATTTTCGTGAAGACCTCTTTTACCGCTTGAACGTCTTCCCCATTACGCTGCCGCCTTTGCGGGATCGCCTGGATGCCATTGACGATCTGGCCGAATTCCTGGTGCGGCTCCATAGCCGAGAGATGGGAAAACAGCTCACCGGCATTGCCTCTTCTGCTCGCAAATCCCTGCGGGCCCATCACTGGCCAGGCAATATCCGAGAACTGCAGAATGTCCTGGAAAGGGCGGTCATCCTGGCACGGAGTGAGATAACAATAACTGACCTGCCTGACCTCATCCGCAGTCCAGGAAAAAGCAGCGGGGCTGAGGAGCATGGCCTGCTCAAAGAGGCCGAGCACCAAGCGATCCTTACCGCCCTCAAGGCAACGGCCGGCAATCGTCGCCTGGCCGCTGACCGCCTTGGAATCTCACGCCGTACCTTGCAATATCGGCTGAAAGAATTTGGAGTTGCGGAGGACAATGGAGAGGAAGAGTAGTGCAAAGCTCGGCGGGCCGGTGCAAAATCTGCACTCATTTCGCCTGAAAAAAATACCACCATCTCATGAAACATTATTGTTTCCAGTGAGTTATACGATTTATTTTTATTGGCACGAATTGTGAAAAACATGGGACATAAACGTTTGAGAGAGACTGTCTCTTACAAACAAAAAAGTTAACCCATTTTTTCAAGGAGAACATCACAATGAAAACAAAACGTATCATGGCCCTGGCAGTGGCAGCAATTTTCGCAATTACCCTGGCTGGTGAAGCCATGGCAGCCACCAAATCACAGACACGCACCAAGACCAGAACCCCTACGTCCACCTGTGTTCCGGCTGTTCCTTCAACGTAATCAATAATACAACACGAACATTCACGTTATTCTCTCATAAATCACAAAAGGAGTCGTCACAGAATAATCAAAAATGTTCTATGAATTTCATGACGGCTCCTCTACTCTTAGCAACAGGGAAAAAAATTATGCAAACAAAACGTTTAATGGTAATGGGTTTAGCAGTAATATTCGCAATGACACTGGCTGGTGAGGCCATGGCCCGAGGTGGAAATGGCGGCGGGGGCGGCAACGGAGGCGGAGGCGGAGTCAGCAGCCAGAGTTCTGTGAACCGGCCAGAAGGCTCACAGCGTCGTGATGGAACTTTTCTCACCACCGGCACCACTGCAAGCGGCGCCACCACCCGTCCTGATAATGGTCAGGGAGTCCGCGATGGCAGCAGATTAAATACGTCCACAACTGCTCCTGCACCTGTGGTAACTGCTCCGGTAATATCTGAATAGTGGCTTTTGTCGGGAGTTTTTTTCAAGGCACCTGCCTCAACAAATAACTGTGGTAAGCGAAAGACGGACGCGTCCTTCGCTTAATTACAATCCATGCGGCCAAAAATACTTCCTCTCCTCTCTCTGCTCCTTCTCCTTCCAGCCATCCCCCATCCGGCACACGCCTTCTGGGGGACAGAAGAGGGCACGCACGTTGCGCTGGATCTCGAGTCCGGCTACGATATCAATACCGTGACCACCGTGAATGGGCGGATTCTGTCTGTTCAGACCGGCATAGAACGGAGGAATGTTCAGCTGGAAATTGAAGAAAGCGGTGGAGCCAGAATGATGGTTGTTCTTGGCCCGCAGCGGTATCTGGCTGATCAAAAAGTGTCTCTGCAAGCAGGAGAAGATGTGGTGGTTCGAGGCTCCAAGGCCCAGGGGAAGGATGGCGTAATTTATATCCTGGCCCGGGAAATTACCGAAAGCAGCACAGAGGCCACAATTGTTCTCCGGGATGAAGGTGGTTTCCCAAAGTGGGCAGGAGGTAATTTGGAGAAGGGTAACGGCAGCGGGGTCGGAAGAGGCTCAGGAAGCGGTAGCGGTTTTGGTGTCGGCCCGGGAAGAGGACACGGAGGCGGCAGAGGCCGTTAACCGCACAGCACAGTAGGCGAAGGTATTGACTAATAACGACTTACAATAACACCATAACACCTCCTCACTTGCCATACAGCACATACAATGAAAAGGAGCGACCTGTTTTCTTCGGGCGACAACATCATGGCTCAAACCAACTGTTTTCACAGTTCTATCACACATTGAACAGCAATGGTCAGGCCGATTGAGGGAGAATAATCAAGGTTTATTCCACCAGAGGAATGATTGCAAATCAGGAAAAAAATGCAGGCGGCTTTCAGGCAGAGCTTGTTTCAATATCAACAAGATGGAGGATCTTCTGATGAATAGTTTCAAATTAAATAAAATTGCTGTTATGGGGCTTTTGATAACTTCAGCAATAATAAGCACTCTGGCAGTCACTCCTGCCTTGGCAGGAAAGGGACGCGGGCCGGTTCTTACTGTTGTAACCACAGCACTTTCCGCAGACGAGGCAAGAGAGTTGACCTATATGCGCGAGGAAGAAAAATTGGCCCGTGATGTCTATCTATCTTTGTATGAGCAGTGGCATGCCGTAATTTTCAGCAATATCGCCTCTTCCGAGCAAAGGCATATGGATGCCCTCGAGAAAAAACTGGAGATGTATAATCTGACTGACCCGGTTGTGAACGAGTCAACCATTGGAGAATTTACCAATTCAGACCTGAAGGCATTGTATACGACACTTTTAGAGTCCGGTTCTATCACTCTTATTGATGGGTTAAGAGTCGGTGCCACCATCGAGGAAATCGACATCATTGATATCCAGAATGCCATTGAGCTGACCTCTCATATTGATATGATAACCGTCTATCAAAATCTGCAAGAAGGATCGAAAAATCATCTCCGAGCATATGTTAAATCCCTTGAAGTACTTGGGGTTACCTACACTCCTCAGCATATCTCCCAGGAACTTTTTGACGCCATCATGGAGCTCTGATACATTTGACTTGATAAGAACTTTCGTCTACTCATTCGGTACAAATTACCTCTCACATATCAAGATAATATTATTCTTCCGGTCCCGATGCTGTCATTTTTTTATCCATCCACCAGCGCAATAGTGACAGCATCGGCCCATTCTACAAAGAATGATGGACTCAATAAATTAGAGCCAACAACCTCTAAACAGCATCAACCAGGCTCGTCACGCCCTTATTTCTTGTTTTTTAAAGCTTCGATCGCAAACCAGCTGTCTTCTCATTAAAAGATCGAGCTCTTGCAACTTTTGGAAAAAGTATTTATAAAGACAGCTTGTTACCATCATCGTCTCCCCATTTAAAAACAGAGACATGCAGAAAGCACTAAAAAGTTCAAAGGTCTCAATAAAAGCAGGTCATTCCTTTCTAAATCGCTGTACAGAAAAAAGCCACAGCCTCTCCTCTTTTCAGGAAATTATTTTGTGGCTATCCCTTACCCATTGATTGGCATCTCCAAAAATTACGAGAAGTGCCTGTATCGTTCATAGCGACAGGAGTAAATATGGCGCATAAAAGAATTTTTGTTCGAGTTCCATTGACTGGAAAAGCAATCTTATTAAACAAAGACGTATCAGTCATAAAGGCCTGCACCATTGATATCAGTCAGGGCGGAGTTTCCATCACCGGCTTTTCCGAAGCAATTTCTACCGCTGAATATCAGATTAAAATTATCACTGAAAAAGAGCAAACGATCGAGTTTTCCGCCCATCTTGTTCGTATTGATGAACCTGTAGCCGGTTTTCAAATTATAAAAATTGATCCGGCCAGTCAGGCAATTATCAATGAGCTGGTCTTTGAATATCAAACCACCACTGATTTTGTAATACAACTTGATGAATTTAATCTGCTGGAACAGAAGCTTATCGACGCAGAGGGAAATGAGATCGAGGTAACCTTTGAACAGGATGACGACTGCAAGGGCTGCAAGCACTGACACCCCAATGGCAGGCTACATGGGGCGGGAACCAAGCAGACCATCGATATGGAGAAGCAAGATAATCGGGGGTTCTTTACCTGCTAGGAAAAGCAGGCTGATGAAGGATTCGTTCCCTCAGGAACTCATTTTCCCAAGCAAAACTGCTGAAAAATCAGATCCAGGATATCCTCAGTGGTGGTAACACCAACGATGGCGTCAAGCTCGCCTAGACATTCATACAGATCGATGGCAAGGAGATCACAGGTTGTTTTCATCTGCAGTCCACTCAACACCCGCTCACTTGCCGCGTACGCTCGGATCAGGGCATCTTTATGGCGGACATTGGGCGCGCACCCCTCTTCATCCCATTGTTCTTTTTTTCCAATGACAGCCTGAAAGATAGCCTCTTTCAGGACGCTGATCCCCAGCTGTTTTTTTGCCGAGATAGAGACCTGCGCCTTGCAATGATCCTGAAACTCGGCCATCTCCGGCGCTCCCTCAGGCGCTAGATCCATCTTGTTGGCCACCAGAATCACCGGTTTATGGCGTATGCGCTGAAACAGCTGCCGATCGGCATCGCTGACCCCTCTAGTCAGGTCGATCATGAACAGAACCAGATCGGCCTGCTCCATCTGCTGCATGGCCCGCTGAATCCCCAACTCTTCAACTTCCTCCGCATGCTCGCGAATGCCAGCGGTATCGACAATCCGCACCGGTACTCCTTGTAGATCGATATATTCCTCGATGGTATCACGAGTGGTTCCTGGAATGGCGGTGACCAGGGCACGATCTTCCTGGAGCAGGGTATTCAGCAGACTGGATTTACCGACATTGGGGAGACCGGCGATAACCACGCTCATCCCCTCCCGATAGATCCGACCATGATCTGCATGACGCAGTAGAATTGCAAGGGGTTTTCGAACCTTGACTTCGAGCTGCTCAAGCAACTGGCCATGATCGATGATCTCGATATCCTCGTCAGGAAAATCAATGGCGACCTCCACTACAGCACGCAGATACGTCAAGGCCTGACGAATAGCGTCCACCTGGTCAAACAGCCGACCTGAGAGCTGGGCCTGAGCCATCTCCAGCCCTTTCCGGGTGCGGGCGGTCAAGACGTCAATGACGGCTTCAGCTCTGGTTAGATCGATGCGGCCGCTGAGAAAGGCACGCTTTGTGAATTCACCTGGTTCAGCCAGACGAACCGGAAATTGAAGCAGAAGTTCAAGAATGGATTGAAGGACAAGAAAATTACCATGGCCATGGATCTCGACCACATCTTCACGGGTATAGGTCTTGGGCGCCCGCATGTAGACGGCAAGCACTTCATCAATGTTTTTTTTCGGGGCAACAATTCCAGGGGCCAGAATATGACCGTAATAGAACTGATGACTACGGAAGGAACAAGCCGGGTCATGGGGCTTGAAGATTTGTCGGAGAACTTCGAGGGCACGGGGCCCGCTAACGCGTATGACTCCGATACCGCCGGCACCGGATGGAGTGGAGATGGCGGCTATGGTGTCATTGGTTTCGTATTCAGCAGACATGGATGAGTTTTCGTAAAAAGCCGTCTCTGGTTCTGCTTATTCAGTAGGTTCATTTTCAGTGGGTGGTTTGTTGCCTTTCCCTCTTCGGCCACGGGAAGAAGAACGTTTTTTGGCATTTCCTGTGCCAGGCACAGCACCGCCGTTGCTGTTCTCAGCATTCTGGCCTTTTGCCCTTGGCTTGCCTGGCTTGTAAATCAGAACCTTCTTGAACAGTCCATCCCCCACACTCCTGCTCCGAATCTCCTTGTCATCCTGCAGTGCCATGTGCACAACACGTCGTTCAGCAGCGTTTAATGAGGGTATGACCTGGGTTTTACCATCCACCTTGACAAGCGCCGCGAGTTCACGGGCCTGATCCTGCAATTCGTCCTGTCTTTTTTCACGAAAACCGCCCACATCAATGGATATCCGCATTTTTTCGGCGATCTTTTTAGCGGCAATTTTACGAATCAGATACTGCAAACTGTCCAGAATTTTCCCTTCCTGTCCGGTAAGGTCTTCCTGAAAGTCTCCATTAACATGACATCTCACCGAACTGCCTTGCGCTTCGATCTCCACCATGGAAGGAAGACCCATCAATTCCAGCAACCGAACAAGCTCCTGCTGAAGGACATCAAGACTCTCTGCACTGAGGGGTTCATCAGAGGCGACTACAGGTGAAATATCTTCCTCGTCTTCGTCTGTCGCCAACTCCTTGTCTTTACATAAATCATCGGTGGGAATCGTTTCCTGCAGTGCTGGTATCGGGGTGACACAGACCACGGCCTCCTGCGAAACAGGTCTGACCTGCTCGACAGGGGCAGAAGCCTTGACCTTTTTGTGAGTTCCCTTAGGGGCTTGGACTTCAGACTGAACCTGCTCCTGGGCTTGCACTACAGATTCAATGTCGGTGGCAGGCTTCTGGAGGGAGACCCGAATATGGGCTTTCTTACGAATAAAACCAAAAATACCACTGGAGCCTGTTCCAACCACCTCAATGGTCAAGTTTTCCTGCGAGGCCTGCAAGGCATCACAGGCCTGTTTAATTGCCTCTGCCACTGTTTTACCAAAAAAATCTTTTTTTCGTGAAGTCATGGATTATCCTTCAATGGTCATGAGATGGACGTTCTTTTTGATCCGCCCGGGAGGTGCCCTGTGTGTCAAATGAAGAAATTTCAAACACGTAAATGACAGTAATTGTTCAGGGAACTCAAGCTATGCGGCCAATGGGGTCTTGGCCGACTGCCGGTTGATCAGGTACTGTTGCAAAATGGCCAGCAGGTTGTTAACAAACCAGTAGAGAACCAGGCCGGATGCAAAATTAAGGAACATAAAGGTAAACATCACCGGTAAAAACATCATGATCTTGGCCTGGGTCGGGTCGGCCGTGGTAGGTGTCATTTTCTGCTGTAAAAACATGGATGCCCCCATAAGCAAGGTCAGGATCGGGAGTCCTCCGAGGTAGGGAATATCGAAACCGATCATCAAGCGATCAGGAGCAGAAAGGTCGGTAATCCATAACATGAATGGAGCATGCCGCAACTCAATACACATGAGGAGCACCTTGTACAAGGCAAAAAAGACCGGAATCTGCAGAACCATCGGTAGACAGCCGCCAAGAGGATTCACCTTGTAGGTCTTGTAGAGGTTCATGACCTCCTTGTTCATCATAGCCGGATCGTCTTTATACTTTTCCTTAAGCTTGACCATTTTTGGCTGCAACTTCTGCATATTCTTCATGGACTTAAGCCCTTTCTGGGCAATGGGCCAGAAGGCAAGTTTAAAGGCGATGGTAACCAGAATAATGGCAATCCCGTAATTCTTGACATAGATGTTGAAAAAATTCAACAGCCAGAGAGTTGGCTTGGCCATGATGTCAAACCAGCCGAAATTAACGGCCTTGTCCAGGTTGTATCCGGTCTCCTGGAGCAGGGAAAGTTTTTTGGGGCCAAAATAGGCGTGATAAGTATACACCTTTTCCTGACCTGGCTGTAAAACATCCAGTGCACCGCCAACCTGTATGGACACCAATTTGTCGGTTTGCTGCATGGTTACGCTGGTACCGGCAGCATTTTCAGGCAGGATGGCACACATGAAATAGGTGCTGTCAAAAGCGGCCCATTCCATCTTCCCCTGAACGGTTTTGGGTGCCCCGGTCAACTCCTTGCTTGCAAACTCCTGACGCTGACCATCCATAAAAACAGCCGGACCGCTAAAAAGCTGGGTCATGGAGCCGCTGGTATCGGCTTCGAAGGGAAGGTTCAACTGGTGCAAAAGGGGCGAGCCCTGCAGGGGATTGGCCGAAGTATTCTTAACCCGGACCACGAGTTCCAGCAGATAGGTTTGAGGATCGAATCGATAGGTGCGCTCCAGCTCAAGGCCGGATGGACTGACGCCCTTCATACTGAGGGTGCCGGAGGATTTATCATCTGAAAACTGAACCTTATCACTACTGGCCTGACAAAAAGTGTTCGCTGCTGCCACACCTCCCCATGAAAAAGTTAAGGGGAGCCCCTCCTTTTCAGAGGTTTTGATCAGCTGCATGCCGGCAGAATCTTTGGCCGGGGTGTCCTTATAATTTTTAAGAATAAAACTTTTGATGGCCCCGCCATTTTCCGTGATCACCGCACTGTACAAGTCCGTATCAACAAGAATTTCACGAGCCGCCCGATCGGGCACAATAGATGGGGGAAGAGGTTGCGGGATCGACTCTTTGGCCGGCGAGGAGGTTTGATTGGTCTGCGGAGAAGCAGGCAACATCGGGGCAGAGGCATCTGATGAGATGCCCACCGGCTCCTGTCCAACCTTTTTGCTATCAAAGCCCCCGAAAAAATATTGATAGCCAACCAGAATAACAAATGAAATGACAACAGCCACTAGTGCTCTATAGGTATCCATACCGTGTTCCTAAATTAATTTACTCCAGCCAACAGAGCGCATGTCTAACAAAATGTTTTGATCTCCTCTGGAGACCAGGCACGACCAGCCAACTTCTTTCTACAAAAGGGGGACCTCATGGCACGGGATCATATCCACCCTGGCAGAAAGGGTGACAGCGCAACAGACGACGGGCGGCAAGGAAGCCTCCGCGCCATGCACCATAACGTTCTAAAGCCTCAATCGCATAGATTGAGCAGGTGGGAGTAAAGCGACAACTGGGGGGAAGCAGAGGAGAGATAAGATACTGATATCCTCGAATAAACCAGACAAGAGTTTTCTTTACGGGCGATTCAATCTTCATGGCAGAAAGCCTGAAAGGCGCTACCTTGCTCGACCGCAGGCAGCTTCTACCGCCCCGGTGATGTTGGCCGTAGAGTCAAGTTCCATAGCCGGACGAATGGCAAAAACAATATCGGCACACTGAGGGTATATTTCCCGATGCAACCGGAATGATTCTCTGATTATTCGTTTGATTCGATTTCTCTTCACGGCCCCTCTGATCTGCCTGTGCACACTGATTCCAAGTCTGCTGAATCCGAGGTTATTGGGGCTGAAAATCAGGACAAAACCCGGGCCAGGCCTACGCTTACCCTGTTTGTAGACTTGTTCAAACTCCAGCCCGTTCCGCAGCAGATGCGACTTCTGGAGCTTGAACACCACGTCACGATCAGGCCGAAAGCCGCTTACGTCCCCTGGCGCGGCGTGCACTTATAATAGCACGACCGGCAGCAGTGCTCATGCGGGAGCGGAAACCATGCTTACGTTTACGTTTAATGTTACTTGGCTGAAAAGTGCGCTTACTCATTCCTTACTCCTGACCGATGATATTCATGAAACCCATGAAATGTTTCTGATGTTAGCAACCGGCAAACGAAACCTCTGAAGAAGGAATGGATGATGTTTCCGGCCCTGATAG
This sequence comes from Desulfobulbaceae bacterium, assembly GCA_019163335.1. GTDB lineage: Bacteria > Desulfobacterota > Desulfobulbia > Desulfobulbales > Desulfocapsaceae > UBA2270. Next base: position 25,458 of record JAFLKM010000077.1, on the reverse strand, counting down.
CCCTGCACGGCTCAACGATAAAGGAGAGCGTGGCACAGAGGTTAAAAATAAAGGAATGATTATAAACACAGATGCGGTGAACTGTCAAACATTTTCATGGCACTTTCGAGCTTCACTTGCGCTAGCCGACAAGCTGTGCTATTTTTCTTGCTTTGCCCGAAAGTCACTTCGAATACAGGAGACAGAATAAATTTGCAGACAGCCGCATAATGGGCTGAAGTTCAATAAAACGGAATATGACTGGTGTTACCAAAAACCGTTCCTGAAGATTCTGCCCCGTCAATTCGTGTTCTCATGAACAACTTTCCTTCTTCGTTGTCTCTGCTTGCAGGGAGTCATCTGAAAGATTTCCTTTCAGTGCTGCCCCTTTTTCACCCCTTACGGAGTTTCCATGTCCATACCCCCTGAAACAATCCTGGCAGACATTGACTGGAATCTGCTCTGGCAAAATGCGAGAAAACAGAAATCCTGGTCAAGCAAGGGTGCCGCGGACTGGGACAAAAAGGCAAAATCCTTTGCTTCCAGAAATACCGGCTCGCCTTATGCCTCGATGCTGCTGGCAAAATTACCGCTCACCCCGGATCTCACCGTTCTAGACATGGGGTCAGGACCGGGAACCCTAGCCTTCCCGCTGGCGGCCAAGGTGCGCTCGGTCACCGCTGTTGATTACTCAGCCGGAATGCTGGAGGCCCTGAGAGAAACCGCAGAGACCGAAAATATTGAAAACATCCAAACAATCCAGGGGGCTTGGGAAGACGACTGGCAGCAACTGGGAATAATCCCCCATGATATCGTCATCGCTTCGCGATCCATGGCGGTGGCAGACCTGCACTCAGCCTTGCAGAAGCTTAATGAGTATGCCAAAGGATACGTCTTCATCGCTGACCGGATTGCCCCCACGCCTTTTGACCCTGGGGCCTTTGCCGCTACCGGCAGGGAATTCCAGTCAGGGCCGGATTATATTTTTACCATCAACATGCTGTACAGCATGGGAATTCATCCCTCCATAGATATCCTGCAGTTGGAACAGGACATCGTCTTTGCTGATATGGAAGAGGCCCTGCAGAATTATGGCTGGATGCTTAAAGATCTCACGGCCACGGAAATGGAGGCCCTGGAAAAATATCTCACTTCACGGATTATCCATACTAGCGGCAAACAGATTACCATCCGCCGCCAGCATCCTCCGCGCTGGGCCTTAATCTGGTGGAAGAAAGAAATCAATGAAGACTGACAGAGACCCTGATATTTCATGACCGGTATTTTTGATCCCTCAACCCTTCGTTTTATCGCCTCTCTTGTTCCCACAACTCCCATCCTCTGGATGGCTAAAACCGCATAACAACTTCTTATCGAAATGAATACAAACGAATCAGACATGTCCCTGCAGCTCCTGAACACCTATGATATCGCGGTCATCGGGGCCGGGCATGCCGGCTGTGAGGCGGCTTTGGCTGCCGCCCGTATGGGCTGCCGTACCCTGGTTGCGGTCATCAACGTCGATACCATCGGCGCGATGTCCTGCAATCCCGCCATCGGGGGCCTGGCCAAGGGCCATCTGGTGCGGGAGATCGATGCCCTGGGCGGCGAGATGGCCAAGAATATTGACGCCACCTCTATCCAGTTTCGGCGCCTGAACACCAGCAAGGGTCCGGCCGTTCGCTCCTCGCGTGCCCAGGCCGACCGGCTGCTTTACCGGCTGCGCATGAAGTCCGTTCTCGAGAATCAGGAAAACCTGGAGATCCGGCAGACGGTGGTGGATTCACTGATCGTGGAGGATGGGCGGATCTGCGGTCTGATCACCTCCCTTGAGGAAGAGATCCGGGTCAAGGCCGTGGTCGTGGCCACCGGCACCTTTTTAAACGGCTTGATCCATGTGGGACTCAAGCACTTCCCGGCGGGACGCATGGGGGACACCCCCTCCACCAGCCTGGCCCAATGGTTCAAGGAGGCCGGGTTCCGGGTGGGACGGATGAAGACCGGAACCGTGCCGCGCATCGCCGCCGACAGTATTGATTACTCCGAGCTCGAAATCCAGCACAGCGATCAGCCGCCGGCCCATTTTTCCTTTGCCAGCAACGGTGGATACGTCCTGCCCCAGCGGCCCTGCCATATCACCTATACCAACGAAGAGACCCATGCCGTCATCCGTGCAGGCATTGACCGATCCCCGATGTATGCCGGAATTATTGAAGGAATCGGGGCCCGCTACTGTCCCTCCATCGAAGACAAGGTCATGCGCTTCCCGGAAAAGAACCGGCATCAGGTCTTCCTCGAACCCGAAGGGCTGGAGACCACCGAGGTCTATCCCAACGGCCTGCCCACCAGCCTGCCGCTGTCCACCCAGATTGCCATGCTCCGCAGTATCAAGGGACTGGAGCAGGCGCGGATTATCCGCCCCGGCTATGCCATTGAGTATGACTATGTCGATCCCTTGGAACTGAAGGCGTCACTGGAGACCAAGCGTATCCACGGCCTGTTTCTCGCCGGCCAGATCAACGGCACCTCCGGCTATGAGGAAGCCGCGGCCCAAGGGCTGATGGCGGCGATCAATGCCGTCCATTACTGTCGCGGCCAGGAGCCCCTGGTGCTGGACCGCTCCCAGGCCTATATCGGAGTTCTGATCGATGACCTGATCACCTGCGGCACCAAGGAACCTTACCGGCTCTTCACCTCCCGGGCCGAATACCGGCTCCTGCTGCGCGAGGATAACGCCGATACCCGCCTCTGCCGCATCGGCCATGCCATCGGGCTTCTCGATGACGCCAGCTATCTTCGGTATGAGAAAAAACAGACGGCCATTGAGCAAGGGGTGCTCCTTCTCGAATCGATCCTGGTAAAACCCGATCAGGCAGTCAATGCCGCCCTGCAAACCATGGCAAGTGTGGAACTCAAACAGAAGATGTCGCTGGCCGAGCTCCTTCGCCGTCCCGAACTGGGCCTCAGAGAATTGGCCCGACTCCCCTTGGGGACGGAGAATCAGGGGCGCATCCAGGAACTCGCCGATTCAGGAGTCCGGGAAGAGATTCAGCTGCAGATCAAATTCCATGGCTATATCCAGCGCCAGGAAGAACAGGTGGCACGATTCAAAAAGATGGAGGCGATGGTCCTGCCGGAAGACATGGAATATAAAGGGCTGGCCGGGCTATCAAATGAGGTGGTGCAGAAGCTCTCCACCGTGCGGCCCACCTCCCTGGGCCAGGCCTCACGCATCTCGGGAATCACGCCGGCGGCTATCTCGGTGTTACAGGTGCATTTAAAGAAAATAGAAAGAAGATCGTGAGCAGCCTAAAATGATCCCCTTCCCCAACATCGATCCGATCCTTTTCTCCCTAGGCCCCCTCCATGTTCGCTGGTATGGACTGATGTATGTTCTGGGTTTCATGGCCAGTTACTACTTTGTCCAACGCCAGATTGAGCGTTTTGCCTTCCGGGAGCTGGAACCCTGGTTTGAAAACCTGAACCTTACCCTCATCCTCTCGGTGGTTCTTGGGGGCCGCCTGGGCTATGTGCTGTTTTATAACTTTTCCTATTATCTCCACCATCCCCTCGAAATTCCAGCCACCTGGACCGGCGGCATGTCCTTTCACGGCGCCTGTATCGGGGTGATGCTGGGCGGTTGGCTCTATCTCCGCCGGAAGAAAATCGACTACTGGAAGGTGGCGGACATTTATGTGGTGACCATCCCCATTGGACTGGGACTGGGCCGCTTAGGCAACTTCATCAACGGCGAGCTCTTTGGCCGCACCACTGATCTACCCTGGGGGATGATCTTTCCCGGAGGCGGCCCCCTGCCCCGCCATCCCTCGCAACTCTACGAGATGCTGCTGGAAGGGGTGATTCTATTCACCATTCTCTGGTCGCAGAAATACCGGCCCTGGCAAGGACAACGGGGCTGGCCACACGGCAGTCTGGGCTGCCTCTTTCTCATCGGCTACGGAATGTTCCGATTTCTGGTGGAACTGGCCCGCGAACCGGACCCGCAACTCGGCTTTCTCTTTGGCGCACTGACCATGGGCCAGCTTTTAAGCATGGCAATGATTGTCGGCGGCAGCCTGATCTGGTTTGTTCGTGCCCGCAGTCAGAACAGATAACAAAAATAGGAAGCTAATTATTGAGGCCCTGTCATACCATCTAACCCCGATAAACGGGATTAGTGCCTTAGATGATTAGCACATCAACAGATCTAAAAAGGATCATTCTACTGTATTGATTCCAGTATTTTTGTGGCTTCCTCTTTCCAGGGGGAAGAAGTCGATTGCTTGAGAGCCGACTGAAGATGTAGTTTTGCTTTTTCTGTGTTCCCCTTTTGCAGGTAAACCTTGCCAAGATGGAAGCTCAGTAACGGAAAGTCAGGTTTCAGGCTAAGTGCCTTTTCCAAAGTACTTGCAGCAATGTCAATATCTCCACTCTGGAAGGATATCCAACCTGATGTATCAAGATAGCGACTGTTTTCCGGATCAGCTACCACAGCCTGATTCGCTAGCTGCAAAGCGGCAGGCAAATCTCCACTTTGTGCTGTCAAATCGGCGAGGTTATTAAGACTGGGCGCATGCTTTGGTTTTTCTGCAAGGATCTCTTTATAACCCTTAATGGCCTCAGTTGTTTTTCCTGCATCCTGGTACAAGGAGGCCAGAAAAAAAGCATTGTTTATATTCTTTGGATCAAGACGACAAACCTCCTCTGCCAACGGTATAGCCTTATCTTTTTCTCCACTTTGAAGATAAGCCAAGGAGAGTGCTTTCAATATATCAGGATTATCCGGAGCAATAGCCTTCGCCTTATTAAAATTAGCTATTGCCGCCTTGTAATCGCGTATCAAACCGTAATGAAGCCCGAGACGATACCAGGGGGCCGCCTCCGTTGGGTGTTTTTTAGATACAGACAAAAGGAGCTTTTCAGCAGGCCCAAACTGTCCGCTGAACTGCAAAGCCTCTCCGAGGACAAATTGATCCTCCATGATTGATTCCTTGCTGGATATCACCTGGTTTAATGTCTGGATAGCCTCCTCAAATTTTTTATTTTTCATTTGCAACGCAGCGAGACTGCGGAGAGCGCGCATTTTTGGATACCCTGTTTCAATGGCCTTGAGAATTCTTTGTTGAGCCTCTTGATAATTACCTTGCCGATTGGCGGTTTCCGCCAGTTCAAACTGGATAAAAGGGTCACTGGATTTCACTTTTTCAGCCTCCAGCAGTATCTGCCTTGATTCTTCCAACTTGCCGGCCATCCGATAGGCAATGCCCAACGAAAGATTCCCCTGCGCGGGATCAATTGCTGCAGCCGCGCGATACCGCTCCATCGCCTTGTCTGTCTGCTGGGTAGACAAATATGCCGTGCCCAGAAGAATATGGCCTGGGGCATTTTTCGTGTCTGGTTTCAGGACAGGTTCAAGAAGTGCTATGGTTTTGTCAAATTGTCGTTTGACATTATAGAGCCGGGCCAGATTCACCTTGACCCCGATGTAGTCTGGAGCAGTGCCTTTTAACCCCTGTTCAAAATAGAACACCGCCTTATCTATTTCGTTTGCCTTTTCGCAGAGCATCCCCAGTCGCTGATAGGCAAATCGATCGTTGAGATTTCTCTCAATCGCCTTCAAAAAAGTCTGTTTTGCTTGTTCTAACTGGTTTCTCCCCATATAGATACTGCCCAGATAAGTGAGGGCAGAGCTATGCTTCCGGTCCAATTCAATGGCCTTCTCCAAGGCTTTTACTGCATCGTCAAGCTGATTTTGCAAGAGAAAAACAAGGCCAAGAATTTCATAACCGGGACCGTAGCCGGGATTCATTTTAATAAACTGTTCTGCCTGCCTTTGCGCCTCGCCATATTCTCCTTTTTTCACAAGGGCCTGGACATTCTCCAGGTTTTTCGTATCAACAGTTAATTCAGATTCCATTGAAAAGTCGAACGTCGGGTCCTCGGCTGACAGTAGAAGGTTGTCCATGTCAGGCAGGGCTATCGAATGAACGGGATCAGGATTTGCCGAATCTCCCACGCCTATCTGTTGAGTGGCCGGTGAACTGGTGGCCCCCATACTTAAAAAGAAGATACCGACAAGAATCATTGAGAAATATCGCGGTTGCTGAACAGAAGAGAATAAATTCATATCGTCGCATCCAGAGAGTGTTAAATGACGAAAAAAGCCTGAAAAGAGAAAAAAGGCAGATGAAATTCCATCTGCCTTTAATGATACCAAGAGTTAAACCTGCTTGCTACTTCTGATTTCTTTTTCTCCTGATGACACCGGCAAGTGCGCTCAGGCCCGTACCGAACAACAGCATGGTAGCAGGCTCCGGCACCGGTGCCCCGACGTCGATATGGTCAAGTTCCGTGGCAACCCGTGACCCATCCACCAGGCCATAAATATTAAAATCATAGGTTCCCTCAGCATCTCCGGTGATGACCACGTCAAAATTAAATATACGGTCAACGCTCCGATTCCAGTCGCCGGTATAACTTGCTGGGATTGCTGTTGCGGTGAGACCGGCGGGAACTTCAGTGAGATCAAGGGCGACAGTGGTATATTCGTCGACAATGGTGGTGATGGCTGCGGTAATGGTGTCAACGATATTATTAACGTCGATACCGCTATAATAGTGACCACTAGTGGCAGCAGCAATTCTTGTTGCCTGACCGGTAGAATCTAAATCTCCAACATCCAGCGCTTCAACGGCGATGTTTTTAGCTACCAGCGCGGCTGTCGCAGATGCTTCAGTTACTACGCCACTGGGATCATGGCCCGGGGCATCGCCAAACCAGACCATGATGCGGGTCGACCCGGTACGCCATGAGGTAGTATCCGCGGCCTCCTTCAGCGCGAAGAGATTGGCCTCTGGTATGTCCGCGCCACCGGAGGCGCCCCACAGATTAATGCCTGTCTGCACGGCGGCTGTGTTGCCGGTGAGATCCTGATTCCGGTGGTATACATAAACATCACCAAAGTCTTTATACTCACCAACTGCGTAGTGCACATCCCCAAGAGACGCTGTGTTGGTCATGATTGAAGCCGCGCCAGTCTTGACAGCGGCAATCTGCGGGCCCATACTACCGGTCGTGTCTGCGAGAAAAAAGACATCAACCGGTGCGAAGGATCCAGCCTCCTCGGTGACCGTCAGCGCTTTGTGGATTGTAACACTTTCACCCACATTTATCGCGGCCGAGAAGGAACCAGGCGTCAAGCTATCTGCCAGACCCACACCTGGCAACAAAAACAAACCTGCAGCAACACTTAACATCATTTTCTTCATAATTTCCTCCATCTAGAAAATTTTAAAAAAAACGCTTACACCCCTTCCAAATCAACTAAAACAGGCACTAAGTTAACTCTTGGAGTTGAATCGAGGTAATACAGTGTTGCCTCCCCGACCCTGCCATTTTTTCAGCAATTTCTATACCTGGCCAGAAATTTTTCTTTCAAGAACCTGCCACAAGTTATTCACAAAAAAAATCCTTAAAATAAAGGACGTTAAAGTTGCTCCACAATGATTTTGGTAAAAGTTCAGGAAGTTCTGCGCGGCAAAATGAGATGATTGAAAACAAAATTTTACATTTCCTAGAAAAAAGTCCGGTTTTCCGAAAAAATAATTCGCAAAACCGGACAAAAAATACGCATGAATCCGAAATTGCAAGTTTTTGTATAATGATTTATTTTCCTGTTTTCCGGAATATCGACAGGGGCTAGACTTTCCATAATAATCTAACCCCGATGGATGGGATGAGTACCTTTTGCAGATCCTGTTCTTGAAAAATCAAGAACAGGATCTGCAAAACACTAATACAAACAAGGTACTACATGAGATCTCTCTCCATTTGGAATGACACAAGGTAGGATATTTCGCAAAAGGCTCAGAATAAAACCCATGATTGTCGCCTCATTCAAGATTCAATAACAACAGAACATCACTTGAAATCAAGGACGACCGGGCAATGATCTGATCCCGGGATGTCATCAAGGATATCCGCCCCCACCATCCGCGCCCGGCTGGCGGGATCGACAAAGAAGTAATCAATACGCCAGCCGATATTCCGCTCGCGGGCATTGCTGCGATAACTCCACCAGGAATAACGGCCGGAGTCCTGGTTGTAGGCCCGGAAGGTATCTATCCAGCCCTCATGAATATAGGCATCCATCCATTGCCGCTCTTCCGGGGTGAAACCGGCATTTTTGACATTGGCCGCAGGATTGGCCAGATCTCTTTCGGTGTGGGCGACATTGAAATCACCACAGATGACCACCGATTTTTTAACCGCCAGCCCCTTCAAAAATTCCTGGAGAGTCCGATTAAACTCCTGCTTCAGATCCAGCCGGCTCAGATCATGCCGGGAATTGGGGAAATAGCAGTTCACGAAATAAAAATCAGCAAACTCCAGGGTCAAGACCCGCCCCTCGTCATCAAAGCGCGGGTCACCAATCCCATGCTGAATGGTATCCGCCGGGATACGACTATAGGTCGCAACACCTGAGTACCCTTTTTTCAGGGCCGGATAGAAATAGGCAGTGAACCCGGCCATCTCCCGTACCGAATCGGGCAGTTGTTCAGGCATGGCCTTGATCTCCTGCAGGGCCAGGAGATCCGGGGCCAAATCCCCCACAATCTCGGTAAAGCCGTTCTTTGCCACCGCTCGCAGGCCATTGACATTCCAGGAGATCATCCGCTTGATTGCCTTCGTCTGCGGCAAAATTGCGGTATCCTGTTCCTTCGGCAGGGCCCGCAATTTTCGCGGAGTCACCCCGATACGGGGACAAAAATCGGCCAGCACACAACGTTCACAGTGCGGCCCCACAGGCCGGCAGGTCCCCTGACCAAAGGCCACCAGCAGTGAGTTAACCCGGATCCAGTAATGTTCAGGAAGCTTCTCCCGCAGGGCCATCTCGGTCTCCAGAGGGTTTTTCGTCTGCACATATCCCCAGATATTCATGATACGATGGACATGGGTGTCCACACAGATGGCCGGCTTGTGAAACGCTATGGCCCGCACCAGATTGGCGGTTTTGCGGCCGACACCGGGCAGGGTGATCAGCTGGTCGATCTCATCCGGGACCTGAGAGGCGAAATTCTTTTCCAGAACCCCGGGCAGGGCGGCCAGATAGCCAGCCTTGTTCTTGTAAAATCCGACGGGATAGATCAACTTTTGAAGGGTCGCCTCATCGAGCACGGCCAATGCCTGGGGAGTGGGGGCCTGAGCAAACAGACGGGCGGCGGCCTGGGCGGTGACCTCGTCCTTGGTTCTGGCGGAAAGGATGGTGGCCACCAGAACCTTAAACGGATCATGGGTCTGGACGGCAATCAGATCCACCACAGGAACCTGATAATTCTGCACCTCGAGTTCGAGGATCTGGAGAGCTTGATCGATATCAAAAGACATGGCAGGGACACAAAGCGGCCGCAACGGCCTGGAGAATTTTCAAGATGCAAAAGCGTACTGTCAACTACGCATGTTTATTCAAGTTATTCATAGAACCCTAGTTCGTATTCCATGTCAACAGGAGGCCAACCGAAGAAAGAGATGCCGGCCCGTTTTTCTGCACCGCCGGAACCGAATTGTAACTTGTGTCCTTGCCGCCTGCATGGTATAGAATTTTTTCATTTTTTTAGTAGAAAAATGTATAAAAGAGATGCGTATTAAAAACAGAATATCAAGAGTTTCCATTTGAGGATAAGGAAATGAAATTTCGCTTTCCAGTCGTCATTATTGACGAGGATTTTCGCTCCGAAAATGTCTCCGGCTCGGGCGTTCGCGCTTTAGCCGAGGCCATTGAACATGAAGGGATGGAGACGCTCGGGATTACCAGCTTTGGCGATACCGCGATGATTGCCCAGCAGCAGAACCGGGCCTCCTGTTTTATCCTCTCCATCGATGATGACGAGTTCTCCGATGAAAGTCATAAGAAAGAGGCCATCGACAAGCTGCGCATGTTTGTGGCCGAGATCCGCCGGCGCAACGAGGACATCCCCATCTTTCTCTACGGGGAGACCCGCACTTCCCGCCACATCCCCAATGATGTGCTCAAGGAACTGCACGGATTCATTCATATGTTTGAAGACACCCCGGAATTTGTGGCCCGCCACATCATCCGTGAGGCCAAGGTCTATCTGGACAGCCTGGCACCGCCGTTTTTCCGGGCGCTCACCGGCTATGCTGCAGACGGTTCCTATTCCTGGCACTGTCCCGGTCATTCCGGCGGGGTGGCTTTTCTCAAAAGCCCGGTGGGTCAGATGTTCCACCAGTTTTTCGGCGAGAACATGCTGCGTGCCGATGTCTGCAACGCCGTCGACGAGCTGGGCCAGTTGCTCGACCATACCGGCGCGGTGGCCGCCTCGGAACAGAACGCGGCCCGGATCTTCGGCGCCGATCATCTCTTTTTTGTGACCAACGGTACCTCCACTTCCAATAAGATCGTCTGGCATGCCAATGTGGCCGACAATGATATCGTGGTGGTGGATCGGAATTGTCACAAATCCGTCCTCCATGCCATCATCATGACCGGCGCGGTGCCCGTCTTTCTCATGCCCAAGCGCAATCATTACGGCATTATCGGGCCGATTCCAAAATCCGAATTTCTGCCCGAGACCATCGCCGCCAAGATTGCCGCTCACCCATTCGCCAAAGATCTGGTGGGCAAGCCGCAGATGCTGACTCTCACCCAGTCCACCTATGACGGAATCCTCTATAATGTCGATACGATCAAGGAGATCCTGGGCACCAGCATTGAGAATCTGCACTTTGACGAGGCCTGGCTGCCGCACGCCACTTTCCATGAATTCTACGAGGGCATGCACGCCATCGGCCGCGACACCCGTCTTTCCGAAGGGCCCATGGTCTATGCCTGCCAGTCAACCCACAAGCTGCTGGCGGGATTAAGCCAGGCCAGTCAGATCCTGGTGCAGGAATCACCCACCCGACGCCTTGACCGTGACCGGTTCAATGAGGCCTACCTGATGCATGTCTCCACCAGCCCGCAGTATGCGATTATTGCCAGCTGCGATGTGGCCGCGGCCATGATGGAGCCGCCAGGCGGGACGTCGCTGGTTGAGGAGTCCATCCTTGAGGCCATGGATTTCCGTCGCGCCATGCGTAAGGTGGATGCGGAGTTCGGCGATTCCTGGTGGTTTAAGGTCTGGGGCCCGGAAGAACTGGCAGAAGAAGGGATGGGCGAGCGCGAGGACTGGATTCTGCGGGCCAAGGAGACCTGGCATGGCTTCGGCAAACTCGCCGATGGCTTCAACATGCTCGATCCGATCAAGGCCACGATTATTACGCCGGGCCTGGCGGTTAACGGCGATTTCGCGACCACCGGCATTCCGGCAGCGATCGTCACCCGCTACCTGTCAGAACATGGCGTTATTGTTGAGAAAACAGGACTCTACTCCTTTTTTATCATGTTCACCATCGGCATTACCAAAGGACGTTGGAACACCCTGGTAACCGCCCTGCAGCAGTTTAAGGATGACTTTGACCGCAATGCCCCCCTCTGGAGGGTTCTTCCCGCCTTTATCACCAAGTGCCCCCGCTACGAGCGCATCGGCCTTAAAGATCTCTGCGAGTCCATTCACAGCATGTACAAGGAAAACGATGTCGCACGATTAACCACCGAGATGTATGTCTCCCACATGGAACCAGCCATGAAACCGGCTGACGCCTATGCGATGATGGTGCATAACCAGATTGAGCGGGTGGAGATTGATGACCTCGAGGGCCGCATCACCAGCATTCTGCTAACCCCCTACCCACCAGGGATTCCCCTTTTAATCCCTGGCGAACGGGTCAACAGGACGATTGTCGAATATCTGAAATTCGCCCGCAGCTTTAATGAAAAGTTCCCTGGCTTTGAAACGGATATTCACGGATTGGTCAAAGAGGAGAAAAACGGCAAGATGGTCTACTCCATGGACTGCGTAAAAGTACATGACTGAACCGAAGGGAGTCAAAAGCAGCAACTGAGGTGACAGAAGATTTTTGCGGATTCTTCGCCTAAATCTTCTGTCACCGGCTTATTCCATTTCTTCAGCCTTTAAGCTCTTTCCCTACTTGACCTCATCAAGGGAAATCCCCAGCGCTTTCGCCACGCCTTCGCCATAGGCGGGATCAGCCTTCAGGCAGTTGCCGATGTGGCGAATCTTGATCTCTTTCGGGGCATCGCCCATGCCGCGAGCGGTGTTCTCAAAGAGTTCCTTTTGCTGTTTCTTGCTCATCAGACGAAATAATTTTCCGGGCTGGCTGTAATAATCCGTATCTTCACGGTGATCCCAGTGATCGGCGGCTCCTTCGAGATTTAATGGCGGCTCGGCAAAATCCGGCTGCTGCTGCCATTCACCATAGCTGTTCGGCTCATAGCCCAGGGTGCTGCCATGGTTGCCGTCAACACGCATGGCGCCGTCCCGGTGATAGCTGTGGAAGGGGCAGCGTGAGGCGTTCACCGGAATCAGGTGGTGATTGACGCCAAGGCGGTAGCGCTGGGCATCCCCGTAGGAAAAAAGACGTCCCTGCAACATCTTGTCCGGCGAAAATCCAATGCCGGGCACCACATTGGCCGGATTGAAGGCGGCTTGCTCGACCTCGGCAAAATAATTCTCCGGATTGCGATTCAGCTCAAACATCCCGACCTCAATAAGCGGATAGTCCTTATGCAGCCAGACCTTAGTAAGGTCGAAGGGATGATAAGGACAGGTGGCCGCGTCTTTTTCCGGCATCACCTGAATGCAGAGCTTCCAGCGGGGAAAATCTCCCTTTTCAATACTCTCGTAGAGATCGCGCTGATGACTCTCGCGGCACTTTCCCACTATGGCCTCGGCCTCGGCGTCGGTGAGGTTTTCAATTCCCTGCTGACAGACAAAATGAAACTTGACCCAGAACCGTTTGTTCTTGGCGTTGATCAGACTGAAGGTATGGCTGCCGAATCCGTGCATGTGCCGGTAGCTTGCGGGAATCCCACGGTCACTCATGACCACGGTGACCTGGTGCAGGGCCTCGGGCAGTGAGGTCCAGAAATCCCAATTATTTTTGGCGCTGCGCATATTGGTGCGCGGGTCACGCTTGACGGCATGGTTAAGATCCGGGAATTTTAGGGGATCGCGCAGAAAGAAGACAGGGGTGTTATTGCCCACCATGTCCCAGTTCCCCTCTTCGGTATAAAATTTCAGGGCAAAGCCACGGATATCGCGCTCGGCATCGGCTGCTCCGCGCTCTCCGGCAACCGTGGAGAAGCGGGCGAAAAGCTCGGTTTTCTTGCCAATCTTGGAGAATATTTTGGCTTTGCAGTACTTGCTGATGTCATGGGTGACGGTGAAAGTTCCGTAGGCCCCGGACCCCTTGGCGTGCATCCGCCGCTCGGGAATGACCTCCCGGTCAAAGTGGGCAAGCTTTTCGAGGAACCAGACATCCTGCAACAGTTGCGGGCCACGCGGGCCGGCAGTGAGGACATTTTGATTGTCAGGAACCGGCGCGCCGGCGTTGGTGGTCAATTTTTTTTTCGATTTATCGCTCATGATTTTTCTCCTTTACGGGTTGAGTGTTATTCAGCCTGTACAATTTACCTCTTCAACATCACTACCGGACTGATACGATCATTGATTTCAAAGAAACACTTCATTCCATGCACCATTCAGATCAGGCATACAATGGCAGGACAAGCGGCGGCGAGACAGTACAAGAACAACGAAAAAAGGGCCGCACGGTGGAGTCAACGACGGGCTGGACTTAAAGGCGACTATTAAAGAAGGCTTCCCTCTGAGCCCCGCAGGATGCGGGACTCAGAGAGATAATACCTGTCAAACTGGGTTGACAGTCTGCAATGGACTACCAGTTTTCACCCAACAATTCAAAATGGGCCTGGGGATGATCACAGGCTGGACATTTTTCGACGGCCTTGCTGCCGGTATGAATATAGCCGCAGTTCCGGCAACGCCAGGTGACATTCTCCTCGCGCTGAAAGACGCGGCCGGATTCAATGTTGGCCTTTAAATCCAGATAGCGTTTTTCATGCTGTTTTTCGGCCACGGCGATGGATTCAAAGATGACGGCAAGAAGCGGAAAACCTTCCTCTCTCGCCACCGCAGCAAATCCTGGATACATGGTGGTGTGTTCGTAATTTTCACCACCTGCTGCCTCCATAAGGTTCTCCACCGTGGTTCCAATGACCCCGGCCGGGAAGGAGGCGGTGATTTCGACCTCACCGCCCTCAAGCAGTTTAAAAAGACGCTTGGCGTGTTCTTTTTCCTGATCGGCCGTCTCCTCGAAGATATGAGAAATCTGCACATACCCTTCTTTTTTGGCCTGGGCGGCAAAATAGGTGTAACGATTACGGGCCTGTGACTCTCCGCAAAACGCGGTCAAAATGTTTTTTTCGGTTTGGGTTCCTTTTAAGCTGGCCATGTGGTGTTCTCCTGTTTTGATGGTTAGTACCTTACAGATTGTTTTCTTGTTTTATTTTCGCAGGAAAATAATCTGCGAAAGGCACTTATCCCGTTTATCGGGGTTTCGTATTTATTTCGGGAAAAGATATTTTCCCCGAAGTTTCTATTCATTCTTAATTGGTATAGCTTATTTCCTGCTCGAATCCAAGAGGCTGGTAAACGTGCAAAGTAATAAACCGATACACATAATAGTAAAAACTAAGTAGTAATCTTTACTACCAGTTAGCGAAAAAAAAGAGCCATTCTACTCCAACTTTTTCTTCTCCTTCAGCGCCTGACACTTCCGGCAGGTGCCGTAAATGGTAATACTTTTATTTTTAATTGCGCCCCATTGGAGAATATCTTCCGGGACACTGACGGCATCAAAGGAGCTCCACTGAAAATCCATGATCTCCTTACAGGTATCACAGATGAGGTGGTGATGCTGCTGCATCTGCGCCTCGTAATGAGCCTGACTATCAACCGTTTCCACCTTTTTGATCAGGTGATGCTGTTCAAAGGTGGTCAGGGTACGATAGACCGTATCCAGCGACAGAGTGGGCATACTCTGGTGCAATCGCTTATGCAGAGTCTCCGCCGAGGGATGGTCGGTGGCCTTAGCCAGTTCCCGGTAAATCTCGAGCCGTTGATGGGTCAACTTGAGATCGGCCGCCCGGCAGGACTCCTCAAAGGATTCCATCTGGTGCTGTAATACATGGGTAGATTTTGTGGCGTCGGTCATGGCATCAAGCACCGTCAAGGTAAATAGGAACTGTTCTTAATTGCAACAATATATTATTCCCCGAGATTGTCAAACAGTTTTTTAAAGGCATCAAAAAAAGATGCAGCCCTGCTAAAGCCATCTCCGCCCTTTGCATCACGGCAAACAATGATCCACTTTTTTTCAAGCCTTGATTTTTCAGGAAAAGCAGACTACCTTTCAGCATATCGCTATATGGCGATATAGCAAAACAGGATACCAGGGAGCACCGCAATGAAATCGTTTGTCCGGGTAATGAAGGCGCTGTCTGAGCCCAATCGGGTCAGGATGGTCAAGATTTTGGGCCGCCAGGAACTTTGTGTCTGTGAATTGCAGCACCTGTTCGGGCTTGCCCAGTCCACGGTCTCAAAACATATGAAAATCCTCGAAGAAGCCGGGCTTGTCAGCTTTCGCAAGGAAGGATTGTGGATTATCTACCGCCTGGGTACGGGGGAAGAATCCGAGCTTGCCCGGGTTCTGCTGGAACATCTTCACGGATCACTGGAAGACGATCCCCAGCTTGCGGCGATGGTGGCCCGCCTACCCCAGCTCGACCGGGGCAGAATCTGTACTCTCTGAGATGACCAATCATATTACTCTTCAGGAATATCAAAATGAAAGACAATAACGAATCAAAATCCTGCCCCTGTAACCTGTCCGGATTTCCGCAAAAAACAGAAGAAATCAACAAAAAAATCTCTCCACGGCAAATAGTTCTGGGACTCATCGGCCTGGTCGCCTGGGTTCTTATCTACCGGCGGCTCGAGCCCTTTTCCCATTTCTTTGCCTATGATCTGCTCCAGCTGGAACCAGGAAGCCATCTGGGAGAGGCCGTCCAGTTTTTCGTCTACGATACCCCCAAGGTCATGCTGCTGCTCACCCTGATCGTCTTTCTGGTGGGGATTATCCGCTCTTTCTTTACCCCCGAACGCACCCGCAGCATCCTCGCCGGCAAGCGGGAATCCCTGGGCAATATCCTGGCCGCCCTCCTTGGTATCGTCACCCCCTTCTGCTCCTGTTCCGCTGTCCCTCTATTCATCGGATTTGTCCAAGCTGGAGTGCCGCTGGGCGTGACCTTCTCCTTTCTCATTGCCGCCCCCATGGTCAATGAAATCGCCCTGGTACTCCTCTATGGCCTTCTCGGCTGGAAGGTCGCTGCCCTGTATCTCATCACCGGCCTTGCCGTGGCCATCAGTGCCGGCTGGGTCATCGGCCGCCTGCACCTCGAGCACCATATTGAGGACTGGGTGCAGGAGATGCGAATGGGGCCGCAACTGATGCCCACCGTCCGGCTCACCTGGAGCGACCGCATTGATTCCGGACGCACGGCGGTCAAGGATATCATCAGCAAGGTCTGGCCCTATGTACTGGCCGGGATTGGCGTTGGCGCCCTTATCCATGGCTATGTGCCGGAAGATTTCATGGCCGGGATCATGGGCAAGGACGCCTGGTGGTCGGTGCCGGCAGCGGTAATTATCGGCATCCCCATGTACTCCAACGCCGCCGGTATTGTCCCGGTCGTCCATGCCCTTCTCGAAAAGGGAGCGGCCCTGGGCACCGTCCTGGCCTTTATGATGAGCGTCATCGCCCTGTCACTGCCGGAAATAGTGATTCTGCGCAAGGTACTCAAACCGAGACTCATCGCCGTTTTTGTCGGGGTGGTGGGCAGCGGCATCCTTCTGGTTGGCTATCTCTTTAATATCCTGCTGTAAACATGAGCCTCAATTGTCGCCCCCCGTGCTGGGGGGGCGACAAAAAGGATCGCTTCAAGGTTAAACTATTCCAGCCGTCAGGCTTCACCGTCTGCGGCAGTTGTTGCATTTTTGGCAACAACTGCCGCCCGCAGAACAGCAGATCGTCCTTGCCATATACCGGCCCAACTGTTCCCCCCGGATCAACCATTGACAACCCCGCCCCCTCACTGCTATCATAATCTTACCAATTTCTTACCGCCCCGATGATCGGGATAACGGGCCGTAACGAAATGGAAAATCCAAATTATCTCTTAACTGCCCCCAAGGAGACCCCCATGTCACAGACGATCCTTTCCAGCAAAGGTCAAGTCATTATCCCCAAACCCATCCGCAACGCCCGTCACTGGAAGCCGGGCCAGCAATTAGAGGTCATCGAATCCGGCGACGGCATCCTGCTCAGACCGGTGAAGCCATTCCCGGCAACCACCTTGGCCGAGGTCACGACCTGCCTGAACTATCAGGGTGAGCCTCAAAGCCTCGCCGACATGGAAGAGGCAGTCCGGCAAGGCGCCAAGGAGGCAGCTCGCCATGATAGCGATTGACACCAATGTCCTGGTCCGGTTGCTCACCCGCGACGACGAGCCACAGTTCCAGCAGGCCTCCACCCTCTTTACCAAAAATAAAATCTTCATCCCCGAGACAGTTATTCTGGAGACTGAATGGGTTCTTCGCCTTGCCTACAAATTACCGCAGGCCACCATCCTGGAGGCGCTGCGTAAAACCTTGGGACTGCCCAATGTGCAAACCGCCCGTCCCGGTGTCATCGCCCAGGCCCTCGACCTGGCCGGCCAGGGACTGGACTTCGCCGACGCCCTGCACCTCGCCGCCAGCCAGGACTGCGTTCAATTCGCCACCTTTGACACATCGTTCGTCAAGAAGGCTGACGGACTGACAGGCTGCAAGGTAAGCCACTGTCACGAAACAACATTACCGACATAATGCGACTGATTCCAGCAACACAAGGCGGTGAGGACATCATCATCCCCACTGGCGTGGGGAACATTTATGGCATGAGCTAGGGTGTCCATATCCCATCGGTTCATCCCCACTGGCGTGGGGAACATTACCTGGCCGTGCCCTCGAAAACGTGCTCCATCGGTTCATCCCCACTGGCGTGGGGAACATAATTTTCACCTCTGCCAACAGCACCCGTATCTCGGTTCATCCCCACTGGCGTGGGGAACATCGCTCTCGGTGCATTACTAGGTCGCGGCCAAACGGTTCATCCCCACTGGCGTGGGGAACATTGGGAATTTGGGATTCCGTCACGGTCGTTGTCCGGTTCATCCCCACTGGCGTGGGGAACATTACGAAATTATCCTATATTCTTCCCTAAAGACCGGTTCATCCCCACGGGCGTGGGGAACATCGCCAATCTGCGCTTTCAGCAGATCCATCTTGCGGTTCATCCCCACTGACGTGGGGAACATTCTGCCATTACCTTGCGCTCTGCTTCCAGCTTCGGTTCATCCCCACTGGCGTGGGGAACATATGTCCGCCTCCTTACTCACCGCCTCAATCGCCGGTTCATCCCCACTGGCGTGGGGAACATAATTCTACACTGTTTTATTGTTTTACGGCATACGGTTCATCCCCACTGGCGTGGGGAACATTTGGCGGCAAAATCTACCGACTCCCATGTGAGCGGTTCATCCCCACTGGCGTGGGGAACATACTACGAGGGCGATGTGTTCAAGGAGTGTATTCGGTTCATCCCCACTGGCGTGGGGAACATTTGTCATTGCTTCGGCTTGTGCCATCGAGGTACGGTTCATCCCCACTGGCGTGGGGAACATGCCTTTAAAGATTCGGTGGACCACAAGCACAGCGGTTCATCCCCACTGGCGTGGGGAACATCCGGTATGGGGATTTGCGGTGATGTTCATGGACGGTTCATCCCCACTGGCGTGGGGAACATTTAAACTCAAGACCATCCCTGTTGATTCAGTTCGGTTCATCCCCACTGGCGTGGGGAACATTCTCCAGCTCTGTCTGGAGCTTTTATCACACCCGGTTCATCCCCACTGGCGTGGGGAACATTGAACCCTGACACACTGGACCGTTCCGATCCACGGTTCATCCCCACTGGCGTGGGGAACATTGACGTTACGTTACTACCGGTCGTTGCAGATACGGTTCATCCCCACTGGCGTGGGGAACATAATTTAGCAATGTCAGAGATACCATTTATTGACGGTTCATCCCCACTGGCGTGGGGAACATACGTCAATCATCCTGTTGCCCTGCCCATCATCCGGTTCATCCCCACTGGCGTGGGGAACATATGTGTTTATGAGCCGTGGGACTGCTGATGCTCGGTTCATCCCCACTGGCGTGGGGAACATTAAGGTGAGCGGGACGACAGTTGCAACTTTTACGGTTCATCCCCACTGGCGTGGGGAACATACTTCATTTATCGCATTGTAAAATCGTCTAATTTTTAAAGATGAAAAAGCTACCAACTTACAAATCCTTATTCTTTGCTGTTCTGACCTTCCGTAAATGGTGCCATTTCAGGCAGAAAAGACACTAATTTAAGCCCATCAAACTCGAGAGGTATTCGCCGATTAGCTCCCATTGTCACAAAATCAAAGCCTGATTCTGTATTGGTGGACCAAGCCATAACGGCATTTCCCTCACCAAGCCCTTCTTCAACATGATTCCAAATCATTTCTCTAATACGTCGGGAATACTTGCCCACATAGACCCCGGCCCGCATCTCCAACAACCAGACCGCCAGCCGCCCTCTCAGGCGATCCGGCACATTTTCAACCACGATAACCAACATCGCCCAATTGCTCCTTGTTAGGTATGGCAGGCATCACAGATTCCTCTGGGACAACTGGCGGCAACAACTCACCTGCCGCCAGCACCTGCTCAATGGTCGGGATAATACGCTTCAACAGTCCGCTTTGACGAAACGCATCCCGACAAGCAAGCCGCACTTCCCGTTCAGGATTCGAAGGATTCCTACCAGCAATACGAAATGCCACCGGCACAACCGTTTCAAACTTGAAGATATCCCCAATGTCATAGACAAAAGATTGCGGCTTGCCTGTATGAATGAAACCCACTGCCGGGGCATAACCCGCAGCCAAGATCGCCGCTTCACAGATTCCATACATGCAGGCTGTGGCCGCGCTGAGACAACGATTCGGGATATCACCACTACCCCAACTGGTATGGTCATAATTACGCCTTACCCACGTCACTTTGAATTGCTTGGCCAGAAGTTCGTATAATTTGCGCACCCTGACACCCTCAATACCCCGCAATTGCTCGACACTCCGCTTTTCCGGCGGCTTTTCATGGAACCGCAACTCATACATTTTTCGCACCACCTTCAAACGGGCCGCATCATCCAAGGCCAGCTTTGCCTGGTACAAGAGCCTGTCGGCTCTCGCTCCGCCAGGCTGCCCCGAGGCATACAGCCGCACCCCCGCCTCTCCCACCCAGACCAGCAGACAACCAACCCGCGAGGCAAGGGTAACAGCGGCATGAGATACCCGAATACCCGGTTCCAGCATCAGGCACGCCACCCCGCCGACTGGGATATGAGTTCGTACCCCATTTTTATCCACGAGGACAAAGGCTCCATCAAGAACGTCGAGCTGCCCCCGTTCAAGAAACAAAACTGAAACACGATCCTTTATGGGGATGGGTTTGAGCGGTGGGAGCATCGGTTCACTCATGGACTATCCTTTCTTCTTTCTTGTAAGCCGTTTTTGGCTTTCCGGTTCGGTCAGGTAATTTTCAGGTGTCACCACCTTTTCTCCTGTTTCCTGCTCCAGTTTTTGCCGGGCATCTCCGGCTATCTTCCCACCTTTACTCGCCGCAACCTTATTCTCGCCAAATCCTTGTGCGTCCTGCTTTCGGCTAATCTCCGTGGTCGCGGCCTCGCCGAGCATGGAGAAGATCAGCTCCAGATCACTCATATGGTCGCGCAGGTTTTCCCGCTCCAACCCTTTCAGGTTTTTGTATTCCGCAGGTGTCAAGCCAAAGGCTGCCTTAGAGATTTCCGAGGTCAGGATAGCGTATTCGGGTTCTCCGTTGATCCCCCGACACTTCCACTCGTCAGTCAACTCAACCCGCACAGCAATACCGCGCATCCGTTTTTCAATCCAAGCATCGGAATACCCCTTGGCCCGATACAGCGCCTTGGTCCGTTTAGTCGCCAATTCCGGATCTTCAATCTCCTGCACCCGCTCATAGCCAACCTTGGCCAGCCAGCGCTTGAACGGCTCGGCCTTGGGCGAGGGGATAGACTGAATGATACGAAAGATGCCCTCGGTATTGGCGCTGTTCGTAGCCCGTTTTTTTCCATCGGGCGCCACCATTGCAAGGGGGGTACAATTTGTACCCCAGTAGGCCTCCAACTCAGGATCACGCCGGCGCATCTTCTTAATATACTGGCGGGGGTCGGCACTATCAGTCAATGCCTCAACAACATCAGCAACAGAAAACCACCATTCGTTGTTATGTAGAGTCCGTCTAATTTTTTTGTTCTTAAAGACCACCAGTTTATTTTCCATGTTATCACCTCATATCCGTTTCACCAGCATGAGGCCGCAGCCGAAACCCTTGGCCGGGCCACTTCACCTATCAAAAGAGCGCTGGCAATAATCCCACCTTGCCTTAATTAGTGCCGGTCTACAGCGTCGAAACCAGATTCGTTAAGTACCTGGACATGTCCGAACTCTTCTTGGCGAAAATGATCTCCGTTCGCTGGCAAAAGATGCAGCGGAATCGGGAAGAGAATCATGCCCATCACTGAATTTTTCCACATCTTCCTGGCGGGTAAAGGATTCAAGCGGTTTTTCTCCAATAAGAAGTTGTAGAGCCTCGTCTCGATTTCCCTTCAAACCAGCAAACACTGGCGCCGAAGGAATGCAGGCCTTGCGCCCGAGCCATATTCCCCAGACAGGATTACCTAAAGCCTCGGCAACCTGCGTCAGTAGCACTGCCTCCCCTTCAAGAAGAACACCGAAAGCGGCATCTGTCAGGTATTGCCGGTGAGTAAGGACACAATCATTGTTGATAGGTCCACTAGCTCGTCTCGTATTCTGTACAGTGTGATAATCCTGCAACCGCCGAACCGGCAATTCCTTTTTTCCGCCGTTGCGGGGAATGGCAATTGCGGTCATTCTTGTTTTTCCAAAAGTGGAAAGGAAATCCTGCTCTCCCGCACTCCCACGCGATAAACCAAGCGCCGCGCAGCACATCCCGGCAATGGCGCTCTTGGTTGGCATCAGACCGGTATTGCGGCGATTGTACTGACTATCAAACCCCCAAGATTGGAGTGGCCCCTCAAGGCGAAGGGCCAGAAAACGTATATCAGTTGACATGAGCAACCACCTCGTCCAGGAATGTTTTCATGCCAACCTCAGGAATCGCCTTCTCTAATACTGCTTCTACTCCCCAGGTTTCGGCAAGTTTTGCATACTCTGATTTAAGCAATTCAACGGACTTTACAGCATACCCTTGAGTAGAATGAATGGGATTTTCAAAAGCATTAACCAACTGAACCGGATGCCCTTTCTCACGAACAACACCAAGCACATAGACGGGAAGCGTGTTACCGTTCATCGTGTTTTTGCGTGCTCCGGGAATAGCCTTGACCGTTGCTTCAACAAAGGTCCGTACCACATCCTGCCGCTCTTCCCTGGTCATGCTGCCAAGGTGTTCCGCGTCGGCCAGCATGTCAAGATTGAGGGCAGCAAAACGGTAGTAGGTGGCAGAATTAAACTCCAAGGTTCCGGTCATGCCAGCGCCGGATTCTTCTTTGGGCTGCAAGTCGTCTACGGCAGAAAAGAAGTCGATTTCATTATTGACCTTGTGGGTGGAAAGGGCATGGGAAAACATGGAGGCCGCCTCAACGGTTAAGCTGTGGTCGTTGGCAACCATGCGGCCAAAAATTGAAATATCGGCGGCATCTTTCAGAGATTTCGCATCAATGGCTTTCAGGGTTTTCTTTGCATCTTTGGTGTCGACATATACTTTGGCAATGGTTTGCAGCTCAAGTGGGGACATAAAATACAGAGTTGTTGATTTCACCTTTTCTTTCGATTTAGTATCGAGCTTCACTAACGCATCAACAATCTTTTTCGCCCCCTCTTCCGCATCGGCAACAGAGAGACCAACAGCCACCATTTCCTTAACAAGTGGGTCGAACATTAATCGAGTACGCTCACCCCTGAATTGCTGTGGAAAAAGCTCCTTTGCCATCTCCCGGATCGCCCGCTTCCACGACTGACTTGAAACCCGCGCCCGTTGGACGCCACCAAAGACAGCTGTCTTGGGTGAGTTCAGATCATCACGGTTAAGGCAGGCGACAGGGACGGATTGAATGATATGCAGTTCCAAGTGTTTCATAGTTATTTTTCCCTTATATTTTAAATTGTTTGCAGGTTTATTGGTGCCAATAGCAACAAGCCAAAGCCGAAGCCCTTGGCGCTGCCAATTCCTGAATGATAAGTCTCAGCAAATCTCGCCGGATCGTCTACTACTAATATGCCGCGATACTGAACACCACCGTGGTAGCCAGCCTGTCCTTTCTTAGAAAAATAGTTTTCTACCATTGGCCCAATCTCAAGTGGCTTGTCAGCAGAAATTGAGAATCCCCCGGCACCCCCCTTCCTCTCTAACCATGCCCGCAGTTCGTCGGGTTTCACCAATGGAATGCGTTTACCATTACGCTTGCGAACACCATTAGCATCCCGTTGAACCAAGCATTTTGTAGGATTGGCCCGCACGTCGAACGCATAGAACGGGTGGGAAAGAAATGAGGGGGCAATCTCCTTAACCGCAAAATCATCAAGAGGGCACCATTGGGGGCGTACAGGTTGCCGCTGGGCCAACATCCACAATCTGAATTTTCCTTCTATTTGATCAATCCGCGTCAAAAAATCCCGTTTGGCAACAGGCTCATCAGGGAAACACTCCCATAACCTCTTGTGCCAAGCGTAATTGTCTGAAATTCTTTCTGTACGAGCAATTTTCGCATCTACTTCTAACCGGACAAGCCAACTCATACTTCCCCCTCCTGCGCAGGAGTAATGTCTTGCGTCCAGAAAGACGTTGCCCATTCAGTTTTGGTGCGGTCGCTCCAGAATTTCAGATCCATTTCAAGTTTTGCATAGTCAACCGGAACCCCCTGCGATTTTGCCATGAGAACCATGCGTAAAACTCGACTGTTCAACTCGTCTCCCCGTTCTGCACTGAGCAAATGCTGAAAGCGACGTTCAGTCGGAGTCAACTTATGGTCGTCACCGCGCTTGTCGCCCCGTTTCTGCTCTATCAATTTACAGGTAGCACCAAAATTACCGCCGGTAGTTACTTCGGGATGGGTAGCAAAGATGCCGGCAATAAATGCCGCAACATCATCATCAATAGCCACTCCAAGACGGTTCAATGCGGGCCAGGCACGGTGTTTTTTATTTTCCACAAGTATGCACCGAAGGTTAGCCATTATCCCCCGGTTATCCTGACACTTGCGAAGTCGTTCGAGAAGCCAGCTCATACATCCTCCTCCTTGGTTTCTTGAGTATCTGTTTCTGGTTTGTCTTTCTTTGTGGTCAACTTCTGCCATCCTTTGGCAAAAGCCCGCATCTGCCGTGGTGTTTCCTGCCCACAGGCAATACGATAGGCGTCACAAGCAGAGGCAAAGAGCATCTTTCGCCAGGCTTCGCGTGTGGGAACAGCATCATCTGTGCCGATGGATTCAATATGGATCATCAAAAAGGCCAGATTTTTTTCTACACTGGTCCAATAGTGATAAATCGCGGTTGAACCAAGCCCTTTTCCTTCTCTCGAATCAAGCTCAATACGATAGAGAAATACTGCAACATCTAATAACTTTGATACAGCCTGGGCTTTCTGGACTTCGGCTGCATACGTTGAACAGCCAATCTCCGAACGCAATCTATTGGTAATATGAAACCGTGATTCTACTGTATCAAGAATATCCTGCTTCCCGGGATTTCTTAACAACGCGCCCACCCATATATCAATTGAAACACCATCCAAATGGGCCAGGTTTATTGCATGCGAAGAAGTCTTTCCTGAAATATTATATTGAAGGATAGCGTCCAGTTGACGCCATGGTCGTATTCCCAACCTTGCTCCAACCAAATATCGTTCTTCTTTCTTTTTTACGCGTTTCACAACAACAGAGGTATTAAACTCACGAGGAAAATCTGGATAAATAGAATAGCGTAATGCCTCCCCATAGAGCATTTTAGAGTTTCCATCGAACAAGCAAATCGCCCTTGATACTGGTACCAAACGACCAAGAAATGTTTTAGTGGACTTATCATCACCTTTATTCTTTGGCATTAGCTCCCAAACCGGTCGTCCCAACCAATTGATATTTTGATCAGTATTATAAAGCAACGTCAGTTCTTCAAAATCGCAGATATTTATACAGACAGTTTCTGCCAAATTCTTTCCAACAAGAAATATATGATACATCGACGATGTTATGCATGGCGCATCCTTATTCTAAGTTGCAATCAAAACAATACCAATATATAATATTGCCATGTTCTCACAC
>JAFLKM010000083.1 GCA_019163335.1 Desulfobulbaceae bacterium | reverse complement strand
ATGGCGGTGTGAGTAAAGCTCAAGGTACAGTGACGGTATCCGCAGCGAACAAGGTCCCGACAGCCTTGTTGACTTTGTCCACGTTGACGGGCAAGGCACCACTTGCGATAGATTTTTCAGCGGCGAGTTCAACGGATACTGATGGAACCATCGTCAAGTATGCGTGGGACTTTGGAGACCAGGGAACGGCTGTAAGCTCCACCGGCAGCCATATCTATACTGCTGCCGGCACTTATCCGGTAACCCTGACAGTCACCGATAATGAAGGGGCGGTTGGTAAAGCCACCACCACGGTGACGGTATCCGCAGCGAATAAGGTCCCGACAGCCCTGTTGACCTTGTCTGCGTTGACGGGCAAGGCACCACTTGCGATAGATTTTTCAGCGGCGAGTTCAACGGATACCGATGGGACCATCGTCAAGTATGCGTGGGACTTTGGAGACCAGGGGACCGCTGTAAGCTCCACCGGCAGCCATATCTATACTGCTGCCGGCACTTATCCGGTAACCCTGACAGTCACCGATAATGAAGGGGCGGTTGGTAAAGCCACCACCACGGTGACGGTATCCGCAGCGAATAAGGTCCCGACAGCCCTGTTGACCTTGTCTGCGTTGACGGGCAAGGCACCACTTGCGATAGATTTTTCAGCGGCGAGTTCAACGGATACCGATGGAACCATCGTCAAGTATGCGTGGGACTTTGGTGATCAGGGAACCGCTGCAAGCTCCACCGGCAGCCATAGCTATAGCACTGCCGGCACTTATCCGGTAACCCTGACAGTCACCGATAATGAAGGTGCGGTTGGTAAAGCCACCACCACGGTGACGGTGTCCGCAGCGAATAAGGCTCCGACAGCCCTTTTGACCTTGTCTGCGTTGACGGGCAAGGCACCACTTGCGATAGATTTTTCAGCGGCGAGTTCAACGGATACCGATGGAACCATCGTCAAGTATGCGTGGGACTTTGGTGATCAGGGAACGGCTGTAAGCTCCACCGGCAGCCATATCTATACTGCTGCCGGCACTTATCCGGTAACCCTGACAGTCACCGATAATGAAGGTGCGGTTGGTAAAGCAATCACCACGGTGACGGTCTCCGCAGCGAATAAGGTACCGACGGCCTTGTTGACTTTGTCCACGTTGACGGGAAAAGCTCCGCTTGCGATAGAATTTTCAGCGGCGAGTTCAACGGATACCGATGGGACCATCGTTAAGTATGCGTGGGACTTTGGAGACCAGGGAACGGCTGTAAGCTCCACCGGCAGCCATATCTATACTGCTGCCGGCACTTATCCGGTAACCCTGACAGTCACCGATAATGAAGGGGCGGTTGGTAAAGCCACCACCACGGTGACGGTCTCCGCAGCGAATAAGGTACCGACGGCCTTGTTGACTTTGTCCACCTTGACGGGCAAAGCTCCGCTTGCGATAGATTTTTCAGCAACAAAATCAACGGATACCGATGGAACCATCGTCAAGTATGCGTGGGACTTTGGTGATCAGGGAACCGCTGCAAGCTCCACCGGCAGCCATAGCTATAGTGCTGCCGGCACTTATCCGGTAACCCTGACAGTCACCGATAATGAAGGGGCGGTTGGTAAAGCCACCACCACGGTGACGGTCTCTGCCGCGAATAAGGCTCCGACAGCCCTGTTTAATCCGACAGTAACATCCGGAATAGCTCCCCTCCTGGTGAGTTTTGATGCAACTCCGTCAAGTGATGTCGACGGAGAGGTAACAAGTTACTTCTGGACTTTTGGTGATGGAAGTTCAACTGCTGGCAGCAGTGAGGTGTCTCATAGTTTCACTAAAGCAGGTTCGTTCCCAGTTAAACTCACGGTTACAGATAATGATGGGGCCCAGGCCTTTTATGAGCAAACTATTGTTGTCCAGGCAGCGCTGCCAGCTTTACCAGTATATCCTTTAGCTGATTTCATAATTAATCCTCAGGATCCAATGGTAAAACAACTTGTTCAGTTTTCAGGATCTGCCTCGAAAGCTGCAGTGGGTCGAAAAATAACCCGTTATCTTTGGACTTTTGGTGATGGAAAGAGTGCGACTGGCATTATTACATCTTACCGCTATAGGGTAGCGGGAACGTATACTGTTCAGTTGACGGTCTGGGATGATCTGGGAGTCAGTAATAAGAAAAGTGTTACTTTGACCGTGAAGAATGTAGTTCGTTGAGGGAAATACATAGAAACATAGCAAGAAGATTTATCTTTTGAGCTTCCTCAATAGTTTTTTCCTGATGGAATGAAAAATGATCATGAAGAGATGATATCTCTGAGAGATAAGTGAAGATTAATTTTTAGAAAAACTGATTCTTCTGCAGCCCGGGAGAATCAGTTTTTTTATTCCATTCTTGAAAAAGGTATTCTTTACCTGCGTTTCTATTCTAGAAATCTCTTCTCAATAGTAAAATTGTAGCTGAAGTAATGGATCGTAATCACCTTCTCCTTATGGCTTTTCAATTACTACATTTATTTTTTTTCTTCCCCACTGCATAGCCTCCTCGTGAGATTCAAAGAATAGATCAATCCGGTCTGGCCCTTTGATTTTCCCTCCTTTATCTTCTACTATTCCCCACCCATACCCAGGAACATACATTCTGGTACCGAATGGGTAAAATTTAGTGTCAGCTGCAATGGTACCTTGCTCCGGCAGGAAATACCACGGGAAGAGAATGAGTCGGGTGGGGATCATCCATGGGCGTTCTAGGCTGTCGACGGAGAAAAAACCAGCCTGGGGTTCTGTAGGGGTTGTGCCGGCAGCGGTCAGTCCGTTGTAGGTTTTGCCGGAATGTTTTCCGTAATTGACATAACGATTCCAAAAGTCGAGTTTAAGAAGGGACCAGCTACCACGTTCCCAACCGCAGCATGTGGAACAGCCACAGTATCCCGTCACTTCCATGAGTCGGCCTTGTCCTTCTGTGTGGAGCACCTGTTGTTTCGCGCAACCAGAGAAGAAGACGATAGAAAAAATAAGGATGCAAGTTATCCCAGATGGTATTTTTTCTTTAGCTGGTGTTTCTAACGTGTCGTTTATGGCCGATAAAACCATTTCTTTATCTCCGAGGCGGTAAAATGTTTTGTAACTGGTCGTCCGTGCGGACAGTGCGAGAAAAGATCAGCCCTTGCCATGCGAGTGAGGAGGGAGTCAATTTCCCTGTCGTGAAGCTGGTCCCCGGATTTCACGGCAGCTTTGCAGGCTATTGAAGCCAGAATATCATCGAGAATTGAACCATTCTTGATCTTCTCCGATCCGTTTTTTTCTTTAACAAATTTTCCAAGAATATCGAGAAAAAGTTCTCCGGGATTACATTGTCCTGCCATTGCCGGTATTGCTGAAATGATATAGGAATTTCCACCAAAGTCTCTGACCGAAAAGCCCATCTGTTCAATGTCTGCCCCATAATGTTCCACGCCCTCGCTCTCAGCAGTAGTAAGCTCGACAGTAACAGGAAAAAGCAGGGTTTGGCTGGCAATAGATCCCTGGAGAAACTTTTTCTTCAAATCTTCAAAGAGGAGCCGTTCATGGGCGGCGTGTTGATCAACCACCAGCAGACCCCCCTCGGCAGACTGACAGAAGATGTAAAGATTATCATATCGGCCGATAATTCTAAGCCCGTGCCCTTGTTTTTTTGTCTCTCCCAAGGGTTGATGAAATAAGGTGCCGGTTTGGCTGGAGGGCGAGGAGTCCTGAATGCTGTTTTCTGATGTCTGCGGCAAAGACAGAGAAGATGAGGGTGATATGGTGTCAACTGTTTGAGCATAGGACGTGTGATACTGTTGTGGGTTGTTTTCTTGCCGACAGGAAGGAGGAGACAGGGGGGGATTTATGGCCATCGGAAAAGATTCCTGTCTTGTCTGTTGGCTGCTGATTTGATGCGTCGCAGGTGAATGCGCTGGCGTCTGGTCCTGCCTATTCTCTTGATATGGTTTCGACCGGAAAATAATCCCTTGAAGATTTTTTTGAAACTGGTGAATCGCCTGCTCCACGGTCAGGCTAATCATCTGGTGAATGCCCTGGCTGTCACGCAGGCGGATCTCTTGTTTGGTTGGATGGACGTTCACATCTACATCCTCAGGGGGCAGGTGCAGGTGGATGAGGCCCACCGGGTTTTTTCCCTTCATCAAAAAGTTACGGAACCCTTCGTGAACGGCATGGATGATCATCCGGTCGCGGACAGCTCTACCGTTCACCAGAAGCCGGATCATTGCCGATCTTGCCGTATCGGCATCAGGGGGGAGAAGCCAGCCATGGCATGAGGGCGTGGAGGGAACAGGCTGGTGAGAGCCAGAGACAACGTCAGTTTTACGATTGAGATTTGAGGTCTGAGGTGCAGCGCCTTGCTGCCGATTCTTGCCGACTTCCAGGAATGGCCCCTGATAATGAAGAATTGTCGCCAAGCGATCGGGTATAGACTGGTTTTTAGGAAAGTGACAAGTGACACGGTCGTCAATCCGCAATATAAAGCTGATGGAGGGCGTGGCCAGGGCATAGCTTTTCACCACTTCCTCAATATGGGCCAGTTCTGTTCTGCTGGTGCGCAGGAATTTCCGGCGCGCCGGGGTGTTGCCGAAGAGGCTGCGGATCTCGAAGATCGTTCCCCTGCTGCATCCGATTTCATGGACTTTGAGCAGCTTCCCATAGTCCAGCATGACTTTTGTACCCAAGGGGCTCCCTTGGGGCCGTGAAGTGATGGTCAGACGCGACACTGAACCGATGGAGGGAATGGCTTCGCCCCGAAAGCCTAAAGAGTGGATGGCGGCTAGATCATGGTCAGTGGTGATCTTCGATGTGCCATGCCGCTCCAGGCAGAGCAGGATGTCGTCCTCGTCCATCCCCTCTCCGTTGTCCATGACTCGGATCATACGGGTGCCACTGCCTTCAATCTCGATTTCAATTTCGCTTGCACCTGCGTCAAGACTGTTTTCCAGAAGTTCTTTGACCACTGAGGCCGGGCGTTCGACCACTTCACCTGCGGCGATCCGGTTAGCTAAATGCTCTGGAAGGATTCGGATTTTGGACATGATGCGCAATGTTCAAAGGGTTAAGGCTGAAGGACTGTCGGCTCAATGTTGCAGAGGTGTTATTATAGCAGTTTTCGTACTATTTGCACCATTCGGCATAAAGATCATTTGCTATGTGCCATAATAGGATTGATTGGTCCGTTCCAGGACAGACTTTATAGCTGATTCTCCTGGCTGCGCAGGGTAAGGATGGCTTTTTGCAGATAGGGCGGAATAATGACTCTGCTGCAAAGAGCATTTTCCCAGGCCTGGAGGAGATCTTGGCGGGGGATCCCGGTTTTTTGCCAGTAGGTTAATGGATCGTGGACAAATCCGGCAATGATTTCAAACACCTCGTCATAATCATGGACGACATGGCAAAAATTGGGCACCCATGCGGGTGCCAGACGGACGCTATGAGTCCCGATGGTCTTCATGCTGGAAGCTGTTATCAACTGATTAAGGGTTGATTGCCACAGATGGGTTCCGTTTTCGCCAAGGCCGAAGGGATCGACAAAGATATGCGGGGCAGGCAGACTCTCAAAGAGTTTGAGATTGGTGACCGCAATGAGCAGTTCTTCGAAGGTACCCATTCCGCCGATGTTGTAGATTTTAAACAATGACGTTCGATCCAGGATATTTTGGCGCATGTGACGGGCTGAGTTGTTGAAATTGAGCAGGATCGGGGGATGGAGATTGGCTCGCTGCCCTATTCGCTCACTGTCGATGCCGATTCCAATGCGGAGAATACCGAGATCTGCAGCAGCATCATCAGCGATCTTCATCACTCCGGGGCCACTGCCGTGACAGACTGCAAAATGTTCGCCAATTTCGGCCACAGAGCGAAGCCGATTAAAGAAATCGTGAATTTGTTTGCTGAGTACTCCTTCCGTTCCGTCTATATGGGAACCAAACATGGCAATCATGGTGTGGACATCTGAAACCTTCTCTTTGCCTTCTTGTGTCATCCAGAATCCATGATGAAACTCGCGGAGGTGCCTTTCTTGATCCTGTCCGAAGATCATGTAGAAGCGGACGTCTTCGTGACAGGACATCTCACAGAAGGTTTCATAGGTTGCGCCCCCAAAATAAAGATTGTCCTGTGGTGGCAGGGGGGAGCTACTGCAGTCGTCTTTTCGGCTGCCATTTTCTTGGGTTTCGCCTTGTCGAATGCTGCGACCGATAAAAACACCAACATTGTTGCGTTTGAGAACGCGCAGTGTGTCAGAGGTTGGGAAGGTATGGGTAATGAAAACTTTTCGCAAGTTTTGTGCACCGCCAACGAGATTTAGTGTTTGTGTAAATTGTCTGAGATCAGGTGTGACCTGCTCGCCCTGATGGACTCCGGAGGTGATTGTGCCTCGCACTGATTCATAGACAATACGGTTCTGAGCGGTTTCGTGCCACTCGTTTTCTTGGAGCTCCCATTGGATTTCAATGCTCTTGTTGCGGGTTAGAATCCTTCCGTAATTGCCGCGTGATGTTGCCATGGAGCTGATATTGTTGAAAAGGGCATCGCAGACGTGGAGGTCAAAGATATTGGTTGCATCGGCAAAATCTACTCCTTCCTGCATGATTCTGCAGGCCTGACTGCCGGTCAGGAGTTGTTTGGCCATGTGAGTGGTAACAGGATCGGTGGGAAAGAGACGGAGCCTAACTTTCAGGCCGCGAGAAAGCACGGCTTGGTCGCTGCCATTGTAGATTTCAACCTGTCTTGGAACCTTGATTCCGCTGGTGCGGACTGCATCAAGCAGTCTGGCGGCAAGGTGAAAAACACCTGGCGTATTCAGGTGCCTGTCAATCAAGGCGCTGTAGGGTCCCAGGGAAATCCGAATGCACCCGCACAGAAAATCACCCGGTTCAAGGGACTCGGGAAGTCCGCAACGGGACGGATATTGAATCAGTCCTAAGCCTTCCTTGCTTTCGCTGAGGACGATCTGAATATTCTGGCCCGCTGTGAGCAAGGTGTTAGAGAGCAGATAACGGCTGTTTTCAAGGGGGATGGTGATGACGCCATCAGGGTCTACTTCAGCTCCTGGAGGAAGCAGTAGATAATGGTCGGCCAAGGCCTGTTCAATCTCAGTTCGTCCAAGAGGGTTAGTCATGGGGACGAAGAGTCTGCCTACGGTAAGGCGCCGATTGCGGTCGGCCATGGATTTGATTTCGGCAAAGACGATGTCCGGAATGTGTGGGTTCAGGGAGAGAAGCTGGACCGGGATGTCAATGCGTTTATGCCGGGTATCAATTTCCGGCATGCCTTCCCCAAAGTCCAGATCCAGGCCAATCTGTGAATGACCGCTTCTGCCAATCAGGCAACAGCGTCTCCGCAAGAGTTCACTAGCGAGGGAAGGGAGCGAATGGTCCGCATTGATGGACGAAGAGCTGTCATCAGTCATAATGTCTCTGATCACCCCGCGGATGGTGTCGCTGGTCTCTTCAAATCGTAGAATGCCTGTCAGCTTAGGGACATTGAGTTGTAAATCAATGGTTGGTTCTACCTGGGGATCAAGAATGAGAGAACCATCTTCAGTGAGCAGAGGCGAGCGTTTCATATGTGACTTTCCGGGAAAATGGGAAAAAATGAGTAGATGGCATCAGGAATTTGATGTGAGCTCCTGTCCGATGGAAGATGGATTCTTTTTTGACTCCTTTGCGAAAGTCGTGCATCTGGCTGTGCATTCAAAAAAACTTTTGAAAAAATAAACAGTAACCCGATTCGGACAATATTCTGTTGGGTCTTGTGCCAAGGAAATCGATTTCTCACTGTAAACTCGCCCATGACTGTGGTAAAGGTCAGGTTCAAATGAACTGTAACACTCTTGGCCACTTTTAGTGAATGAAAACAATCTTCAGTGGTCTCGTCTAAAATAAAACAGCGTTGCCAGATACATCCGAGGTTACATCAGATTCCAGTAATGACATACTGAATGAAAGGTACAGTATCGGCATCCTGTTTGCAATCTGCTTGCTGAGCACATTTTTTGTGGGGTTTATGAAAAAAACATATCTCCCTGGTTTGGCTGGGAGATGACCAAAACATGAGGCTGAGCCTGGATGAGAACGGAGAAAGGGTTCACGAATCGATCCGTCTTGATTCCAAACGGCAGGCCTAATGATGGGATAATTTTAACAAGGGAGTGAGGGTGACACGTTCTGAGATGTACACATATTTTTACAGCGGTGATGTGGCATTAAAGTTGGGTGTAGCAAGAGAACTCTATGTTCAATTCGGCAATGTTCTTCTGCAGCAGCCGGACATCCTTGCCAATTTGACGATCGTTGAGGCAAATGAACGGGCACTGCAGGTACAGATGAGGGCAATGACAATGGGGGCGACCTGCACCCTATGCGCGATCCGGCAGGGAGGTGGATGCTGCAGCATCTTCATGGCTGGAGAAAATGATGTCTTGCAGTTGCTGATGAATCTGCTTGCCGGAGTCCAGGTGGTGATGCAGCAGGACAACCAGCAGGAATGTTGTTTTTTGGGGATAACAGGCTGTATTTTGACCATGAAGCCAATGTTCTGTCTTAATTATAATTGTTCTCACATCAAGGAGAAAGAGGTTGCTGTAACCCTGTTGCACCTTGAACAGAGGACGGCGGCCATGCTTGTCAGTCAGGCCGGTCTGGAAACGCTGTTGTTGGATTTCTTCTGTGAGAATCTATGATGGGAGGAAAGAGTTATAAGGATTTGAGACGTTGTTATTTAAGGATTATTCTTTTTCTCGGATTTGCATTCAATTTAAGCATGACGAAGGTTTTGCTTTGAATGCAACTTAGGATGTCATTGGACTCGAATAAGAAATGCATGCCTCATAAGGGTTGAATTAATATAAAAAAAGCCCCTCAGGAGTATATCCTGAGGGGCTTTTTTTATATTAGTTTATCAAAAAAAATTAAAAAGTGCGAATCATCCAGATACCACAGGGGCAGGTGTCGGCACAAAAACCGCAGGCGATGCACTTCTTGTCGTCAGAGACGTATTCCCAACTCCCATGCAGGCCGGATTCATAGCCATTGGTGTGACCATATTCCAGCTCTCTCCGGCTGATGGCTCCAGTGGGACAGATGGTCTCGCAGAGGTGGCAGTCACGGCAGGAGGCGCAGGAGAGACAACTCTCTGCTTGGGCCTGTTCTGTGTGGATCTCACGATGAGCATCGGGGATATAGTGGGTGATGGTCAATGCTTGCTGGGTGATAGGGTGTTGATTGAAGGGCTTCCAGGGAATACCCATAAAATCAGCGATGATAAACTCGGCAGCGGTCTTTCCAGCTCCCAGGGCATTGGTGGCAAGGCCCGGTTTCTCAACATCTCCAACTGCGAGAATTTTGGCGTTAGTGGTCAGATGTGAATCCTTGGTCTTGACCCAGGCTGCCCCGCCAACAGTTACCGTCTCCACATCGTCGGGCAGGAATTTAAGGGCGGGGACATCGCCAATGGAGATGATCACCGTCTGGGCCGGAATTGTTTCTCCGGTATCCATGACCAGCCCTTGTTCCGTTACTTCTCTGGTCATCACAGGCCATCGAAAAACAGCACCTAAGGCCTCTGCAGCTTCTTTCTCCTTGCCGAAGGCCAAAGGCTTCTGGATATCAACCAGTGTAACCTTCTCGGCCCCAAGACGATAGGCCTCGCAGGCGACATCGCAACCAACATTACCGGCACCGATGATGACCACTTCCTTGCCCACCTGATCAGGGCTTTCACTTTTTGCATTTTTGAGAAAGTGGAGGGCAGGAATAACCCGTTCATTGCCAGGAAAAGGGATGCGACGGGGTTCATGGGTGCCCACTGCCACCACCACATAGTCATAGCTGTTCTGCAGTTCCTGGAACTTCTCCTTGTCCATGTTTACGCTGAGATGGACATGAATGTTAGGGGTTTCAAGAAAACGCTTGATCTCCTGATCCCACACGGCCTTGGAGAGACGTTCCCAAGGGATAACCTGGGCCAGCTTGCCACCGATCTGTTTATCCTGTTCGTATATATGGGCCTCGACTCCGGCCTGGGCCAACTTCCAGGCGGTATTCATACCGGCAGGACCACCGCCGATGATGGCCACTTTCTTGCCAATGGAATCAGCCATGGGTGGAGCCGGAACATTGGCCACGGCACGTCCGAGAACTTTGACGTCTATGGGTTCATCAACACCTGATCGGGAACAGTTGTCCATACACAGATTTGGGCATACCGCCCCGCAGACTGAGGCCGGCAGAGGAGTATAGCGCAGAAGCATCTCGTAGGCCTCGTCAATCCTGCCTTCCCGGATTAGACGCAGGCGATCAACGGTGGGAATGTGCACCGGGCAGAAATAGGTACAGGGAGCGGCGGATTCCCGGTTGGCCCAGTAGGGTTTTTTTCGGCGAAGATCACCAGAGGGCACAGCTTCAATGGGGCTGCGGTCCAGACCCGGAGCTATGTCACGCAACGGATCACCACCACCGAAGGCCTTGTTCCAGTGCTTGTTGCGGAACTCTATCATGGACATGGGGCCGGAAAACATGAGGGCCCTTTCCTGCGGGGTAATGGCCGCCAGAATCTGCCATTCATCCCTGATGGAAAGGGTGGCCATCAAATCAGTCCGGTCGATATGTTCTAGATAGGCGGTCATTCCATCCATCAACCATTGCCACTGATCATCTGATGGCTTGTCAAGGCGGGCGTTGGTTTTGGGATAGGAACTATCAATGGGCCCACGGAAATAAATAGTGCCGCCAACCATGCCGACACAGGGGCGATAGCCAAGAATATTGGCAGGGTTTTTGGGGTTAATGCCACAGACGACCGCTATTCCGC
This sequence comes from Desulfobulbaceae bacterium, assembly GCA_019163335.1. Taxonomy (GTDB): domain Bacteria; phylum Desulfobacterota; class Desulfobulbia; order Desulfobulbales; family Desulfocapsaceae; genus UBA2270. The sequence goes on along the minus strand of JAFLKM010000083.1, from coordinate 25,004 downwards.
CACAGTTGAACTCGGCAAATGAATCACCGGTGGAACCAAGTATCCACACCTCCGGCCGTTGATAGTCGGGGTTCCATTTAGTCATGGTCAGACCGCGGGCGCCGATGGAGCCTCCGATATAGACCTTCCCGTTGGCCATGGCGCTGCATACCCCATTGGTGGCATCTCCACGGACTGTGATGATGGCACCAATATTGAGATAACCAACGTCATCGGAGGCTGAACCATGGCAGGTGATGGAGGTGCCGGGCATACCCATACACCCAAGACGCTGACCAGCCGGGCCCTTTGTATCGATGGTCAGGCCATCGGCACGCTGCAAGCGTATGCCGATATTGTGCTGACCAAAGGTCTCCAGGCTTAGATGGTTTGCTTTGTCGGCGGCAGCCCGGACCAGAATCTCAAAATCCATAGAACTGATTCGGCCGCCATTTTCGTCAAGACCTTTTACAACTATCGTACCCACTGAAAACACCTCAAAATGAGATTGAAAGATAAGAGTATATATTAGTTACCGAAGAATCTGCTTTTTTAAATATCTGCAATTTCAAAGTATTACGGTCTGTGATGACTGAATTTGAGAGAATACTTACATCCGGATGGTTTTTTCTGTGTTCTACGTCTTAACAGACGTATCGAATCCCCAAGCGGTCGGCTGCATCTTTATCGCTGATGCCGAGTGCGTCCGACATGCCCACCGGCAGACTCTGGGAGCGGCCAAGGGGGGCCATGATTTTTTTGGTCTCGGTGGCAATAGCCATGAAGACCTCGCTCACTCGTTCGGCCACCAAATCAGGATCCAGACGCCTGTACAATTTCGGGTTCTGGCTGGTAATGCCCTTGGGACAGATACCGACGTTGCAGACGTTGCAGCGGCTTTTTTCATTGCCAAGGCACCCTGCTACCGACTGCATGATGTACTTGCCCATGTGCACTCCGGAGGCGCCAAGCATGATCAGGGCCAGTCCGTTCTGGGTGACGTTGCCATTCTTGCCAACGCCGCCGGCAGCAAAGATGGGAATCTCATTCTGCTTGCCCTGGGCCACCAGATCCAGATAACACTCGCGGACGTTGGAGGCGATGGGATGACCAGTGGCGTCCATGGAGACGTTGTAGGCTGCCCCGGTGCCGCCATCTATACCATCAATGAGCAGACCGCCGGCGTAGGGGTTTCGCACCAGGTTGTTGAGCACGGATTTGGCGGAGGTTGAGGCCGAAATTTTCGGGTAGACCGGCACCTTGTGGCCAAATGCAGTGGACATGGTCTGAATCATCTTCATGACACTCTCCTCAATGGAGTAGAGGGTCTGATGTACCGGTGGGGAAGGCAGGTCGACGCCTTCCGGTACTCCGCGCAGACGGGCGATGAGTTTTGAAACCTTGAACCACATGAGAAGACCGCCGTCGCCGGGTTTTGCGCCCTGACCATATTTGATCTCAATGGCTGCCGGGTCGCACTGCATATGCGGGATGGCGCGAATGATCTCATCCCAGCCAAAATAGCCGGAGGCGATCTGAAGGATAATGTATTTGAGATAGGGGCTTTTCAGGACCCATGGAGGACAACCACCCTCACCGGTACACATCACCACCGGAATTTTCAGCACCTCGTTGCAGTAGGCGACGCCTTGGAGCAGGCCCAGCCACATGTTGGGTGAAAGCGCCCCGAAAGACATGGAGCCAATGATAAAGGGAAATATCTCACGGGTTGGTGGAATCCAGCCGCCTTCTCTCTGCCGCTTCAAAAATTCTTCAGGGGCAAGAACCCGACCCAGGGTGGTGGTCAGGCTGAATTCATGGCGACCTGCATCGAGGGCCGGATCGGTGAGCATGGAGATCCGGTCAAACATGATCCGGTCCAGCAGATTGGGGCCGCTGACATTTCTCCGGCCACCCCTGGTCTGGGGCTGTCCCTTCTGGTTGTGGAAGAAGAGGGTGCGGTGCTCATTGGTGTTGGGCACCGGCATGATTGCCTCGTTGGGACAGACCATGGTGCACATGGAACAACCGATACAGGCATTGGCCATGTTGGTTTTCTGGCGGATACCGACAAAGGTGCGGTATTCGTTGCCGCGCGATTGCTTGAGAACGTCCAGCTTGGGCATTCTCTGCCGTCGATAGGCCAGATAAATGGCTTCTTTTGGGCAGACCGCGGTGCATCGTCCACAGAGGGTGCACCGGTCTTCGCGGTGCTGAATAATCCAGGGGAGGTCCGTGTAGCCTAAGCTACTTGGGCCAACGGATACGGATCGAGCTGAGACCATATTGTCAGTTCCTTTCTATCAGGTGGGACGATGATTGTGTGTTCACGCATTGGTTGAAAATCAAAGGACGGATCGCGATCAGGGATCAGAGCCTCCACCCCGCACATCTCGGAGGCTATGGCCCAGGCTCCGTTTCTACCGCCAACGGTGGCCGGGCGCATCTTTTTATGATCCATTACCAGCAAGCAGGTCTCGTCGGGCAGGGTGCCGATGACGGCATTCGGGCCGTCAATGATCAGCCGACGGCAGGCATCACGCAGCCCTTTGAGAAATGATCCTTGTGGATGTGCGTCCAGTTCGGCATTTTTCAGCGGGGTAATGATGTGCTTGTACGCCTGAAGGGGGAGCTTGAGCTGTTTCAGAGTGTAATGAAGGATATGGGCAAAAACTTCGGAATCACTCTGGTAGCCGGTATAGCCGGGAAAATGCTTGCCCAGCAGCCAGTCACGGATGGGGACAAAGGCGGTATTCTCGCCGTTGGTCATGGTGGCAACCCCTTGAATGAAAAAGGGATGGCAGGCGTAGAGGTTGATGCCGTAGTTGGTATTCTGTCTCCCCTGAGCCATGCACACCCGGGAGGTAATCCGGTTGTCATGCAGGGTCAGAGCGTTGCCGATATCAAGGGGCCAGCCGATCTCTTTGATCATGGCCACATCCGGCCAGAAAGAAAAAGCGGTGAGGTCCTTTTCGTGGGCTTCACCGTTGGCACGCAGGGCCAGACGGGTGAGCATCAGTTCGTTCTCGATTGCCTCCTGGCTTTTGTCGTCGAACGACGCCGGCATCTTGTAGACACGAAGAAAATAACGATAACGATCTTTGGCCTCAACCATTTCCGGATGGGTTTGAAACTCGTGGTCATATTTCAACTCAAAGCCACGTTGCTCCATGATAGCGTTCAAGCGCTGCCAGGCGGCTTCAGTGTGGGCTATGCCCGATAAAATCGGGTGCTTCGGGTTGTATTTATAGTCTTCAAAGTGCAGACCGCGCAGCAGCAGGCCGAGACCGGAACCATCATAGCCCTCCTGCATGGCTTCCATGGCAGTGAGCACCTCGTAGGGAGAAAAGGGCTCAATGGCGGTTTTCAGGGCTAAACGACACATGCATTGTTCTCCTGATAAATAAAATCAAATCTGCCTTGGGGGGGCCGGCTGTGCGGACAAGAGGCAGGGTTGGTAAAAGCAGTCATTGGTGATTTCCCATGAAACGAACACTACTATTCAGTTTCGATGAGGAGAAAATTTTTACATCGAAAAAAGGTCTATGTCAAGATCAAAGAGGAGGCTGTGGGGTAAACAGGAAGTCAGCAGCCCTGAGCAGACATTCTCTGGCAGTATGGCAAGGCTGTAATAGACATGGAAGCGTGTCTATTAACCGTTTTGTTACTGTTGGCTAACGTGAATTGAATGTTTGTTTATTATAGTAATTCTTTATTTTATTCTTTGTCGTTTGTGAGAAGAACAGTCGACGAAATAGTATTGAGTTGAAGATGGTTCATCCGATCAGGAATGACGAAGGATTGACGTTATTTTGCTCATCCATGAAAATTCAGGGAGTTATTAAAGATATGTTGAAAATAAATAGGGTTCGGAGTTGTCTTTTCGTGGGTTTGACGGCGATCTTGATGGGCAATCTGGTGAGCAGCTGTTCTTCCCATGTCACCACCTTTGCTTGCAAGCCACCCGAAAGCCTGCAATGTGATGACAGTAAATTCAACCATGCCAAGCTGATTATTGATGCGGATGATCTTGTGGTCTGGCTTTCTAGAGGTCGTTTATACGTGTTTGCCTCGCACGAGTCAGGACTTAATTTTGATGAAATTTCTGTTGGCAACGCCGGGTTTCTTGAATCAGGTGCCGGGCCTTCCGGAGAAGATGTTATTTTTGAGACGGATCCATCCCGTCCGGAACTCACCAAAGAACTGCAGGAGCGTTTCCATGCTGCCCCAATACTGCTATGGCGAGTGGGACGGGAGTATTCGGTGTGGAAACAGAAAAATCGAATTTTTATCCTTGGCCCGGACCCAATAGTGGAGAGGGACTTTATCCGCTCCAGAGAACTCGTTCTTTCAAAGACTTTCTTTGGGGCCGGACCTCATGGGGAAACCGTGGTGGTGGAGGCCAGCAAGAGTAAAAATCAGTTTGCCGATCTGCTTATGGAGCGTTTTAATGCCCGGCCAATCTTGATTGAGACCCGCTGTCCGGAATATTTTGTCTGGAAAGAGATGGGACGACTGATCGTTGTCGGTTCCGTCGAGAGCAGTCTTGATCTTGAAAGCGGCCGGGAACTTCGCTCATCCCGAGCACTTATAGGCGCCGGGCAAAACGGGGAGACGGTGGTCTTTGAAACCAGTGGCGTTAGGCCGGAGCTGCTTCAGCGGCTTGCAGGCACCTACTTTGGCGAAGGAAATATCCCGGCGGGATTGATTGTTGAGTAAAAACAGGCTGAAGATCAAAATGGGATGAGAATGGATAAATCTGCTATGAAATTCCCTTTCAACCTTCACTTTCACTTGTTAGTTCCTTGAGCAATAGATCTGCCTTTTCCCGATATCCCGAAAAAGAATCCCCGACAAATCGTTTGTCCAGTTTTTCCAGGCTGGCCCGCGCGGCGGCTGGATCGCCGTAAAGGAAGTGAAGTTCGCTTGTGACCAGCAGCATTTCGCAGAGATGTTGCTCGCCCTGACGTAAGGCTGCTTCCGCCGTTTCCCAGCGGATCTTGGCAATGCCTCGGTGGTAGGGGGGTTGGAGGTCAAGAAAGGCACGCGCCTTGTCGATATCTTTTTCGGTGCGCTCTATCGTGCCGTTCATTTTGGCTAGAAAAACGGGGTCACGGGTCAGCAAAAAGTCCTCTTTGAGCTGATCAAATTCCATCCGTTTTTCGAAGAGCAGTTTCTGCTCACGCAAGCCGTAGGTTATTTCAGGGTCCATCTCCATCTGTCGGGGTGTCACCCCGGCACTGCAGGCACCAAGGAGGCTTCCCGCAACCAGAAGGGGCAGGAGCCTCCGGCCGACAAAGAAAGGAATCCTCAAAGATCTTCTTTGCATTATCGGGTAACCCCCGTTTTGGGCAGGACTTCGGTATCGATGCGATCCAGATATTCCTGAACCAGTTTTTCCATCTCCACCTTCTTCAACTGGGTCAGCGGCTCATTGGTGCTCAGGACATCAATCACCCCTTTCTTCTGGTAATTGGTCGCGAGCTCCTGGGAAATAGTCGCCAGTTTCGTGTTTTTCTCACGACAGCTTGTATGCTGAACAGTTTCGTTTCCCAGGGCGGCCTTGGTGGTGGTGACTACGCCTTCAAGTTCGGCGATGCGTGATTTTTGCTCTCTGCTGTTTGCCTGAAGCTCCTCAACCTTGGCCTTCCACTGGTCAATGGCCTGCCGTACCTGTTCCTGTTGCTCTTTGTCGGATTCGCTTCGTTTTTCCCACTGTGCCTCCAGCTCTTCAACCTTGCCCTGGAGTTCTTTGACCTGGCCTTCCTGCTCGGTCAGGAGCTGGTTGGCCTTGGCCATTTTGGCCTCGGTGGCCTGTCGCGCCCGGATGGAGCTTTCCGTCTGCGCCTTCTGTTCGCTGAAACTCTTTTTCAGCATAGTGGCTTTCTGTTCCAAGGTGGATCGGTCAACCAGCAATCCGTTACGCTCTTTGATGAGTGAACGGTGGACAATTCCCAGATAGCCAAGGCTGATCAGGAGAATGCCAACGACGCCGATGGTGAGCAGGGTCTTTTTATCTTTTATCTGCATGGTATTTTTAGAACTTGACATTGAGGTCTATCTGCAGGGTGTCGATGGCAAATGGCGGGCCGTCTATCTCAGTGGTGGAGAGCCAGCGGGTTGCAAGCCAGGTGTTTTTATAGACCCCGAGATCACCACCGAGGATCCAGCCTTTGGCGTTGGTGCCGCCGCCATGGAAGTCGGAGTCGGTGAAGGCATCGAGGACGGCGTCAGACTCAAGATATTTATAATAGAGAGACACTCTCCAGTCCCAGAGCTCCTGGACGGTGGGGTAGCCAACTGCAATCCCGTACTGGTAGCCGCTTGTGTGTTCTTCGACATGCACGCCGGTGCGCTCGAAGATGGCGTCGTCATCGTAGCCCAGGTTCTCGACGTAGTCGGCAAGGAAGACAACATGGATGGGCTCAAAGATGCCCACGTCAACCATGCCGGTGAGGTTGAACTGGTTATAGTCCATGGCCAGCGCCGCCTTGTAATTGGAGTTGCCGGTGAGTGGATTGATGTCATAGATGGAGTTGCCCTTTTGAATGAAGGCGGGTGCGGTGAAGTCGTTGAGGGTGAGACCTGGCTCGTTCATCTCTCCTTCAATGTTGCGATAGTCATAATAGGCGGCGTAGATCTGGGCGTTGAGTGTGGTGCGGGGCGAGTATTCCAGCCCGACCTGTCCGCCATAGAGCCATTTGTCATGCTGCGACAACTCGACCTCCTGGATGGAAAAGGCAGCGGTGGTCAGATGTCCCTTGAAGCGTGGACCCATAGGGATCATCAAGTTCATCGCTGCGCCTTCCGGGTTGACATCCTTGTCCCAGACAAGATCGGTGGAAAAGAAGGGGTTTGGCATGCGGCCCAAGGTGAGGGCGGCATTGCCGGTCCAGGTGGAGGACTGGGCAAAAGGCTTCCAGCGCACATAGCCAAGATCCAGGGTGACGGTATCCTTGTTGAAGGTGTCGCCCAGGGTGTCGTTGGTGGAAACCGGATCGGATTCATTGCCGGTGGCGATCTTGAATTCGCCTTCCATCTGTTCGTTGACCTTGAGCTTGGCCCCCACCCGAATACGATAGCGCTCACGCGAACGATCAACGGTGGAATTGAGCAGCTCTGTTGGTTTGTCGGGCTTGACAAAGGAGCTGTTGGCCGGATCATAATATTCCGACTGGTGGCGCATGCGCATATCGCCGCCAAAGCGGATGCGTTTGGTCCAGTCCGGCACGGAAGCGGTGTGGGCATCGATCTTGATGTCTCGTGCGATCTCGTCGCGCAGCTCGTTTTTTACCTCCTGCTTGACGTTGTCCTTGATGTCGCGAGCCACATTGTCGCTGATGGTCTGGAGATAGCGTTCGCCCCCCGGCACCACGGTGATGGGCTTTGCAGAACCGGCAGGGCTGGCCGCTGCCTTTTCCATCTGGTGTTTCTCAAGAAAGGCGGATGTCTCTGCCGGGGTCAGCATTCCCTTGCTGTGCATCAGTTTGATAAGTTCTTCGGTGGTATCCGCAGCCTGCGCCGATCCGGTCATCGCCAGACTGGTAAAAAAAAGGCCGCCCACCACTGCCCGGATGGCACATCCGGGGAAGGTTGTTTTCTGTTTCCTGGACATCAAGTATTCTCCTGTAATCTTAACCCCGATAAACGGGATAATTGTTTTTTCGCAGATTATTTTCTTGAAAAAAATAAGAAAACAATTTGTAAGGCACTAAAAATAACGTCAACTGGCACTGCTCTCTCTTTTTCCAATTATCCCTGGGACATGATTCCCAACTTCATGGCGCGGGGCATGCCGGCAGGCGGTGGTTCTTTCAGACTGACTTTATTGACGGCCTGAAGAACCGCATCATCCATCTTCGGATCACCGGATGAGCCGACGATGACGGCTCGAATGGCGCCGAAATCATCCACATCGACCCGGATGATGGTCTTCAGGCCCGAGCCTTTAATGCCGCCCATCTGGCTGACGATCTCGTTAAAATACTTCTGGATTTCAGTGGCATACCGGTTGGTGTACCAGCCGTAGATGCTGCCGGTGCCATTCATCCCGCTCACCAGGGAGGCACCGCCTTTTCTTGCCTGCAATCCGAATCCGTCGCCGCTTCCGGTGGCGTCACCATCAACGCCGAGATCACCGGCCGGCGGCGGTGTGTTATCCTGGGGTTTTTCGATCTCCTGGGGTTTTTCTATCTCAACTTTTTCCTGGACCTTTTCCGGCTCCGGTTTTATTTCCGGTGGCTTTTCCTTGACTACGGGCGGCGGCGGTTTGACCAGGGTAATCTGCTGGACCTGGCGCTTGGGTGGGGCCGTGTTGGCATGCATCATGAATTTAACGATCTGGCTGATGATAAAAATAAAGATCATCAGGGCCACAGCCCCTCCTATCCAGATCAGACGGCGGCTCAGCCAGTGCGCGTCACCCTTGTGCTTCTGGGGTTCTTCGGTCATGTCTTTCTGCATGTCACTCATTTCACCAGTCTCTGGGTCACCAGTCCCAGCTGGGTGATGTCCAGGCGCTGGAGCAGGTCCAGCACCTCAATGACCGTCTGGTAGGTCACCTTGCCATCGCCCTTGACAATGACCGGCAGGTCAGGGTCAGCGGCTTTGTACTGGCGGAGGCTGGACTCAAGCTGGGCCATGGACACAGGATAGGCATCGATATAGATCTGGCCGTTATCTTGAATGGAGATGGCCTTGGTCTTCGGCTTGGACAGGCTCGGCGCCCCGCTTGCCTTGGGGAGATTGACCTGGATTCCCTGCACCGAAGCGGTAACGGCAATGATAAAAACCAGGAGCAGGCACCAGGCAAGGTCAAGCATGGGGGTAACGTTGATCTCGTCATGCACCTTTTCATCAAAGATGTCGCGTCTCATGCCCCACCTCCATAGCGTTTATCAAGGGTTGCGCCGAATTCATCAACAAAGACGGCCAGATCAATGGTGAGCGACTTGATTTTTACCAGGAGATAGTTGTAGCCCATGAGCGAGGGGATGGCGACCAGCATCCCGGTAACGGTGCAGATGAGCGCCGAAGCAACACCGGGGGCAATGGCCATAATATTGGCCTCACCGGATGCGGCCATCGCGGCGAAGGTGTTCATAACCCCCCAGACAGTGCCAAGCAGCCCGAGGAAAGGACCACCCGAGGTGCAGAGGATGAGGGCGGTCAGCCAGGAGTTGAGACTCTTGCTTTCCAGGATGTAGCTTCGATCCATGGCAGCGCGGACGCCAACCAGGGACAGCTTTTCTCCATTCTCCGATTTGTCATCATCCATATCGACGAAAACTTCCTGCATCTCCCTACAGCCCTGTTTGTAAACGCGGTAGAGCGGGGATTTGCTGAAGGCGTCCTCGTCGGTGCCGCAGGTGCGGCCCTTGTTTTTGTGGTAGGCACTGAGGAAGGCCTTGGTGTCCTTGCCGCTCATCCAGATATTGTAGGTCTTGTAGACAAAGACGGAGCCGGCAAAGATACCCATGAAGGTCAGAATCCCCAGGATGACGTAGGCGTCCAGCGTCAGGTTGGCAAAAATAATTCCCATCAGGTGCATCTGCTCGGCCACCATACCGCCGGTTTCGGACACCTCTTCAATTCCCACGGCCACCAGTCCCTTGTCGGGTCCTTGAATGGCATAGGCTGCACCGATCCATGCTGCGGGACGGACAACATTGTCAATGGCCAGCTCGTCGATATCGGCGCCAAGGGCGTGGCCGCTGTTGGGATCAGCACCGAAGGTGACCACCCCGGCAAGGGGGCCTGGATTGTTGGGGACTGCGGTGCGGGCTGCTTCGGCACCGTCAACGAAGAGAACGGCTTCGCCTTTGCCGATGGTTGCGGCAACGTGATGCCAGGTGTCGGGTTGCAGGGACTTCTCATCAGGTGCTACCACCGTGACGGACCCGTCTCCGGTGCGAAGAAATAATTTCATCCCGTTAATGCCAACGGCCAGTCCTTTTTTGTCAGCCGCCCAGGTCTCACCCATATGGAGAATATAGGCGTCATTCTGGGGGCTGTTTATCCGGATCCAGCAGCTGAAGGTTATGGCGTCGGGCAAGCTCAGTGACGGGGATGCCGCAAGGCTCAACCGTTCTCCGCCGCCAAACAATGAGATGCCGTTGCCGATAACCGCAGGCGTTGCCATTCCGCCATTGAAGGAGGTGGCATTATTGCCGTTGATGGTGGAATCTTTGGGCAGGCCTTCGGTCTCGTCGAGATGGAGCAGCATGGCCTGCTGGGTGCCGGTCAGGCCCGCAGACCCCTCCGGGCCGATGGCCTCCGGATTGCCGTAGTAGAGAAAGGCACCGTCTTTGGTCGCATCACCGGTGATGACCGGAGCTTTGACCCAGATCAGGGCCATCTCATCCGCCTGGTTCCAGGCGATGATCTGATGTTTCAGGATGGTCTTGTCGTCAAATCCAATAAACCGGATATCGCTGCCGTCGGGTTTGGCCATGGCAAAGTTGAAGTTGCCCCCATGGATCCGGATCAGCATCGCCTGTTCCTGCAACCCCTCTTTGGCCACGCCACTGGTGGTGCTGTCAACGGTGACTTTGCGCCGATGTTCCCAATCCTTGTTCCACCAAGCCTCGGCCCGTGATACGTCCATCACCAGAACAAACAGAATAAGGCTGAATATCGCCCTGGTTATGACACGCGCTCGTGTCCATTCTTGCTTCATCATCCTTCTCTCCAATGGATAAGTAATTGTTTCTGAGCCGGGGCCCGTGGTACTGCAATTCTCAAAATGCTGTATCGTAATTTACTGATTTCAAATATTTATATGGAAAAAGTAGGCCGGGTTTTAACCCGACAACAGCGATACGTCGCAAGCTCAGCGTCGCTTTAAAACCCGACCCGATGGCCCCACTGAATTGTTTTGGGATTAGCGGTCTGAGGGGACAGAATTATTTTTCGCGACTGTTGGCGAAAAACCATTCTGTCCCCGGTTCTAGAAGACTAAAGCTATCCCCAAGTGCCTCTGTTTTCTGACTCCTGTCTTTCCTACTCAATAAATCCCAGGAACTTCACCACAAAGAAGCGGAGCTGACTGATGGTGTCCGCAATCTTTTTAGCGGTGTCAGCCATTTTGTCACCTGCTCCAGCGGTACTTTTTGCGATGTCGGAGCTTGTGGATTCGGTGGCGGACATGGAGTCACCGCTGAGCGCTCCAAGACTGACCGGAGCCCCCGAGGTGGACGGAACACCCACAGAACCGGCGCCAACGCTGATGTTCTGGGAATTCAACACCTTGGTCGCGGCCAGATACAACCTTCCGCCCTCGATGCCAGCCTCACCCGCATCCACCACGCCGTCCCAGGCAACCACATACATATCACCCGGTTCCGGAGTTACGCGCGGGCCGGTGCCGTCCGGGTCATAGGCCAGGGTGCGCAGACCGCTGCCCACGGCGGGCGGAGAAAAGATAACACTCTTCACGCCGTCTTTTTCTATAACCTGGGGTTCGGCGGCAGTGACCTTAGCCTTGGAACCGCGTCCGGCGTTAATGTCCCCCTCGTCGCTGAGGACGACGATATCGCCTCCGAGAAAGGTCATAACCCGGCTCTCGTTGACGTTGACATCCTTCCCGGCAATAAGATTGATTGCCCCGCCACCGGCGGTAAAGATGCCGGTTTCCTTGTCACCGACGATGGTTGTTGAATCGGCAGAAGCGATGGTGGTGACACCGACATTGACGTCACCATTGGCAAAAATATTGATCGCATCCTTCCCGGAGATGGTCTGCAGGGAAGAGGTGGTCATATTGAGGTCGCCGGTTCCCGAACGGTGATCATAGAGGAAGGGAGTGAAGAGTTCAGTGCGGATCTTCTCTTTCAGAATCGCCGCCTCGCTCTCTTTCCCCTCGGCAATCAAGGCGGACACCTCACGGGCCCCTTCTTTCAGCTGGTTAAGAAAGTCCGCCGTTTCCCCGGCCGTTGGACGGATGTCATAGCCGACAATCACCGTAAGATCACTGCCTTTAAATCGGCCATGGCCATCTAGCTGGATGTTGGGATCCTGCAGGGCTGAATTCAGGCTGCTGCCGATGGTCTGCACCCCGGAGGAGTCTGCGAGATCAAGATTATTCCCAGCCTGGATAAGAAGGGAACCCGGTCCGGCCTGGGTGATTCCCTGAAAGGCGTTCACCGTGGAACCACTTGGTTTATAGATGCCGATGACCTCTGACTGGATAAAATCCCGGCCTGCTGCAATGATGCTAGCATCTGAGGCTCGTAAATTCTGGCCAAGATAGGTGATATTGAGAAGATCCCTTCCGGCGACGATTACAGTCTCTTTGGGGGTGGTAAAGTGCATCTTGGTTATATCTCGACCGGCTTCGATATGGACAGGGGTGGTGTCACTCAGGTGCAGGGGTGGGTTGCTATGGTTGTTTGTAAGGCTGAAAATGATATCGGAGGTGTTGTCGGTGTGGATAAAATACTGATCCATCCCGGCGTCCGACATGAGCAGGGAGGAAGAATTATCAAGCTGCCCAGGATATCCGGCATATCTACCCTGGATATCCAGACCGGCAAGCAAAAGGAGGCTGCCTTGCGGGGCAGGGGCCATGATAAAGCCGCTGCTGAAGGCGATGTCCTGGCTGGCCCTTATGCTTAGACTGCCGGGTAGAACAGCATAGCGGTCTGAGAAGTACTGGTAATTACTGGTTCCGCTGAGAAGGGCGTTGCCGTTCATGGCGGCTATATTCACAGAACTTGCGGCATCATACGAAAGCCGGGATTGCACGCCTGTTCTAGGGTCTTTGGAAAAGCTGTTGGCCAGAGTGGGATTGGAGATGTTGCCTATCTCGGTGCTGCCCATGGCCTGAACGGTGAGGACTACGTCACCGATCCCAATGCTGGTTGCGATATCCTGTTTCTGTGGGCCAATGGTTGTGACCCCAAAACTGCCCAGGGTGGAAAGAAGGGAATCCCCCTGCATGGCGAGGAAACGGCCATCCAGATTCCCTCGGGCCAGAATGGACAGGCCTGCTTCATTGTTCTGGCCAAATGCCCCGGTCTGGGCGAGGAAATTTCCACCCGTTTCAATGGCGATATTCCCGCCTCCCATGGCAGCTATGCCATGGGTCACCGTCGTTGAAGTGCCGTTTATGGAGAAGGCATTAATAAAACCATAATTGGCGCTCCATTGATAATAGGATATCCCCTCGTCTGTGACGTTCAGGTAATCTTTGTAGGCGGCCTCCCAGCCGGTGGATCCGTTGACGTCCGTTCCGGCATCCACTGTTCCCACGATCGCGGCGACGGTGCGTATGGAAATATCACCGCCATCGCGATATTCCCAGAATCGCCGGGAACGGAGGGTCTCAAGGACATTGGGGTTGGTGGAATAAGAAGAAAGAGCGGGGTCGGTTTCGGCCCAGGTTGCCATCCGGCCGGTGGTGCGGATGGCCCCGTTTCCTTCCAGCAGGATATCGCCGCCGGTTGTAATGTCGATATCGCCCATGGCACTTTGCAGGACCCCGCCACCCCTCAGATCAAGATTCCTGCCTGCTTCGGCAACGATATCACCGTCAAAGGTGCCCAGGGTATAGATGTTGACTCCGGGCATGTAGTCACGGGTCGCGGTGCCCGCCTTCATAATTTTGATATCCTGCCCTGCGGTCAGGGTTATATCGCCGCTCTCGCTGTAGACGACAACAGTGTTGGTGCCGGTGGTGCCGATGGTAAGATCCTTGGCAAGGTTTGCGGCCAGCGGGTTGGCCGCAGTCAGATCGGCGCCGGCAACAAAATTCAGATCCCATGAACCCGCGTCCGAAGTCAGGCCGTCATTGTAGATATCGCGGAATTTGGAAGTCGCCGTGTTCAAGGCGGTGGGCACATCGGTGATATTGGTATTGACATTGAGATTTCCGCCAGCGCGGAAGCTCAGCACACCAGGAAGACCATCCGGCCGCCATCGCTCCAGACCCTTCAGCGTCGCACCGCTGCCGCTCTGGAAGCCGCTTGCCAGGGTGAGGTCGCCGATGGAACGAACCTCAATTTCGGGGATAAGGGTGTATCCCGCTGTCTTGTATCCGGCAAGTCCTGCTATAAAACGGTAGGAATCACCGATCCAGGTACCTGCACCATTAGCAGCAGGATCGGCCAGGGTAAGGCTGCCAAGCTGGGCGCTGGTGATGGAGGTTCCGGAGACATAGTCATAGCTTTTCACCGCCTGTAGATTTTTTTGCCCGGTGTGAACCATCCCCTGGGCATCAAGTTTGGCATCGTAACTGGTTGTGCCCCCTGAGGAGGTCTCGGTGACATCGGCCCGATAGGTGACGGAGCCGTCTTTGTCGATGCCCGACCCGGTTCCGGTGGTGTCGATGGTAGAGCCGGCGACCGTGCGGACATAGCCTTCTTCCGAGCTCAGCACCACTTCGCCGCCGTCGCCCTCTGACCCCATGGCCTCAATGCGGCCGCCTGCCGCCAGGGTCAGATCCTGATTGGCGTAAAGGTGGATCTCACCGCCGGTTGTCCCGGAGCTGTTCACCGTTCCCGCGATGGTGATCTTTCCCTTGGCGGAGTCATTCACTCCGTCCGCCGCCAGGGTGATGGAACGGGCCGACAGTGTTTGGCCGGCGGCAAGATTTATATCATCTTCCCGGGCCTGGATGCGCAGTTCGTTGGTAAAGCCGCCGGCGCTCAGGGCCGTGGCCAGCTCCCCCAGTTCGGGCAGGGCCCTGGTAATAAGATCAAGACTGCCGCCATCTCCACCGCCACCCAGGAGGGTGAGGGCCGTGGAATCAAGGGTGCTGTTTTCCGCCTTGATGGTCACGCGGCCACCGTTTTGATCCTCGGTGGCTGAGACATCAATCAGGTTTTTGCCGGCGCCATCGTTTGCAAAAACAACCTTGCCGTTTGCGGCAGAAAGCTGTACTTCACCTCCGGGAAGCTGAAAGTCAACGGTCGCGCTGGCATCGTTCAGTCCCAGGGAATGATGAAGGATGCCGCCGCGGGCAAGGAGCTGGGACCCGTGTGTTAGAAACAGCTGGTCGTTGATCCCGGTGCCGGTTGCAGAGAGCGCAATGCGGCCGCCGGGGAAATTGAGCAGAGCCCCGTCCATGGTCACTGAACGTCCGCTGACGTTGAGGCTGCCGGGCGCCCCGGAGGTTGAGGCAGCACTGGTTCCGTTGCCCTGGAAAATGACTTCACCGCTGCCGGAGCTGACTGAAAAAGAGTTTGCCGTGAGTGGCTCGATGTCATGAGGAAAGGCAGCCTGGAAAGCAGCGGCGGTCATGGTCAGGGTGCCGGAGCCCGGCAGCATGGCCTGGAATGCCCCCTGTCCTTCAAAGAAGAGGTTGCCGGCCGGGGTAAGGTTGACATCGGTAAAGCCGTCGACCCGCACCGTGCCGGGCCCTAAGGTCAGTTCCCGGGCGTTGATCCGGAGGCTGTGATCACCGACGGCGACAGCAGCAACTGCTGCGCTTGCGTCATGGGTGTTGCGCAATCGTAGGGTGTCAGCGTTGATGGAAACGATCTGGTTGAGTGGAGTCGAACCGATTCCTTCGAAGAGCAGGCGCTGGCTGTCCAGCAGAAGGCTGCCGCTGGTGACAAGGCTGATATCATCGACAAAGCGGATATCCGTTTTGCTCTCTATCCATAATTCGTCGACACTGGAAAAGGCGTTCAGCAGAGCCTGGGTCATAAACAGGCCGGTACCCGGGTCTTTGGAGCTGTCGGAACCAATGGAGAAAAGAGATGAAATAAGATGGACCCGGCCGTCATCGACGATCCAGTCGCCGCCAAAATCCCAGTCTCCGGTGATATTCAGGACGAGCTCATCGGAGGCATGGAGGAGGGAGCCGGGCTTGGTGACGAGGCTTCCGGTGACAAGCTCAATAACTCCGGCCTCCTCGGCTGTGGCAAGGGCGTTGATCTGAACGTTTTCGTTCACCGTGATGGAATCCCTGGCCTTGATCTCGACGCGGGGAATACCGTTGACGGTTTGGCCGGGGGCAAAGGTGACCGTACTGGTCAGGCCGGTGTTAGTCTTGGAGTTAAAATCGCCGAGGGTTAGCCGGCCCAGAGCCGTATCGCTGCTGATCAGAGTGTTGTCAAAATAGACATTGCCGACATATTGAGCCGGGATGATGTCCTGCATAGTCTGCAGGGCACGCAGACCCTCCGGCACCGGTGCGTAGTGGATGTGCGGGCCGGCCAGGGTCAGTCCTCCGTTTTTGCCGTTACCGACGGCAGCGGCTGAAACGTTGCCCAGCATGACCACGGTGTCACCGCTGATACTGATGTCGCCGCCATCTTTGAGTAGCTCGGTGCGTTGATCAAAATTTCCTTCCGAGAGGACATCGGCGGCGCTGCGCAGGACATATCCGGTCATGGCGGCGGGCTTCTCCGTGGAGCCGAAGGCCTTTTCATATCCGGCGATAATGGGCTGCTGTAAAAGATTCGATGTTCCCTGGCCGGATAAAACCTCGGAGGAGCCGCGTTCAAGGATAAGAGCGCCGGGGAGAAAGGCGAATTCGGCCGGGAGGATGGAGTAAACGCCCTCGGCCAGTCCCATGGCGGCATAGCCTTCGAGATACACTTCCCCCAGCTCGGGAAGGGAGACGGAGCCATCGGGAACGATAACCAGTCTGTTTTTCGAGAGAAGGGGATTGGCCGTGCCGTCAAATCCAGGCAGAAACTCATAGGCGCTCACGCTCCCGCCACCGTCGGCCTCTATCCTGGCCCCTTCGGTGATAAGGACTTCATGCCCGGAAACGTTGATGGAGGGCTCCGGCAGGGTCATGTTTTTGGTGGTCGTAGCCAGAGCCCCGGCTTTATCCAGAATCTTCCAGATTCCCTGAAGAATGGTGCCGTAGGCAACATCTTCCGACCCGGAGACGGAGAGACGGCTGTCAGGTGTCAGCAGAACTCTGCCTTGCTCTGCGTTCAGGTTGATCGTGCCCATGGGTGCGGCGATGGTGCCGGCATGGAAAATATCATGTCCTGTGAGGGTCAGATTGCCGCCCGCGGAAAAGACCGAGCCCGGATTTTTATCCAGCCCCGGCAGGATGGAGATCCGTCCGGGGCTTTCAATGGAGAAAATGCTGCCGGTGGTGGGGTAAACGACATTGGCCTGGAGGCTAAGATCACCGCTGACCGAGAGTTTGCCGCTCCATTTCTGGGCGTCGGAGTAATACCAGTCGCTTAATCGAATGGCCTGGTCTGCCATCAGGCTGGTGGTTGCGAAGCCGTTGAAGCGGACATTGCCGGTGACATCGAGGAAGTCCGCATTGGCGGAAAATGTCTGGGCCGCATTGTTGCTCGCAGGGAGCAGGTTGCCGGTGTAGGTGTACTGCTTGTTGACGATCTGAACCCAGGGGGCATTCAGGGTGGCAGTTCCGCCACTGCTGATGATCTGGGGGGCGTCAAGGACCAGCCGTCGGTCGGCGCTCAGGGCGATGGATTCGGCAAAGTCGATTCCCGTCACCGAGGCAAAATGCAGGTCGTCAAAGCCTTGCTGCTGCGAGGATTGAGCCAGGGAGCGGGTGATCGTGAGTGGTTCCGTGTTGTGGGTGCGTTTAAATGTGAGGGTACCGCCTGCCAGTCCGGGGAGGTAGGATTCAGCGGTGAGGGCGCCGTCCAAGGTCAGCTTGTCATAGAACGCCAGGGTCACGGAGCCTGGGCTGCCGGCCTCGCTGCGGTGGAAGAAATCGCCAAGGTTGTCTTCGATGCTATTGATGACCACGGGCGACCCGGAGACATCAATCAGAGAGCCGGCATCCATGGTAATGGAGCCAAGGGTGGCGGCAATGGAGACCGTGCCGCCGTCCAGCACCTGCCGGTTGGTTTCGGCCAGGGGGCCGGCTTTTTTCGGCTCTTCCAGGTTGATGCCCTGGGCCAGGATACGGGCGGAACTCTGAATGGCAACTTCCGCGCCAGTGATCTTAATGGTTCCTGCCGCGGCCTCCAGGGTTCCGCCAAGGCTAACCCGGTCAAAAGCGGTAAGACTGATTTTCCCTTTCGGCGCGACACCGATAATGGCTCCTGCCTCAATGGTCAGGTCTTTGCCTTCAATGGAGCCGGCCTTCAGCGAGATCATGGTGTCGCCCGCCTCGATGGGCAGGGCGTTGACATATTCGCTAAAGGGTGTCAACAGGCCGATGGGCAGGGCGGTTCCCCAGGAGAAGGGGTCGGTGCGGCGCACCGATGATGTCTCCAGGTGACTTCCGCTGGTGACAGTCAGATCGTCATAGGTGCTGAGGCTGATGCTGGAAAAACCGGTGCGGACAAAACGGTTGTCGGCAAAGACAATGGAATCCTCCGGATCAACGAGGGTGCCTGTCGCCGGGGGACTGCCTGCCGCCGGGAAGATCGTCATTTCATGGGCCTCGATGGTCAGGCTGCCGCCCTTGCTGCCAAGCAGTGCGTGCCCTTTAAGTTCCCCGTCGATGGTGAGATGAAGCCCTTCCGGCAGTCCCTCTCCGGTGGCCTCGGTGATCTGTTGGCTGATGGTAATTGAACCGCCATTGCCGCCTTTGATCGAGCCAGTGGGGTTTTGCAGGTAACCGCCTTGCACCGAAAGCAGGGATCCGGCGGCGACGGTGAGGTCATAGCCATGATCGGGATTTTCGTAAGTTGAGCCGAGGGAGGGGGCGCTGCTGTTCCGAAGGGTGATAGCGCCCCCATTGGTGTAGCCGTAGGCAATGGAGTCTTGCCCGGTATTGGAGATTTCTTCCCCGGCCGCATCAAGCATGGCGGTGGCGCTGATGGTCAGGATTTCTGCGAGGGGAATGTAGCTCCCAGCGGCGTCCTCGTTGTTAATCCGGGTGAAACTTGAATTGTTACTCTGGGTCTCAAGGGTGATGGAGCCGCCTGCCGCCTGGATGGAACCAGCCACCGCAATCTGCCGGGCGGAGGCGTTAAAGCTGCCGCCCGGCGCCAGTTGAACCTTCACCCCTTCGGTGATATCAAAGGTGGTGGCGGCATGGAGTTCCAGCGCTGAGAGGCCGGCATTGTTGATAGTATCCGTGGGGATGTAGGAGACCTTGCGGCTTGAGTCGCTTTCATCAAGCGTCGCCGCCGTAGATACCATGGAGATGGCGTGGGTGACGATCCCCGTCATAGCGGCCAATTCCGTTGAGTTGGCGGTGCTATCGTAGCCAACGGCCAGGGTTCCGCCTTTGGGCATGCGGCGGCCCAGAGCCAGGATATTGCCATTGGCATAGCGTTTGTCGTCAACCTCGGATTGATAGAAGCCGCGTTCGGCCCAGCCATTAAGGATTCCGGCAATAAAAAGGTAGGGGGTGGTGATCGTCAGCCTGCCGGCATCGCTGCCCTGGGAAAAGGCAATGGAGTTTGCTGCAAGGGGAGAAACGCCGCCGTAATAGAGTCCATTCCAGGTTTCGCGGATGCCGTAGCGCTCATGATTCCTGGTGAAGCTGCCCAGCACCTCATCCACCGGTGTCCCGGCGGCAAGATCAGAGAGGTACTTGATACTGTTGCCCACCCGAACCATGGTCAAATCCATTTCACCGGCGCTGTAATTGTAGCCGCCGCCACCGAAACCAATGTTGCTGCCTGCCATGACTTCCACCTGGTTGGCAGTCAGTTCGATGGCGCCGCCTTTGGTCAGGAGTTCGGCGGCGGAGCGGGGCCGATTCAGGAGATAGGCGGAGATATCGGCCGCCGGCATGCCATTAAGGATATCGATGGAGACAGTTTTACCGCGGAGCAGCCCATTTTTCAACGCATAGGCGTCTTTAAGAATGTCGCTGTTGAGCTGAACATTAAGAATGCGGTCTTCCGCTGCTTGGTCAACCCACAGGCCGCTGACGTCGATGCTGCTGCCGGGTTCAAGGCGGATGGAGTCCATGTTGATGTAGCCAGTTTTGTTGTCGATCGTACCATTGGAGACTTTGCCGCCCGGTGAGTTGATGGTGCCCTGATGAATAAACTCCTTGGTGTTGATTGTGATGTTTCCGCCGGTGAAATCCTTGGAAGGGCTCTGGCGCTCGGTGGAGGCTGAGACCGGAGTAGCGGTGACACTGCCCGCTCCAGTGTTTACTCGTGTGCGCCCCTGCAGCTCAATCTGGCCGTTCCGGCTGATTGATGTGGTGGCGGTTACCCGTCCATTCTGGTTGACTATCCCGCCATAGAGGCCGGCAACTCCCTCGTCGGCCTGGAGCAGGGCGTTGTTGGTGACCTCCGCCGTGCCGCCTGAGGTGGAAACAAAAGGAAGGGTGTAGCGGCTGATATAGTTGTTTTCGGTCAAGGTGACCTCATCCCCAGCAGCCAGGGCAACCATGCCGTTTTTGGCGGTGATGGTGCCGTTGTTGACCGCCTTGCCGCCGATGAGAAAGACCTTGCCGCCATCGGCGGTGGTAATGGTGCCGCTGTTTTCCGCCGATGCCCCAGCAGTACCGGCAGCATTGCGAAAGGTCAAGGATTGGGCGGCGGCATTGGTGTAGCCGTTAATAAAATCCTCTTCCACGAGGTTGAGCGATGAGGCGGTAAGGCTGTGGACGTTGACCTGGGCGCTGGGGCCAAAGAAAATGCCGTTCTGATTAATAAGATAGACCGCTCCATCGGCACTGAGTCTGCCGTGGATCTGGGAGGGGCTGGCATCGGCGATGGAGTTTAAGGCAGCCCATCCGGCATTGCCCTGCTGGTTGAAATTGACCGAGGCCTGGGAACCGATGTTAAAGGTCTGCCAATGGATGACCGCCTTGGGTTGATTCTGGCTGATCTCCATTGCGTTGGTGGCCGTCTCTCGAATGGAATCGATGCCTCGAATCGCGGTACCGCCGGTGGGCAGGGCGGTGACCGGGATCTGGGGCAGGACATCGGCAGTGTTGCCGATAAAGCCTGGGATGGTGGGCGCCGATTGACAGGGAGACGCCATCAGAGAGCCGGAACAGAGGGAGAGAAGAAGAAACTGCTGCTTAAGTCCCAGATATTTTTTTTTCATAATCGTGGCTCCTGTTCGGAGGATAAGAACTTCTATAATAATCCAGCCTGATTCATATAAAGCCTTCCCTTAATCTAAGGGGAGGAGTAGGGCGGAGGAAAAAATAATAATCACAACTATCCAACCCGTGTCGCATAAAGCCCCCTCTTAGGTTAAGAGGGGGTTGGGGGAGTTACGAGTTTACGGCGCGTTAGTACCTTACAGATTGTTTTCTTGTTTTTTGCAAGAAAACAATCTGCGAAAGGCACTTATCCCGTTCATCGGGGTCAGCCTTAATTTACCAGCCCTGCGTAACCCCTCCCGGCCTCCCCTTAACCTAAGGGGAGGAGTAGAGCCGGACAGAGGGGACTGAATTATTTTCGAGGTTTTTTCGAAAATTATTCTGTCCCCGGATTTGAAAACTCCGAAAGTTCTTGTTTCACGAGGTACTTGTCCTTCGATCAACCGGGGACAGAATAAATTTTTCATACAGCCGCAAAATAAATTCAGTCCCCTGCTGTTATTCTGTCCCCGGATTTGGACTCCGGATTTGGCACTCCCAAATAAGCAGCTTAAAAAGTGTACTTCACCTTAAAATAAATCTCCTGGTCACCGGCGCTGACAGTTGGTTCGCCGCTGGTGACAGCGGAACTCGAGGTCAGGGCAACGGCCCAGTCTGCCTCAAAGCTGTAATGCTCGGCAATCATTCCCCGGAAGCCGACGCCTGCGCCGCTCAGGTTGAACGATGCGTCCTGGCCTTCCAGGGGAGACTTGAGCATAAGGGAGGCAAAGTCATAGAAGATAAAAGGCTCAAGGTTGTAAGGGGCTTTCTCGCCGCCGACCTTCAACAGATCCGGGGCGCTGAATTCGGACAGAAAATGAACGGCGTTATCACCCGCTTCCGAGGCCTCTTTGAAGCCGCGCACACTTTCCATGCCGCCCGCCACATACTGTTCGTTGGAGATCAGGGGTTCGTTGGCGACTTGGCCGTCCACCTTGCAGTAGAGGGCAGTTTGCCAAGGCATCTTCTGACGTCGCTCCACCCCAAATGTGCCGTAGAGATACCCGCCCCGGCTCTGGTAGCGTTTGATCGCAAACTGTTCCGGATCGGTGCCAAGTTCGCGCAGACTCATGTTCAGGGCAGCGCTGAACACCGTCACTCCGCCCTCGTCCGGCAGGCTGCCGCTATAGGAGAAGGAGACCGGCCAGTATTGCATGGGGGTTGTGAGGTCTTCCTCTCCGGTAAAGCCCACGGTCTCATCAAAATCCTTGTAATCCAACCCGGCAGTGAAGTTATGGGTGTACATCGCGTAGGGCGTCAGCGGGATAACATAGCGGAGCCCGGCGATAAAGCCGGAGCCGATGGTCTGGAATCCCTCACCGAATGCGGTCTGGCTGTCCGACCAGATACTGAAGAAGGCCAGCCGGTGCTCGTCCTGCCAGGGGGTCGGCATCACATAGGAGGCGGACAGTACCTGCACCTCATTGGTGTCCTCAGGCGAGGTCTGAAACTGGCCGGAGGCGGAGTGGCCCTTCTGCCAGAGGTTGTCATAGCGAAGCATGCCGTTCAGCCGCAGGTCGGTGGTATCGGCGCTGCCTCGATTATTCAGTTCCATGCTGCCGTGCAGCGGCATCTTGTCCTCAACCTTCAGCTCCACATCCACGGTGCCGAAATCCTTGCCCGGCATAAGCACCGGCTCAACCTTCATGTCCGGATGGGTGTTCACCACCATCAGCTCTTCCTGCAAACGGGGGAGGTAGATGATGACGCCGGGTTTGAGGGTGGGGAGGTCCTTGATGATATCGGCCATGGTGAAATAGCGGTTGCCGGTGACCCGTATTCGCCGGACTTTGCCCTCAATTACTTCCAGCACCACCACTCCGTTTTCCAGGGTCTGGTCGGGCACATTGACCAGCACAGTGGGGTAGCCAAGGTCATGGTAAATCTTTTCCAGCTTGGTCCGGGCTGCCTCGACGTCCTTGATGGACTTGCCGTTCCCCTCAAATTCTTCAAGGATATCGGCCAGGTTAGGGATCAGGATGGGCATCTCCTCATCCAGCAGGATGGGCTTTGCCGGGAGCAGGGTATTCCCGTTGACCTTAAATCCGCTGATCGTAAAGAAGGCGGCGTCGGCCTCACCGGACCCTGCTTCCTGTCCGGGAGCCGAAGGGCTTATCTCTTCCACCTGGGCGGTGGCCGGGAATGGCCGCATGGCAATCATTGCTAAGAGGAGAGGCACACTAAAGGTTCTGCGGTGCCGGAAAACTGAAATCATGAACGTCCTTTTCTGGTCATTGTGAAGAGTTTGCACTGCATTTTTCTTAAAAAAGTTTAAACCCGTTCCTCTTCGATTGTGAGGAAATCAAGGGGGTTGTGGCTCTAAGAAACGAGGATCTTGGAGTCTCGCCACTCGTTTACCTGCAAAATAGCTACACCGTCATTCCCGAGTGCTTTTATCGGGAATCCAGTTTGGTAAATTGCAGTGTGTTATGGATTCCCGCATGCGCGGGCATGACGGCTTATGGTTTAAACCCCTATGTTGCAGGGCTCATACGGGAACGGAAAGGATTGCGGAGTGAGTCACAGGCCGATCATCATTCAAAGCACGGCAGTAGACCATGCTGGTGTTAAAGAGCTGTGAGTGTCAGGTTAGTTTTTAATTAAGATTAAATGAGGAAAAGATTAGGAAAGTAGGGGGGAGACTGGACGTCCCCCTCCTTTTTTTCAAGGAGGGGTTAGAGGTGGTTATTCTTTAATTCTTCAGGATTCATCTGGTTGATTTCACAGCATCCAAACAGACAAAGTCAATGGCTTTAAGGCAATGGAACCGATTGATTTAATGATTTCTCTGAGGGGGTATTTTGTTTCCCATCCTTTTCGCATTCGATATTCACCGAGCATTCTCCTGTCTCGCTGAATATCGGAATCTCTGCCTGGGAACTTTGCCCTGTCCGGTCAAGATAAAGGAGCGGGTCAGCCTGGTAACAGGCCTGTTGAATGTAGTGGATAATCTGTTTTTCGCCTTTGATAATTGAAAATCCGGATTGATTCTTTTCAAGCAGCACCGGGATCGAGTCGATTCCCAATAATTTCAGTAAAAGCTTATTTAATGCGGGGTCATACGATTCTGCCCGTTTCATTCCCTGGAAATCAAAAGTATCCAGCTTCTCAATGGGATTAAAATGAAAATTGCAGCTGCTGCAACCCTCCAGGGCCTCTATAACATTTTTGCAGTGAGGACAATTTGCTGAAAAAAAGAGGTACAATTCTTTTTGGGGATTTAAGCAGGATCGAGTTCCATAGGTGCCGTTGTTGATGGTCTGCTGCTGGGATAAGAGAGCCGTCGAGCCGTAACTCAACAGGGAGGAGATCAGCAGGATACCGGAGAGGATGCTGATACCCGCAACAAATTGCTTCCAACCAGCCAGGGCATTCAAGATCAGGACAATGGAGAACAGAATAAGGCAATAGGAACAAAATGCCTCAGCAACAAATATCTGATAGGTAAGCAGAACACTTTCAACGGCGAGGCCAGTGAGCAGGACGAGCCTCGCAAGCTCAACGAAAACACCGCCCTTTTTGCGGCCCAGGAAAAAGAGCCAGCAGATCGTCTGGAAATAGAAAAGACCGATAAGGTTAAAATAGAGGGGCGGGATATTGGTCAGGTTTTCTACGAGCTTACAGCCCTGGTTCAAACAGGCCGCCTCCCCGCGCAGGAGAATAAGCAGAATCTGGATACCAATCAGGATGCTTGCAGCAAAGGAAATAAAGGAAATTGTTTTGGAAATTCTATGATTCATAATAAGTAACTTGAGTCTTAATTAAAGATGCCGAAAATAAAGCCCCCTCTTAGGTTAAGAGGGGGTTGGGGGAGTTACGAGTATACAGCGCGTTAGCCATTATTTGCAAGCCCTGCGGTAACCCCTCCCGACCTCCCCTTAACCTAAGGGGAGGAGCATGACGGAAGATTAAAGCCCCCTCTTCGGTTAAGAGGGGGTTGGGGGAGTTACGAGTATACAGCGCGTTAGCCAATATTTGCAATCCCTTCGGTAACCCCTCCCGACCTCCCCTTAACCTAAGGCTGATCTTGATCCACACTTGACACCGGGGGTATAACATGGCATGCTGGGGA
>JAFLKM010000019.1:4548-36172 GCA_019163335.1 Desulfobulbaceae bacterium | reverse complement strand
CTGACCAGAAAGGTTCCTGCCGACAGCAGGCCCATCCACTCCAGGAATGTGGTGAAGGAGATTTGAAAAGGCAATGTTGTCATGGGGCGAGCGGTTGAAGGCCGATGAGGACTTGGTTGCCGATGGTTCCGGAATCGCTGAGGGCTGTTTTTTCCTGGAGGATGATGCGTCCTGAGCTGATCCCCATATTGGCTGTTAGAAAGTCATAAATCTGCAGGGCTCGTTCCTGGGCCAGGTCATGGAGCATAGTGTCGGCCACTTTTACCGGTTCAGGAGCAAGGAGGGCTGGGGGAGCATCTTGAGGGCCGAGATCTTCCTCAATGATCTTGCCCTGTGCTGGGAGCTGGGGCGCTTTGGCCTGCGCCTGTTGTTTCTGCTTTTGTTTCCTCTGCCATTCCTGCAGCCGTTGCTCGTTTTTCTGAGCGGTTCGTTTTTTCTCTTTGAGCTCCAGCTCGTTTTGGATGGCGGCCCGGTCCTGGATGGGATCGGCCATGCCGGTGAGGTTCAGGCCAAGGCGTGGGCGCTTGTTGAGCAGGTCGGCAAAACGGTGCAGGGTTTTCTCTCCGGTTGCTTTGCTTTGGGTTTCTTGAGCATCTGGAGATCCTTGCAAGTTGTTGTCAGCCTGGATCTCCATTGTGCTTTTGCCGGCCGGGAAGAGCAGTTGCTGTGTGTCCTGGATGTCGACAAATTCCGTGCCGGTGAGCAGGAGAGGGGAAATCTCTGCCTTGACCCTCAAGGTTTGAAATGCGGCAATGGTCTGATGGAGCAAAGACTGGGAGCTGTTTTTGGCCAAAGGAACGAGGAACCTCACCTGTTCCTTTTCATCGGTCAGCAGGGCCAGAGGCAGGGCGGTGTCTGAGTGTGCGGAGTTGGGGCGGAGCCCGGTGAAAAGAAAATCGGCCTCGCCCTGTTCTTCCCCCTTGTTTCGGGTATGGGCCAAAGAGAGGTTGACGCTTGCGACCTTTGGGTTGATGTCAAGAAGAGGCGCGATCTGGGCCGCCAGTGCGCTGAGGGGCAGGCCGTTGCACTCGAATCTGGTGCTGATGACGTCCTCACTGTTCAGGAAGTCCGTGCTCCCAGCCAAGGTAAATGGAGCCGTCTCCAGCAGTCCCGCAATCTCGAAGCCGGTTTCTTGAGTTTTTTCAAGGGGATTGGTGATGGTGCCCTTGAGCTCGGTGATGGCAGGTGACCAGGGCGGGGTGAGTCGCTGGTCGCTGTACCTGATGACCCCATGTCCAAAGCTGATTTTTTTGATAAAAGGAATTGCCGCCTTGCCTTGTCCCTGCTGCTTTTCCCGCGATTCTTTGCCATTGGCTTTATCCGGGGACAGCAGGTTCCGAAGAAAAATGCCGATTTGCTGTGCAGGCCCCGGGCCGGTTGCTTCCTGTTGCCAGGTGCAGAGCGGGGAATCCAGTATCAGCTCGTCCATGCCGACGCGCAGGGGGCTGGCCTTGATGCTGATGTTGGTGAGTTCTGCCTTGTCGGCAGTAAGGCCTGGGCCTTTGTCGTCCGTTCGAAAGAGGGGTGATTCAAGATGCAGACTGCCGGTGAAGCTTGACTCAGGATAGCGGAATGTCCCTTGGCCATCGATGATGGCGTGTCCCTGCTGAAACAAGGGGGCGTCCGGGAGCCAAGGGGCGACCTGCTCGGTGTTTATGGCAGTAAGGTTCAGGGAGAGCTGCGCCCGCAGCGGGAAAAGGGCTGCCAGGCCCTCGGTCTTGAGTATCCCTGACTCGTGCATTCTGGTGCTGCACTCAAAATTCTTTTGGGTATTGCTCTTGTTTGCAAGCTCACTGGCCTTTAATCGTAGCTCCGTAAGTTTTAAGGGGGCGGCCTTGTCATTGTGCGGAATCAGGGTGGCGCTGCCGGAAAAATCAAGGCCTTGGAGCAGGATTGGATTGCTGTTGTCAGCGAAGCGGGTGAAAAGTGGCGGGAGGTGATCCTGGCGCAGGGTAAGGGCGGCCCCGGCAAGGGAGATGGTGCCGAGATCAAGGTTGTCTTCCTTGAGCCCGGCGCCTTTGATCTGCATGGTCTTGGCGGTGAGCCAGGTCTGTTTTTGGTCAAGCAGGATCAGATCCTGGATATTGACGGTGGCATCCATTAAGGTGATTCGTCGGGAGTTCTGTGCTTTTGGGTCAGTTCTCGGGTCAAAGCTGAGGTGGCCGGAGAAGCTTGCAATGCCTGCCGCATCAGCAGTTTTATCCAGGCCGATAAAGCCTAAGATGGTGCCTGTTGAAAAGGCCTGCAGCTGCAGGATTCCGCCTGGAATTCCCCGGTCGTTCAAAGATCCCTGCCAGTTGAGCAACGCATTGGTCTGTTCCTGTTTACCGCTGCAGGAGAAAGTTCCTTGTTCTTTGTTCTGATCCTGACTGGTGGTAAAATTTTTGAGATCAAGTTGAACAGATGTCCAGGGAGGTGAGGCAGGGGTTTGTTGTGGATGCTTTTCAGCCAAAAGTTGCAGCGTGCCATTTTCGACGGAAAGGGTATCTATGGCAAACTGACGGGATTGTTTTGTAGAACCATTCTCGGTGGCAGGTTCGCTAAAAAAACTGGCCAGATCCTGGGCGAAGGTGGCTGAAACGGCTGACAATTGAGGCCCCAGGATATGCACAGTGTGCAGGTGCAGGCCGCCGTCCAGGGGTTGCAGGCTGCCATTGATCTCCATGGCGGGGGCATTCATGGTCAGGGTTTTCTCCCTGTTGGTAAGCTCGATGTCAGTGGTTGCAAGTTGAAATGCAATGGTCAGGCGGCCGTTCCGGCGACCGTTGCTCTGCCTGTCCGGAACAAAGGAGATCTTGAGCATCCCGTTTCCCGTGC
Source organism: Desulfobulbaceae bacterium (assembly GCA_019163335.1). GTDB lineage: Bacteria > Desulfobacterota > Desulfobulbia > Desulfobulbales > Desulfocapsaceae > UBA2270. The sequence goes on along the minus strand of JAFLKM010000019.1, from coordinate 33,355 downwards.
CGTGGCTGAGCGTTAAGGGGACGGTTTTCGGGAGATAGGCAAAATAGAGGGGCAGGTCGAGGTTGTGGATATTGCAGGTAAGGGTCGTCGTGAGCGCGTCTCCATTGGCTTTGCCGGCGATGGCGGCCTCGCCGGTAAGTTCCACCGGGCTGCCGTTGATGATTGCGGAAAAGTGGGGACGGATGTATTCCCTGGCCGTAAACGAGGTATTGGAGAGGACGGGCAGATCCAGCTTGATCTGTTCCACCCGGTGTTTTTTTCCGGCCAGGCGGTCGTCAAAGAGAATAGTGCTGTCACTGATACTGATATTGTTGAGAGAGAACGGCAGGGACGCGCCGGCTGGGGCATCGGCGTCGGTATTCACCACAGGAGCTGGCAGGTTGTACGATTTATCCGGAGAGCGGACCAGGGAAACGGCAACTCCTTGCAGATCCAGACGAGTACAGGACAGATCCTGACCAAGCAGGGAACTTAGATTCAGATCGATGGCAAGATGAGCAATTTTTACAAGGGGGGCCTCCGATCTGGAAGATTGACCGGATCGGCTGTCTTCACCACGAACCTCGCTTGTGACATCGCGCAGTTGCAGGCGCAGGGTGAAGGGGTTAAAGCGGGCTTCGCCTGCTGTCAGCCCCATATTGCTTATCTCTTGCAGGGACTCTGAGAGATAGCCGGTGACAAGGGAAGGCCCAAGAAGAAACCCGCCGGCGCCATAGATGAGAAGCAGAAAGACTGGAATGGCGGCAAAAATGAGCCATCGTTTTGACCTTTTGTCATCCGGAGCCGACTTGTCAGAAGGGGGCCGCTGCCCGGGTTTGGCCCTTCTTGGAGGTTTTTGAGGCCGCTTTTTGGGAGTGGCTGGTTCAGGTTGAATGGCAATGGCGCCGAATCGATCGTCGGACATGATGGGTCAACGTGAGCAGGGACAGCAGATGAGAGATAAAGGTCTGATACGATGTGTTGTACCAGGAAAGGTTGCTTTCATTTTTGTGATAACTTGGCGAGGGGTTGACGGCATGATATGAATACTTTGTTCAATATCAGTTTTGTCCAAAGTAGTTATTGAAAGAAGTCAAGACTATACTGTACACTGAATAATATAACAAGATGGAGGGCGAAGGCCGCGTCAATCATGGAAATCGTATCTGCTGTATTCATGTTGATTTCCCTTTTTTTGCCCTCCTTTATGTCTCCCGTCTTCTGCTTCCCGGCTTGCTTCTATGTTTGAAATACTTAAATTACTGCGCTGGCAGGACATCCTTGATATCCTGGTGGTGGCCTTTATCATTCATCAGCTCATCCTGATCATCAAGGGGACCCGGTCGGTCCAGATGATCCTCGGGCTGGTCGTCCTCAGTGCCGTTTATTTCATGTCCGTGGCCCTTGACATGGCGGCCCTGCAATGGTTGCTGAATACCTTCTTAAGCTCTTTACTGCTGATCGTGGTCATCGTCTTTCAGGGCGATATCCGCCGGGCCTTGACGCAGGTGGGGAAGTCGCCGTTTCAGAAAAGTAGGGATATGGCTGAGAGGGAGATGGATGAAATCGTCCGGGCTGTTTTCTATCTTGCCAAACGCCGGATTGGCGCCTTGATTGTTCTTGAACGGGAATCCGGTCTGCAGGACTTTGTGGAGTCCGGGATAGATCTTGATGCGACCTTGAGCAAAGAACTGTTGATTTCTATCTTTATGCCGGTTTCACCGCTCCATGACGGCGGGGTGATCATTCATAAGGGCCGGATTCAGACCGCAGGCTGTATCCTGCCGCTGACCAAGAATCCCCACATCAACAAGCGGTTCGGTACCCGCCATCGGGCGGCGATTGGTTTGTCGGAGGAGACCGATGCCGTCGTCATTGTGGTTTCCGAGGAGACCCAGGAGGTTTCGTTGGTACAGCATGGAGCGTTGACCCTGATGAGTGACGACATGACCTTGACCAAGGGGCTCCATGCCATTTTTGCGGTGAAAGAATCGCAGGGTCAGAACTGGAGGAACTGGGTGAGCAGATCATGAACCTGTTGAATAAACCTGTACAGTTTCCTGATTTCAGGCGACTGCAGAGTATGTGGCCGAAGGACTGGACTCTTCCTTTTATCTCCCTGGCCCTGGCCGTAGCCCTCTGGTATTTTGTCGGCGGTGATGATACCGTTGACAAGAACGTAACGGTCCCCATTGAGGTGATCAATCTGCCAAGGGATCTGGTGATCTCCAATCAGTTCAAACAGGAGATATTGGTCACGATCAGCGGACCGCGGAAACAGGTGCTGGCGATTGAAAAAGGTGATGTTGCAAGACAAGTGGACCTTGTTCGAGCCGTTCCCGGTACCATGGTCATTAAAAATGAAAACAATTCGATATCTGTGCCCCGGGGTGTCAAGGTTCTGCGCATCCAGCCCGACTCGATTATCCTCTCCCTGGACAAGCTTATTCAGAAGCAGCTTGTGGTCAAGCCCATCACCAAAGGAAATCCGGCATCCCATCATACCCTGCGCGAAATTCGGATGAAACCGGATGCCATATCCATTACCGGACCGCATATGGTTTTATCTGAGCTTGATCTACTGGAAACAGAGATCATTGACATCAGTGGCTTGAGTCAGCCGACACAGTTGCAGATTCCTTTAAAGTTGAACCCGGCCCTGCTTGATCTGATTGGGGAGACCTCGGTGACAGCGGATCTGACCATTGTTGAGGAGACCGTGGAGAAGAGGATTTACGGTGTTCCCATCGAAATTGAGGCCAATAAGGGTGAGCGGAAGATCAGCCCGGCGACGGTTACGGTCACCGCTGCTGTGCCCCGGAGTATGGCCCGGGAGAACAAGGATTTGCAGTCTCAGTTCCGGGCAACCATTGTTGATGAGAATGAGGCCGGGAAGATGACGGTGCGGGTTTCTCCCCGAGGAAGTGAAAAGGGTGCCCAGCCCATCGAGATTCTGAAGTTTGAGCCCGAGTTTGTGACCGTTGTCGATGTTAAAAAATCCGAATCAAAGCCCAATGAAGTTCCACCCATAGAATAGGGTGCCGTTTAACCCGGTATCCGAAAGCTGCCGGGAGCTGACTCTGGGCCATGTCACCGTGCTGGACGTTCATGGCTTGCTTGTTGTGCCTGAGTCGACTTGACCTGATCAGGCTGGTTTATAAAAATAAAAGGTAGAAAAATATGAAGAAATTGTTTGGAACAGACGGGATCCGCGGGGTGGCCAATGTTTACCCCATGACCACCGAGATTGCCATGCAGGTTGGCCGGGCCATTGCCTTTCAGGTCAAGGATCGGGCCACCGGCCACCGGATCGTGATCGGCAAGGATACCCGGCTCTCAGGCTATATGATTGAAAATGCGCTCGCCGCCGGCATCTGTTCCATGGGCGTGGATGTGCTTTTGGTGGGGCCCCTGCCTACGCCGGGCATCGCCTTTATCACCACCTCCATGCGGGCTGATGCGGGAGTAGTGATATCGGCCTCTCACAACCCTTTTCAGGATAATGGCATCAAGATTTTTTCCCGTGACGGCTTTAAGCTCTCCGATGACTATGAGGCCGATATTGAAGAGCTGATATTCTCGCAGAAGATGGCGGCCTTGCGACCGGTGGCCGAAGAGGTGGGCCGGGCTCGCCGCATTGAGGACGCCAAGGGCCGCTATATTGTTTTCCTGAAAAACACCTTTCCCCAGAAATTTACCCTCGATGACTTCCATATTGTGCTCGATTGTGCGCACGGCGCGACCTATGGCGTGGCACCCCACGTCTTTGAGGAACTGGGGGCAAAAGTCACCACCTTCGGCGTCAATCCCGATGGAAAAAATATTAATAAAGACTGCGGGGCGCTGCATCCTGAACACATGGCCGAGGTGGTGCGGCAGACCGGCGCCGATATCGGCCTGGCCCTCGATGGTGACGGCGACCGGCTGATAGTGGCCGATGAAAAGGGACGGATCGTTGACGGCGATCACATCATGGCCATCTGCGCCGCCGAGATGATGAAGCAGCGAAAGCTGAAGAAGAAGACCCTGGTCGCCACGGTGATGTCCAATATGGGACTGGAAGTGGCCATGGAGCGGATGGGTGGACGGATGGTGCGCACCAAGGTCGGTGATCGCTATGTGGTTGAGGAGATGCGCAAGAATGGCTATTCCCTGGGCGGCGAGCAGTCCGGCCATCTCGTCTTTCTCGATCATATTACCACCGGAGACGGCAACCTCGCGGCCCTGCAGCTTCTTGCCATCATGAAAAAGCAGCGTAAGCCACTGTCCGAATTGGTCTCGGTCATGGAGAGCTTTCCCCAGGTACTGAAGAATGTCCGCACCTCTACCCGCATCGATGTCGCTCATATTCCGGATTTTACCGCAACGGTACGGAAAATGGAGGAGAAGCTGGGGGATAGCGGCCGAATTCTAGTGCGCCCATCAGGGACGGAATCATTGATTCGAGTGATGGTCGAAGGTCAGGACGAAGCGGTGATCCGGGCCATGGCCGATGAGCTGGCTGGCATGGTGAGCAAGGCGGATCTTGGATGATGGTTGTTTTGGCGCTCTCTAAGGGACATGGAAATTTTTAAATGAACGTTTTTGAATGAGTAGGTTGGACTTCAGTCCGACAGCGGGCCCCGCCGCCACCATCGTTGTCGGACTGAAATTCAACGTGCTATTGTTGTGAATATCTGGTGATTTTGTAATTTTCAAATCTTCAGTCAGCTCAAATAGAGGAGAAAAATATGAGCCGATTGCGTGCTCAAAAAGGTCGCATCAGCGTGACTGAATACTTGGAAGGCGAACAGCTCAGCGAAATCCGGCATGAATTTATCGATGGTCAGGTCTATGCCATGGGGGGCGCGAGTGACCGGCATGGTTTAATTGTTATGGCAACTGTTCTAGCGCTTGGAAAACGATCTCGCGAACGGCAATGTCAACTATTTATCGCCGATATGAAGGTGCGTCTAAAAATCAGCGGTCAGGATATTTTTTATTACCCCGATTTACTGCTTTCTTGCGATCCAACAGATCGGGAATCCTATTTTCGTCAAGCACCCTGTATGATTATTGAAGTCCTGTCCGAATCAACCGAGCGCATCGACCGCCGTGAAAAAATGCTGGCCTATCAAGCCCTCCCCAGTCTGCAGGAGTATGTCTTGGTGGCACAGGATTATCGTCAGGTGGAAATCTATCGGCGTCGCAACGAGTGGCAGCCGGAGATTGTCAATGAAGGGCCGTTTCATCTTGATTGCCTGGATTTAATCGTGGCGATTGATGAAGTTTATGAAGATGTAACGGTGTGAATCTTTTTCAACACGTTCCTCTTTGGCTGGCTCCAAAATAAAAAACTCAAACCTCTTATTATCTGCGGTGCGCAGCAGGCGAGCAAGTCGACATTCGTCGATTGCTCGCCCAACAATCTCGACTTTCTCTGCAAAATGTCAATCTGGAGCGTCATCCTGAGTTGTCATCCATTTTTGCAGGCCTTGCCCCTCAGTAAATTCTTCAGCAAATAGAGTTTCTGCAAACCATCTTGGGTGTAAAATAATTTGCCTCTACATCTCGGTTTGTAAAATCTTTTAACAGTTTGATGACGGTTTGGCATTCGACTACGAAGAATAATCGTTCATCGTTTCGTGATAATATGTTGATTTTATAAAAAAGAGAATATTGTTTGTGGAAGCACGGTGCGTTTGGCGTGATTTTTGCTGATGATGTGAATATTGGTAATGGTGAACTTGAAATAGAATTATCAAACAGGCGGCAAGCGGGGCTTATGAGAACCAAGTCAGGACAAAGAGGTTTTACTCTGGTTGAGGTTATGGTCGTGGTGGCAATTATTGGCATTCTGGCTGCTATCGCTATACCGAACTATCTCGCATGGCTGCCAAGTATGCGGCTTAATAGTGCTGCCCGTGATCTTTATGGTGCAATAATGAAGGCTAAGGGGGAGGCTGCAAAACGAAACAGGAATTGCACCTTGGTCTTCAATCAGCAAGTACCCGTTGGAGGCACAACCTATGCGTATGTGCTTTTTGTAGATAGCAATCCGTCAACGTGTACAGGGTCTCCGGGTAGAAGTTCAGATTACGATGCAGGTGAGCCAATAATCTTGCAAGTGGAACAGTGGCCGCAAGGCGTGGTATTTGCAGGACCAGTGGGTTTTGAAAATGATGATAACAAAATAGCCATGACATTCAAGCCAAACTCAACTCCGACAGGTAACGCCTGCGGTTTGCTCAACGGCACAGTCACTTTGACCAATACGAACGGACAAACAAGAAGCGTCGTTCTTAATCAATCTGGTAATATCAGAATAGTAACTCCATAATCGCATACATATGAAACTAACTCAATTACACTTGTCGGCACTTACATCCTTTAGTGACTTACAGAAAAATTTCTTGTTTTTTCAAAGAAATTTTTCCGATAAGGCACATGTCCCGTTCATCGGGGCTAATAACAGAGGCTTTACTATTGTTGAGTTGATGATAGCTGTGGCCATGTCGGGGATTGTTGCAGCAGCTATTCACTCGGCTTATATCTCACAAAGACGCACTTCCATTGCTCAGGAACAGGTTGTCGAGATGCAGCAGAATATCAGGGCTGGTCTTGATATAATGGAACATGAGATCAGAATGGCAGGTTATGATCCCAATGGTAGTACCCCCACTCCTACCATTACGACAGCGTCTGCAACGCAGTTGATATTCACCTCGTTTGTACCAGACGATGTTGACGGTATAGACGATGATAATGACGGCTCCTCGAATGAAGGCGATGAAGTTGAAATATTTGGCTATGATATTTTCGATACTGTTCCTGCTGGTGATGGATTCACAGCACTTCGCCGGCAACATAAAGCCATTTCTATGGCTGTTGCGGAAAACATTGACGCCATTGAATTCTGGTACACGCTGGCCAATGGCACGAAAACCCTGGCCCCTACGGCCGCGCAACTTGAGGAAATCCGCACTGTCCAGGTCTCTATCATCGCCCGTGCCGGTCGGGCTGATCAAGATTTTACTAACACTGCAACTTATACACCAGCATCGGGTAATGCAGCTTGGGATATTAATGGTGCTACGGCGGGCACAGGCAACCCACCCAACGACAACTTCCGCCGTCGCCTTCTTATTACCACCATTCAATGTCGCAACATGGGGCTATAAAATGGACACACCAATTATCGCAAAAAGCACAAAACACAATAAGGGCTTTACGCTCGTAGAGGTTATGATCGCCATCGCCGTTTTGACCATTGGTATCCTTGCCTTGTATTCAATGCAGGTTTCAGCCATCAATGGCAATGCCACGGCAAATAATCTGACGAATGCCTCCAACTGGGCAAGTGACAGAGTCGAAATTTTGTTGAGCCGTCCTTACGATTGCTCCCCAGCCAGCGCTAACTGCCATGATCTTGATGATGATAATGGGGATGGAACCAATCAGCCCGTTGATGTTAATGGAAATGATAGTGATGGCGGGAATTTTGGTCTGGACAACGCCACTGCCGCAACAGCTGACGGTAGAGAGGTCTCACCCGATGGCCGCTACACAATCCTCTGGAATGTTGCGATTGATACGCCCGTACCGAACAGTAAAACGATCAGGGTCATTGTTACCAGCCAGGATCGAAGTGTAACCAAAACTGTGCCTCTAACATATATTAAAAGTGAGATACAATGAGCAAACCATCTTCCCCTTATACTGTTGCCAATGAACAGGGTTTTGTTCTGGTCACGGCACTCATAATCATGGTCCTTTTGACCATCATTGGTATTGCCGCCACCAATACCAGTGTCACAGAGATTCAGATTGCCGGTAATGACAAACTCCAAAAGCAGACATTTACCCAAGCCGATGGCGGCACTCAAATGGGCAGCAATCTTCTTGAAGAAAATATTTCCTGCCCCAAGGGTTTTGTCTCTGCAGTGCCTTTACAAATCGGAGGTGCTCAGGTTCGCGTTCAAAATTTTTGGGCGCTTGAGACGGAACCCGCTTTGCCATATCCGGCAGATGATGACGGAACTCCTTTGCGTCATATCCGCATCCCCAATAATGACGCGGTACCGCATACGAATTTGTTTTTTTTCGGCAATAGCAGTCTGTCAACTGGAAATGCAATTCAAATGATTTCCGGGTATGAAGGAACAGGATACAGCGCGGCGACCGGTGGGGGGCAGCTTGTTACTAATATCAACTCTCAGCATACTGGAGTGAATAATAGCGTGTCGTCTATCAGAACAATGTGGCGTCATATTATCGGCCATGAAGGTGCGTGTCTCTATTGATGGTCGAATTGCATGAGGGGAGTCTGAATATCCCGCATGTCGGTTTGCAATGAAAATTGGCTTGCACCAGTGTTCTATTGCCCAACTGAGTTGGCATATACTAAAAGAATTTGATGTTATTTTTTTTGAAATAATCCAAGTAGTTAACCGGTTCTTGATATTGGAGAAATCGATATGAAAAAGCACATGTCAGCATACCTCTCGGTGTTTTTGTTGTGGTCGTGCATGTTGTTTGGGAATGTTTCCGGTGTTCGAGCGGAGACTGCGGCGGATTATACTTCTATCCCGCCTTTTGTAACAGCAGGTGCCCCGCCGCTTGTTATGCTGGTAATGGGGCGCGATCATAAGCTTTATTACGAGGCGTATAACGATGCCTCTGATCTGAACGGTGACGGTGTGCTGGATATCCGCTACAATCCTGCCATAGATTATTACGGATATTTTGATAGTCACAAATGCTACGTATACGATTCCGGTGATAAACGATTTGAGCTAAGCTCAATCACGACAGACAAGAAATGCACCGGTGCTGCATCTGATTGGAGCGGAGATTTTCTGAATTATCTCACCATGTCCCGAATGGATACCATGCGTAAGGTTCTCTATGGCGGCTATAGGTCAACTGATACCGCTACGGAGACTGTTTTGGAACGTGTATTTATACCGCAGGATGGGCATTCATGGGGCAAGGAATATACCAGCATTGCCGTTGATGGCTATGACATTGCTGATTACGCACCTCTCACCGTGCCAACCGCTGGAAAACGTCATTTTCTAGCCTCTACCACCCGCACCAGTGCAGCCAGCCCGCCGCAGTTAATATATGTCCTTAATCAGGATGATAGAATCTGGAAATGGGTCGCCAAGGAGCGACCGGTAATAGATCCAAGAACTGCTGGTGCTGGCGAAGTTATCATGGAAGTAAGGGTCAAGGTCTGCGATCCCAGCACCATTTTGGGCCTGAGTGGTCTGGAACCGAATTGCCAGCAATATCCTGATGGCAATTATAAACCAACTGGTATATTGCAGCGTCATGGCGAATCACTTTGGGATGCAACCGCAACAACGCCTGCCTACAAAACACCAAAGATGTATTTTGGTCTCATGACCGGATCGTATGCCAAGAGTACCTCAGGTGGTGTGTTACGGAAAAAGATGGGTAATATCAGTGATGAAATTGAAACAAATACCACGGGAATAATCAAACCTGCTGCCACAGTTAACGGTATTATTCAAACCATCAACAAGCTGAGGATTTATGGCTTTAATTATGACGGCTTTCGTTATGAGGGACTACCAAACTCGAACTGTGGTTGGATCACGAATGGGCCGATGACCGAAGGTCAGTGCCGGAACTGGGGGAATCCCATTGGGGAAGTCATGTATGAAACCGAGCGCTATTTTGCTGGGAAAAAAAACCCTACTCCAGCTTTTGATTATACAATAGGCTCACCAAATGATGATGACAGCCTACTCGGTTTACCCAAGGCTGCATGGAATGATCCATATAACAAAGCAGCTGGTGGATTTGATTATTGCGCAAAGCCCTTTATGCTTGTTCTCAGTGATATCAATCCCTCCTATGATTCGGATCAATTGCCCGGTGTCAATACTAATTTCGATGTCGGATTCACGGGCGATTTAACGGGCCTTAATGTCAGTACCTCAGCGACCACGATTTCAACAACAGAGGGGATTAGCGGTAATAAATTCATAGGCCAGAGCGGGATTACTTCTGATGGTATTTGTTCCGAGAAAAATGTCACCGGACTTAATTCTATTCGAGGGCTCTGCCCGGAAGAACCCACCAAGCTGGGTAGCTACTATTCGGCATCAGTTTCTCATTATGGTCATACCACAGATCTGCAACCTACGGTTACTGGTGACCAAAAAATAACTACCTATGGAATTGGCTTAGCCTCACCCCTGCCGCGGATTGAACTCAAAGTAGGGCCGGATAAAAAACTTATCACTATGGTGCCGTTTGGAAAATCAGTCAAACAAGACTCCAGTGGCCTTTGGTCGTTTTTCCCTACTAACACCATTGTTGAGTTCTTCGTAGAAGAACTCACGCCAACCTATGGCAGATTTAACATCAATTTCGAAGATGTGGAACAAGGGGCTGACCATGACATGGACGCCATTGTCAGGTATGAATATCAATTGATTGATGCCGGTGGTAATAATGTGACAGATCCACTTCTGTCGGCAAAGGTAAAAATAACTTTAACTTCTACGTATGCAGCAGGAGGCATTGTTCAACATCTCGGATATATTATCTCGGGAACGACTGCCGACCAACCATATTTAGAGGTCAGAGATGTGCCAGGGGGGGGGGATGCCGTCGATGTACACGCACCTTTTGATACAGGGTCATTGGTTGCCCCGTTACCGCAAACAGCGACCAGGATATTTACACCTTCCGCAACCGGCGGTGCGGCGGCGCAACTCCTGCCCAACCCCTTATGGTATGCGGCCAAGTGGGGTGCCTATGAGGAAAAAGACACTACCCCGGGGCCTAATCTTCGGGAAGAATGGGATGCGGATCATGATGATATTCCCGACACCTATTTTTATGTGAGCAATCCGCTCAAGTTGGAAGAACAACTCAATAAATCGTTTGCCGATATGCTGCGGAAAACAAGATCGGGAACAGCCGCTTCCGTCATATCGGGTTCACGTTCCGGTGAAGGGGCTATCTATCAGAGTGTTTTTTATCCTGAATTTACTGATAATACCACTGCCCACAATGCAGTTAACTGGGTGGGCAGTGTGCATGCGTCCTTTGTTGATGAGCTGGGGCGTATGCGTGAGGATACAAACGAGAACAGGATTCTGGATGTGACTGATAGAGTCATTGTTTTCCGTAAAGTGACGAATAGCCTTTTCATTGATCTGTATAAAATTGATGGGGCTGTGGCCGAAAAAACAAATATTACCCTGCCTGCGGCATCAACATTGTCTGTTTCTACAGGCGTGCCTTGTCATTACATGCGATTGAATTCTGCCGGTGAAGAGTATTATGTCTGGTTTTTTGTCAACGGTATCGGAACAGATCCGCAACCACATAATGTTGTGCCGCACGATATTACCGGAATATCAGTTGTATTGGATGCTGCCGATGACGCGCATGCAGTTGCCACTAAAACCGCAACGGCTGTGAATAATGCATATAGCGCATTTACTGTTCCAGCTCCGGCGGCGGATAGCATTACTGTAACCAATACAATTCCAGGCGTTGTTACTGATGCCACTGTAGCAACATCGGGAACTACGATAACTGTAACACAACAGGGAGTTGGTGAATCGTCGCATTTTGATGCTGTGGGGGATGCTGAAAATTTAAAATATCTTTGGAACTCAAGCTCCTGGTTAAATACCATTACGGATGCCGATATTATAAAACAACGCGACTATTCCTCTACTGATAAGAAGAGATATGTTTTTACCTTTATTGATGAGGATAAGGATAAAGTTGCCGACACAGGAGAACAGCTTCCTTTTGTTGCCGGTAGTCCAATAGTCGCTGATCTTAAGAATTCGGCAACAATTTATCCTTACATCCCTGTTAATCGCAATTCTGAAGCATTACCAACTTATGTAAGTGTAATCGGTGGAAATCGAGACGAATTTTTGAAGTTGCAGACTCAGCGGGTTGTTAATTATATCCGAGGGTTGGATCAGGGGAGTGCCACGTTGGCAACCGGCACCGGTGGCACAATACCGGCCTTTCGATCACGCAAGCTGGATAAAAATAATGACGGTATAATGGAAACCTGGCGCCTGGGTGATATCGTTTATTCCAGCCCTACGCTTGTAAGTAAGCCTCAAGAGGCATTGCATCTGTTGTATAAGGATACCTCGTACGCAACTTTTGCGTCAAAGTATCAAAGCCGCAGAGCTGTGCTGTATGCGGGAGCTAATGACGGTATGTTGCATGCCTTTAATGCCGGCTTTTTCGAGGATCGTTTTGACGTATATCCAGCCACACCGGATAAAGTAAAGGATGTTGCATATCTCTTACAGCCGAAAAACAGTCACGGAGTTTTTGATTCTTCTGTTGCGGCGCATGCTCTTGGCTCTGAGTTGTGGGCTTATGTCCCTTATAACCTTTTGCCCCATCTCTATTGGCTCACGGAATCTGATTATAATGATGAGAAACATGTTTATTACGCTGATCTGAAGCCACGGATATTTGATGCCAAGATTTTTACAGAAGAGTCAGCTTGTTCTACTCCGAGCGCCTCGGCCTGCATTCATCCAGGTGGCTGGGGTACAGTGCTCGTCGGTGGGATGCGTTTTGGCGGCGGAAAAATAAATGTGGATATGGATAGAACAGATGGAACGGTTGATGCAAATAATCGCTCCATGAGTTCTGCGTATTACGTTCTTGATATCACCAATCCAGAAGTACCACCGGTTGTTCTTGGTGAGCTTGCTTTCCCGCATCTCGGATATACTACCTGCTATCCTACCGTTGCGGCGATGAAAGATAAGACAGTCGCTAATCAAAATGATTGGTATCTGATTTTTGGCTCGGGTCCAGCCGAGGACATTGGCTCACCCGGTACAGGCTCGTCGCTGGATGACGCCGTCAGTAACCAGAGCGCCAAGCTTTATATCGTTGATCTGGTGTCGCTTGTAAAAGATAAGGCGCTCAAGACCATCGATTCAACTGGACATGCTACAACGGTAGGTCCCGATTATTATGCTCAGAACTTTACCGGTGATAAGAAAGCGTTTATCTCTGATCCCATTACGGTGGACTATGACCTGGATTACAAGGCCGATGCCGTTTATTTCGGCACGGTCAGCTACGACTCAACGGCGTCTGACCCCACGGTAAGGTGGGGTGGTAAGCTGAGAAGAATAGTGATGAAGAATGATATCTCTCCCCTGTCTTGGGACAGAGACAGTGTTTTGATGGATTTGGAAGGAGGTTCGCTGCATCAGCCCATCAGTGCCGCGCCAACAGTTGGTTTGGATGCGGAGAAGAATAATTGGGTGTTCTTTGGCACAGGGCGCTATGTCATCAGAAATGACAAAGATATTACCAATCAGCAGACGTTTTATGGGATTAAGGAGCCAAGAAGCTTGGTCTCACCATTTGCAAATACTTATGACGCAGTCCCAGTCGGTATGCTTTACAATTCAACTTCAATTGTAGTCAATGCGACAACTAAAAATGTCAGTGGGGGGCCGGTACCGCCTTCTGGAACGGTTGGGACACCCAAAAGTTGGTCCGGATTTGTTGCAGCGACTAAGCATAAAGATGGTACAGGCAACTATGATTTTCAAGGATGGTATTATAATTTTGACCTTGATACAGCCACAGGCATCTTCGAGAGAAATGTGGGGCAGGCCGCCTTGTTTGGGGATCTCCTGACTTTTACCTCCTATGTTCCCTCTGCTGATACGTGTGAAGTCGAAGGGTCGAGCTATCTTTACGCCCTGAATTATTTAACAGGAACGGCATCAGTCAATACAGTGATTCGTGACTCTGCAAACCCCTCTCCGGTTAATAATTTAATTAGGATTCCTTTAGGTAAGGGGCTTGTTTCTAAACCGAGTATTCATGTCGGAGCCAAAGATGGGTCTACAGTCTTTGTGCAGACAAGTGACGGTGCAATTCTCACACTTGGAGAGGAAAATCCTGGCCAAACAAAATCTGGCACAACTTCTTGGGGGTATAGATAGGCAGATAAGGTTGACGCCTGATGTAGGGTGTGCCACCCAGGGCACTTCTCGTTTTATCCTGATTCTCAAAAAGGCGTTGTTTGAAAAGACAACGCCTTTTTTACTTGTCTCCGAAAGTCGAAACAGGGCGGTAGGGCGGCAGGCTTGACTAATGGGTGTTTTGCAGGAACAAGAATATGGGGTCAGGGTTGGCTGCAGCCAACTTAAATGATCGGGTGTGTCAATCGGGTGTTCCAAAAGCTCTTTGAGGTGTTTTTTGATAAGACCATGCGCTATAGTCCAGCATCACTGAAAGTTGCACTTCGAAGTTGAATCCGCCCATTTGCTATAATTCAGGACAATATCCTTGCTCTCAATACTCTTAGTGGAAGAGATTGCCACTCTACAATGTAAAGTTTACATGTCTGGCTATATTAGTCAGATAATAATGTAATGGTAGAAGGAGGGCATTATGATTGAAAATCATTGGCAGATGCAGGATGCAAAGAGTAAATTCAGTAATCTGGTTGACAAGGCTCAACATATTGGACCGCAAATTGTCACGAAAAACGGCAAGGTTGCGGTGGTTGTTCTGTCAATAGAAGAATATAAAAAATTAATAAAACCGAAAACCAACTTGGTGAATTTTTTTCAAAGCTCTCCTCTGGCAAAAGAAGACTTGGATTTAACAAGAAGCAACGAAATTCCGAGAGATATCGAGCTATGAGATATTTATTAGATACCTGCGTCATCTCTGAATTAATAAAAAAGAAACCCAACCCTAAAATTGTTCAATGGATTGCAAAAGAAGAAGAGAACAATCTTTTTATGAGAGTCTTGACTATCGGAGAAATCCACAAAGGAATCGAAAAATTACCCGAGAGTAGAAAGAAAGAAAAACTGCATGACTGGGTACGTTACGATCTCGAAGAAAGGTTCCAAGATAGAATACTTAATTTTGATCTTCAGGCTGCAGTAATTTGGGGGAGAATTCAAGCTCATTCAGAATTAACAGGTAGAGCTATGCCAGCTATTGATGGCCTGATCGCTGCTACGGGCCTTTCATCCGGCCTTACCGTGGTAACAAGAAATACAACTGATATGGAGATGAGTGGCGTTACTTTGATCAATCCTTGGCCTTAACTCATCTGGTACTTGAGCAGCCTTTTTCATCAAAATTACGTTTTTTTGTATCGCTTTTCTTGCTGAAATGATTCTGGTTTGATCGCCCCTGTGTATGTGAGAGCATAACCAAAAAGCGGTTTGTCTCTGACATGTCGATAGTTCAGTCAATTACGATTTGATATTCCTTGATCTTGCTCAGCAGGGAAGGGTAGCTTATCTCCAATAACTTCTTGGCTTGCAGGCGATTGCCTTTGGTTTTCTGCAAAGCCCTGCGGATTATTTTTTCTTCCATGATCTTCTGGGCTTCTTTCATGGAAAAGCCGGAAAAACACTGTTCCTGTGATTCCGCGGGAGATGTCAGCGCCAGCTGGGGTGGTAAGTGCTCCAGCCCTATGGTTTGCGCATCTGCCAGCACAACCCCCCGTTGAATGCTATTCTCCAATTCCCGGACATTTCCCGGCC
This sequence comes from Desulfobulbaceae bacterium, assembly GCA_019163335.1. Taxonomy (GTDB): domain Bacteria; phylum Desulfobacterota; class Desulfobulbia; order Desulfobulbales; family Desulfocapsaceae; genus UBA2270. Next base: position 17,831 of record JAFLKM010000019.1, on the reverse strand, counting down.
AGTTATAGGCCAGGAGTTTTTCCATGGCTTCGGGTGTGATTGATCTGACATCTCGTTCCATGGCCAGGTTGAATTTATGCATAAAATGTCTGGCGAGCAGGGGGATATCTTCCGTTCTCTCTCGTAATGGGGGGATAGTGATGGGCAGGACGTTAAGACGGTAAAACAGGTCTTCGCGAAATGTCCCCTGGCGCACGGCGTCTTCAAGATTTTTAGCGGTCGCGGCCAGGATCCGGACATCGATGAGTTCGGTTTTGTTGGCGCCGATGGGTTTTATCTCTCCCTCCTGCAATACCCGGAGGAGCTTGACCTGCATTTCGGCGGGAAGCTCTCCTATTTCATCAAGGAAAAGAGTTCCCCCGTTTGCCTCGGCGAGGAGCCCTTTGCGGGTTCTGTCCGCCCCTGTAAATGCGCCTTTAACATAGCCGAAGAATTCACTTTCCAGCAAATTCGCCGGGATGCTGCCGCAGTTCACGGTAATGAATGGCTTTTTGTTCCTTGTGGATGCCGCGTAGATGCCTTTCGCCACTAATTCTTTGCCGGTGCCCGACTCCCCAATGATCAAAACGGTCGTGTTAAAAGGGGCAACCTTTCGTGCCAGGGTAAAAAGAGAAAGCATGACCTTGCTCGCAGCCACCATCTTGTCAAACCCTTCCCCGCTTTTGATCTCCTGAATCTGCTCTTTCAACAGGCGGTTTTCCTGCCGCAGGAGTTCCCTTTCTTCAGCTTTTTTCAGAGTGAGCAGGACTTCGTCAGTCTTAAACGGTTTTGAGATAAAGTCATAAGCCCCGGCCTTGATCGCCTCCAAGGCCATGTCAACCGTCCCGAAGGCGGACATCATAATAACTGTCGAATCCTGCAGATCCTTTCCGGCCTTATGGAGAAAGCTGATGCCGTCCATGTTCGGCATTTTGATATCACAGAGGATAAAATCAAACTGACTGTGGGCGATTTTGCTCAGGGCATCCTGGCCATCCACGGCCGTTTCCACGGTATATCCATGACGACTGACCATGGCCTGCAGCATGTGGCGCATGTTTTCTTCATCATCGACAATTAAGAGTTTTTTTTGATTCATTTTTTTCAGTGAGTGGTGTTCTTAGCAAAAATCTGTTAACGGCTCATGGATTCAGCCGAGAGTGGGAGAAGAATAAAGACCGTGGCACCCTGTCCTTCCCGTCCCTGGATTCGCATCTGTCCGCCAACGCCTTCCACGAGCGCGTAAGAGACAGAGAGGCCTAACCCCGTCCCTTTCCCAGGTTCCTTGGTGGTGAAGAAAGGGTCAAATAAGCTGTCCTTATCTTTCTCCTTGATCCCGATTCCATTGTCTTCCAGGCTGATTTGGATAAACGGCCTCCCTTCATCGTTGGTGGTATTGCTAGTGGAGAGACGGATTGTTCCTTGATGCGAGTCTCCGAATTTTCCCATGGCTTCACCAATGGCATCGATGGCATTGAGCAGGCAGTTCAGAAAGACCTGATGGAGGCCTTCAGCCCCGGCTGCCACCAGATCTTGCTCTGCGTCAAGATGCAACTGAAACGTGATTGAAGCGGATTTTTTTTGGGCTTGCAGCATGCCGACCAGTTCATGAAGCAAGGGGTGAATCAGGGTGCTTTCGGAGTCATTAGGCCTGGTTCTGGAGAAATTGAGGAGCTGATGGATCAGATGATTGATCCGTTCCAGCTCCTGAAGCGATCGCCTGCTAAATTGCTGTTGCTCATTTTGTGCTAAGTCCGGTTGCCCCAGCATTTCCACATATCCTTGAATAATCCCGATGGGATTGCCGATTTCATGGGCAAGCCCGGCTGCCAGTCTGCCGATTGCCGCCATCTTTTCGGTTTGCACCATCTGCTGCTGGGTGGTGCGTAACTGTTGATTTGCTTTTTCAAGAGAGCGCACCGTTTCCCTGAGTTTCCGGCGGTCTTCGTCGATACGATGCAGCATTCGGTTCAATGCGATGGAAAGCTGGCCAAACTCATTGCTCTCCTGGTCAGATAAAAAGGGGATATTTTCATCGCTCTGGTAGGTATTTGTCAGGGTGACCAGATTTTCGATGGGGCGCACCACAACCTTGACTAAACGGAAAAAGCCGATGGTGGTGAGGATGATGACGTTCACCAGGATGTAGATGTAGGCAATATGTCGGCCTTGAGTTATTTGCTTGTAGACGGATTGGAGAGGAATCACAGCACCGATGGAACCCTGCTGCATTCCTTGGGTCTTCATGGGCACGGCAAGAACCAGGAGGAGGCGGCTGAAAAGGGGAATATCCGGTCCGGTGCTGATGCTCAATGTGGTTGCCGTTCCTGTGCTGATAACCTGCCGCAACTTTTCTTGCAGGATTATGTCTTGAGGGCTGCATCCCTCAGGGGAACTGGCCACAACAACATTGTTTGCGAACATCACACACGAGGCTTCCAGGGTCTGGCGCAGCTGTTCCAGCTTTTTTGGTGGCAAGGCCTCTTCGCCTGGCGTCATTTTGTCAGACATGCCAGCCACGATGGACAGTACTGCCCGGGCCTTCTCCGTTTCTGCGCCCATGAGGCTGCGCTGCCAGAAGATGGTAACCACCAGACTGATCAGCACCATGCCAATGGTCAAAAGAACTGCCAGGGTAATAGCAAGTTGAGATTTAATACCTTTTGCCTGCATCATCTCACACGACTTGCTGGTGAAGGGATAATTTGTACACCGATTCTTATAGAATGACCTCAAAACCAATCTTAGCGATTGCCTCTTTGGCGGCCTGAAGGTCTACCTCACCGTCGAATGTGGCCTCTCCTTTTGCCAGATCTATCTGGATATTAGAGATTCCGGGTACAGCTTCCAATGCCTTACGGGCAGAATTCACGCAGTGTTGACAGCTCATGCCTTTAATTTTTATGGTGATCATGGTTCACATCCCTTATGAGTGCTGAATATTTATGGAAAAGTTGAGCCCCTTCTGATTATATTGTTTATAGAGATTGTTTATACATTTTATTCTACTGTATGAAGATTCGATTGGCATTCGACTCACGAGCAAATTGGGACGACAGTCGGGGACGAAGCCAAAAGTGTTTTGCTGAAACGAGATTATGTAGAGAAAGTAGCAGGTTGCTCATGGCGTTTCTATTTTTTTAAATTATACCATAGCTAATGCTATGGTATAATTTAATTAACGTGTTCATGGGTGTAATTTTTAATCATAGGGATCATTATGTCACCGACCAGAAAGAATAAGTTACCTCCAGTTCCTGAACAGAAAGGCACAACCGCTATTATTCGTCAGCTTGTCAAGAACCTTGATAGTGAATTAAAAGATTATGCGTCAAATGAAATTAATAACAAGGTTTTTGAGCTGTTAAGTGTTCGGCACAAGGAAGAGATCGTTGCCTCAGCGTTGTTAAATTTTTGTGATGCCGAAGAACTAAAACCTTTTCAGGCAGAGCTGATCAAGATGCATGCCCACCTTGAACGAAACGCGAAAAAGATGATTATTCTTTTCGATGGTCGTGATGCCTCGGGGAAAGGGGGGACTATCCGGGCCGTGACCCGTTACATGAATGCCAAAGGGTACCGGGTTGAGGCTCTGGGGAAACCCACTGAAGAACAGCGCACAGAGCTGCATATGAAACGCTATATTGAACGCTTCCCTCATGCCGGTGAGATAGTGTTGTTTGATCGCAGCTGGTACAATCGAGCCATGGTTGAACCGGTGATGGGGTTTTGTACTGATGAACAATATAAACGATTTCTCCATAAAGTGACCACGTATGAGGAGAGTTTTATTCAGGATGCTGGGAAAACCATTTTGCTCAAGCTCTATTTTTCGGTGACCAAGGAGGAGCAAGCAAGAAGGTTTGAGCGGCGCAAGAATGACCCTTTGCGGCAATGGAAGTTGAGCGAAGTCGATCTTCAGGCCCAGGAATTATGGAATGAATTCACCGAAAAGAAAAAAATCCTTCTCCAGAAGACCCACACTAAAACGACGCCATGGTGGATTGTCCGTTCTGACAATAAGCATCTGGCCCGGTTGGAAACCATGAAACTGATTCTGAATTCTGTAAGGTATGTAGGGCGTAGCAGGTCTCTGGATTTCTCTCCAAATCCAGAGATTGTGATTCCCGGGGATAAGGAGTTACGAATTATGTTGAAACAGGAAAGAGAATTTGGCGTTCCCCTCAGTTAGACAAAAGACGCGGAGGTGTTAAGTGCCTTACAGATTATGTTCTAGTTTTTTTGCAAGAACATAATCTGTAAAGACACTTATCCTGTTCGTCGGGGTTAATGGATATACAACTGCCCGTTTTCTTTCTTTTATTACTCTCTCAATCTAAAAGGATACATGGCATTATGGCTAAAAGTAACAAGAAAAATAACGAAAAGAGTGAGCAGAACAAAGATGTCAAGCTTCTTGAAGGAACGGCTATTAGAAATGAAAAAGCCGATAAAGAAGATGGACGGGTGGCTGTCTGGGTGAAAGAGAGTGACCTGGCCTATGAGGCAGAATTAAAAAGTCTGCAGATCGAATTGATGAAGTTGCAGCAGCACATGCAGAAGAGTGGCGGCCGGATGCTGGTCATTTTTGAAGGCCGTGACGCAGCCGGGAAGGGTGGAACCATTCAGCGGATTATCAGTAACCTGAACCCTCGGAATACCAGGGTAGTTGCCCTCGCAAAGCCCAATGAAACGGAACAGACTCAGTGGTATTTTCAAAGGTATATTAACAATTTACCCCATGCCGGAGAGCTGGTGCTCTTTGATCGTAGCTGGTACAATAGGGCCATGGTGGAACCGGTCATGGGGTTTTGCACGGATGAGCAGAATAAACGATTTTTAAAAGATGTGCCGCTGGTGGAAGAGCTTCTTGTAAAGGATGGAATTAAACTGTTTAAATTCTATTTTTCAGTCTCCAGAGAAATACAGAAAGAACGGTTCGAGTCCCGAAAAACTGATCCCTTGAAGCAGTACAAACTTTCCCCAGTGGATAATCTTGCCCAAGAGTACTGGGATCAGTATTCCGTCCGTAAATTTCAGATGCTTTCAGAAACGAACCGCTCGATCTCTCCCTGGACGATTATCCGTTCAGATAACAAAAAACTGGCGCGTCTCAATTGCATGAAGCACATCCTTTCTGCAATGACTTATACTGACAAGATGGCAGATAAGCATTTAGCCGTGGATCCAAACATTGTTATTTCCGGGATTGATGAATTACATCATATGGAAGAAAATCTGCTGACGCCAGACAAGTTGCGAGGATAATCGGTAAGACCTGAAAAGAAGAAAAGGCCGTCCATCTTCACCTGAAGATGGACGGCCTTTTCTTATCGAGACGCCTTCGCCTTTGGAAGACCTTCCCGGCAGTCGCCAAGGCAGGTCCCTACACTTCGGGCCGATTCAATCCAGTCATGATTCAGCGGGACAACTTTTCGTTTATTAACCACGTCTTCCAGCGGCACAGTTACCACCTTGTTGCCTTGAACCGCAACCATTACTCCATAAATTCCTTCTTCAATCAGACGAATACAGGTCGTGCCAAGCTTGGTGGAGAGAACCCGGTCACTGGCTGATGGTGTTCCACCTCGCTGGAGATGACCAAGAATGGTCAGGCGCGCTTCAAGCCCGGTTAATGACTCCAGTGAGCGGGCTAGGTTCAGGGTATGATTGGTTCGTCCAGTCTCGAATTCGCCCATTTCCTCCAAAACCTGTCGCATCTCTTTACGATCATCGTTGGCCTTGGCCTCTTCTTTGCGAATTCGAAGGGCAGTCAGAACGGTGTGTTCATCCACAGACAATGCCCCCTCAGAAACGGCAACAATACTGAAATTACGTCCACGGTGCTGTCGTCGATGAATGGCGTTTGCCACCAGTTGGATATCGTAGGGGATTTCTGGGATCAGGATGACATCTGCGCCGCTTGCCAGCCCTGCGCCAAGTCCGAGCCAGCCGGCATTATGCCCCATGATCTCAACCACAATAATACGATGATGGCTGTGTGCCGTTGAATGAAGCCGGTCAATGGCCTCGGTGGCAATGGAGAGCGCCGTGTCAAAGCCAAAGGTGATATCGGTCATGGCCACGTCATTGTCGATGGTCTTGGGCAGGGTGATGATGTTGAGCCCTTTCTGGGCCAGACGGTAGGCGTTCTTCTGGGTTCCGCCGCCGCCGATGCAGACCAGGGCGTCAAGATGATGCCGGTGGTAATTGTCGACAATCACATCGGTCATGTCCATCAGGGTCCCGCCCACCGGCATCTTGTGTGGTTTATCCCGGCTGGTGCCAAGGATGGTTCCGCCCAGGGTTAGAAGACCCATCATCGATTCACCTTCCAGGGGGACGGTACGATTTTCCATTAATCCACGGAATCCATCACGAAAACCGAGGACCCGCATGTTTGTATTCATGGCGCCCTTGCCGATGGCGCGAATGGCAGCGTTAAGACCTGGACAGTCTCCACCTGCTGTAAGAACACCTATATATTTAGCCATTTGCGTACTCCCTTGTGGATACTTGAGGACAAATTTTCTTGCTCAGCGAGGATTGCCTTGTCGAAAGTGTTTATCCGAACCCCGCCGATGAACGGGATTAGGTACTAAATTCTTTTTGAATGCCGGGGCAGAATGATTTTTTTAAACAACCGCACGCGGGGCTGTAATGCAGTTCTCTCGGTTCGTGGTCTCGAGAACAACTGTCATTCTTCCTGGTGTCTGCTTGCGGGGATAGGTTTCTATTTGGGCTGACCGCAGCATTTTTTATATTTTTTTCCAGACCCGCAAGGGCAATCAGTATTGCGGCCTATTTTGTCGACTTCACGTGGAGCAGGTTTTCGCTGCGGCGCCGGTGGTGGTTCTACGACACCGGCAGCCCCTTTATTGAGCTGGATCTCCTGAGCCTGACGTTTGCGGTGCTCTTCTTCGAGCCGTTCGACTTCATCTTCCTGGACCACCTGGACCCGCATGAGGGTAGAAACCGTTTGTTCTTTGACCATCTCAATCATGCGCATAAATAAATTGTAGCCTTCCTTTTTATATTCAATCAGAGGGTTTTTCTGGCCGTATCCCCTGAGTCCGATGCCCTGTTTCAGATGATCCATGGCCAGCAGATGTTCCTTCCACAGGGTGTCAACCATTTGCAACAGGACGACGCGTTCCAGATGCCGCTGAACGGGAATGGTGTTGCGTTGTTCCTGGGCGGCATAGGCGCCTGCAATCATTGCATTGAGCTTGTCGCGGAAACTCTCTTTGTTCAGGCCGGTACAATCCTGAACGTTCCAGCCTGGTTCAATATTAAATGTGTCAAGTATACGTTTGTCAAAATCCTGCCAGTTCCAGTCCTCTGAGGCTAATCGGTCTTGAGAAAATTCCTCCACGACGCTGTCAACCAGGTCAGAAATCATATTCTTGACCACCTCGACAAGGTCCTCACCTGCAAGAACCTCCCGCCGCTGGCGATAGATCACCTCGCGCTGCTTGTTCATGACGTCATCATATTCAAGCAGGTGCTTGCGGATATCAAAGTTATGTCCCTCAACCTTTCTCTGGGCGTTTTCAATGGCCTTGGAGATCATGTTGTGTTCAATGGGTTCATCCTCTTCCATGCCCAGTTTGTCCATGATCCCTGAGATGCGGCCTGAACCGAAAATGCGGAGCAGGTCGTCTTCCAGGGAGAGGTAGAACCGCGATGAACCCGGATCTCCCTGCCTGCCAGCCCGGCCTCGAAGTTGATTGTCAATGCGTCGGGATTCATGTCGGGACGTGCCAAGGATATGGAGTCCGCCGACCTCACAGACACCGGGCCCAAGCTTGATATCCGTACCGCGGCCGGCCATGTTGGTGGCAATGGTCACCTTTCCCAGCTGTCCGGCGCCGGCGATAATCTCAGCCTCGCGATCATGTTGTTTAGCATTGAGTACCTCATGGGGAACCTGCTCTTTTTTCAGCATTTCAGAAATTTGTTCGGAGACGTCAATGGAGATAGTCCCCACCAGAACCGGCTGGCCTTTTTCATGCAGGTTCTTGATCTCCTGCACCACCGCCCGATACTTGGCTGCCACATTCTTATAGATCACATCGGCATAATCCTTACGAACCATGGGCTGGTTGGTGGGCATGATGATGACGCTCAGGTCATAGATCTTCTTGAACTCCGGTGCTTCGGTATCTGCAGTTCCGGTCATGCCGGCCAGTTTGTCGTACATGCGGAAATAATTCTGAAAGGTAATGGAGGCCAGCGTTTGATTTTCTTTCTGGATGCTGACATGTTCCTTGGCTTCAAGGGCCTGATGCAGTCCTTCGCTGTAGCGCCGACCTTCCATGGTCCGACCGGTGAATTCATCAACAATGACGACCTCTCCCTGCTTGACGATATAGTCAACATCCCGTTGAAAAAGGGTGTGCGCCTTCAAGGCCTGGGTCAGATGGTGGAGTTGCTCGATGCTCGATGGGTCATAGAGGTTTTCTATTTCCAGCAGCTGCTCGCCTAAAGCGACACCTTCATCGGTGAGGGCAACTTGCCTTGCTTTCTCGTCCACAACATAATGCTCTTCCGGGTGGAAGTGAGACATGATCATGTCAACATTGGCATACAGTTCGGTGGAGATTTCGGCGGGTCCGGAGATAATAAGCGGGGTTCTAGCTTCATCGATGAGGATGGAATCCACTTCGTCGACAATGGCATAGTTGAATCCGCGCTGGCAAAACTCACTCATCGTAAATTTCATATTGTCGCGCAGATAATCAAAACCAAATTCGTTATTGGTTCCATAGGTGATATCCGCCGCATAGGCCTCACGGCGAGCGGTATCGTCCATGCCATGCACGATCTTGCCGACACTCAACCCCAGGAATTGATAGACCTTCCCCATCCATTCCGCATCCCGGGAGGCCAGATAATCGTTGACTGTCACCACATGCACCCCTTTCCCGGTGAGGCCATTGAGGTAGGCGGGCAGGGTGGAGGTCAGGGTTTTGCCCTCACCTGTCTTCATCTCAGCAATCTTGCCCTGATGGAGAATGACCCCGCCGATAAGCTGCACATCGTAATGGCGCTCACCAAGGACTCGTCTCGCTGCCTCTCGCATCACCGCAAAGGATTCAGGCAGGAGATTGTCGAGTGGTTCACCATTGGCCAGCCGTTCCTTAAAGAGAACGGTTTTGGCGGCTAGTTGAGCGTCATCAAGGGGGAGAAGGGCGTCTTCAAGTTCATTAATTTGCTTGACCAACGGCTGGATCTGCTTGAGCGCCCTGTCATTATTGCTGCCGAATACTTTTGTCAGTAATGTTCCGATCATGTCAATTCTTCTGATTATTTATTTTTTTTGCATGGTGAAGATCAGTGCCTCTTCATCACAGTCAGGAAACTTGGGGCAGTGGAGACAGTCGCTCCAGATTTTGTGGGGGAGCTCGTGTTTGTCAATATCGATAAATCCTTGTTTGCGGAAAAAAACTGCCTGGTACGTCAGGGTAAAGATTTTTTCTATCTCCAGTCTTTTTGCCTCAGTAAGGCAGGACTGCACCAGTTGTGCGCCGTAACCCCGTCCTTGAAAGGCTTCGAGGACAGCCAGCGAGCGAATTTCAGCAAGATTTTCCCAGCTTATCTGGAGGGCTGAAACACCAAGGATCTGGCCTGATTCGTCGGTGAGGACAATAAAGTCTCGAAGATGGTCATAGAGAGAGCTGATGGATCGACCAAGGAGCAGTCCCTTGGCTGCAAATTGATTCAGCAGAGAATGGATGGTTTTGACGTCATCCATGCGGGCGTTTCGGATCATGGGCTTGAACTCCTGTGTGTCTGTTTTATGCCGTCTGATCAACTCTGCCACAATCAAACCGGATAAGCCTTTGTAACAGAATAATGAGAGTATTTAAAGGGCTAACCCCGACGAGCGTGATATGTGCCTTTTGCAGATTATTTCCTTGTAAGAAAAACAAGAGAATAATCTGTAAGGCACTCAACGAAAAGAGAATTCTGTCACCTTTTCCGGGCAGCGCTACATCTCTTCCGGTGCGCTCAAGCCGACGATACGCAGGCCATTGCGGAATACTATCTGCAAGGCCTCCATCAGGCAGAGTCGGGACTGACTGAGGGTGAGATTGTCGGTAATGACTTTATGCTTGTTATAGTAGCTATGGAATTGACCAGCAAGATTCATCAGGAAAAAAATGACCCGATGGGGCGCCAGGCTGAGCGCCGCATCTTCAATCATGGCTGGGAAAGCGGCCATGCTCTTTAATAACTGTAACTCCTCCGGCTCAACCAGCAGGGAAATATCCACATCTTTAATCGGGAGTCGTTGAACTCCTTTCTCTTCGGCTTGACGGAGAATGGAGCAGATCCTGGCATGTCCATACTGGACATAATAAACCGGATTTTCCTGACTCTCCTTGGTGGCCAGATCCAGGTCAAATTCCAGCTGGCTGTCGGCCTTGCGCATCATAAAAAAGAAACGGGCAACATCCACGCTCACTTCATCGAGGAGCTCGTCCACTGTAATGAAGGTGGCCTTGCGGGTGGACATTTTCACCTGTTTTCCATCACGGATCAAGGTCACAAATTGATGGAGTACCACGGTTATCTTGGAATCATCATACCCAAGCGCCCGGACTCCGGCCAGAACGTCCGGGACGGTGGCGATATGATCGGAGCCGAACACATTAATCAGCCAGTCAAAGTTGCGCCGGAATTTTTCCCGATGATAGGCGATGTCAGGCAGACGATAGGTCGGCTCGCCGCTGCTTTTAATGATCACCCGATCCTGATCCTGTCCAAGCTCAGAGGTTTTGAACCAGACCGCGCCTTCTTTTTCGTAGACCAATCCTTTTGCCCGTAATTCAGCGACCACGGAATCGATGTGACCGTTTTCGTAGAGGGTGTGTTCGTTATAGTAGTTGTCAAAGATGATTCCCATACGTTCAAGGGTGCCGGAAATGTCCTTGAAGATCATCTCTTTTGCTTTGTTGGTGAAAGGGACAACATCGCTTTGGTCTTGGAGGGAGTTGCCATGTTCGGCAATCATCTCGCGCGCGATGTCCACGATGTAATCTCCCTGGTAGCCATCCTCGGGGAACTGGCTGGGCAAACCCAGCAACTCCAGATACCTGGCCCGAGTGGATTCACCGAGTACCCGCATCTGCCGACCCGCATCGTTGAAGTAATATTCACGGAAGACGTCATGGCCGGTGGCGGTCAACAATCGGGCAATGGCATCCCCAAGGATGGCCTGACGTCCATGCCCCACACTGAGTGGGCCGGTGGGATTGGCACTGACGAATTCCACCATGACTTTTCGACCTTGGCCTATGGTGGAAAGACCAAAATGGTCTCGCTGTTCAAAAACCGGAAAAAGCGCGTGCTGCCAGACCCTTGGTTTCAGGAAAATATTGACGAAGCCTGGGCCGGCAATCTCAAGATGATCAATGAGCTCTGTTTCTTTTTCAAGAAGGGCTGTCAGTTGGCTGGCTGTTTGTCGAGGGTTGATCTTGAGCCGCCCTGCAAGGAGGAGTGCCATATTCGTGGAAAAGTCCCCATGTCCGTCCTGCTTGGGGACCTCCACGGTATACTTTCCGGCCAGATCCGCTGACCAAAGTCCGATGCTGACACCCTGTTCGAAACAGGCATCAATGAGTTGTTTGAGTTGTTGGCGTATCATTTTCGCTCAATAATTTTGCAGTATTCTGATTTGATAAAGTGTCTTTCATTGTTGTTCCCAAACAGACAGAGGACTTCATAGGAAATTGTCCCCATCCAGTCGGCAATTTCATCGGCAGTGATGGTCTCAACTCCTTGCGAACCGAGGATTACCACTGGTTCTCCTGGTTCTACCCCTGGAATATCGGTGATGTCAGCCATGCACAGGTTCATACAGACTCTGCCTATAATTCTGGCCCGCTGTCCTTTAATAAGCACTTGCGCCTTATTCGACAAGGCTCGGAGAAATCCATCTGCGTAGCCCACCGGCAGAACTGCAATTTTTGTCTCATTGTCGGAGATAAAGGTGTGGCCATAACTGACCCCGGTTCCAGCGGGCACCGTTTTGACCTGAATGACCTGGGTGGTAAAGGACATGGCCGGGATAAGTTTTTCTCCCTTGTTGCGCGCTTTGCCGGGTGCTCCATCGGGATAGTAGCCATAGAGGGAGATCCCCAGACGTACCATATCTCCGCAGGTCTCAGGACAATAGAGGGCGGCACCGGAATTGGCAATATGACAAAAAACAAGGCCCTGCTGATTTGAGGTTGCACAGGCAGTTTGGAAATGCCGGTACATCTCCAGAGTGGGCAAGGAACTGGGGGCATCGGCCATGGGGAAATGGCTCATGATGCCGGCCAGCGTTACCCCTGGAAAGTCTTCCAGACGGGCCATAATCGTTGGCAGTTCTGCAGGCATGAATCCCAGTCTGCCCATGCCGCAATCGACTTTCAGGTGGACAGCTATTTTGCGCTTATTGCTGACGGCGGCCTGTGACAGTAACCTGAGGGCCTGATAATCAAAAATAACCGGAGTCAGGTCATAATTAAAAAAAAGGTGTGTTTCAATGTCTTGGAAGCCAAGCAGCACAAAAATCTGGCCGACTATCCCGGCCTGCCGCAATACCACTCCCTCCTGGATTTCGGCTACCGCAAAACGTGTGCAGCCAGCCCGGGAAAAACTGCGGGCAGCCTGGATCATCCCATGACCATAGGCGTCAGCCTTGACCATGGCCATGACCGGGATGTCCTGACCGACTCGTTGCTGTAATATCCTGAAATTTGTCTCCAGGGCAGAAGTGTCAATGATGATTTTATTCAATGATTCAGGAGAAGAGTGAGAATGGATCATTGTTTTTTCTGCTGGTTAGAAAGAGAACGCCAGGCCTGCCAGGCATGGCGGCTGGAAAAAAACAAGGCCCAGCCTATCGTCATATAGACACCTCCAAGAAGTTCTTTGGGTAAGGACGAGTGGCGCAGAACAATTCCTGATCCAATCATAACCAGAACCAGCAGCCATGTTTTTATTGAATAGACCGCTCCCAGGCAGGTTCCGTCAGCCAGCTCCAAAATACGATGAACTCCTTTTCTGGCACTGTTGTCCAAGATGAATAAGGATTTGAGGCTTCCGGCAATGACTGCCGGAATTGTCAACCAAAGCCGTTCAGTGGTCGTTAGCCAGGACATTCCTCGTATCATAAGAAAAATCCCTATGATGCTCCATAGGGAAGCAGCAAGGAGCAGATGGATTTGTCTGGGCACCCCCGGTTTAAACTTTATCAGTGTCCGTCTGATCATCTTTGGTCAATTTTGAAAAAACTTCGCGGGGAGCGT
>JAFLKM010000019.1:0-4448 GCA_019163335.1 Desulfobulbaceae bacterium | reverse complement strand
TCAGTGTCCGTCTGATCATCTTTGGTCAATTTTGAAAAAACTTCGCGGGGAGCGTCTTAAAACAAGACAAGCCCATTCCCCCAGAAAGGGAATGGGCTTGTCTCAAACTGAGGCGAATAAAAATTACACTTCAGTGACAGTAATGGCGCCTTCAGGACAAACTTCAACACAGGTCTCGCAACCCAGACATTCGTCTGGATTGGCAGCAAAAGCTTTACCATCTTTCATCTCATATACCTGAGCTGGGCAGGCGTTTACACATTCTTCATCACCAGCACATTTGTCTAAATCGATCACGATATCCCAAGCCATAATACACCTCCTAAATAGAATTAAAAAATTAAATTTCTATATTTGCAACAAGATGCAAATACAAATGTACCATAAATATAATTTCATATTTAATGCCTGTGCATTAATTCAAGCCTTGTTTTTTGTCAAGAAAAATCATTGTTCAGCGGTGGTTGCGTTCCATCAGACTTCGGTGAAATCCGATGGAGGATTCAGGAGATATTTTACAAATTTGGCCTTATCTACACAATTGGAATACGCAGCATCAGGGCTGATCATCTTTTTGTCAAGGAATCCCATAATAGCGTCATCCAAGGTTTGCATGCCATATTTCTTCCCGGTCTGCATTACCGAGGCAATCTGGTAGGTCTTGCCTTCACGAATTAGATTACGGACAGCGGGTGTGGCGATCAGGATTTCCAGGGCGGCACAGCGGCCTTTGATGTCAACACGTTTGAACAGTGTTTGTGAAACAACAGCTTTCAGGGCATCCGACAGAGTTGATCTGACCTGTCCCTGCTGATTGGCAGGGAAAATCTCGATGATTCGATCAACGGTTTTCATGGCGTTCAGGGTGTGCAGGGTGCCAAAGACCAGATGGCCGGTCATGGCAGCCTCCATGGCCAGTGAGATTGTTTCCAGATCGCGCATTTCACCCACCATGATGATATCTGGATCTTCACGCAGGGCGCCGCGCAGGGCGGCAGTAAAAGACTTCGTGTGCTGGCCGACTTCACGGTGATTGATAATGCATTTCTGGCTCTGATGCACGAACTCGATGGGATCTTCAATGGTCAGCACGTGATCCTTACGGGTCTTGTTCACCTCGTCAACAATGGCTGCCAGGGTGGTGGACTTTCCGGAACCAGTGGGGCCTGTTACCAGGACAAGCCCTTTTGGCAGGTGGGCCAGGCGGGAGACAACCTTTGGTAATCCAAGTTGTTCACAGGACATGATGTCACTGGGGATTTCACGGAAAACAGCCCCGATTCCATGCTTTTGCTGGAAGAAATTGCATCTATAGCGGGCGAGCCCGGGAATCTCATAGCCAAAATCGATATCTCCGGATTCTTCAAAGGCCTTGATTTTTTCTTCCGGGCAGATCTCATAGAGCATTTTCTTCAGATCTTCATTGTCAAAGGTCTTGAATTTTACCCGTTCCATGTCGCCACGAATACGGAGGGCAGGCTGCTGGCCAGCCACCATATGTAAATCCGAGGCGCCTTCATCGTTCATCAGTTTAAAAAAAGCATCTATCTGGGCCATAATGTCACCTTGTTCAGCAAAGAAAGGAAATCTTAAACGACAACGGTTTTTTTGATATAGTTCACTACACTCTCCACGTCATCCATAATATCGATGAGCATCAGATCATCTTTGGCGATGGTCCCATTGGGGATAAACTGGTTGCGAATCCACTCTAAGAGTCCACCCCAAAAATCACTTCCGATCAGAATAATCGGAAAGGGTTTAACGCTCTGGGTCTGGATAAGAGTCAGGGATTCAAAAAGTTCATCAAGGGAGCCAAAGCCGCCAGGCATGCAGATAAAGGCCATGGAGTATTTCATGAACATAACTTTGCGCACAAAAAAATACTTAAAATGAAGAGGGAAATTGATATAGGCATTGGGGGCCTGTTCATGGGGAAGGTCAATGTTGAGTCCAATGGATACGCCGCCGGCTTCAGACGCGCCTTTATTGGCGGCTTCCATGATGCCCGGTCCTCCTCCGGTGATGATTCCATAACCGGCTTGTGCCAGGCTGCCGGCGAGTTCTTCCGCAAATTTGTAGTAGGGATTATCTGGTGCGGTTCTGGCTGAGCCATATATCGTTACTACCGGAACATCGATGGTGGACAGGGCGTCAAAGCCATCAACAAACTCCGACATGATACGAAACATGCGCCATGAATCGCCAATTACACTATTGTCCAGACAGTATTTTGGCTCTCTTTTTATTCGTCGTCGGTCAATACGCTGCATGTTGGGATGGTCCTTTTTTTATGTTGAAGAAATTTGTCTCGTCTCAATTTCGCTTAAATATTGACCGGCGAGAGTGTGCAGAGTGGTCTCAGCCTGTGCGTGGTCAAGGGTCTTGGAAAACCAGTACCTGGCCCTTTTACGTTGACCCTGCTTTAAGTAGAGCAAACCCATCTGGAATCCTGCCGCTTCCTTGAGTGTTATGTTCCTCAGGCATGGCTGGAGATTTTCTTTGGCCGTTTCCAGCTGTCCGCATTGAATCTGGGCCGTTGCAAGGCGAAGATAAAACAGGGGAGAGGTCTGGTTTAACTCGACACTTTTTTCACAGAGCTTGAGGGCTATCTCATCTCCTTCATTATTTGCGAGGTAGAGCTCTCCCAGCAGACTGAGAGCATCTGCGTCAAACTCATCAAAACGGATGGCTCGCTGCAGCCAGCCCATCGCTTCCCGGTCTCGGCCAACCCCATGGAAAGATTCTCCGATATAACGGAACGCCCGGCCGGATCCAGGATTGCTGAGTTCTGAACTATACCAGGGTAATAGAATGTCCAGCGACTCTTGATATCTTCCTGTCAGGCAGTAAAGTTTCCCAAGTTGCAGGGGCAGCTCCTTCCTCGCATTTTCCGTATCCTGTTCGTCTTCACCCTGGCATTGCAGGGCATGTTCAAAGGATTGGACTGCACCTCCAATATTACCCTGCAGTTTACGTTCAAGCCCGAGATTATAGCAGGAAATAAAATCGTCCCGTTTTATCGTCAGGGCCTTGAGAAAGCAATCAATGGCGCCGTGGTGCCTATTCAACATTGCATAACTGACGCCAAGGCTGTTGAGCAGATTCACGTCATGGGCGGCAACGAGTAAGCCTTTTTTGTATTCTCTGATGGCCCGAGGGATATCGCCCTCACCATAAAAAATGTCGCCGCTGACATTCAGGCTCAAGGCATCGAAGAGAGTAATTTTTCCTGGTCCCAGCAATTCTCCGTGCAGCAGAGCCTTCCGACAGTTGCTCAGGGTTTCTGTTTTTTTGAAATTGCTGAAAGGAAACCGGGCAATCCCCGCTGAAATAAATCCCTTGTTATATTTATGGCGAGTGAACGATCGGAGTATATCTTGAACAAGAGAGACAGTTTTTTGTGAGTCGGTGGTTGGCAGCAAGAGATACACATCGGTATCACTTGCTTTGATTTTTTTACTCCCGGCAAAATCCAGAACGATTTTGTCGTAGAAATTGTCAAGGGGGTTTGTCGAATGGATTTGTACTAATGAGAATTGATCCAGTTGCTGCCAATGAGGTTTGACTCTGGCCAGGATATTTTTGTCTGAAGTGTAAAGGGGATGACGCTGGGCATTTTGCAACGAGTGATAGGTGCAAAAACTGAAAGGGCCTCTTTTGCAGGCGGTCTGCAGGGCTAACCAGGCTTCATCAAGGATTTGTCGGCCGCTTGTTCCGGGTTGGATATGTTCACTGTCTTGACCAACCGTATTGCTGATTTTGCCTTGGCTGTAACCTACATGGACACGCTTGAATTGCTCACGTTTCAGGAATGAAACAAGTAAAGGGCCAAACTTGGCAGCCGAGTTCTCGTCGCAGTTCCGGCAGGGGTAGGCAAAAACAGATTGTCCGATATGATACAGGGGAATCTGTTCTCCAGTAAACGACTTCAGGATCGCAGCAGAACGTCTGACATGTTGCATGTCTTCCATTGCCGTACGAACTTTAGGATAGATTTCCACCAGGGCCAGGCCGATATGCTCCCCTTCAGGGCAGGTGTCAAAAAGCGTGTTTAAATGGACGCCATTCAGCAGGCCGGTTTGCAGGTCTACACCGGCCTGTTTGAGAGTCAGGAATTCTTGTTCTACGGTATCGCGTGTGTCCTTGAGCCAGTCATGGCCCACCTTTTTAACGAAGAGAGGGGCAAGTCCGGTGATGAGGGCGACCACAATGTGTTGATCATCAATAAAAAAGGGAAGAAAAAAGTAACGGTCGTGGCCCACAGGCAGATGGGTTTGCGCAGTTGTCTTGAAAAAACCTTTAAGAATGGAAAGATTCGAGCCAGGGCAAAGCAGGCCTTCCATTTGTTCAACATCTTCGAGAAAAAAAACATTTTCGGCGGTGAGGAATTTCTCTTTTATAACCTTGGAAAAAGGAAGGTAAAAGTTCCGGAAATCAAGGCGTGA
>JAFLKM010000014.1 GCA_019163335.1 Desulfobulbaceae bacterium | reverse complement strand
AACTCAATAAATCAACCAAAACATTGCATGCAAGTCCTTAACCGGACATTACTGAATATTTTTAGGTATAGCTTCTGCACCAATTAGCTGCCCAGTTGCTATAAGGTTCCTGGAAACACCTGACTGTATTCTAACTTCTTTATCATTGGTTTCAGCCTCAAACTGATAGAGGTGAGAACTCGCAGTATTTTCTATTTTTGCTACCACATAATACTCTGGTGCAGACATGTAACGGAACGCATCCAAATCGGGATTTGTTTGTTTCCGATTTAATAATATTTTTAAATAACTATCAGAAATTTTTAGCCTGAAGCGGATGGCTTTTTTGTCAACAGGATACATCTCTCCATGAAGGCATAAAAATTCAACGAAAGTTCCGTTTTGTGTTTCCTCAATATCTTCTAGGTATCCTTGAAAAAGTATAGGATCTTGTGAATGTGCTTTGAAAAATTCCTGATACTCCACAGTAAATGCATCTATCCCAATATCTTCAGGCCTGAAATAAATTGCATTATACTTTTTAACAACTTGATTTATAACAGTCTTTTCCTTTTCTTCATCATTCCGTATCATCTTTTTTCTATCTACCATTTCCTTGAGTTCCTTGGTTTGGCGTTCTTCAAGGGATGGGCCACAACCAGCGATACAAAAAGAAAGATTTATGATTACAGCCAAGACAGTAAGATGAAAAAAATTTGTTTTCATGCGTTCATTCTCCATGTTTTCGTTTCCCTCGCTAACTGGTAAAGAAAAACTGCCGGCTGTTGCCCCGCTCTGTTTAAGAATGCTGTTCTTTCCGGTCAGGCTTATTGACCTGTTATAATTATTTGAGATCTTTTTTTGCAAAGACAATAATTCGCTTTAACCTTGGACTAACAATATTTTCAATATTTCTCGCATGTTTTGCTATGGCTTCATGCTCTTCAATGGTATTTGGATAATAATTTTCGTCATCAGCCCTGAAATTTTCTTCCCATAATTCAGACTCAAGCATCTCCAGCTCTGATATCACTTCTTGGCATAATAGTAATTTTCCAATGCATGATGTTTTTGCAATTATTCTCTTAGC
The DNA here is from genome assembly GCA_019163335.1 of Desulfobulbaceae bacterium. GTDB lineage: Bacteria > Desulfobacterota > Desulfobulbia > Desulfobulbales > Desulfocapsaceae > UBA2270. The sequence continues at coordinate 35,767 of JAFLKM010000014.1, read as the reverse complement.
TTCAGAAAAGCTAAGCCATTTGCCATTATTAAGTTCTTGAGTTCCTTTTGTTGGAATTAATTTATGCGTGCAATATGTCTCACTTGCCCATAGCAACATAGTTTCCAAAGCAGAAAGAACATTCTGATATGATAGATATTTTTCTTCCCACAACTTTTCTTTCTTAAATTTTTTAACAGCTATGAGGTAGCCGGAAAAGGCTGCGAGAAGAGTGGTTGAGAGTGAAATACTCCAGTCTGGTATTTCCATTTCTGGCACAATAGCTCCCTAGAATTATAACGCCCTGAGGACGAGCGGAGTGTGTGGACGAGTTAAATCATTGATATGAAATTCTATTTCGTTCACCGAATAAAAACGGAATATCAAAAGGCTATCACCTCCACTCCCATTCACCTAATTTTTTCGTGCCGCCCTGTAAAATAAAGTTCTTTCCCTGCCCCATGGCCCATTAGAGGGCAATATTTGAAGCATGTGTTCCTTTCAACTGCTTGTGCAAATCTTCGAGGCCACTTCTCTTGCTTTCTCTAACTCTCCCCTTTACCCTTGTATCGTTGGTAAAGGCTGCTCACGGCAGTGGTCAGAAAATAGACGCCGGGTATAAGTGCAATCGCGCCAAGCAGCCAGCCCATCAATGGATGAAGATCCCAGCGAGGAGCGTTGACCAGATTGAAGAAGCCGTTGGCAGCGAGAATCCCCATGATGATTGAAAAGAGGAGCGACAGCCATGGTCGTTTCTTCAGCCTGCGGTGGAAGACCTGGAAATTATGGCGACTGGCCTTGATATCATAACGACTGGCTTTGAGGTATTGGTCTTCCATATCCATGCAGAATCTCCGTCGGCTATAAACAAGATCGTCCATTGTGGAAGGCGGCTCCTCTCAGGGATAGACAACCTGCCAATAGCGCGTACATTCCACGATAACGACAATAAACCAGAGCAGGATTGAGATACCGGTTGCCGCCGCAGAAATATCTTTGATGACTTTTATCTTTTCATTCTCATTCGTCTCGATGAAATCACACAGGGCCTCTATGGCGCTGTTGAACATTTCTGCGATGAGCACCAGGCCGGTTGCCGCCATGATGAGAAAGAAATCAATCCATTGCCGGAGGAAAAAAAGGGCCACCAGCATCACCAGGGCGACATAAAATTTATAGGCAACGCTGAAATCATAGCGGATGGCATAGCGCAGGCCGGAGATGCAGACTTTAAGCTTACGGAACGGGTGATAGCCATGTTCTCCCGTCCCGAGGAATTTATTTCGCACGGATTTACTCCTTTCTCAATAAGAGCAGGTGTTTGTTTTTATTAAAACTATTTCAAATGGAACCAGGGCAGATGGGGAACAATAACCTGCACTGCAAAGACAATAAGAATTGCCAGGGCCATCCCCGCCAGGACGTCGGAAATGTAGTGTACCTGAAGGTAGACTCTCGAATAACCGACAACTCCTACGACTCCCAGGCTGAGCAGAGTCACAAGAATTGCCCAGAATGGCGGCAGGCACCGAAAGGAAATAAGGGTGAGGGACAGGAAGACAGCGGTGACCTGGGCTGTATGGGCGCTTGGAAATGACCAGTCAGAGGGCATTGTGACCAGCAAGTCGGTGAAGTCCGGTCGTGGCCGGCGGAATATAAGCTTTGCCACATGCACTGAAATGATGGTGATGCCAAGGCTTATACCCATCAGAGCAGCGTCGCCAATCCTCCCGCACCTGATCGAGAGGAGGCAGGACAGCGCAGACAAGGGCAGCAGCAAATATAATGAGCCCAGCCAGGTGATTGTTAAAAAGAAAGAGTCCATGGGCCTGTTATGGATAATAAGGGTGATAACGAATTGAATAATTGTGGATACGGCTGTTTGGCGATCGGTAAATATAAAACATCCCATTTTTCCACAACTGCTTCCGTTCGTCCTGAGCTTGTCAAAGGATGAATGGAAACAGTTACCGGCGATCTCTTCCGTTCATGGTTCGACAAGCTCACCACGAACGGAAGAGATGTTGAAGGTTTTAATTTTGCCGGTGGCCTTATAGCTTATCCCCCGGTTCATTTGAGGAATCGGGAAAGAAAAAGACGGGCCATGATTGCAGTGCAGGGGCGGGTGAACTGCCCCAAATGACCGGAGCATTGTTGGGCCGCGGCTACACTTGCGACAAGATCCCGTCTTTAAGGGTCAGGCAGCGATCCATGCGGTCGGCCAAGGCCATATTGTGGGTGACCATGATGGTGGAAAGGGCAAGCTCCCCGCACAGTTGCTGCAAGAGGGCAAAGACAATATCGCCGGAACGGCTGTCAAGGTTACCGGTGGGTTCGTCGGCAAAAAGCAGGGAAGGTTTCATGATCAGGGCCCGGGCCAGGGCAGTGCGCTGCTGTTCGCCCCCGGAGAGAGCGCCTACCTTATGGGAAAGGCGGTGGCCCAGTTCCACCTGGGTCAGCAGGTTGGTGGCGGGCTCGATCATGGCACTTCGTTTGCGGCCTGCTATGAGGCCGGGCATCATCACGTTTTCAAGAGCAGTGAATTCAGGCAGCAGGTGATGGAACTGGAAGATAAAGCCCACGGAACGGTTCCGGTACCCCGCGAGTTCGGCATCCTGTTTGATGGTCAGATTTTCGCCTTTGAAGAAAAGCTCGCCGCTGGTGGGGGCATCGAGAGTGCCCAGGATTCTGAGCAGGGTGGTCTTGCCGGAACCGGATGCGCCGACAATGGCGGTCATCTGGCCGCTTTTGGTTTCGATGTTCACCCCTTTCAGGATCTCAATGGCGCTGACCCCGGTCCCATAGTTTTTGCGCAGATCGCGGGCGGCAAAAAGTGGCGGCGGTGTGGTCATGAGAGCACCTCGCCGGGGTGGACCTGGGATGCCTTCCAAGAGGGGTAGATGGTGGCGGCCAGGGTAATGATGATGGCGGAGATGGCGACGATAACCACGTCTCCCGGCAGGACCTTGATCGGCAGGGTACTCATGGGATACACATTGGAGGGCAGCTCGATGAACTTGTAGCGGGAGAGCAGATCGCAAAGCCCGAGGCCCCCGGCCACCCCGAGGGTGGTGCCGGAAAAGGCGATCACCAGTCCCTGAAAGAAGAAAATTTTCATGATTGAGCGGGAGGTGGCGCCCATGGACTTGAGGATGGCGATATCCTTTTCCTTCTCCATGACCACCATGATCAAGGCACTGATGATGTTGAGGGCGGCCACCAGAATAATCAGGGTCAGGCAGATGAACATGCCGATCTTTTCCAGCTTGAAGGCGGCAAAGAGGTTTCGGTTCATGGACATCCAGTCCTTGGCGATAAAGTCGGAGCCAATGGTGTCGACGATGCGTCGGGCCACCTGGTCAGCCTGATTCAGCTCGTCTTTTTTGACGGCGACCTCAATGCCGTGCACCACGTCGCCGCTTTCGAGAAAGGCCTGGACATCGGTCAGGGTCATATAGGCAAGGTTGGAGTCATACTCATACATCCCGGACTCGAAGATGCCCGAGACCTTGCAGGTCTTGATTCTGGGGATGACGCCCATGGGGGTCAGGGGGCCGGAGGAGGAGATGAGCCGAACCTTATCGCCCATGGAAACCCGCAGCTCCTGGGCCAGATTTTTGCCGAGAATGATATGTGGCACGCGACTGTCCGGCTTCTGGGTGAGGTCATGGATGGAGCCTCGAATCATCTGCTTGCCCAGGCTGATAACCCCTTGGGCGGTTTCCGGATCAATGCCCCGGAGAATAACCCCGTTGCCGCCGGCCGCCCCGCTCAGGAGGGTTTGGGTGTAAAGATAGGGGGTTGCCCCGGTGATCCCTTCCACTTTGAGGAGCTTTTCGCGCAGTGATTTGTATTCAAGAATGGAGCCGCCCGGCTGCTGAACGATAATATGGGAGTTAATCCCCAGAATCTGATCACGCAATCCGTCGGTGAATCCTGAATAGACGGCCAGGACCACAATCAGGGCCATTACCCCGACGGTGATGCCGGCCACCGAGATAAGCGAAATCAGCGAGATAAAGCGCTGCTTATGGCGGGCCCGCAGATAGCGGAAGCTGATAAACCATTCGTACATATCAGCAGCCAAAGATCAGAGACTGGAAGGGGAAAGGCATTGTTATTCTTTGCATTTTCCGCACTGGCCCGCCTGTCCTTTTTCCTTTTTCTCTTCTGTTTCCGTCTCCGGCTTCATGTGCGGGAAGAGAATCACGTCGCGGATGGACGGTGAGTTGGTGAGGAGCATGATCAGCCGGTCGATGCCGATTCCCTGGCCGGCGGCTGAAGGCATCCCGTATTCCAGGGCACGGACGAAGTCCTCATCCATCTCGGCGTGAATCTCATCATCATCGCCTTTTTCGGCGATCTGCTGCTCCAGACGCTGACGCTGATCAATGGGGTCGCTCAACTCGCTGAAGGCATTGGCAATCTCGCGACCGGTGATAAAGAGCTCGAAACGGTCGGTGACGGTGGGGTCCTCTTCATTTCGTCGGGCCAGCGGGGAAACCTCAATGGGGTAGGAGGTGATGAAGGTGGGGTTGATGAGTTTTTCCTCCACCAACAGTTCAAAGAGCGCGGTTCTGGCCTTGCCGGAACCGGCCAGGGGCTCGAGCTTCACCCCTTTTGTGGCCTTGGCCAGGGCCAGGATCTTGTCATTATCATTGACGATTTCCGGATCAATGTGTCCGATTTTGACCAGTGCCTGATTCATGGTCATACGGCTCCACGGGGGTGTAAGGTCAACCGTTGTTCCCTGGTAGTCAATCTCCATGGTATCGTTGACCTCCTGTGACAGCCAGGAGATCAGTTCTTCGGTGATATCCATCATGTCGTGGTAGGTGGCATAGGCCTGATAGAACTCGAGCATGGTGAACTCCGGATTGTGACGGGTGGAGAGGCCCTCGTTGCGAAAGTTCCGGTTGATCTCAAAGACCCGCTCGAAGCCGCCCACGAGCAGCCGTTTGAGGTAGAGCTCCGGGGCGATACGCAGGTAGAGATCCATGCCGAGGGCGTTATGATAGGTCTTGAAAGGCTTGGCCGTGGCACCGCCGGGAATTGGCTGCATCATTGGGGTTTCCACCTCCATGAAGCCGCGGTTCCCCAGAAATTCCCTGATCAGACGAATGATCTCAACCCGTTTGCGGAAGATAGCACGGCTCTCCGGGGTGACGATGAGGTCAACATAGCGCTGGCGATAGCGGGTCTCCACATTGGTCAGGCCATGCCATTTCTCGGGCAGGGGGCGCAGGGACTTGGTGATCATCACCAGTTTGTCGGCCATAACCGAGAGCTCGCCGGTCTGGGTCTTGAACAGCTTTCCCTCAATGCCGACGATGTCGCCGATGTCCCATTTTTTGAAGGCGGCAAACTGCTCATCGCCGGTCACATCCTTCTTGAGATAGATCTGGATTTTTCCGGAGGAGTCCATCAGATGACAAAAGGCTGCCTTGCCGAATTTCCGCATCGACATGATCCGTCCGGCGATGGAGTACGTGAACCGGGTTTCATCAAAGGTCTCTTCCGCCAGGTGTTCCCCTTTCGGCAGGAGTTCCTTGATCCGGTTGGCCGGTTTGAAGCTGTTGCTGAAGATGTTGACACCGAGGTCGGCCAGGGCTTCGGCCTTTTCCCGTCGTTGCTTGAGTACCTGATTTTCTTGATTCATAATGGCTGCTTTAAAAGGGTGGTGAGGGGGTGCCAGGGACACCCCGATTAAGAGTTGCAGGCGGCATTCCGGAGAGTTAGTGCCTTACAGATTACACCTGATATTTTTCCTTGAGTTCTCTTGAGATATCCCGGGTCAGATCCAGCACCTTGCGGGCAAGCGCGGGCGGCAGTGAGCCGGTGCCGCAACTGGGGGTGATCAGGGTCTGGCGCAGGATGGCGGCAAGATCCCGGCCTGGCCGGACCAACTCTGCCGCCTGTTTTTCCCACAGAGCAACCAGGGAGGCACAACTCTCTTTTTCTATGGCCTCATGGTCGGAGGTAGGGACTATGCCCCAGGCGAGAATCTTTCCCTGGTCAAGATAGCTGTGCAGCTGCTGGTTGAGGAGGATCAGCCGGTCAAAATAGCCATAGGCGTCAAAGCTCAGGATGTCGATATCGGAGCCAAGCAGGATGTCCCACTCGGTGTTGGCGCAGACATGCACTCCGGCTAAAGCGCCCACGGAGTGAAGCGCTGCTGCAACCTCGTTGATATCCGCCTGGATGTCGTCTGCAGCAATGGAGATAAAGGCCGAGGAGCCCAGTCCCGCGAGAGCCGGCTCGTCGATGAAGATCAGGACGGGCAGGTTCGATTGCCGCTGCAGATACAAGGCCTGCCAGGCGCCCTTCATGGCCAGCCCCTTGACGACGATGTCACGGATGGTACCATTATAATATCCAAGCCGGTCTTCCTTGTCGTGCACGCCGGTGAGCATGGTGAAGGGCCCGGTGATCTGGCCCTTGAGGGCGATGGGGTCAGGAAGCTCGGCGGTCATGTCGGCAAGGGTGTAAATCCCTTGAGCCCGCTTGCGGTTCACCGCAAAACGGGAGGTAAGCAGCAGTTCCGGATCTTCCATGACCTGGAGGTATTCCTCGTAAAAGGCGAGCTGCTCCTCTTCAAATCCGGGGGCCTCGGTGTCATAGAAGATGCGGCTGTCACTGGTCTCGATGGATTCTTCCACAACGCCCGGCAGGCCTTCGGCAAACTGGTGCAGCATGTGTTCGTAAGGGTTGGCGGGCAGTTGCGGCCAGATCGGGATCTTGGGTGTGGCGGTCAGGATCCATTCTTTGATGGCAATCTGCGCATCATTAATCGGCAGGCTGCCAATGAGTAAGGGCAGTCCATCTGCGCGAAAGGGGGTTTCTGATGATATGGTCATGGTATCGGTATGCAAAGAGTTGTTGGGAATCCTTGCCAGGCGGGGGTTGAGTGCTGAGTCTTGCCTTCAGTCTTCAGCCTTGCCCATGGCAAGGAGCTGGTCATTATGGTTGAATGAATAATCAATGAAAATGATTGCCTATCGTTTACCGAGAAACATCGTTTCTGTCAATTCTTTCCGCTCAAATCTGCACCGGACAGACCCGCTGCGGGGCTGGTGATATCAACGAGAGTATGGGGGAGGTACAATAATGACGAGGCTTTTTATTGCCCTTGATCTGCCGCAGGCAGTGAGAATGGAAGTGGCTGGACTCTGCTGTGGACTTCCTGGAGCGCGCTGGGTGGCGGATGATCAGATTCATCTCACTTTGCGTTTTATCGGCGAGGTGGATGGCGGTGTTTTCCAGGACATCCGGGAAGGACTTGCCGGCATACGGGGTTGCCCCTTTGTCATCCGTCTTGTTGGACTTGGATGTTTCCCGCCCCGCAAGCAGCCGCGCATCCTGTGGGCTGGGGTCGCGCCTGTGGAGCCTGTCGCCCTTTTGCGCAACAGGGTGGAATCCTTTCTGGTTCAACTGGGACTTGCGCCGGAAGGGCGAAAATTTGCGCCGCATGTGACCTTGGCAAGGTTTCAGGCTGTCCCGATCGCAAGGCTTACCCGGTATCTCGCCGACAACGCACTTTTTGCAAGCGAGGAGTTTGAGGTGGACGCCTTTCACCTCTACTCAAGCTTTCTCACTGGAAAAGGGGCTCTGCACCAGCTTGAGGCCAGCTATTTTCTGTCTCCGCCATCAGTGAATCAAGACGGTGACTAAAAACTGCCCTGCGTTTTTTCTAACCCCGATGAAAGCGATACGTGCCTGTTCTTCTTGTATTGTTGCCGGTACGCCATCAGCGCCATGCCGCAGACCAGAGGGGCGATCCATACCAGTCGACCTTGATAGCGGTCGTGCGGGTTCGATAGAGCCCCGCAGATAAAGGCGTTTCCCAGGAGGGCCAGCAAGACGAAAAGCGCCAGTCCTGCAAGATCTTGGCGTCTGTTCCGTAGTCCCCAGAAAGCGATGAGCAGCAGTCCCAGCATCGACACGTATGCAACAGGAACATGCACTCCGTTCAAGAAATCAAATATGGACTGGGTGATGAGTTCATGCTGCTGCTGGGCGGCGTTAAACGACTGGGCCGTGCGGGGAAGCAGGTTGGTAAACACTCCCCGTGCAGCAGGCTGAAATTCATCCAAGCCATCTCCTGTCGCAACCTTAATCATCTGTAGGGCGGTGGCCTCCAGAGACGTCCGGATAAAGGTGCCGGGATAGGCTTTGATGCTTGCCTGCACCAGAAAGCTCAGTTCGGCATCGGCTGTTCCGCTCCAACCCCCTAGATCCTGAAACGGGGAAGTGTCGCCCCACAGGAAGTCGTCGGCGGTTTTTGGTATGCGGTCTTGCAGGCCGCACAGCCTGATGCCGGGGGCAGGGCAGTTTTCAGCCAGCCAGCGCTGGGCAATCCCGTCCTGTACCAGTCGTCCAAAGATAAAAACCGGGCCACCCGGAGTATAGCCTGCCTTACCGGTCAGGCAGAGATGGAGCATCGGCATCAGGATCAGGCCAACCGCGACCACAGCGGTTGGGGGCAGAAGGAAGATGGACAACGAACTGTTACCCTTGCGTAAAGCAAGTTTTACGAGCAGGATTCCTAGAATCAGTCCCATGGCGAGCGCCATGCACGACATGTGCGACAGCAGTCCCAGAAGAATCAGGGCGGCCAGCGCCCCGCGATCGCTCCACATCAGTTTGTCCCAGCGGAACCCGAGAAGCCAGAGGCCGATGACCATCAAGGGCACCAGGATGTCCGGCATAAGCTGACTGGTATACCAGGAAATTCCCGTGAGTCCGGCCAAGCCGGTGCAAAAGGCGGCGGTGGTCAATGGGCCAGCGGGCAGGTCATGGCAGCGGAGGGTGAGATGGATGATCCACAGGGTAAAGAGCGATTGGGCCAGGATAGGCCCCCAGAAGGAATACCAGCCCAGTGACATGGCCCATAGAAAGAACCCATAGAACAGGGAACGTCCCGGCGCCAGGGTCATTTTCAGCACTCGTTCCACATAGCCGCCGGTATCAAAAAAGACAATGGCAAAACCATTCCACAGGGCAGGGGCAAGCAAAACAGTCAGGCAGACAACCAGGGAAAATGCCCAGGCGCAGCTGTTTTGAAGCGTCCTTTGAGACGACGAGGGGGGCAGAATTGCCGGGGAAGTCATAGGATTGTTATGGTTGCGTAGAGGCTTCTGGGGTTTGTCGGAGCCAATAAAGGGGGCGTATAAACTTCCATTGGATGGTCAGCAGACGAGCAAGTCTCGGGGCGGGACAAGATCAATTTTTTATCAGGACTCAGCCGGCTTTATACTGGTTCATCTTCCGGTACAGGGTTTTGCGGCTGATTCCCAGGGCATCCGCAGCCTTGCAGCGGTTGCCGTCAAAAAAGGCAAGGATCTTCAATATATGTTCTTTCTCAACGGACTCCATGGTGATGCTTGCCTCGGATTTTTCGGCGGTGAGCACCATCTCCCTGGGCAGGCAGCGTTCGGTAATGATCCCGTTTTCGGCAAGGATGATACTCCGTTCAATGACATTGCGCAGCTCGCGGATATTTCCCGGCCAGTGATAACTGAGCATACAGTCCATGGCCTTTCGTACCATCCGGTAGGGCGACTGATCCGGACTCAGGGTTGTGAGAAAATAATCAACCAGCAGGGGGAGGTCCTCCTTGCGGTCTCTCAGTGAGGGGATATCAATATTGAACACATTGATCCGATGATAGAAAGCCTCATTGAACTGACCAAGCTCCACCGCCTCGGCCAAATTCCGGTTGGTGGCAAAGATAAAGCGGATGTCCACTTTCCGCTCTTCTTTCTCGCCAATCCGGCGATAGGTCTGGGTCTCCAGCGCCCTCAGGAGGCTTGCCTGCACTTCAAGGGGCAGGTCTCCGATTTCGTCGAGAAACAGGGAGCTTTCATGGGCATAATACATCAGGCCTTCCCGGGAGTCGCTGGCGCCGGTGAAGGAGCCTTTGATATGGCCGAAGAGCTCGCTGCGTGCCAACTCTTTCTGCAGAGAGGCGCAGTTTTTAATGACCAGGGGATTGCCGGCCCGGGAAGATTGGTTGTGAATGGCATGGGCCACCACATCCTTGCCCACCCCGGATGCCCCGGTAATGAGCACCGGGACTTTAGCCGGGGCAACTTTCTCGACTAAAAACTTGATATTACGTACGGCCTGGGAGTTGCCGATAAAATTCGTTGCTCCCTGCCTGCTGCCGGCACTGTGGCGCAGCAGCTCATTTTCCCGGGAAAGTCGGGCTCGCTGGTGGGCCTTTTCCACCACCAGCTCGAGCCGATCCAGATTAAACGGCTTGGGAATAAAATCGCAGGCGCCGAGTTTCATGGCGTCCACCGCACTGTTAATGTCGCCTTGCCCGGTAATCATCACGACCTCGGTGTAGGGGCTGGAGTCCCGGACCTGGATGAGCAGGTTCAGATCCGTACTGTCCGGCAGGCGCAGATCCATGATAACCACATCGAAGCGGTGGGTCCGGATCATCTCAAGGGCCTCAGAGGCATTGGCCGCAGTGAAGACCTGTCGGCTCGATCCTGCCAGTTCTTTCTGCAGGAGGCGGCGTATGGATTCCTCGTCATCAACGACGAGAATGGGATATTTTTCTTTTTCCATTATTTTTCAACTTCAGGGATCAGTACACAGAAAGTGGCGCCTTTGCCCTCTTCACTGAAGACACTGATCTCTCCTTTATGGTGTTTAACGATGGAATAGCAGGTGGACAAGCCAATGCCGATTCCTTTGCCCGCAGGCTTTGTCGTAAAAAAGAACTCAAACAGCTTGTTTTGAATGGCCATGGGAATGCCGCAGCCGGAATCTTCAACAATTAACTCCACCCAGCCGTCTTTCTCGAGGGAGGTTCTGATCAGAATAGTGCCGTTTTCGCCAATGGCATCCAGGGCATTGGTCAAGAGATTGATAATGACCTGTTTAAGCTGGGACTCATCCCCCATGATATCGGGCAGGTCTTTGTACAAATAGGTGCTTACCGTGACTTTATGCTGTTCCTTTAAGTGATGTTTGAGGATAAACAGGGTGTCGTTGATACACTTGTTCAGATTCACCGGGATGAAGCTCGAGTCAACGGGACGGCTGAAGGAAAGCAGCGAGCTGACGATGTCGCGGCAGCGCAGGCACTCCTTGATAATGGTTTCGGTATATTCTTCAAAATCATTGTACAGATCTTCGTCAACCTTGCCGTGGATACGGCCGAGGCGTCGTTGCAGGCCTTCGGCAAAACCGCTGATCGCGGTCAGGGGGTTATTGATCTCATGGGCTACACCAGCCGCCAGGGTGCCAACAGTGGCCATTTTTTCGGCCTGATAGTACTGAGCCTGGAATTCCTTTTCCCGGGTGACATCCCGTTTAAAAAGCAGCACCTTCCGTTGACTGGTGGGGTTGGTTTTCAGGGGGGAGGCGATGACGTCGAAATGGCGAAACTTGTCGTCCCGTTTGTAGAGACAGAGATCTCTGATGATCTCGTCACGATCCAGGGCCTTGAGGGCAGGACAGTTGGGGCAGGGGGCATCCTTTTCCTGGAAAAACTCGTAGCAGAAGTGGCCGATGGCGTCCGCGTTCGGATACCATTCAGTGAAGATATGATTGACTGAGAGAATGCGCAGGTCTTCGGAAAGCACCACCATCAGATCAGTGATTCCATCGAGCAGAGCGACGATTTCAGTTCGTTTCTTTTCAAGCTCGCTGTTTGAGCTTTTCAGTTCTTCTATTTTTCGTTTCAGTTCCTGGTAAAAACCGAGCTTGCTATGTTCGATCCCGATAAGATCTTCCAGGGTAGTGGCATGGGACATCACCAGACCTCCTCGCAGATGGCGAGCAGATCCTGCCAGGGGGCAGGTCGTGGATTGGTAAGGTTGCAGGCATCGTTGACCGCCATTTTACAGAGGGATTCCAGATGGTGTTTCTCCCCGGCATCGACGATGTTGCTGAGTTTAAGGGAAACATTAAAGGAGGCAAAAAATTCCTCAAGTTTTTCAATCCCCGTTAACGCCGTCTCTCGGTCTGAACCAAGCTTGCGATCAAGGATCACCCTTCCGATATCGGCCATGCGGGACAGGCTGGAATCAAGATTATAGCGCATTACCGTAGTCAGCAGGATGGGGTGGACCACTCCGTGCGACATGTCGAACTGGCCGCCCAGGGAGTGGGCCAAGGCGTGTTCAGCCCCCAGTCCGGCATTGCTGAAGGCCATGGAGGCGTTAATGGAGGCGATGCTTAATTTTTCAAGGGAATCGAGGGACCCGGTCTGAACCGCGTGGGACAGGTTGCGATAAATAAGGTCAATGGCCTTGAGTGACTGGGGCATGGTAAAGGGAGAGGCAATCCGCGACAGATAGGCCTCAATGGCATGGGCGAGGGCATCGACGGCGGACTCGATGATCAGCTTTTTGCTTTTGGTACGCAGGATCAATGGGTCAATAATCGCGATATTGGGAACCTGGCTCCGGGTAATGATGGACATCTTGACTGCCCGTTTGACATCGGTGATGATACAGAACTGGGAGATGTCAGAGCCACTGCCCGCCGTGGTGGTAAGGAAAATCATCGGCGGCAAGGGCCGTTGGACCCTGTTTGCGCCTTCGTAATCCCGGATCTTGCCGCCATTGCTGGCGATGATGGCGATGCCCTTGGCGGTGTCCATGGCGCTGCCGCCGCCAATGGCCATGATAACGTCGGCGCCGTTTTTCAAGTAAAATTCCGCCCCCTGTTCTACCTCGAAATCACGGGGGTTGGGGGTAACGCGGGGGTAGTAGATCCAGTCAATGCCTTCCGCCTCCAGAATATCCATCAGCCGTTGCACCCAGCCGGCCTGCTCGATGCCGCTGTCGCTCACCAGAAAGACTTTTTTGGCCCCATGCCTGAGGGCACACTGCCCAGCTCGGCTGATACTTCCCCTGCCAAAAATTATTTCAGGGATCGCAAACTTGGTTATCTCCATCATGTTGTTCATTGACCTTTGAGTGTTGTCCAGCCAAAGGGCCGAAACATCCAGTAAATTGTCCATCATGCCCTCTCTCAGAGTGTCCCGGGCACCGCTTTCAGCCGATGCAGGGAAATCCGGTTTGCTCAACCCGGGAAATAGTCCGGGCGATATTCAGGTTTGAAAGAGCTTCAATTACAAAGCAGATTCCATGCCACATGCAAAGAAACATCGTAACTCAAGGGGTTGGTGAAAAATTCTAATTACAGGCTGTGTCAAGATGACCCTGTGTTAAATGGTATATCGTATTTACTGACAATTACAAAGGGGATTTTCTGAATATATCGTATTGAATCGGTAGGCTTTCCTGGATATGGGGTATAATGACCGAATTTTTCTCGATCGTGGGGCAGTATGACTCATCTGGCGCGAGCTTTTTCCTTTGAGCATAATGGATATGGTCATCCCGTTTTGGGGGAATTGACTCAGGCAGGTAAAACAGTTTTACAGGAAAGCGTATTCTGGCCATGGAACATGTTTTTTGATAAAAAAAAACTTAAACAGGCTCAGCAATCGTCCATTGCGATAAATCGTGCAGGTCATAATGTCCCTTTCTGCCAATATGGCTGTTTCATTTTGTCTTCATCGAGACAAAGGTCTTTAATCACGCCGTTTAGAGAGAGACAGAGGTGGGGAATTTTTCTTGATAATCCTCGTTTGACGTTTGTTGAGTCATATTGTCTTTTCAACTCCTGAGGAAGAATCTCTCAACTTATTAAAATAGCAGTGAAATTTCATTTGGCACATATTTTGTATCAGAAAAAAAGCTAAATTATGGATTCAAGACAAGAGCGAAGGCGTCCTTTGGGGAGGAACGTTTTTGGTCGGCTTGTGGATCTTGTCTGATCTGATGTATTCCCGGTTGCTTGAAAAGTGTGGGCGCAGGATAGTCCTGTTGTTTAATTATTTTTCATGATACCGTTACCTTGGACGAGTTGTTTGATAATAAACATTAAACTTGGAGACTCTTATGATTAAAAAGAAACTGTACGTTAATGGTATTGAAAGAAACTTTGTCGTGGAAGCGGATGAGAGCCTGGCGGAAGTCCTGCGCAAGAGACTGATGCTCACCGGGACTAAAATCGGTTGCGGTAAGGGACAGTGCGGTGCCTGTAGTGTTATCGTGGATGGAAAACTAACCCGTTCCTGCGTCACCAAGATGGAAAAGGTGGCCGATGGTGCTGCCGTGACCACCATTGAGGGGATAGGTACCCCCACTGACCTGCATGCCATCCAGATGGCGTGGATGGTCCATGGTGGTGCCCAGTGCGGTTTCTGTACTCCAGGATTTATCGTGTCGGCCAAGGCTTTGCTCGACGGCAATGGTGATCCTTCCCGGGAAGAGATTCGTGACTGGTTTCAGAAGAATCGCAACGCCTGTCGTTGTACCGGGTACAAGCAGTTGGTGGATGCGGTGCAGGATGCGGCCAAGGTCTTGAAGGGTGAGCTCACGCTCAAGGATCTGGCCTATAAAATTCCCGCTGACGGCAAAGTCTTCGGCACCAACATGCCTCGCCCCAGTGCTGCCGCCAAGGTCACGGGAACCTGGGACTTCGGTGCTGACCGTGGTCTTCAGCTGCCCGATAACACCCTCCAGATGGCCCTGGTTCAGGCAGAGGTTTCCCACGCCAATATCCTCTCCGTCGACACCACCGAGGCCGAAAAGATGCCGGGTGTCTTCAAGGTAGTCACCGCCAAGGATATCAAAGGCAAGAATCGCATCACCGGGCTTATCACCTTCCCCTCCAATAAGGGCGACGGCTGGGATCGGCCCATTCTCTGCGATGAAAAGGTCTTTCAATTTGGCGACGCCATTGCCATCGTCTGTGCCGACACCGAAAAACATGCCAAGGCAGCCGCAAAAATGGTCAAGGTTGAGCTGGAAGAGTTGCCGGCTTATATGAGCGCACCGGCTGCCATGGAGCAGGATGCCCTTGAGATCCATCCCGGCACCCCAAACATCTATTATATCCAGAAGATTGCCAAGGGTGAGGAAACCGCCCCGATTTTTGCCAAGGCCGACGTGGTCATGGAAGGTGATTATTACGTGGGCCGTCAACCGCATATGCCCATTGAGCCCGATGTCGGTTTTGCCTATTATAACGATGAGGGCAAACTGGTTATTCACTCCAAATCCATCGGTGTTCATCTCCACCTCTACATGATCGCCCCGGGCCTGGGTGTGGCCCCTGAGGATTTGGTGCTGGTGCAGAATAATGCCGGTGGCACCTTTGGTTATAAGTTCAGTCCGACCATGGAAGCCCTGGTCGGTGCCGCCGCCATTGCCACCCAGCGTCCGGTTTTTCTCTGTTACGATTATTTCCAGCAGCAGACCTATACCGGCAAGCGTTCGCCTTTCTTTATGAATGTAAAGATGGCGGCGAACAAGGATGGAATGCTGCAGGCCATGGAGACCGACTGGTCGGTTGATCATGGGCCCTATTCGGAATTTGGTGATTTGCTCACCCTGCGTGGTGCCCAGTTCATCGGTGCCGGCTATGATATCAAAAACATCCGTGGCGAAGGCCGCACCGTTTGCACCAACCATGCCTGGGGGTCTGCATTCCGTGGATACGGTTCTCCCCAGTCCGAGTTTGCCTCCGAGGTTCTTATGGATGAGCTGGCGGAAAAACTGGGCATGGATCCCCTTGAACTGCGCTTCAAAAACTGCTACCGGAAAGGTGCCACCACCCCCACCGGTCAGGATCCCGAGGTGTATTCTCTGCCTGAGATGCTGACCCTGCTGCGCCCCAAATATGAAGAGGCCAAAAAGAAGACCGCCGCTGCTTCAACGGATACGGTCAAACGGGGAGTGGGGATTGCCCTTGGGGTCTATGGTTGCGGCTTGGATGGCCCGGATACTGCCGAAACCGTTGTCGGACTGAATGCCGACGGCACCGTGACCATTTACAACACCTGGGAAGACCACGGACAGGGTGCTGACATGGGTACCCTGGGCACCGCCCATGAGGCTCTGCGACCTTTGGGCATCACTGCCGCCCAGATCAGACTGGTGATGAATGATACCTCCACCTGCCCCAACTCCGGCCCCGCCGGCGGCAGCCGCAGTCAGGTGGTGGTGGGACAGTCCATCCGGGTTGGATGTGAGGAACTGGTCAAATCCATGCAGAAAAGTGACGGAACTTTCCGTTCCTTTGTAGAGATGGTTGCCGAAAACATTCCCACCAAGGTCAATGGCAAGTGGTCGGCGCCGGCCGGCAACTGTGATGAAAACGGCCAGGGAAATCCCTTCTGCTGTTATATGTATGGTCTGTTCATGGCGGAAGTGGCCGTTGAGCTTGCCACCGGCAAGACAACGGTGGAGAAAATGACCTGTGTTGCCGACGTCGGCAAGATTGTTAATAAGCTGGTGGTGGATGGTCAGTTGTACGGCGGCATGGCCCAGGCCATCGGCTTGGCCTTGACGGAAGACTTTGAAGATATCAAGAAACACTCCACCATGGTTGGGGCAGGATTTCCCTATATCAAGCAGATTCCCGACGATATGGAACTGATTTATGTGGAGACCCCCCGTCCTGACGGTCCCTTTGGGGCATCCGGGGTTGGTGAGCTGCCGCTGACCTGTCCCCATGCTGCGGTTATCAACGGCATCTACAATGCCTGCGGCGCCCGTATCAGAAGACTGCCGGCCCTGCCGGAGAAAGTTCTTGCTGCCTTGAAGAAATAATCGCTTCCATCCATTCATTTACACGCAACAATCAGGGGAAAACCGGCGATCCGGCTTTCCCCTGATTTCCCTTAATCTTCAGCCTTCGTATATTCAAGAATGGAACAACAGCTGCTCCGTACCCTTGAAGCCACATGCATCCAGGAGGAATTGCCCTTCTGCACGGCGGCCTGCCCCATTCATGTTGATGTTCGCACCTTCATGGCCTGTCTGGCCAAAGGCGATGAGCGCGGGGCCAGACGGGTGCTCGATCGCACCATGCCCTTTGCCGATATTGTTGGCCGAATCTGTGATGAGCCATGCCGTCAGGCCTGCAAACGCCTGGAAGCAGGCGATCCACTGGCCGTGGCTTCCCTGGAACGCCACTGCGTCACCGGCACGGCGGTGGTTCTCAAACTTACAAAATTGCCGGAGCTTGAAGGAAGGGTGGTGTTCTTCGGTTCAGGACTTGCCTCCATGATCGCGGCCCTGGACCTGGCCCGTAAGGGACGCAGTGCTACCATCCTGACCACCGACCGGGAGATCGGCGGGTCCCTGCGAAATTTCGGGGAGGAGCGGCTGCCCCTGACGGTTCTTGATGCTGCCGTGGAACAGCTGGGCTCTTACGGAGTCAATATCATTTTTGACTGCCAAATGGATCCTGAGTTCGTCGAATACACCCTCAACTATTATGACGCGGTCTTCATGGATCGGGACTGGGCTCCCATTGATGATTTCTGTCTGGATTGCCGCCATCCGGATCCCTTGACCCTGGAAGTGGACCGCCCCGGCTGTTTCACCGGCGGCGGCACTGGCCCGGACGGCTATTCGGTGATACAGCAGGTCGAAGAGGGACGTCGAGCGGCCCTTTCCATCGAACGCTATCTGCAGAAGGTGTCTCTCACCGCCCAACGTGAGCGGGAGGGCGCCTGTGCCACCAGGCTCTTTACCGATATCACCGGCATTGAACCCCTCAGCCTCATTCTGCCCGCTGACCCCGTTGCCGGTTATACTAGGCAGGAGGCAGCCGGCGAAGCGGCTCGCTGCCTGCAGTGCCAATGTCTGGAATGCGTTAAGCAGTGCGCCTTCCTGCAGACATTTAAGGAGTACCCCAAAACATTAGTCAGAAAAATTTATAACAATCAGGCCGTTGTCCAGGGTACCCGTACCGCCAACACGATGATCAACTCGTGCAGTCTCTGCGGTCAATGCACCCTCATTTGTCCGCATCAGTTTCCCATGGCTGAGGTCTGCCTGACCACCAGGCAGAGCATGGTGCTCGACTCTACCATGCCGCCCTCGGCCCATGAGTTCGCCCTGCAGGACATGGACTTCAGTCTCAGTGCTGTGGCGGCGATGTTCCGCCATCAGCCGGGCAAATCGAGCAGCCGCTATCTCTTCTATCCCGGCTGTCAGCTGGCAGGTTCGGCCCCGGATCTCGTTGAGAAAACCTATCTGCACCTGACCCGGCATCTCGAGGATGGGGTGGGGCTGATGCTTGGCTGCTGCGGTATCCCGGCGCACTGGTCGGGCCGGCAGGAGCTCTTTGCCGCTACCATGGAGGATTTTTCCACCATCATTCAAGAAAACGGCAATCCGCTTATCATCACTGCCTGCTCAAGCTGTTATGCGACCTTCAAAGAGTTTGCCCCGGAACTCCAGCTCCGTTCCCTCTGGCAGATCCTGGAAGAAACTGGCCTGCCTGAAGAGAAGAGGGCACCGTTGTCCCAGCCGATGACCATTCATGATCCCTGCGGGGTTCGCAAGGAACCGGAAATTCGTGCCAGTGTCCGGAACATTGTCCGTCAACTGGGGATGAGCGTGGCTGAACAACCCTTTTCCGGCGAACTGACTGACTGCTGCGGCTTTGGCGGTCTGATGCAGTTTGTCAATGGTCCCTTGGGTGAAGAGGCGGCCGAGCGTAAGGGCGGACGCAGCAGCCTCGATAGTCTCGCTTATTGTGCCATGTGTCGTGACAACCTGGCGGCCTCGGGACATCGGGTGGCCCATCTGCTTGACTATTGTTTCCCGGCAGCAGATCAGGCTGACCCGCTGCTGCGTGCCAATCCCGGCTTTTCGGGGAGGCACGAGAACCGGGCCCGCCTCAAGGAACAGCTGCTGGCCTCTCTCTGGCAGGAAGCGTCAGCCCTTGCCCCTGAGCACAAACAGGTTGTCCTGACCATTGCCCCGCAGGTCCGGGAGCTGATGGAGAAAAGGCTGATTCTCGAAGATGACCTACAGAAGGTTATCCTCCAGGCCGAGCAATCCGGAAGGTTTCTCGAAGATCCTCAGACCGGTCACCGCCTGGCAAACCACCGACCCGTCCGGGTGACCTACTGGGCTGAATATGAGGTCCTTGACTCCGGCTATCGTGTCCATAATGCCTATAGCCACCGGATGATTCTGCCCGAAGGAAAAAAAGTATGAGCACCTTTTCTTTTATCTCCCAAACCACCTGGCGCTGTGCCCCCTGCAATCAGGAGCTGCAGCCGGAAAAAGTCAACGTGAGCTATATGGGCTCCGTCTTCACCGTGGAGCTGATGGTCTGCTCCACCTGTGGTTTTGTCCTGATTCCGGAAGATCTTGCCATGGGCAAGATGCATGCCGTGGAACAGCTTCTCGAAGATAAGTAAGGCCACGTCTTTATGAGTCTTGTGGCCCCCTGTCAACCCTTTGCCCTGTATGAGCAGAAGGCATTATCCGATCTCACCGGGGGAATGCTCCGACCGGGTGGGGTGGAGTTGACTGCCCGGGCCATAGAGCTTAGCGGCCTGCCGCCGGGCTCGACCATTCTTGATCTCGGCTGTGGGCCGGGCCATACCCTGACCCTCCTGGCCGGCTGCTTTCAGCTCCGGCCTGTCGGCCTTGACAGCAGCGCCTCCATGCTCAGACAGGCTGTGTCGGCAAATCCTACTGTTCCGTTGATACAGGCCGAGGTCATGGCCATTCCCGTGCTGGATGCCGGCTTTGATGGTATTATCAGCGAGTGCGTTCTGTCATTGAGCGGAGATATTCCGAAAACTTTAAAGGAGATGGCGCGGATTCTGCTGCCGGGTGGAAAACTGGTGCTCACCGATATCTTCAGCCGGGAAACTGCGGGGCCGGAGGATTCTGGTATTCCTGCAGTACGCAGCTGTGTGACCAGCTCACTGCCCTTGGAGATAATTACGGCGGCAGTTGAGGCTGCCGGGTTTTCAATTCTTGTTCTCGAGGATCAGAGTGCCTCCCTGAAACAGCTGGCGGGCCAGATCATTTTCAGCTACGGCAGCCTGGAAACATTCTGGCAGCTGTTCATGGGCCAGGAAGAGGCCCGTGAAACCTGCTGCGCCCTGCAGGGTGCGCGGCTTGGATATTACCTGCTTATCGCCCAAAAGAAAGAGGATTAAAATGGATGACACCTCTATACGGATCCTGCACCACGTCGCGCAAGGGTTGTGCTGCAGTCAGATTCTGATCCAGCTGGCCCTGGAAGACATGGGAGAAGAAAATGTGCCGCTGGTTCGTGCCATGGCCGGGCTCTGCAATGGGGTGGGGATTGGCTCGATCTGCGGCGCAGCAAGTGGCGGGGCCTGTGTCCTTGCCCTGTATGGGGCGGCAGGCGGTAGTCAAGACGAAGCGCTCGACAGCTATCCGCTGATGCTGGCTGAATTTATGGAATGGTTCCAGCAGACCGGGTCGCATCGCTGGGGCGGCATTACCTGTGATGAGATCCTGGGAGAGGACAAGGGCAAAGAGCTTGAGGGCTGTGGTGCGATCATCGTGGCCGTACGCAACCGGATTCTGGAAATTTTGACCGCCCATGGCCTTGACCCGAGTAGCCCCAGGGGCTGAACCCATGTCCAAAGATCACCAGCACAAGATCCTTGCCCACACCGGCAGCGTCTGTCCAGTCTGTCTGAAGGCCCTGGCGGCGGTTAGGAGACAGGAGGGTGATGCGGTCTTTTTAATAAAGAACTGCCCGGAACACGGGGAGTTTCGCACCTGTATCTGGCGGGGTAAGATCACCATGCCTTCCTGGCAGCGGCCCAAGAAACCCTCGGCGCCGCGCAGCCCTGTTGCGGTCACGGAAAAGGGCTGCCCCTTTGATTGCGGTCTCTGTTCGGCGCACGGACAACATACCTGCACGGCCCTCCTGGAGATCACCGCCCGCTGTAACCTGCGCTGCAAGGTCTGTTTTGCCGATGCCGGCAGCGGGTCCGGGCAGGATCCCAGCCTTGCCCGGATCTCTGTGCTTTATGACGAGATCCTGCGGGCCAGCGGACCCTGCAATATCCAGCTTTCCGGCGGGGAGCCAACCATGCGGGACGATCTCGCCGAGATTATCAGGCTGGGTCGGCGCAAGGGTTTTTCCTTTCTCCAGCTCAACACCAATGGGATCCGTCTGGGCTTGGATGCCTCCTATGCCCGCAGTCTGCAGGAGGCAGGTCTGGCTTCGGTCTTTCTCCAGTTTGACGGCATCAGCGATGATGTGCACCAGGCCATCCGGGGAAAGGCACTGGCGGCGCTTAAGGAACAGGCCATTATCCATTGCGGTGCCGCCGGTCTTGGCGTGGTGCTGGTGCCCACCATTATTCCGGGGATCAATACCGGCCAGATCGGTGAGATCGTCAGGTATGGGGCCCGTTTCTCGCCTGTGGTCCGCGGTGTTCATTTTCAGCCGGTGAGCTATTTTGGCCGATATCCAGCCCCGCCCCTGGATCAGGATCGCATTACCCTGCCCGAGATCATGGAGCAGTTAGCCCGGCAGTGTGAAGGCGAGATCCGCACTGAGCACTTTGCTCCGCCCGCCTGTGAACATGCCCTCTGTTCCTTTCATGCCAACTATCTCCTTCAGCCGGACGGAAGCCTGCAGGCTTTGGGCGCCGGTCGGCAGGCCTGCTGCTCAACCTCAAATGCCTGCGACCCGCTCCCCACGGCCATGGAGGGCAGAGACAAAAGCGTCTCCTTTACCGCCAGACAATGGGCCGCGCCCGATGTGTGTGATGCCCCGGTAGATCCGGCGGCATCCGTGGACGATCTGGACATCTTTCTGCGGAGGGCGCAAACCCATCGTTTTTCCATCTCCGGCATGGCCTTTCAGGATGCCTGGAACCTGGATCTAGAACGACTCCAGGGCTGCTGCATCCACGTGATATCGCCTGAGGGAAAACTGATTCCCTTTTGCGCCTATAATCTCACCTCCACTGAAGGCCGCTCCCTCTACCGGATGGCGGAGGCCCCATGAAGATATCGCCCCTGGAGAGTCTCACCGCCGGAAAACTGGGGGTGGATTCCAGTAAGCCTGTGTCCCTTGCCGCCATCCACAGCTATCAGATGGACAAGTTGGCTGAGACCGTTGCCTACGCCTCGAGGAACAGTCCTTTCTACCGGGAAAAATTCGCGGCCATCTCCGGGCTGGATGAAGTCGATGCAGAGATGTTTGCATTGCTGCCCTTTACCAGCGAGGAAGAATTGCGCGGGCATGGGGCAGAGATGCTTTGTGTCAGCCAGGATGAAGTCGCCCGTATCATTACCATGCAGAGCTCCGGCACCACCGGTGCCCCCAAACGTCTTTTTTTCAGTGAAGACGATCTGGAACAGACCCTGGATTTTTTCCATCATGGCATGCAGCCCCTGGTGTCCTCCGGAGAACGTGTGCTGATTCTGCTGCCGGGCAAGACCCCGGATTCGGCAGGTGATCTCCTCGCCCGGGGCCTTGCCAGAATGGAGGTGGGCAGTCATATTTACGGCCTGGTGGCAGACCCGGTTGAGGCGGTGAAGGCACTGGTTGCCCACCCTTGTGAGGTGATTCTCGGGTTTCCCGTTCAGATTTTGGCCCTCGCCCGATGTGCCGCCGCCCTGAAGATTGATATGGGACGGATCCGATCCGTGCTCCTCTGTTCAGATTATATCTCGAAGGCGACCTGTCATGTCTTGAGCGAGCTCTGGCAATGTCAGGTCTTCAGCCACTACGGCACCGTGGAAACCGGACTTGGAGGCGGGGTGGAATGCGAGGCTCGAAGCGGCTGCCATCTGCGCGAGACGGATCTTTTTTTCGAGGTAATCTGCCCGCAGACAGGGGCTGTACTTGCGCCCGGGGAGTTTGGCGAGATCGTCTTTTCCACCCTGCATCGTCGGGCCATGCCGCTCATCCGCTACCGTACCGGGGATTATGGCCGCCTCCATGCCGGCCCCTGTCCTTGCGGCAGCAACATCAGGCGGCTTGATCGGGTCCGGGGCAGGATCAATCAGGTGCGGGAGCTAAAAAATGGCTGCAACCTCTCCATGGCCGACCTGGACGAGATCCTGCTGCCAGTGCCGGGCATCCTCGATTTTCAGGCTGTTTTAGAACGGGTCGCAAATTGTGACCAGCTCAGCCTTCGCCTTACCCTGATCCCGGGCCAGGCGGACACCGTCCTGCAGGAGGTCAGAGCCAGGCTTCAAGGCCTTGCTGATCTCAAGGATCTCTCCTTTGCTCTTGAGCTGGAGGGGAGCGGTCGTATCCAGCCGGGAAAACGGGTCATCGAAGAGAAGAGGGCGTAAATATAAATAAGAGCGTAAGCATGAAGAAAAGAGGAAAAAGATTATTATGAAAAAACTGATGAAAGAGACCTGCACTCTTCTTGCAGAGGGCGAAGACCTGGTGCTGGTCACGGTTTGCGGCAAGTCCGGCTCTGCCCCTCGAATGGCCGGGGCAAGGATGGTGGTTCGCCGGGACGGGCGGATTGCCGGCACCATCGGCGGCGGTCTTGTGGAGGCTGTGGCCATCCAGGATGCCAAAAAGGCCTTTTCCCATAAACAGTCCTTCTCTAAAAAATTTGATTTGACCAATGCCGATGCGGCCATCACCGACATGATCTGTGGCGGCAATATGGAGATTTATCTGGAGCACATCCCCGCCGATGCCGAGAATCTGGCCCTCTTTACAATCCTGCTCACGGCCCTTGATAAGGGCCGCAGGCTTACCCTGGTGAGCAGACTCACCGGCAAGGGACCCAACGATCATCCCTTTCTTATGGACGATAAAGGCCAGCTGAGTGATGGCCCGGTACCCGAGTCCCTGCTTGCTGCGGTTAAAAAAGTCCGTTCCTCCACCTCCAGTCCCACCGTCATTGCCCATGACACGGCGGAGTATCTGATTTCCTATTTTTCCATACCAGGGGAGCTCTTCCTGGTCGGGGCGGGGCATGTGGCTGCCTGTACTGCCGAGGCGGCAGCAAGGGTTGGCTTTCGGGTGATTGTTATTGATGATCGGGAGGAATTTGCCAACCAGGAGAGATTTCCGACAAGCGATGAGGTACGGGTGATTCCCTTTTTTACCGATTGTTTCAGCGAGTATGTGATCAATCACGATAGTTATCTCGTCATCGTCACCCGGGGCCATATGCATGATTATGAGGTCTTGAAGCAGGCCCTGGCCACCGAGGCCGGCTATGTGGGGATGATCGGCAGCCGTAAAAAACGCGATACCATCTATAACAGCCTGCTTGCAGGCGGCACCAGTCAGGCCCAGCTCGACCGGGTGCATTCTCCCATCGGCCTTCCCATTGAGGCGGATACCCCGGAGGAAATTGCGGTGAGCATTGTGGCGGAACTCATCCAGCAGCGCGCCCGCGGAAGAAGCCGTGGCTGAGAAGCTCGCGGCCATCATCCTTGCGGCCGGATTCTCATCCCGGATGGGTACCTGCAAGGCCATGCTGCCGCTGGGAGAAAACACCGTTTTAGAACAGGCCGTTGAATTGTTTCATGACTGCGGTGTTTCTGAGGTTATTGTGGTGACCGGGCACGAGGCCGGAGTTACTGCGCCGGCAGCAAGAAAGACAGGGGCATTGGCGGTGTTCAATCCGGACTTCGGCCTCGGTATGTTCTCCTCCATTTGCACTGGTTTGCGGGCCCTTTCTCCCGAATGTAAGGGGTTTTTTCTCCTGCCGGTGGATATCCCTTTGATTCGCAAAGGCACCGTTCGCTTGCTGGTCAGGGCCTTTGAGGCCTCGGCATCGCGCCTGATCTATCCGGTTTACGGAGGCGATCGAGGCCATCCACCGCTGATCTCCACGTCCCTCTGTCAGACCATTGTGCAGGGGGACGGCAGCCATGGGCTGCGAGGGATTCTGGCTGCGGTCGAAACAGAGAGCCCCGCCCAGGTTCGCGACATCCTTGTTCCTGATGCCAACATCCTTTTTGATATGGATACTCCGGAGGCGTATCAAGACGGCCTTGCTCGCAACGCCGTCAGGGAATTTCCCAGCATGGGTGAATGTGAGGTGCTGATCCGCCATATCTATCCCATGCCTGACCGGGGGCTGGCGCACGCGGAGAAGGTCGCGGAGCTGGCTGTGGCTATCTGTGATCTGATCGCCCTGACCCGGACACCGCCGCCGGATCGCGAGCTCTGCCGGGTGTGCGGCTGGCTGCACGATATGGCCAAAGGCAGCCCCGGTCATGAGCAGGAAGGAGGGCGCCGCCTGTTTGAGCTGGGCTTTGACCGGGCTGCCGAGATCGTTGCCGCCCATCGGGAGAGTACCTATCTCCCGGGGGCTCTGGTTTGCGAAAAAGAGATTGTCTTTCTTGCCGACAAGATGGTGTCCGGGAGCAGCTTGGTTAGGGTCGAAGAGCGTTTTCAGCAGAAGCTTGATCTCTATGCCAATGATCCTGAGGCCTGTGCCGCCATTCAACGAAGGCTGCTCGGTGCCCGGACAGTGCTGAGAGCCATCGAAGAGGAAACCGGCAGCAGCCTTTTCGATCTGCTTTGTCGCTGCCATCCCGAGGCCTGATTATGCACGGTGGAAAACAGATCTATCTCCTCAGGCATGGTCAGATCGAGCAGACCGAGCCCCGCCGTTTTGTCGGACAGCAGGATCTGCCCCTGACCCCTGCTGGAGAGGCTCAGGCTCTCAGGATGGCCCAGATCCTTGAGACTATCCGTTTTTCCCGCATCTTTTCCTCTCCTCTCGCCCGAGCCGTGCACACCGCCTCCTTCATTGCCGCACGACAGATCAAGCCGGTTGTATCCATTCCTGATCTGGCCGAGATCAGTCTGGGGCAGTGGGAGGGACTGACGGTTGAGGAGGTGCGGCAACGCTTTCCCGGTCAGTACGAGGAGCGGGGCAGGGCCATTGCATCGTTTCGGCCGCCGGACGGGGAGAGCTTTCATGATCTGGCCCAGCGGACCGTTCCCTGCTTCACCGGACTTGTCGAAAATAATCCCGGCCCTTTGCTGATTGTTGCCCATGCAGGGATCAACCGGGTGCTCCTCTCCCGGATCCAGGAATTCCCCCTGGCGGAACTCCTGTGTATTCCCCAGGACTACTGCTGTCTCAATATCATCCGTTGGCAAGATGGCTGCTGGTGTGTTGATGCCATCAATCGGAAGAGTTGATGGAATCAGCTCCCTGCCTGCCGGGCACCTCAGGCAATCCCTTTATATTTGACGGTTCTTGAGTCCCTGAACTGGAAAAGAAACCGTGGCCCGAGGATTCACGTCTGTAGAATTCGTAACTCTGATATGCAGTTTTTTTGTTTCCTCTACTCTAAAACTATTTCTATCCTTGGGCTTTGGCGAAGACAGACCCAGCCTGAACCCGTTTGCTGAGTTCGTCCTATACGCAGTCAAGTGGATATGGTATCTTTTCCGGAAATGAATGTTGGCTGCCGGTGTTGCCGGTTTTTTGATGTTCCGGCGCTGGCCTCTCGGCTCCGTGGCTATCTAGGAGCCATTTTCCAGGCATGGAGAGTATGAACGATTTTTCCCCACTGAAAAGTTCCCCTGATTTTAATTCCCTGTTTGCCGGTTTTACTCCTCTGGCCTCTGAAATGGTGCCGCTGGCAATGGCCAGGGGCCGGGTCCTTGCTTCGGAGGTGGTCAGCGCTGAGCTCCTGCCGCCATTTTCTCGATCGACCATGGATGGCTATGCCGTCCGGGCCGCCGACACTTGTGGTTGCTCCGGGTTGGAGGCAGCTCATCTGACGGTGATCGGTGCAATAGCCATGGGGGATTCCGCTCAGGAATTGTCCCTGCAGCCTGGTCAGGCGGCACGCATTGCCACTGGCGGCGCGTTGCCGGAGTTGGCTGATGCCGTGGTCATGGTTGAAGTCACCCGGCACCAGGAGACGGGAGCCGTCGAGATTTGCCGGCCGGTGGCACCTGGAGAAAATATTATTCATGCCGGCGAGGATTATGCTCACGGGGCGGTGGTGCTCAGTCGGGGGAGCCGGTTGCGGCCCCAGGATCTGGGAGTGCTTTCGGGGCTTGGCATTACATCGGTTCCGGTTTATCGCAGACCCCGGGTGGCGATCCTCTCCACCGGTGATGAACTGGTGCCGGCGGATCAGACCCCGTCCCCCGGCAAGATTCGGGATATCAACTCCACCACCCTGGCCGCTTTAGTGGAGGAGGCGGGGGGCATTGCCATTGCCCACGGCATCTGCGGCGATGACTTTGACCGTCTGCTTAAGGTCTGCACCAAGGCCATGGAAGAGGCGGATGTGCTGTTGCTCTCCGGCGGCAGCTCCAGAGGTCAGCGGGACTTTACTCACCAGGTCTTCGCCGCCATCCCCCAAGGCCAAATGCTGTCCCATGGGGTATCAGTTCGTCCTGGAAAGCCCGCCATCCTTGCCCGTCAGGGGAATAAGTCCCTGTTCGGGCTGCCCGGGCCTGCCGCCTCGGCCATGGTCATCTTTTATTGCTTTGTCCGGCCCCTGCTGCGCCACTACGCGGGTCTTGGGGCAACGCTGGGCCTGAGTTCCGTAAGGGCGGTCACCGCCCAGCCATTTCCCTCGGCCATTGGTCGGGAAGAGTACGTCCGTGTATCTCTCAGCCCCCAGGAAGACGGAGCCTTGCCATTGGCTACCGCCGTGTACGGCAAGTCTGGGCTGCTCAGCCCGCTGGTTCGGGCCGACGGCCTTCTCCCCATCGGGCAGGAGACCGAGGGGCTGGGGCGGGGCATCGAGGTCTCTGTTCTTCTGTTTCCTTGAATCGAGAGGCTTTTTGAATTGCTGTCCGTAGCGTTTCCTTTTCCTTCTAACATTTTCTCCTCGCTTTCAGCTCAGCCTCAATCCCCATCCATTCCCATTTGACAGCCCTTGTCTGGATACAGTCCACGCGGGCTTGGTGTTGCGAGTCAATTTGACTCACACCGGGCTGCAGGTTGTTTCATTTTGTCTTGATTGACTTGAAACCCCTGCTGCTGATGCTTTGGCAGGAGGCTGCGCATCTTGACTGCTGGCAAGGTTTGTCCAGCCCCTTGTGTCTGGGTCATAGTGTCCTCTGCCATAACCTGTAAAAAATACATAACTACAGGAATTTGAAAGATTTAATGATGTGGCACACCAATTGCTTAGAGGGATGACAAGGTATTGGATTCAAGGCAGCTAACTGAACCCAAATGACAAATCACTTTTTAAAGGGAGAAAACATTATGGCAGTACGTGAACAGGTTTATGGATTTTTTATTCCCAGTGTAACTCTTATCGGTATTGGCGCACAGAAAGAAATCCCGGCCAAGATCCGGGCTCTCGGCGGTACCAAGCCTCTTGTCGTTACCGATAAGGGAATAACTGGAGCAGGGATCACCAAAAAGATTACCGATCTCCTGGATGCAGCTGACATGAAGTATGTGGTCTATGACGATACCATTCCTAACCCAACTGACAAAAATGTCCACGACGGCGTAGCGGTCTATAAAAAGAATAAGTGTGACAGTCTGATTACCCTGGGCGGCGGAAGTTCGCATGACTGCGGAAAGGGAATCGGTCTGGTCATTGCCAATGGCGGCAAGATCCATGACTTCGAGGGCGTGGACAAATCCACCAAACCCATGCCTCCTTATGTTGCCGTGAACACCACTGCCGGTACCGCTTCCGAGATGACTCGTTTCTGTATCATCACCGATACCAGCCGGAAGGTAAAGATGGCCATTGTTGACTGGCGTGTCACCCCGGGCATTGCCCTGGATGATCCACTGCTGATGATGGGAATGCCCCCAGCACTGACTGCTGCCACCGGTATGGATGCCCTGACCCATGCCGTTGAGGCGTATGTTTCCACCATCGCCACTCCCATGACCGACTCTGCTGCAGAGAAGGCCATTGAGCTTATTGCCCAGCATCTTCGTCCCGCCGTTGCCAACGGACAGGACATCGTTGCTCGTGAAGGTATGTGTTTTGCTCAGTTCCTGGCTGGTATGGCCTTCAATAACGCCAGTCTTGGTCATGTTCATGCCATGGCTCATCAGCTCGGCGGTTTCTATGACCTGCCCCATGGAGAATGTAATGCCATCCTCCTTCCCCATGTAGAGAAGTTCAATCTTATCGCCAAGATTGATCGTTTTATCAAGATAGCCCAGCTTATGGGCGAAAATGTCACAGGACTTGCTCCGCGCGATGCCGCTGAGCTGGCCCTGGTTGCCATCAAAAAACTTTCTGCTGATGTTGGTATTCCATCAGGCCTTGTCGAGCTTGGAAAACGTTACGGCAAAGAGGTGAAAGAGGCTGATATTGACACCATGACCAAGAATGCCCAGAATGACGCCTGTGGTCTGACCAACCCCAGGATGATGAAGAATACTGATGTTGTTGCCATCTATAAGGCAGCCCTGTAATACGAAAGGCTGTTGGAAGTCCAGGGGATGGGATAACTCTCCGTCCCCTGGACTTCATCTGGTTGCTGATCAAATCAAACAACTGGATTGAAGCGATAAGGCAAGTGAACTCCTGCCTGAGAGGGCTCATGAATTCAATGTCATGGCCCGGAGTAGGGGAAGTTTCTTCAGTGCCGGTAGGGGAAAACATGCAAACCCAACTGAACATTGCTCGTGAATTTGCCAAACAAGACCATCTCGCCAAGATGATCCCCGACATCCTGCTGCCAGATATAGTTCCAACCCCGCAAGACCCCCTGACCAATGATGCCGAATTCTCGAGATGGGAATATCCGGCCGGGTTCATCCCTGACGTCCTGCTGCCCTGAGAGTTTCCTGAAGCTGAAAAATCGCATGGCTGGCTTGCTTGCCACCAGTGCACCACTCCCATACAGCTCAAGTTGCTGTCCCTCATAGGCGGCTACTTTCTGTTGGCCACCTTTTGTAGGATAATTTTTAAAAACAAACGTCTGGGCCATGCCCGGGTATTTTCATTTAAAGAATTTATAGAGAGGAACAAAAAGATGAGGAAGATCGCAAAAAAAATGCTGGCCGGTATTGCCGTGACCGGTGCATGCCTGACCATGTTCTCCGGTTTTGCCGGAGCTGAAGAAGAAAAACCCACCGCTAACCTGACCGTAGGTGCCTACAGTCACTATATCTCGCGCGGATTTGAGCTGAGTAAAGACAGCATTGTTATTCAGCCATCCATGACCGTTGCCTACAAGGGATTTTCTGCCAATGTCTGGGGAAACCTTGATACCGATCCCTATTTCGGCACGGATGAGTCCAATAACTGGAATGAAACGGACATGACCCTGAAATATGGTTGGGAGATTGATCCGGTGATTTTTTCTGCCGGCTACACCTACTATGCCTATGACGCCTCCGACGATACGCAGGAGGTGTTTGTCACTGGAACCTTGAAAACCTTCTTGAAGCCAACCCTGAGCATCACCCGCGATATTGATCATTCGACGGCGTGGTACATCAGCCTGGGGATCTCCCATTCGATTCCGGTTAAAGATGATATCACCCTTGATCTGGGGGCTTCGGCAGCGTATCTGTCAGCAGATGATGCCTCATCCTACAGCATTCCCAGTGAGCCTGATGACGCCTACAGCAATTTTCATGACGGAGTCGTCTCCGTGGGATTCACCATTCCGGTTGTGAAGTATATCACGGTGAACCCGAAAATCAGTTACACCTTTGCCCTGTCCGATGATGCGGAAGAAATCCTGAGCAAAGACGGGAAAGATGACAGTATCATCTTTGGTGGGGTGTCGGTAAGCCTTGCCTTCTGATATTTTTTGGATTTCTCATTTTTAATCCCGAGCAGGTGCGGGGTGGCAGAGTGGCCGCCCGCACCTGTTTTCATTTCCAGGAACAAGTATTAGCAGAGAAAGGGGCCAGGAGGACACCAGAATACCATCAAAGAGGTCATCCCGGGAAGGGGAAGCTGGGTCAGGATTAAATGAAATGCGTTGTCGCTGGATGAGAACTCTTTGGTAAGCCACGGAAGGAAAAAAGGGGAAAGTCAGGGCAGGCTTGATGAGAGATAATGTCTATCTTTTCAGTGACGGGCATCGTGGCGATCAGCCAAGTTTTCGGAAAGAAGAGGCCTTGATCACGGCAATCAGCTCACTTCCTTCTGTGATCTCCATCTCACGCACAGACTCGGGGACAATCTGGGCTATCAGGCGCTTGCCGCTGCAGAGGAGTTCCACGCCTACCCGGTTGTTGACCCCAAAGAGACTGACGACCTTGCAGGCCAGGAGATTGCGGGCGCTTGTGGCTTGCGGATGGTTTTTGAAGAGGACGATATCCCGGGCGTCAAGTTTAAAGAGGTTCTCGTCACTTTCGCCCGGATCGGTAAGGATCAGTTCGGTCTCTCCCCAGGCGTAAGCCCATAGGTCTCCAACCGCTCGAGGCCTGCCGAGTTCGAGCAGGTTGGCGTATCCCTCTCCGCCTGCGGCCATGCTGTTGCGGGCCAGCTCCTCGGTGAGCATCCGTCCTTCAAGGGCACCTTGCCGGAAGACCAGGACCTCATTGGTCATCAGTCGCATTTCCCGCAGGGAATGGCTGATAAACAGGAGCGGAATGTCGAACTCTTGGAAGACTTTCTTCAGGTAGGGGATAATCTGGTGCTTCAGTTCCTCATCCAGTCCGCTCAGGGGTTCGTCCATCAGGATAAGTTGAGGACATGCAAGGACGGTGCGGCCCAGGGCCACCCGCTGTCGCTCGCCACCGGAGAGCCTGTTTACACCGCGCTTGAGTAAAGGGCGCAGGCCCAGCACCTCGATCAGGGCCTCAGGAGAAATGCGGCGCTCGGCCGGGGCGGTACGCTGCCAGCCGTAGAGCAGATTGCGCTGCACATTGATATGGGGAAAAAGGTGGGAGTGTTGGAAAACCACCCCGATCCGACGCTTTTCAGGCGGTTGGTTGATGCCGGCGGCGCTGTCAAAAAGGGTCTGGCCGGCAAGCTTTATTATCCCCTGATCGGGCTTCAGCAGGCCAGCCAGAATGTGCATCAGGGTTGATTTGCCGCTGCCGGAGGGCCCAAAAATTCCACAGCGTCGCTCGGTAAGGGAGAAATCGGCGGCAAAGTGAAAATCACCGTGCTGTTTTTCCACATTGACTTCAAGTTCCATGCTTACCTCTTCTTCAAGGAACGCCCGATTGCCTCGCTGAGGAGCAGGACGGCAAAGGACAGGACGATGGAAACCAGACAGAGATTGAGGGCCATACGGTCTCCTCCCGGGGTGTTGGTATACTCATAGATGGCCAGAGGGATGGTCTGCGTCACTCCGGGGATATTGCCTGCAAGGATGATTGTTGCACCAAATTCACCAAGACTGCGGGCAAACATCAGGGTCATGCCAGCCAGAACCGCACGCCCGGACAGCGGCAGGGTAATGGTGAACAGAGTATCCCACCAGCCTGCTCCCAGCGTGCGCGCCGCCTGCAGACAGTTGCGGTCGATGCCCTCCATGCCGATGCGGATGGCCCGTACCATCAAGGGGAATCCAACCACCGCCGAGGCAAGGACCGCCCCGGACAGGGTAAAGATGATCCGGATATCGAAGCGGCCGAGAAATGGCCCAAGGGTTCCTGACTGGCCAAAAAACAGGAGCAGCAGGTAGCCCACAACCACCGGCGGCAGGACCAGGGGCAGGTTGATGACACCTTCAATCAGGGGCTTAGCCGGAAGTTTTGAGAAAACCAGCAGGTAGGCCGCAGCAAAGCCAAAAGGACTGGCGATCAGCGTGGCGGCGCAGGCCACTTTGATCGATAGCCAGATGGCGTGGGTGTCCTGGGGGGTGAGGTGAAGAAATGATTCCATCATCTAATGGGAAAAAAGGACAATCTTAAAAAAAACCTGAGTTGGGGGAAACATCCGTGACAGTAGATGGTTCCCGCAACTCAGGAGAAAAGATTCAGAGGTGCCGCATCGCGCACTATTTAACGGTCACAAAGCCAAATTTTTTCAGAATAGCCTGGGCTTCCGGTCCACTCAGGTAGCTGTAAAAGGCTTTGGCTTCAGCCTTTGCCTCACCGGCAGTGGTGATGACCATTGGGTAGGAAACACGATCGTAGAGATCATCCGGGACTACCAGAAGGATGACGGCTTTCTCGGCTAGAAGGGCATCGGTGGAATAGACGAAGGCCCCGTCCACTTCACCACGATCCGCATAGAGCAGGGCTTGACGGACATCCTGTGCCATTACCAGCTTGTTCTCTTTTACCAGATCCTCATAAACCTTGGCTGCACGCAAGGCCTGTTCGGCGTACTCACCGGCTGGAACACTGGCCGGAGTACCGATGGCAATACGGCTCAGGGTTTTCATGTCGGAGAGTGACTTGACTGCAAGTCCTTTTTTGCCGGCAAAAACCAGCTTGTTATAGGCGAGGACGCCCTTGTTCTTTGCGTCGGCCTTGCCATCTTTGACGATGAAATCCAGCCACTGATCATTTGCGGAGATAAAAATATCCGTCGGAGCCCCTTGCGCGGTCTGCTTGGCAAGGGCACCGGAGGCACCGAAATTGGTGAGAACATTGGCGTTGGGCTGGTTTTTTTTGAATCCATCAATGATCTCCTTTAAGGCCTCTTTTGTGCTGGCAGCGGCAGACAAACTGATGTCACCCGCATGGGCAGCGGTCGTTACCAGAGAACAGGCACAGAGAAGCACTGTGAATAGCATTTTTCTTATCTTCATTGTCGAACTCCTGGAATACATTTTGGATTATGAGAAAAAGTTGGCCTGAAATGCTCGGAAGCAAAAAGACCCAACCCTAGAGCACTGCGAGCAGAACGCTTGATGCCTTGATAATAGCGGCAACATCGACTCCGGCGTGAAGGTCAAGCCTGCGGATACTTTCGCTGGTGTTGATCGAAGTCACCGTGCTGCCGCCGGGAAGATCGATGGTTACCTCGTCATTGACCACCCCGGGGACAATGCGGGCCACTTTGCCGAAAAGGATATTACGAGCCGACAGGTTCTCCGGTTTGATATCACGACCAAGCATCACCGAGGTGGCCTTGACCATGGCCAGAACGTCGCTGCCTGGTTGAAGTCCAAGGCGGATCACACTGCTGTCGGTGATCACTGACACCACAGTGTCTCCTCCCTTCAAAGCCACCGTCACCACACTGTTGACCGCTCCCTTGTCGATTTTAGAAACTGTTCCTGCCCAGACATTTCTTGCACTTACCTTCATTTCAAATCTCCTTAACATTTTCAGGGTATTGAGCGCCTCTTCCGGACGCTCGCCAAAAAAACTCACAAACGCAGAAAATTCCCGCCGCAAGACTGTAACCTTCTGCAACAACTCCCGTCCTTCATCTGTCAGCACCGTACCGCCCCCGCCGCTTCCGCCGACCTGGCGCAGGACAAGTGGTTGCACGGAAAGATTGTTCAGGGTCTCAACTTTTTCCCAGGCCGCCTTGTAGCTGAGGCCGACCTCCTTGGCAGCCCGGTTGATGGAGCCGCAGGTGTCAATGCTTTCCAGGAGCCGGATGGCTGCATTTTCTCCTCCTGACCAGCCGAGAACATGTTGAAGCGTTGTCGATATGGGCGACATATAATTCCTTTTTTTGTGTAAATAGTGTTGCCGACCTGTTACGTTATTCTAAATATGAATAACGTAACGAGTGGATATTTGCAACTTGATTATCAAGTTTCGTGCCAGGTTATTTGAAAGAACTCATTTATAATAACTAACGTATGAATATTAACATGTTAGCCTCTGGACGAGGCCGTTTCTGATCTTTTCCTGTTTAAGAAAAAAAACGTGCCTGTACCATGGTGTACGAGAGTTACGCTGATTGTAACTTTTTAGACAAAATTGAAGGGTCGCTCTGAATTTTAGAAATTCCCAAGGGTAAGAAGCTGCTGGAAATCCTCTGATCTCTCCGGGACATCCCGTCAGTATCCGCATTTCTTTAGTCTGCTGAGCTTGAAAGGTCTTTAGGTGAAGAGTTTTTAGCCCAGCCTTGTCAGGGGAAATGAGCTGGTGGCGGCTCTCTTGGCTAGGAGTAAAAGATTTGTGATTTTGAAGGGTTGGCAGAGAAATTGCTGCAGGCTAGTGCCTTTGCCTGAAGCTACTTTCCGCAGATGGTGAAAGAAAAAATATAAGGCAAGGCTGGATTCTGGCTCATATCTTGCTTTGGTATGCTGAAGAAACAACTGCTGTTATTCGTTATTCCGTTGTCCAATAACGCTTAGGGGGAGAAAGCTGCCATGAAGAAAGGTTGGGTTGTACCGCCGGATTGTTGTGTCATTATCGAAGTGGATCAGGGGGCCTCTCTGGGCTATCGAAAGGCCTCATTGCTCAATGAAATTAAGGTGCTGGGCTCATTAGGAAAAGCCGCTATGAGTTCATCCATCGACGCCGAACATGCTCGAGATCTCATTTTTGAAATGAACGAAGATTTCAGGCAGCCCCTGGTTGTCTTTGATGGAAACCCCATTGACTGTGATCCGGTGCAGTTGACTGAAAATGGGGAGAAGATGGCCAGTTTATATTGGCAGAAATATCTGCCAGTGTGGCAATCCATTTTAGATGAGCGGGGCAGGAATTATTAATTGCAGGGTCACGACAGGAGACTGTTGGACTAGGAAAAGGATTGAGGGGATGCAGCCACCTTCCGAATGGTTCAGAAGGCGGCAAGAGTAAAACGCAAATCGTTAAAACCTGGTGAACCATATCGACATCATTTGAGATGGCATGGATTTGCTGGATAAAATATGGAGACAAATTATGAACATCTCATATTCACCCATTGGATATTTTAAAAGTCCTTATACTGAAATTAACGGAATGCCGATCCAGCCCATTGGCGCCGAGGATGTTGAAGGGGCCATTGAGGTTTTGCCGGAGTTCCGTGCCGGCCTTACGGATCTCGAAGGTTTCTCCCACGTCTTTGTCCTCTATCATTTGCATCAGATCGAGGGCTATGAACTGATGATCAAGCCTTTTCTTGATACTAACCTGAAAGTCGGATAAAGCGTACACTATTTGGTGTCCACCCCCAAGTACTTC
>JAFLKM010000061.1:6141-37229 GCA_019163335.1 Desulfobulbaceae bacterium | reverse complement strand
GAAAAAAGCAACACCAGACAACCCTTACCCACTCAATATAGCGAGGAGCCATATTATTTACATACCCGATATTTTCGACAAAGAGACCTCCTAGACAGAGGCAACTACAGGGGAATTTTGAAACTGCATACACAGTGCATACATGAAAAAAAAGGGGTAGCGATAAAATCGCTACCCCTTGAATTTCTTGGTGCCGAAGGTCGGAATCGAACCGACACGGGGTTGCCCCCGCGGGATTTTGAGTCCCGTGCGTCTACCAGTTTCACCACTCCGGCAATAAAAAAAACTAAAACTTAATACCGTCCAGGCCTTCGTCTGTCAAGAGAAATGGGCTTCCCCCTTTATTCTTGTCACGACTGGGCTGTCTCCTGAAAGATTGCTCGCAGATTATAAAAATAGTCTACTCCCGACCAGATGGCCATGACCAGACTGATATAGAGCAAGCCCTGACCTATCTCGTGCAGATAGGGGAAAGGCAGAATTCCCAAGGGAAAGACCAGGAACCCAATCCCGAAATACTGGAAATTACTCTTAATCTTTCCAATCATCCCAGCCGGAAGAACCACACCGGTCGAGGCGGCAAACCCCCTGAAACCGGTAATAATGATCTCTCGACAGATAATCAGCAGGCAAACCCAGGCCGGAACCCGCCCCATGGGAATGAGCATGATCAGGGCCGTTGTGACCAGCACCTTGTCAGCCAAGGGATCCATTAATTTGCCCAGGGTTGACTCACTCTGGTATTTGCGGGCTAAATAACCATCGACAAGATCCGTCAATGCCGCAAAGACAAAGACACAAAACGTTACCAACCCGATCGTCCTTGTCTGTTGCACCGAAAACAGGACAATGAGCACCGGGATCATGGCAAAACGCAATCCAGTCAAAATATTTGGCAGCGTTACCAGGTGTTTCATTTTTTACTCCGCAAAACAGAACCTCTTTTCCCTTCTCTAGATACCATCAAACAAGACCTTTATAATTTTAATCATTTTACCCGGCAAGGCCAGCAAAGGGAAAGGCCACAAAAGAGAGGTTTGGCACCGGATTGCTGAAATGCCTGTGCAGTTACCAGAGGATATCAATTTACAAGGTGGGCAAACCACCAGCTGATACGCCACTTTTATTAGCAAAGATCCAGAAAATCGGTCAACGCCCGGCGGTATTCACCCCTTTATAGGCATTGTAATGTTGCAGCACACGTTGAACATACTCAACCGTTTCAGGTATTTCCGGCATCCTGTTGGTCTGTTTCACTAAATTTGGTCCGGCATTATAGGCGGCAAGACTTAAGGGAATATTTCCGTTAAAAGTATCCAGCATCGTGCGGAAATAACGTGTTCCCCCATCTATATTGGCCCTGGGATCAAAGGGATTACCAACATTGAGATCCCTCGCCGTTCCCGGCATAAGCTGCATGAGCCCCTGCGCCCCCTTACCCGACTGGGCATAACAGTCAAAACCAGACTCTGCCCTGATAATTGCCTTGATCAGATGAGGGTCAACATTATAGCGATAACTGCACTGTGAAATCTGAAGATCATACGCTGAACTGCCACTGCTGCCTTTTGGCCAATCACGCCGAACACTGACTCGAACCTCCGGCCAGGGTTGCGAGGACGGCTTACTGATAACCACGTCTTGACTCTGATGGACCTGATACTTGCCGGAGGCGGGAACATTGGTATAATAGCGGGCTCCCTGAGCATCGACATACGTGTACACTTCCGCCTGGCCAGGAAACGGGGCGCATAACAAAGCCACCACCACACATAACACTCTGCCGGTTGTTCCCATTTTCACCTTTATTGATGAAGAGCGGAAGGAGGTCCATCTAACCCCGATAAACGGGAAATCTATAAGGCACTAAAAACAGATCAACGGTACGGCCAAGGGCAGCCGTCAGAACATCTTCATCTATCAGGCTCCGCGGCTGCCGTCATCTTTCAATTACTTCTTTCTTTTTTCCCAATCAGCCAGAAACTGCTCAACCCCTAGGGTCGTCAGGGGATGCTTAGCCAACTGCTCTATCACCTTGAGAGGAATCGTTGCAATGTCTGCACCAATCATCGCCGCATCGATGACATGCAGCGGGTTCCTGATGCTGGCAACAATTACCTCGCTGGCATACTCATAGTTTCGATACATCGTCATAATCTCGCTGATAAGCTCCATCCCATGCTGGCCGATATCATCGAGTCTACCGACGAAGGGGCTGACATAGGTTGCACCAGCCTTGGCGGCCAACAAGGCCTGGGCTGATGAAAACACCAGGGTGACATTGGTATGGATACCCATGGCCGTCAGTTGTTTGACCGCCTTCAATCCCTCGACAATCATCGGGATCTTAATCACAATATTATCACTCAAAGCCGCCAGCACTTTGGCCTCTTTGACCATGCCATCGGCCTCAAGACTGATCACCTCGGCGCTGATCGGACCATCCACCACCTGGCAGATTTCCTTGAGAATTTCCTCAAAGGGCTTATTTTCCCTGGCGATCAGGGAAGGATTTGTGGTCACACCATCGACCATGCCCATGGCAACGCCTTTTTTGATCTCATCAAGATTGGCGGTATCGATAAAAAACTTCATTTTTTCTCTCCTTTATCACTGATAAACCGACTGCAGCATTCCTCGCTGCAGAAAAAATAGAGCTGATCGTCATGCTGCAACCGTATTGCCTGCCCCTTGGGAAGAAGGGTATGACAAACCGGATCTTCCACCAGCACATCTTCAACCTGCTCTGAAACTATTTTCTCCGACTGTTTCTTCTCAGTTTTTTTCTTGCCAAGACCCGTTATCAGACGATACCCGACATAAAAAAGAACAGCCAGCACAACCAGACGAACCAGCACGTTAGCTCCTCATTCCTCTGGAAATTGTTAATAAAAAAACTACCCTTTTCATAGTATAGTCGCCCACCGACAAATGTCTAATCATTTAAGGAGGTCTTGCCCCAACCGTTTAACGGGACAACAGCCGAAGAAGGAATCTCTTCTTGCAGGACGGACTGCGGCGGCATTCTTCCCTGCGCTATCTGCAGTATAAGCTGTTGAACCATGCTCTTCACCGTTATCCCTGTTACAGGATCTTGAAACTCAGGGGCTATCTCGGCCAGCGGGACAAGGACAAAGAGGCGGTCGGCAATACGGGGATGCGGCAAAGTCAATTCGGGAGTGCTGTAGAGGGTCGCACCAAAATAAAGCAAATCCAGATCAAGGGTACGATCCTGATAGCCCGCAGCACCAACATCACGCTGGCGGCCGTGCTCCTTTTCCACTTCTAACAGCAAATGCAGCAGCTCAAGGGGCTGCAAATCCGTCTCCACTTCGCCCACCGCATTGGTAAAAAGAGACTGGCTGACCAACCCCACTGCTTCGGTGATATAGAAGGAGGAAAGCTTGTGCAGCACAATCTTTTCCGGGATTGCCAGCCGGCTCCAAGCGCTGAGCACCAGTTCTCTGCCGTTGCCAAGATTTGAGCCAAACCCGATATAGGCCCGAATCATTCCCTCCCCACTCAGGTGCTAGAGATCCTGGAGTCCCAGAACATCAAACATAGAATATAGACCGGGCTTCTGGTGCACAACCCAGGCCGCAGCAGTAACCGCACCTTTGGCGAAATTGTCCCGACTATGGGCGCGATGGGTGATCTCAATGCGTTCTCCGGGCCCAGCAAAATAAATGGTATGCTCACCGACAATATCACCGCCCCTGATTGTCTGAATGCCAATCTCTTTTTTGCCGCGCTCGCCGATCATGCCATGTCGCTCATAGACGGCGACCTCAGCCAGATTCCGATGCACCCCGGATGCCGCCATCTCTGCAAGCTTCAGGGCCGTACCGCTGGGGGCATCTTTTTTCTTGTTATGATGGGCCTCAACAATCTCAATATCATAGTCATCGCCCAGAATCGCGGCGGTCTTGGCGGCGAGCTTGAACAGCACATTTACGCCCACGGCCATATTTGGAGACTGAACACAGGGAAAGTGCCGACTCAATTCGGCAAGCTCTTCAAGATTCTCGGGGCTCAGTCCGGTGGTTCCAATGACCATCGCCCGGGAGTGCCTTGCAGCTAGACGGGCAAACTCCATGGTGGCCTTATGAAAGGTAAAATCAATGATGACATCCCCCTGATCGATCACCGCTTCAAGCCCTTCCGCGATGGAAATCCCCGCCCGGCCCCACCCGCCGACCTCACCAGGATCACGACCAATTGCCACGCTGCCGGGAGCCTCGAAGGCAGCGGCGTAATGCAGAGCGGAATGCTCATTTACCATGGACCCAACCCGCTGCCCCATACGACCGGAAGCCCCGGCCATAATAACATTGATCATTTTCTCTTCCTTTTCTTTTAAAATGCTTCGAAATCCCCTGAAGGGATTAGATGAGTCCTGCGTCTTTCATCGCCCCGGTCAACTTGGCAAGGGCCTCGTCATCAATGGCAGACAGAGGCAGTCGGGGCAGACCATCCTTAATTTTACCCATCAATTCCACCCCTTTTTTCGCCGGCACCGGATTTGGCGCACAGAACATGGCGTTCATCAAAGGGAAGAGTCGATAATGAATTTTATTAGCCTTTTTCAGATCCCCTGCCAGGGCAGCCTCCATGAGATCCGCCATTCCCTTGGGATCAACATTGGAGGTCACGGAGATCACACCCTTCCCGCCGATAAAGACCGTGGGCATGGAGGTGAAGTCATCCCCGGAGAGGACGATAAACTTGGGAGGACAGAGACGAATGATATCACTGATCTGCTGCAGACTGCCACAGGCCTCTTTAATACCGATGATATTTTTCACCTTGGCAAGACGAGCCACCGTTTCCGGAAGCATATTGATCGATGTCCGGCCAGGGACATTATACAGGAACATCGGAATCTTGACGCTCTCGGCGATGGCCTTGAAATGCTGATACAGCCCTTCCTGGCTGGGTTTGTTGTAATAAGGAGTCACCGACAGAACCGCATCGGCGCCGCTTTTTCTGGCGCTTTCAGTGAGCTCGATGGCCTCTTTGGTATTATTGGCGCCGGTTCCGGCAATAACCGGCACCCGGCCGGCCACCGTCTTGACGGTCAGTTCAATGACCCGCTTGTGCTCATCAAAATCAAGAGTCGCCGACTCGCCGGTGGTGCC
Organism: Desulfobulbaceae bacterium; assembly: GCA_019163335.1. Classification (GTDB taxonomy): domain Bacteria; phylum Desulfobacterota; class Desulfobulbia; order Desulfobulbales; family Desulfocapsaceae; genus UBA2270. Next base: position 32,091 of record JAFLKM010000061.1, on the reverse strand, counting down.
GCAGGGCACAATACCATGGGTACCGCCCGCTATCTGAAACTCAATGAGATCAATCAGACCCTGCTCATCTACCTCTCCATCGATGAACGGGGTGACAATGGCAACAATGGCACCGTAATACTTTTTCATAGTTGTTCTCCTGGTAGAGCTTTGGTAACTGAAATGTAAAATAAGCTAAGCCGCTGTAAAAAAATAACATGGCCATTTAATTTCCTTGAGCGGCATAAGGAGCCGTAGCGAAATCGATTTAAATTGCCATGTTGTTTCGCAACGGCTCCTAAGTATTTAGTGACTTACAGAAAATTTTCTTGTTTTTTTTCAAAGAAATTTCCTGATAAGACACTTATTCCATTTATCGAGGTTAGAACAACGCTTCCGCTGTTAATTTTCCTTCATAGATTATTCGGGCCGGTCCTTGAAGATAAACGTTCTCCGCCCCTAATACCCCTTGCTCCAGATCAAACAAAATCGTCAGCCGCTCACCGCCTGAGCTCACCACCGCCACCGGCGAGCCAGCCAAGCCGGCGAGAGACGCAAAGAGGGCAGATGCCACCGCGCCGGTGCCGCAGGCCATGGTTTCATCCTCAACACCGCGTTCATAAGTGCGCACTCGAATGGTATTCTCGCCAATCTTCTGGACAAAATTCACATTGGTTCCGGCAGGCTGAAACAGGGGGTGAAAGCGAACAACCTTTCCCCATTCCCGCACCAGGATCTCTTCACCTTCATCAAAAAACAGCACGGCATGGGGCACGCCGCTGTTAACAAAAGACAGGCTCCTCTCCTGACCATCCAGCATAACGGACAATCCGGTGCGAAAATCATGGGGAGGAGTCATTCGCAAACGTACGGTATCATCCTCTTTGACCTCGGCCTCAATAATCCCCGCCAGGGTCTCAAAGGACATGGAAGACCCGGCAATACCGCTAGCAAAGGCAAAGCGGGCCGCACACCGGGCTCCATTACCGCACATCTCGGCCACGGAACCATCGCCGTTATAAAAGCGCCAGCGAAAATCCGCCGTGTCTGAGTTTTCAATGAGAATCAGCCCATCAGCGCCAACGGAAAACATCCGCCGACACACCCGTTTTGCAAATTCCGACTGTTCGCCCTCGGGAATCAGCGGGGTGCGATGATCAATAATGATGAAATCATTGCCGGCACCACTCATCTTGGTAAAAGCAACCGGAAAATCAATGGCCATGACCCGACTCCGGACCCAGTGGGAGGATCTCCCCGTTGACAAGTTCCTCAACGGTCTCCCGCCTTCGAATAAGGGTGTAGTGACTGCCATCCACCAAAACTTCCGCCACCCTGGGGCGTGAATTATAGTTGGACGACATACTGAAACCATAGGCCCCGGCACTCATAACTGCCAGCAGATCTCCCTGGTGAACCGGGGGCAGGGCACGATCTTTGGCCAGGAAATCTCCCGTCTCACAGATGGGCCCAACGATGTCCACCATTTCACGAGCCGTGCCTTTCTCCTGTACCGGCACGATGGCATGAAAGGCGCCATACAGACTGGGCCGGGCCAGATCATTCATCGCCGCATCCACCACCACAAATTTCTTTTCTTGATCAATCCCTCGATTGTTCTTGGTATATTGCACCTCGGTGACCAGGATAGCGGCATTCCCGACAAGTACCCGTCCCGGTTCCAGAATCAGAGTGGCCCTGGTTCCCTGCAGCTCATCCCTGATTGCCTCGGCGTACTCACGCGGATGGGGCGGCTGCTCGTCATCATAAGTAATCCCCAAGCCGCCCCCAAGATCGATATACTCGATCCCGATTCCTTCTTCGGCCAGTCTGGCGACAAAGGCTTTCACCTTTCGCAGGGACTCAATAAAAGGAGAAATCAGGGTCAACTGGGAGCCGATATGACAACTTACCCCCTTCACCGCGATATTCTCCAAACCCTTGGCCTGGACATACAAATCAAAGGCCTCGGCAATGGGAACGCCGAATTTATTTTTGGCAAGCCCGGTGGAGATATAGGCATGGGTCTTGGGGTCAACATCAGGATTGACGCGGAAGGAGACCGGAGCCTGAACCCCCATCGTCGCAGCGATGCGCTGAAGCCGTTCGAGCTCCTGGGCCGACTCCACATTAAAAAGCAAAATCCCCGATTCAAGCCCAAACCGCAACTCTGCTTCAGTCTTCCCCACCCCTGAATAGATAATCCGTTTGGGGTCAACGCCGGCAGTTAAGGCCCGATACAGCTCGCCCCCGGAGACAATATCAGCTCCGCCGCCAAGGCCTGCAAAAAGATGCAGAATGGAGAGATTGGAGCAGGCCTTGACCGCAAAACAGGTCAAGTGTTCGATACCGTCAAAGGCGGAATCAAAGGTCTGAAAATGACGGGTCAACGTAGCCTTGGAGTAGAGATAAAAGGGGGTTCCCACCTCCCTGGCGATATCGGCCACAGCCATCTCTTCGCAGAAAAACTCCCCGTTTTTATAGACAAAATGATTCAAAACAACCTCGTAAAATTAAAGAAACATTCCACTGCCTCACCCAACCATCCTTACGGTCGAACCGTTACCTCAACGGAAGGCCGGCTTTCATTGGCTGGTTCCATGCGATCGTAGGCAGTAACCGAATAATAAAAAAGGCCGGCAGCAGGAATCGCCGTGTCCTCAAAGAGCGTATAAATGGCCTCAACATCTCCGATGCGTTCTGCCGCTTTCTGATTGGCTGCCCGGCGATACACATGATATCCTTGGAGATCACTGGCAGTGGAGTTATCCCAGACGATCTTCACTCCGTTTCCAGTGACAATCACCATCACCCCTGTCGGTGGCTCCGGAGCTGTCAGATCCACCGGCGTCGCCGTTGCGACCGCACTTACCCCGCCGCCGATGGCATTGGCACCAACCTGCAGGACGGACTGGATCTTATAATGATATTGCTGCCCATTCTGCACCTGGGTATCAGCAAATCCTGACTCTGCGACGGCCGCACCCAGCTCTTCAAAGACCTTGCCATCAACACTGCGCAACACCTGATACTGTACCGGCAAATCAAGCTTCTGCCCATCCATCAACCTGGTCACAGGCTGCCATGCCAAACGAACGACACGATCAGCAACCTCGGCCGTAAGACCTTCCACCGCCTTGGCCGGCATATGCCAGACAAAAGTGACAATATTAGAGTCGCCACTTGCGGCCCACCAGCTGGTTCGTGAGCGCACCTTGAAAAAATACTTCTCACCCGATCGCAGCAGCGCGCTTTCATACTGTCCTTTGCGACGGCTGTCCGTGCCCACGGTCCCACCAGGGACGACAAGGGGTTCCCCAAACGGAATGGGGCAGGTCGAACAATAACTGTCAAGGGAGACCACCGCCCGATAGACCTCAAAGGAGGCAATATCGGTCAAATCAGTGCCCTTGATGGTCGCTATGGGATAGGACCAAGTGAGCGTTACTCCCTTTTCATCCAGCGAATAACGTAAATCCTCTATTGCCCGGGGCACAATACTGTCAGGCGGCACCGGCAGGGTCTTATATCCGCACCCCCCCAAAAACAACACCCCAACAAGCAAGAAAGCGAAGGCCATGGACGGCCAGGTAAGCGAGCTGGACGCGAGACTCCGAGTGTCGCGGGTGCCAGGTACGGCGCAGAAGCGATCTTCCGTTCGATGGAACCAACGCAGTGATAAGCCCATGGTCACTTTTTTATCCCTAAAGTATGTTCAGCCAGATCAAGGGCTTCTTCCACACGCTGCGTGGCCGTCCCACCGGCTGAGATCCGGCTGTTGACGGAACCGCTCACGGTCAACACCTCAAACACATCCTCCCCGATCACCGGCGAAAAACGCACCATATCAGCCATACTCAGATCAACAAGCTCACATCCCTGCTCAATACAGAAGGCCACGACGCGCCCCACTATGCCATGGGCCTCGCGAAAAGGGACATTTTTCAGGACCAGGTAATCGGCAAGATCAGTGGCGGTCATAAAACCTGTCCGGGTTGCCTCTTCCATCCGACCAGTGTTAAAAGCAAGATTGGCCAACAGCTCGGCGGTGATGGCAAGGGATGCGGAAACCGTGTCCACAGCGTCAAAAACCGGTTCCTTATCCTCCTGCAAATCGCGGTTATAGGTCAGGGGTAAACCTTTCAGCAGGGTGCATAAGGCCATAAGACTGCCCACCACCCGACCGGTCTTGCCTCGAATCAGCTCAGGGATGTCCGGATTTTTCTTTTGCGGCATAATGGAAGAGCCGGTGCAGAAACGATCGTCAATGGCAACAAAGGAAAATTCCTGCGTACTCCAGATTACCAGCTCTTCAGACAGCCGAGAGAGATGCAGCTGAATCAGGGTGCAGCAGCTGACAAACTCAAGGGCAAAATCCCGGTCACCGGTGGTGTCCATGGAGTTTGCGGTAATCGCCGCAAAACCAAGCAGATCGGCCAACTGCTGCCGGTCAATGGGGAGGCCGGTTCCAGCCAGAGCGGCCGCGCCCAACGGCATGATATTAATGCGTTTACGGCAATCGGCCAGACGATCCCGGTCACGGCCGAACATCTCATAATAAGCCAGCAGATGATGGGAAATAAGCACCGGTTGAGCCCGCTGCATGTGGGTGTAGCCGGGCATCACCTGTCCCAGGTATTTCCGGGCCAGAACCACAAAGGCACGGCGCACGGCGTCAAGCAACTCCATGAGGCGATCACACTCATCTCGCAGATAGAGGCGCAGATCAAGGGCAACCTGATCATTCCGACTGCGGGCGCTGTGCAGTCTCGCCCCGGCAGCACCGATTCGCTCCACCAGGGACTTTTCGATATTCATATGAATATCTTCCAGCTCCTGTCGGAAGGCAAAGGTGCCGGCCTCAATTTCGGCCTCAATGGCAGCAAGCCCGCCAAGAATGGCCTCCAGCTCCTCCCGCGACAACAACCCATGGCTGGCCAGCATGGTCGCGTGCGCCCGGCTGCCGGCAATATCGTATTTATAGAGACGGGAATCATATTGAATGGAGGCGGTAAAAGCCTCCACCGAAGCAGCTGTTGCCCCCGCCAATCGCCCGATCAAAAGTTTCTCTGATCCACTTTTTTGGTCTATGCTCATAAAAAATCACTCACCGCTACTACTTCTTCTGCATCGCAGCCATACGCAGCCGCAACCCGTTCAGACGGATAAAGCCGCCGGCATCGGCCTGATTGTAGACCTTATCTTCCTCAAAGGTGGCAAAGCTCTCCTGGTACAACGACTGGTCGGACTTACGGCCCACCGGAGTACAGTTCCCCTTGTAGAGTTTCAGGCGCACGATGCCGTTCACCGTCTTCTGGCTGGCATCCATGGTGGTCTGCAGGAGTTCACGCTCCGGTGAAAACCAGAAACCGTTGTAGATCAGCTCGGCATAGCGGGCCACCAGGGAATCACGGATTCGCATGACCTCACGATCCATGGTGATGGTCTCCAGGTCACGATGCGCCGTGCGCAGGATGGTGCCGCCCGGGGTTTCATACACGCCATGGGACTTCATCCCGACAAAGCGGTTCTCCACCAGATCCAGACGGCCGATTCCGTTGGCCCCACCCAGTGCGTTCAGCTTCATGAACAAAGGCAGCGCTTCCATCCGCACCCCGTCTAGGGCCACGGGATCACCCTGAACAAACTCAATTTCCAGATACGTAGGTATATCCGGAGCCATTTCCGGAGACACCGTCAGCTTGAACATGGAAGGGTCCGGCTCGTTCCAGGGGTCTTCCAGGATGCCACCCTCAAAGCTGATATGGAGCAGGTTCTCATCGGAGCTGTAAGGTTTTTCCTTGGTTACCGGCACCGGGATGTTATGCTCCTTGGCATACTCCACCAGTTTTTTGCGGGAATTCAAATCCCAGATCCGCCAGGGGGCTATGATGGTCAAGCTCGGATCAATGCCGAGATAGGCCAGTTCGAATCGCACCTGATCATTACCCTTACCGGTGGCCCCATGACTGACCGCGTCTGCACCCTCGGCATGGGCTATCCGCACCTGCTCTTTGGCAATGATCGGCCGAGCCAGGGAGGTCCCGAGAAGATACGAGCCCTCATAGATGGCGTTGGATCTGAAGGCGGGAAAGATATACTCTTCCACGAACTCTTTTCGCAGATCAGAGATTATGACCTTATCCGCACCGGTAGCTAAGCCCTTGGCCCGCACTGCGTCCCAATCCTCTTCCTGACCGACATCAGCGGCATAGGCCACTATGGGGCACTGATATTCCTGCGCCAGCCATTTTAAGATAACCGAGGTGTCAAGCCCGCCGGAATATGCCAGCACAATTTTTTTCACATCCGCCATCTTCAACCTCCGATCAATTTTTCAAGAATCGCCTTATGCATATGCATCTTGTTTTCCGCCTGATCAAAGGCAACACACCGCTCTGACTCCAGGACTTCTTCTGTTATCTCTTCCCCGCGATGGGCTGGCAGGCAGTGCATGACTATGGCCGCATCCGGGGCGTGGGCAAGCAGGGCATCATTCATCTGAAAGCCGCGAAAGACCGCCAGACGCCTGTCTTCTTCCCCTTCCTGACCCATGGAGGTCCACACGTCGACATTGATGACATCGGCCTCGGCCACGGCCTGCTCAGGACTGCGCACCAGAACAATGGGTTTAGCCCCATTGCTGCGCCCTTTCTTGAGGATTTCAGGATTGGGATCGTAGCCTTCCGGACAGGCCAGAATCAGCTCAAAACCCAAGATTTCTGCGGCCTGAATCCACGAGTTGGCGACATTATTACCATCACCCACCCAGGCAATCTTCAGGTTCTCCAAGGGCCCTTTTTTCTCAATCACGGTCATCAGGTCACTCATGATCTGGCAGGGATGATGGAGATCGGTCAGGGCGTTGATCACCGGCACCGATGAATAGCGGGCCAACTCCTCCACCACTTCCTGACCAAAGGTTCGCACCACCATGCCGTCCACATAGCGGGCCATGACCCGAGCCATATCCTTCAGAGGCTCGGAACGGGCCAACTGGGTGTCACGGCCGGAAAGGAAAATCACCTGGCCGCCCAGGCCATACATGGCTGACTCAAAGGACACCCTGGTCCGGGTGGAAGGTTTTTCAAAAATCAGGCCGATGGTCTTGCCGACAAGCTGACTATGGCGAACGCCGGCCTTATGTTCTTTTTTCAGTTCCAGGGCGCGCTCGATGAAACCATCCAGTTCTTCCCTGGTACAATCTTCTATTGCTCGCAAATGCCTTAACATGGAGATCCGTCTCTGTCTCAGGCAGGAAAAAAACTCCCTGCCAAATTCACTCTACCCCCAAGCCCAACGCTCTTTCTCAGTGCTCAGAAACTCTGAAGCATTTCTCTTCTCCGAGTTCCTCTCCAGCATTATTTTCAACAGGATGGTTCATCTTTGAAGAAAAACTGATCGGGGAAAAGACAATATCTACAAAAAAAAAAGACTATTTGCAAAGAATTTAGAGTCCGTTATGAAGAAGGCAAGGTCATTTTCTTGCCTTCTTCATTTACGGACTCTTATGCCGCATCCAGGAAACAGCAATCTGTTCTGCTGTTTCCTGGTGTGGCGTCCAACAAAGCACATCTGCCAACGATCAAACAAAGGTCGGTCCAAAAAGATCCTGACCGCCTTTATAGCCATTTTGTTTGACAGACTGTTTGACAGACCAAAGATGCCCCTCATATCGCTTTCCCGCTGATAAATGCAGCCCCCACTCCTTACTCCGTTTCAGGAAACCATGGAGCCATTATAGTCTCTGTTCAGAAAAAGCCTGTCCCTCAAATCTCCCCAGCAAGCTCCCCCAGAACCTCAGCCAGCAGACGAATCATCTGGTCAATCTCCTCGCGGCTGACAATGAGTGGCGGCACAAAACGCAGGGCCACGCCGCCTGCAAAATTAATCAGGCACCCTTTTGCAAACATCCGGTTGACGATGGCGCTCCCTTGCTGCATCCCAGCCTCAGTCAGCACCAGCCCCTGAATCAGGCCCAATCCTCGAGCATTGACTGCAAGCCCGGGAAAACGAGCCGCCAGAGCCTGGAGCTGGTCGTGCAGATAATGCCCTTTCTCCTGGACCTCAGCGAGAAAGCCGTCGGCCAGAATGACCTTCATGGTTGCAACAGCGGCAGCAGCGGCCACAGGATTCCCGCCAAAGGTAGAGGCATGGGTACCGGGCACAAAGGCTGCGGCAATCCTTTTGGTGGTGAGCAGGGCGCCAATAGGCAGGCCATTGCCCAGGGCCTTGGCCAGGGTCATGATATCCGGAGTCACCCCCAACTGCTCATGGGCAAAGAGGGTGCCGGTACGCCCCATGCCGGTCTGAATCTCATCAAAGATCAGTAGCAGGTCATATTTATCACAGAGACGTCGCAAACCCTGCAGATAGGCAAGGTCCAGGGGACGCACCCCACCCTCTCCCTGCAGAGGTTCGCAGAGAATGGCGCAGGTCTGATCGGTGATCATCGATTCAAGGGCGACCAGATCCCCGAAAGGGGCATGGGCAAAGCCCTCGGGCATGGGCTCAAAACCCTTTTGAAACTTAGCCTGACCTGTGGCGGCAATGGTCGCCAGGGTCCGGCCATGAAAAGAGCCGGCAAGGGAGATGATCTCGTAACGATCTTCTCCGGAGCAGATACGGGCGAGCTTGATCGCCGCCTCATTGGCCTCAGCGCCGCTGTTGGCAAGAAAGACCTTGTCGGCAAAGCAATGAGCGGTCAGCAGCTCGGCAAGCTCGGTCTGCGGCTCAGTATAATAAAGATTGGAAACATGCACCAGCTTGCCGGCCTGCTCACAGATCGCCGCGGTCACCGCCGGATGACAATGCCCAAGGGCACAGACCGCAATTCCAGAAAGGAAATCCAGGTACTCTTTTCCTTCCACATCGATGAGTCGGCATCCGACTCCCTTGACCATGGCCGCCGGATAGCGGGTGTAGGTCCCGATAAATACCTGATCACTTCGTACAGCCAGTTCCTTGTTCGTCATTCCCATCACACAATCTCCGTTCCAACACCCTCGCGGGTAAACATTTCCAGTAAAATGGCGTGCTCAACGCGGCCATCTATAATATGCGCCTTGGTGACGCCCCGCTCGATGGCCTCTCTGCAGCAGCGCACTTTGGGAATCATGCCGCCGATGATGACGTCCTTGTCAATGAGGCCCTCGATCTCCGCCCGCAACAGGGAGTGAATCAACACCCCCTCCCGATCCTTGACACCCGCCACATCAGTGAGCAGGATCAACTTCTCTGCCTTGAGCTCCGCAGCGATAGCCCCGGCCACCAGATCGGCGTTGATGTTGAAGGCAGCCCCGTCGGCACCCACTCCCACCGGGGCTATCACCGGGATAAAATCGTCACGTTCCAGGGTCCTGAGCACCTCGACATTGACCTTTGTCACCCGACCGACACGACCCAGGTCGATGAGCTCGGGAGGGGCGTTTTCCATGGCAGCGGCATCCTTTTTTTTGCTGACCTTAAGCTTTTCGGCGCACACCAGATCCCCGTCCCGTCCGGACAGGCCCACCGCCCGGCCGCCGCAATGGTTAATGTTGCCGACAATCTCCTTATTGACCTTGCCCACCAGCACCATCTCCACCACATCCATGGTCTCGCCGTCCGTCACCCGCATGCCTTGGACATAACTGGGCTTGATCTGGAGGCGATCGAGCAGGAGGTTAATCTGCGGGCCACCGCCATGGACAATCACCGGATTGATGCCGATATGCTTCATCAGAATCACATCAAGGGCAAACTGTTTCTTCAGATTCTCATCGACCATGGCATGGCCGCCGTACTTGATCACCACCGTCTTATGGCGAAAGGTCTGCATATAGGGGAGCGACTCGATGAGCACCTTGGCCCGTTCAATGCTTGTCTTCATAGGGGTCCTTCCTGTTTAAATGTAATTGATCAATTCTGTTTTTTTTGCCAGGTACCGGCTGGCTTGATGGAGGAACCGGGACTTGATTTTTCCATGGCCCTGGCACCGGCAAGCTTTTCCACCTCCGCAAGCGAGGTGTGGTTGCGGGCGGCAATCCCACGATACTCGGCCTGCCGGTTTGCATTCAGCGTGGCAACAAGGCGGACAAGTTCCGGTGACAGGGTCTGCACCGCCTCCAGATAGCCGGATGCGGTTTCGCCCACCAACCCTTGCTCCTTTGCCGTCTGCAGATCCATGGCCAGGACCGGTTGAACCGTCCAGAGGAAAAATGCGATGAAAAATTGGATTAATAACGAGCAAAAGAGTTTCATCGGCATCCCCGTCTCCAAAAATTCCGCTCACCTTGCTCAGCACATCGCCACATTCTTTTTCCAGCCTGAAGGGCGGCGTACAGGGGCAATGGATTAATATCATACGCTTGAGGGGAGATGCGGTGCCTCGACATCCCCCAACAAAGCGGCACCCAGCCGCCAAATATTTTAAACTTCCACAAAACAAAGAATTCCAATGCCTTCAGGACTCCGTTGACTCGTGCCCTCTCACTCCTTTTCAGGCCTTTGACTATACTCAAAACTCCGGGGCAACGAAAGAAGATTCTATTCGACATTCAAGGGGAGAAGCAGGGAATGGAGCCACCCCATCAGCGTGCTGCCGGGGTGGGCGATGAGCGGAATTGGGGCCGGTCAATCCAGTAGGGGGCGGCCACACCGGCTCGATAGGCCTCCAGGGCCTCGGGCGAGGAGTTGACCCGCAGATTGCTGAAACTCCCGTCCTGATTTTCCCAGCGTTCATGCCAGAATACTGCCGCCTTAACCCGCGGATATCTGGTCTGCAGACCGGAAAAGGCCAAGGTGATAAATTCGGCCTTATTATGCGGCGGGAACTCACCTACGCCCCACTCAGCCAGGATCACTGGCTTGTTCGGGTCTAACCGACAGAGCTCCTCATAGGCAGCACTCATAACACTGGCAAAAGGAGCCCAGTGGTTACTGCGAATGATCTTACCATAGACGCTCAAGCCCAGCCAATCCACATAGTCCGCCCCGGGATAATACTGCGCCATACTGTTCCATGGTTCGTCAGGAAAGGTGGCATTATTGGCATGGAAGCCCCAGAGGACATTGAACGCCTTACGCGCCCGCACCCGGTCAACCACATAGCGGTAGGTCTGTTTCACCAGTTCAGGCCCGGCGTACAGGGGCTGCCCGTCCTTCTCGCCAATCACCTTGCCGCCGCCATAAAAGATCCCCGACCAGGGAAACCAGGTCCCGTTCATTTCAAGCCCCCAGGATACCAGGATGGGCTTCCCGTAGCTGCGCGCCGCATCGGCCCACTGATCAATATAGCTGTCCCACTTGCCGGCAAGAATATCGGGCAGATTAAACCGATCCGGCCCCTGACTCTCCATGTACGGCTGGTCCCACGGCGACCAGAAAATCAGTGGGATGGCCCCGTATCCCGAAACAATGTCCATGGTCTTCACAGGAAAGGCCTGCTCTCCCCAGAAATTCCCGAAGGCAACCATGGCAAGATGCTTCCCGGTCATCTGCTCAAAGCCTGCGATGGCATCATAGGTAACATCATCCTCGCCTTCACCAAAATCCACATAGGCCCCGGTATAGGCGCCGGCAGCTGGCATCACCAGCTCTTGCGGACCTTCCTCCTTGACCACGACCGCCTCCTCATGTCGACAGCCGGCACAGCAAACAAGAAAACAGAAGACCAGCGCGATAAGCACTGAAACCCCTTTACCGACCTTGCTGAAATATTCAGCCATCCATCGAACGAATACTACTTTCTTCATTACTGTTTTTCCCCCAGGCTTCGTTCAGGCATGATACGGCACCGAGGCGGTTCGGTCGAGCTTTCCCCAGCCGACCAGCACCCCTTTACTGGCCTTGACGATGGCCTTGATGACGGCAAAACTCAACACCGGTCGATAAATAAAGCGCATGGGCAGGACAAGCCAGCCCTGGGACAGCGGCTCTCCTTCAATGAGACAAGCAACCGTCGCCAGCAGCAGATCAGCGCAAAGAAAGACGAAAAAATAAAAATAGAGGATACCGCTGGCCGGGTTCATAATCAGCGACATAAGCAGCAGGCCGTCAATGATCGGCCCAAGGGCCACCAGCAGGATGTTGAAAAACCAGGCGCTGGGTAAACTGAACCAGCCGAGGGCCCGGTACTTTCCATCAAAAAGCATGTCCCGATGCTTCCATAGACACTGCAAGGTACCAAAGGCCCAGCGAAAGCGCTGTTTGGCAAAAGTTCGGATGGTTTCCGGGGCCTCGGTCCAGGCCACCGCCCGAGGGGCATAACAGATGGTAAATCCGCACCGGTGCAGGCTCAAGGTCAGGTCGGTATCCTCGGCCAGGGTATCGGTGCTGATCCCGCCGGCTGCCAGGACCGCACTTTTCTTGAAGGCACTCACCGCCCCCGGCGCCACCGTAATACAGTTGAGCCGATGATAGGCGCGGCGATCCAGATTAAACCCGCAGGTATATTCCAGGGACTGAAACCTGGCCACCAGGGTCTTGGGATTGCCCACCCTGGCCCGGCCTGAGACCGCGCCAACATTAGGGTCGGAAAACGGGCGGACAAGCTCGGCAATGGTCTCCGGAGTAAACTGGGTATCGGCATCGAGACTGATCACAATCTCGTGGCATAGTGCCGCAAGGCCGACCTGCAAGGCCGTGGCCTTGCCCTTATTGACCTGCCGGAGAAGATGAATCCGACTATCTCCTTCGGCCATGGCAGTAACGATCCGGGCGGTATTATCTCTGGAGCCGTCATCCACCACCACCACCTCGATTGTGCCCGGGTAGCTGGTATTTAACACTGACTGCAGGGTTTGCCCGATGACCTTTTCTTCGTTATAGGCTGCAATCAACACACTGACCGGGGGACAGGATTCTGGAAAGATCTGTCCGGACAGCCTTCCATCGTCTCCTGCCCGGCGGCTTCGTATCGCCAGCCAGGCCACGGCAAGGGTTCGCACCACCACAAGGGCCGTGGCAACGATCATAAAAGCCCAGAAAAATTCGTTCATCACATGCAGGGTCGTGAATCCGCTTTTGCTTACCATCCTGGTCATCGCCCGTTGATCCAGGGGAACCATGGGCATCATCTGCTCGGCAGAAATCCCGAGCAGGGTTGGGAGGGGCACAACAGCATCTCCCCTGACCCGCAGATAATCAATGATTTTAGGCAAGGCCTCAACGGTCTGCTCCCGGTCGCCGCCCGCATCATGGAGCAGGACCACGCTGCCGCCCTGGAGGCGGCCTGCTTTCACGTTGGCAAGCATGGCCTCCACTCCCGGCTTTGACCAGTCCTCGGGGTCGATGTCCTCGGTCACCGTGATGTAACCCAGTTTCTGGGCGAGCTGGACGGGAATGATCTCTTCCGGATCATGGGGATTGGTATCGGCATTATAGGGCGGACGGAAGAGGATAGTGGAGCGGCCGGTGATGGCCTCAAGCAGATGCTGGGTTGCGTTGAACTCGAGATAGGCCCGCTCCTCCGAGACCAGGGCGATATTGGGATGGGTATAGGTGTGTACACCCACAGTATGGCCCTCCGCAACGATACGCCTGACGATTTCGGGATTCTTTTCCATGTTGGCACCAACCATGAAAAAGGTGGCGCTCACTCCCTTGGCCTTGAGTATATCGAGGATTTTTGGTGTCCAGGCAGGATCAGGGCCATCATCAAAGGTAATGACCGCTGCATCCTGTGGCCCCCTCCCCTGATGGTTGATGGTGAGATAACTGGGAAATTTCTCATATCGCTCCAGCACCAGGGCATCGGGATCATCAGCGGTTTCGCTGGTGATCCGGCGCAAACCGTCGGCCCTCTCATCTTCGATGGTGATAAAACTTCCCTTGCCGATACTGGCGATTGTCGCACCGGGCCTGATGGTCTCAAGAGCCGCCAGATCAGGGGCGGCATGGGGCGCAGAGGAAGGAAGCTGCAAAACATCCCAGATTCCCGGATCCTCAGTGCCAAGCCGGGATATGGCAATGCCGCCGACATGGTGCTTCCTGCCAAGCTTGAGCTGATTGACAAAGGTCGCTGCATCCAGAAACCAGAGGGTATGAGCCACCCCCGAGTCCTCATAGACAAAATGGGGATTGTACACAGGGGCACGGAGATCAAAGGGGGCAAGCCCTGAGCGGCCTGCCCGGCTCATCACATCCTGAAAACGGACCATCTCCGCCTCCTTCTCTCCTTGTGCCCAGTCATAGCCATAGGAACCAAGGGCCAGCACCCATTGCGCCGGCTCACCATAGGCAATGAGGGTGGTGAGCCAGCCGTTAAACCATTCCATTGAGGCAACCGGCCCGGGCTGATCAAACTCGGCATTTTCATCGTGCAGCATGGCGACAAAGCGATCAACCTGTTGAGCCAGCGCATCGAGATCAAAGATCTTCAAGCCCGTCCCCATGGGCACGCTCAGCCACACCTCCAGGGTCTCGCCATGGAGCGCCGTGGCCATCCTGTCCAGCAGTGCGGTCATCGCATCCCGATAGGTGGGATCAACGTCTTCCCATTCAACAATAACCCCGCCTGCGTCCATGGCCTTCAACTTCACGAGGAGACTGGCAACAAACTGATCCTGCCGGGCGACAGGGCCATTGACCAGCCCTTCCACCGACTCCGTCCGCCAGAATCCCTCACCGTCCATGTTCCGCAAACGAGGCAGGAGAACCAGCCCATGCTCTTTCACCAGATCAAGAACCGCCTGCTCGGGTTCCCCCTTGAGGGTACCACGGCCATCCTCAACCGTCAGCCAGTCCGGGCAGAGATGGGTCAGGTCCGCGGCATTTGCCTTGAGCGAATCAAGACTGGCCGGATCCCAGCCCTCATAAAACCCCAGGCGGATCTCCTCGACGGGGGCAAACCTGGCCACCTGTTTTTTTCGCAAAGGCGATTGCACCGGTTGCGATTCAAGCTGGCCGGCAAGAAACGGGAAAGGCGGGGTACTGCCGCCCTTGCCCTTGACATAATTCAACCACAGCGGCCTTGCCGTAAGGTGCCTGGGTTGCTGCTCTTTGGCCTGAAGACTCTTCAGGCGGGACTTGAGCTGCTGCACTGCCGGCGGCAGGGTCAAAGATGAGGGAAGAAACAAGGTCTGAGCAAAGAGGATCATCGCGACAAAGAGCAAGAGACCGATGGCCACCATGAATAGCCGGAGCCGGGGCCAGCGCTTTCCGCATGCATCCAAAAAGACAAAGGCCCCGTCATCAGAGGAACTGGAGCGGGAAGTCCGACCCGACTGGTCGCTAGAATCCATCATTATCTTGCACCTCATTCCCGACAGACCAGGACAGTCCGATCACGCAGCCGGCCATGAAACGAAAAACTCTTCTGAGTTTAAATTTAACTGATAAAACAAAGACAAAGGGTAAAAGTTAAGTTTAATATTGTAATGACAAGCTCCCGGCAAGTAAAGCACTCTTTCTACAATTTCTCCTGGCCGATCAACATTTACCAACCCTCTCCTTTACAATTAATTCTGCGGCGAGTATCATAGGCTCAATAATTGCATTGGTCTCAGCCTGTTCCGATGCAGCACGAAGGGAGCCAGCGGCTCCTTTTTATCCATCCATGGAGCGAGTTCAAACAGTCATGTATTCTTGCCGGGGCCATTAATGATGCCCTTCAATCCGAACAGGAGCTTTTTCATGCGCTTTTTCCCCTCTTTTAACTCCTCCTTTTGCGCCCCTGCCCTGTTCCTGCTTCTGCTGTTCATCACCGCTCCCGCATTCTCCGCCGATCCCGCCGCCAAATCATCCAACAAGGCCCCAATCAACATTGAGGCCGACCGGATGGTTTCCCTGGAACAAAAAGACAGCGTTCTCTTCTCCGGTAACGTCGTCGCCACCCAGGCCGATATTCGGATTCGGGCTGACGAGATGACGGTTTTTTACGCCCCGGCCAGCAATGCGCAAGGACAGGAGGTCACCAAAATCAACTGTGTGGGCAAGGTGGAGGTCACGAGGGGCGATTGGCTGGGAACAGGGAGCAAGATGGACTATCTGGCCCCGGAACGAAAGGTTATCCTCTCCGGAGGGGCCAGGGCATGGCAGGGGAAAAATCAGGTGATCGGCGAGACCATCACCTATTTTATGGATGAAGGCCGCTCAGAGGTCACTCCTTCCCAGGCGACCACCGGCAAAAAAGGCGGACGGGTCAACGCCACCATTATCCCCAAAAAGTAATGAACCCATGAAGATGCTCACTCCCTTTTATAACGGTTGCACCCCACTTCTTTCCCCGGCATTTATCCATGGCCCAGCTTGAAACAAGAAATATCGTCAAGCGCTATCGCAGCCGCACCGTTGTGGATGGCGTCAGCGTCCAGGTAAACACCGGTTTCGTGGTGGGCCTGCTGGGGCCCAACGGCGCCGGCAAAACCACCTCCTTTTACACCATTGCCGGATTTATCCGGCCGGATGGGGGAAAGGTGCTCCTCAATGGCGAGGATATTACCAATCTGCCCATCCATAAACGGGCCTTGAAAGGCATAACCTATCTGGCCCAGGAGCCCTCGGTCTTCAAAAAACTGACGGTGGAAGAAAATGTGCGGATCATCCTCGAGCCGCTGGGGTTGTCGAAAAATGAGATCAACAATCGGATCGATGAACTGATGGCGGATCTGAAAATCGAATATCTTCGCGACAACAAGGGGCATGCCCTGTCCGGAGGTGAACGGCGGCGGGTGGAGATCATGCGTGCCCTGGCCACCCACCCCGACTTCATCCTCCTGGATGAGCCTTTTGCCGGGATTGACCCCCTTTCCGTGGCCGATCTCCAGAAGATTATCATCGGGCTGAAGGATAAAGGACTGGGCGTTCTCATCTCGGATCATAACGTCCGCGAAACCTTGCAGGTCTGCGATTTTGCCTACATCATGAACGCCGGCCAGATCCTCACCAGTGGTGTCGCCGACGATATTATTGCAAGCGAAGTCGCCAGGAAGATGTACCTGGGCGAAAATTTCAGCATGTAACCGCCATGGCCCTCGAACTCAGACAACAGCTCAAGCTGACCCAGAAGCTGATGATGACCCAGCAGTTGCGGCAGGCCATCCGGCTGCTGCAGCTCAATCGTCTGGAACTGAGTAATGCCCTGCAGGCTGAGCTGGAACAGAATCCGGCCCTGGAAGAAGACTTCACCATCCAGGAGGAATTCAGCAACCCCTTAAGTCTGTCTGCCGTCGAAGAAGCGCCGGGACTTGCCCCGGAAAGGGATTTCACCGAACCAATCAGGACCACGGACGTCCTTCCCGAAACCAACTGGGAGGATTACGCCAACACCTTTGACGATGTGGTCAGCGACAACTTCTCTTTTTCACATGAGACTCCCGCCGCCGACGCCCCCAGCCAGTTTGACTTCATCTCGCAAAAACCGGGACTCTCCGCCTATCTCCACTGGCAGCTGGCCCATAGCGACCTGGACTCGGGAGAGTGGGACATCGCCCTGTTTATCATCGGCAATCTTAACCGCTACGGCTTTCTCGAGGTTGATCTGCCGGAGATCATGGCCGAGACCGGTTGTGACCAGGATTCGGCTGAATATATTCTCGAACTCATTCAGGATCTTGACCCGCCGGGGATTGCCGCCCGAAGCGTCAGCGAGTCCCTCTTTCTCCAACTGGAACGCAAGGGCCTGGGCAAATCCCTGGCCGCCGAGATCGTCCTGCATCATCTGAGCCTCCTGGAAACCAGTAACCATGCGGCTCTTGCAAAGGCTACCGGCCACAAAAGGCACGAGATCGAGAAGGCCGTTGAGTTCATCACCTCCGAGCTCACCCCCTATCCCGGCCTGCCCTTTGCCCAGGAAAGTACCAATTATATCGTCCCCGACATCTACGTGAAGAAAATTGATGGTGAGTATGTGGTGCGACTCAATGACGACGACCTGCCGAATCTCAAGCTGTCCCCCTATTATCAGGAACTCCTCAAAGGCGAGGTCAAGCTGGAGAAGGAGTCGTCCTCCTATATCAAGGAAAAGATCAAGGACGCCGAGTGGTTCCTCAAATCCCTGCATCAGCGCCAACGCACCATCCTCAAGGTGATGGAGAGCATCCTCCGTTTTCAGCATGACTTTTTTGAATATGGCCCAACCCGCCTCAAACCCCTCATCCTGCGTGACGTCGCCGAAGACATCAGCATGCACGAATCCACGGTCAGCCGGGTTACCTCCAACAAGTACGTGCACACCCCCCAGGGGATCTATGAACTAAAATACTTCTTCTCCACCTCCATCCCCCGCGAAGGCGAAGATCCCATGGCCGCAGAATCCATCCGGGAAGAGCTTCGCCGACTGATCCGGGATGAAGATCCGCACAAACCCCTCAGCGATGAGGCCCTCTCCCAAAAACTGGCCCAGGCCAACATCCAGATTGCCCGCCGCACCGTTGCCAAATACCGCGAACAGATGAAGATTCTGCCGGTGAAACACCGGCGGAAGAATTGAAAAGACTGAAGACTGTCCCCGGTTTTGAAAACAACTTTCAGATAAACCAGTCGGTCTGGGCTGATCCCGATGAACGGGACAAGTCAGGCCTGCTTCTTTTTTTATCCCATCAAAACTCGACTCGAATTCCCCCTATTAAGGCATGAGCCTCATACTGGTCACGGAATTCACCGCTATAATTCAGTGACAAACTGATATGGTTTTTACTGATCGTCGTGAGCCCTACTCCGATGATGACGCCATCTTTTTCGTTATCGGCAGGCTCCATTTCAAATTTATACGCCGGCGCGCTGTCAAAGCCGGCGGTTATACGCTCTCTATCTACCTCAAAGTCATGATTCCATGCGACTTTCAGATCGGGGATAAAGGTCCAATCATTTATTGTAAACGGCAGGGAGAGACGGACGCCCATATTCATGACCAGGGATTCGGTCTGATGTTCATCCAATAAAAGGTTTGCTCCTTCCATACCTCTTTCCTGGTAACTGTCTTCTTCAAGGGACGCATAGCGCATGGACACGAACGGCTGAAGGAGCCACTTTTCAGCCACGAGATTATATCCGGACTCAACGAAAGTTGACCACATATCGCCATCATGTTCACTTGTGGCGAAACCGGAGATCGCGCCGATGTTGACCTCGCGATGATTGTCGAAGTTGTGGGCTCCGTAAGAGAGCCCGAAGTCAACGTACCATTTTTTGTCAAACATACTGCCGTAAAGCGAGCCAAAAGTGCTGTCAATCCCGCCATCTCCGGCGCTGTCTGTGATATTGATGCCGGTGCTGGTATATCCGACGCTTCCCCCTAACAAAAACGATTTGCTCAAGAGGTGGTCATAGCCTATCACGATGCCGCCGGTTGAGGAGGTATAGCCAGGAATACCGGAGCGCTCCTCCTGGTCTGCGAAATAATTTATCTGCTCCGCCCAGAGGGCGTTCGGTTGTACTTGAGCGACTTTCCGTGTTTCATCTTGATCCTGGACCGCAAGGCGAACGCTATGCATGCGTTTGACCAGGGAGGAGCTGTAGTGGCCGGAACCGTGCATTGTTGAGTCGGTTAAAAGCCCATACGCAGCCGGGCTTAATTGTTCGTATGCGGCACCCAGACTTTCAACATCGGACAGATTAAACAATTCCGTTGCAAATCGCACAAACCCAGGAGCACCAGCCGTCTGGATCTCATTGATATATTGACCCATTTTCATCTGGGCTGGACTCAGGCCTAGAGGAGCCGCATTCATTGTTGCTTCCAGCTGGATAGCATTGCCTTCCGAGAACAGCAGATGATACGCCATTACCGCCGATTGTTTTTCCTGTAACAGAAGCCCGGAATTAGTGATTCCGCCGTCACTTGTGACAAGGGTGGTTGTGACTGTACCCGGTGCGGCATACCCGATATTGACGATGTTGATCTTTGCGGTGCCGTTTACATCAGCGTTGCCGGCAACATGGATAAGATCGGACTGTCCTGAACGAAGATCCAGGTCCATCTCAAACACGCTGGATGCAAGCTGCCTGAGATTAGCGTTCACGCCGGTTGCAGTAAAGATGCCGCGTCCGCCCGGGGAGAAGATCCCATGATTTTCGAAAATCGCACCTGAACCAAGATCGATGGTACCACCGCTGTTCAGTACCGCGCCGGCGTAGTTAATGAACCCGTTCAATCCCGTTCCCAGATCAATGGAGCCGAAAAGATCGCCATGATTATATACTGTATCGTTGCCGGTGGTCCCGGAGATGGCGTTTCCATGAACGCCGGTTATTGTGGTCACCGTCCCGTAATTGGTGAACGTATTTTGTATACCTTCAAAAAAACCGATGGCTGAGGAGCCGCTGCCGGTAATTGTGCCGCTTTCGTAGATCACGTCGATATTCTTCTTGCCCGCCGCTCCTTCACTCTGGGCGATAAACGCACGCGCACCCACGCCATACACGGCGATGTCGCCGGCAATCGTCACATGCACCTCGCCGCCGAGATCAGCGCCGCCAACACTTTGCGCGAAGATCCCATGGGCGTTCTCTCCATAGGTGGTGATATTTCCGCGATGGATAACCTCCACCAGACCGGCGTCGCCAGTACCGCCAGCGCTGCCGGCAAAACCGAATCCTTCGCCAATCTCACCACGAAGTCCACCGCCGCCTGCTACACTTTGGGCATAGATGCCGATGGCTCCCTTACCGTAGGTCGTGATGTCGCCCGCGCTGTCAATGAAGACGTCGCCACCGTCACCGCCTTTGCCGCCGGAGCCGGCCATGGCGAGATTGATACCAAAATCAGTGATCCCCTTATCCACATTGCCGCCGAAGCCGCCGCCGCCGCCGACACTCTGGGCGAAGATCCCGTGCGCGACTGTGCCGTAGGTGGTGATATCGCCGAGATGATCGATGTCAATCGTCCCACCACCGCCTGCCGCACCGCCGGTTCCGCCGCCGCCGACAGTGATCGTCCCGTCACCGCCAGTCACGCCGCTTCCACCGATCCCGCCGCCACCGCCAACACTCTGCGCGAGGATACCGATCGAGCCGGCGCCATACGTCGTGATAAAGCCGTTATTTTCTATGGTTACGTCCTTCCCAAACCCGCTGTTTCCGCCGCGGCCGCCGACCGCGACATGGACGTCGCCCTCATCCTGAACTGGAAGGAGATCGGCCAGTGGTTCGTACTCTTCGGGCACACCGAAATCCTGCCAGTCAAGGCCGTGATATCCGCCACCGCCGATCCCGCCGCCGCCACCGACACTTTGCGCGAAGATACCGAAGGCGTCCGCGGCGTGGGTGATAATCCCGCCGTCATTGTTGACGAATACCATTCCACCATCACCGGCCGCCGCCCCTTCACCGCCGATACTTATCGTCGCACCGGCACTGATACTTGTCGGATCAGGCGGTGGATCGGACTCATTCCAGTTTGACGGGTCGATACTTAAGATCATCGACCGTGCGTCACCCCCGGATCCGCCGCCGCCGCCGACACTCTGCGCGAAGATGCCGTGCGCACCAATGCCGAAGGTCTCAATCGCACCGGTATTGGAGACATCGACTTCGTTCCCGTTATTGGCGACCCCGCCGTCGCCGCCAAGGGCCATGGCGAAATCGACCTTGACTTCAAGCTGTGGTTTTTCTTCACCGGTGCCCGGATCTTCCGGCAGGGAGATATTGGCCGTCACCGCGATTGCCTTGCCACCATCACCACCGCCGCCGCCCACGCTCTGGGCGAAGATACCGTAGGAATTCTCGCCGTGCGTCGTGATAAGGCCGGAATTGGTCACATCCACTCTTCCGGCCTCTCCACCGGTACCGCCATCACCACCAAGACTGAGCGAGACATTGAGACTGCCGGTGGGATATTCCGGCGGGATCGGGATAAGACTGCTGAAATTTGCCATCACCGAACCGCTGGAGCCGCCGGCACCACCCTTGCCGCC
The DNA here is from genome assembly GCA_019163335.1 of Desulfobulbaceae bacterium. Classification (GTDB taxonomy): domain Bacteria; phylum Desulfobacterota; class Desulfobulbia; order Desulfobulbales; family Desulfocapsaceae; genus UBA2270. Next base: position 10,276 of record JAFLKM010000061.1, on the reverse strand, counting down.
GATGCTCTGGGCGAAGATACCATAAGAATATTCATCTTCGGTCTGGATCTTGCCGGAGTTGACCACGGTCACTTCGCCGCCGGAATTGGCGCTGCCGCCTTCACCGCCCATAGCCAGGGCGAGGCCGCCGAACGCGGTTACTCCTCCGGTAATGCTCAGGCCCCCGGCACCGCCCCCACCGCCGACGCTTTGCGCGAGAATACCGTGGCTCTGTTGCCCAAAGGTATGAATAAAACTGTCGTTATAGACATCAACCGTACCGCCGGTGCTTCCTGCACCAGCGGTACCGCCGAACCCGAGCGTGATCGCTCCGGGCCCAAGTAAAGCACCGGCGATGCTTGCGCCGCCGTTGCCCCCGCCGCCGCCCAGACTCTGCGCGAGGATTCCGTAGGACCGATCGCCATGGGTCGTAATAAAACCATCTATCGGCTCTAATGCACTGCCGACATGGACAGCGCCTCCGGAACTGCCCGACCCACCGTCCCCACCAAACGCCAAGCCTACGCTGGTGCCGCCGGCGATGCTGGCCGCGATACTGAATCCGCCGTTGCCGCCGGAACCGCCGATACTCTGCGCTACGATACCGTGCGCATCATTGTCGTTGGTCGTAATCGAACCGGTCGTGGTCACGTTGACCTCGCCGCCTTTGGTGCCGGTGCCGCCCTCCCCGCCAAAGGCAAGGTTCACACTAGTGCCACCGACGATACTTCCAGCTACGGCAAACCCGCCGTCCCCGCCGCCGCCGCCCACACTCTGGGCGAGGATCCCATGCGCCCGTTCTCCTTTGGTGTCGATCGATCCGGCCATGTTGACCGTGACGGCTTTCGCCTCACCGCCGACTCCACCGGAGCCGCCAAGACCAAGATTGACATTAATGCCTGCGCCTCCGTAGCTCCCGGCAATCGCGAAGCCCCCGGTACCGCCGCCACCCCCAACACTCTGGGCGAGGATGCCGTAGGACTGTTCACCATCGGTTGTAAGCGTACCGTCCATCGTAACATCGACGGTATCGGCATTACCACCCGGGCCAGCGGATCCGCCGACCGCCACCGATACCAGTGAACCAAGCCCTGCGGTAATCGCAAAGCCACCGTCCCCGCCGCCACCGCCAACACTTTGCGCGAAAATACCATACGAGCGGTCTCCTTCAGTGGCGATGCTGCTGTCGGCAAGACTCTCGACTACGACTTTTTTGGCGATACCGCCGGCCGCGCCTTGTCCGCCGACTGATACACCGACGCCGCCCGAAATACTAACTGCGCCACCACCGGAACCGCCACCACCCCCAACACTCTGCGCAAAGATACCGTAGGATTCTTTTTTCTCCGTGAATAAAGAACCAGTGTTTATTACCGTAACGTTCCCGGCATTGCCGCCGGAACCACCTTTGCCGCCGACTGCGATCAATCCGCCGCCCCGGCCCCCCGACCCGCCGCCGCCGCCGACACTTTCAGCGAATATCGCGTGGGGGATCTCCCCTTCCGTCGTGATCGAGCCGTTGTTGATCACGGTCACGTCGCCGCCGTCGCTGGTCTTACTTCCGGAACCGCCAAGCGCGACCAGACCGCCGACACTGCCGCCGTCCCCGCCGCCGCCGCCGACACTCTGCGCGAGAATACCGTAGGAACCGATTTCTTTTGTTACGATCCCACCGTTGTTTTCGACATCGACCGCGCCACCGTTGCCGCCGGAAGCTCCGTCGCCGCCAAGGGATACGAGATTAATTGATTGGCCGCCCCCTGACCCGCCGCCACCGCCGATACTCTGGGCGATAATCGCATGGCTGTAACGGCCCCAAGTCGTGATCATGCCGTCTTCTTTGTTGATTACGTCAACCGCGCCACCGGAACCACCGGAATTACCGTCCCCGCCGAACGACACGAACAGGGCCGAGGTCGTCCCCCCCCAACCACCGAACCCGCCGACGCTCTGGGCGTACAGGCCGTATGAACTTAATCCGTCGGTGACGATTTCACCGCCGCTGGATAATGACACCTGTGCGCCATCTGTCGCCTGGCCGCCATGGCCGGGGTCGCCCCACAGCCACCCTCCGGACCCTCCGTTACCGGCATTGCCACCGAGACTCTTTGCCCAGATACCGTGCGCTTTATCACCGGAAGTGGTTATATTCCAGTCGCCATCAACGTCCACCGTACCACCCCTTCCGCCGTATCCGCCGTTCCCCCCCGGCATCGCGCCTTTTCCTGAACCACCGCCGCCGCCGTTGCCACCGACACTGTAGGCAATGATACCGCTGGAATACTCTCCTTCGGTTGTAATTTTGGCATTGCCGTTGATCGTAACCAGTCCTCCGTCACCTCCGGTACCACCGGCCGCGCCATGGCGAAAGCAACCACCGTTGCCGCCCGGTCCGCCTGTCCCGCCTGCACTCATCGCCATGATGCCGTTGGATTCATCCCCATGAGTAATAATTTGGCCGTCGGCACGCACACTGACTTCACCAGGGCTTTTCCCAGCGGCACCCCCGCTGGCTGAATGAGAAATGTTCCCTCCACGTCCGCCCGCGCCCTGTCCACCAACACTGTAGGCATAGATGCCGTGCGATTCCTCAGTTTTGGTTTCAATCACGCCATAATTTTTTACGTTCACACTGCCGCCCGTTCCACCGGCTGTCACATCAGCCACTATGCTGTCAACATAGGCTTTCAGGTCGGGAAAAACATTTGGATTGGTAGCAAGAGCGGGCTTTTCACTCACCCCAAAGGTATTGAAAAATGCAGACTTTCTTTCTTCAAGATCGCCATCTTCATTTCGGGTGACGACAACAACCAGATTACTGTCATCACTCTGAAGGTTACCCGCCCTGTTGCCGAGAACGGTATAATTGACACCCAAGGTAAGCTTATCGTCGATCTCAAGATCTTCGAAGAGTGCTTTTTCCTCATCACTGAAGGAAACAGTAAACCCCCCGGTTTTAGCGATGACAATCGTTCCGAATTCGATAACCGCACCCAGATCAGTAGTCATCACATTGCCGTTCTCATCCAGGCGAAATCCACGCACTGCGGCTTTACCGTTTGCGTCGAATACCACCGGCTGGCCGGTGGTATTCCTGACCTCAGTCACCTCGAAGGTAAACCCTACTTCTTGAAAGTTCTTCATGCCCTCTGTGACCGAATCCGGATAACCGGCACTGGCGCTTTTAGCGAAAATCCCCCGCCCTCCGGTCCCGTCGGTAAGAATATTGCTGAAACTGGTGATTTCGACCCTGCCGCCGGGAACATCAGGATCGACTCCTAGAAGCGACACGTTAAGAAACGAATCTATGGGAAATGGCCCTTGCGGCGCTCCCTGGGCAATGCCGGTAATCCCATCGGCAGCACCGGCTGTCACAATTGATACCGTCTCTTCGCTGGTGCCGCTGTTGATAAGAACGTTTCCGCCGATCTTGTTCTCAAAATAGATTCCCTCCACTCCGGTCGCAGGACGGATTTCATCTGTAAGATCAAAGACGTTAACGATGTGGGCAACCGATGACGAAGGATTCGTCGAGTGGTCCACCACAATGCCGGATGACTGGTCACCGGTAAAGTCCGCCACACTGTCATCCGCGCTAACCAAGGCAAAGGGAGTGGAAACAGAGACAAAGGTCAACCCGGAGACGACTCTCAACCATGCGCGTTTCATATGTTTCTCCCTTAAAAAAAGTTTAAGAATCAACAATGACACATACTTCTAACCCCGAAGAGCTGGGAGATAGGGGCGGGATAAAGTGCTTTTCGCAGAACATTTTCTGGCACCACAGCCAAAAAAATTCTACGACAAGCACTCAAGGGCTATTGGAAGAGGAAAAAACCGTTAAATTAAATACATGCAACAAATACACCATTTCACTAAACCCCGAGACTATCGGTAACAACATGTAATTATTGAAATAAAAAACTCAAACTCAACATCTTTGACGCATATTCTTTTTCCGGAATCACGAACAGGAATATTCTCATAATCCTTTTAAATTCAGCCGGTTACCAACCATTACAGGCATTCCGGTTTCCCGGAAAATAATTCTGGGAAACCGGAATATTACACAATACACCCGAGACAGGTAATTACAGAAGGCAGAAGGCAGAAGGCAGAAGGCAGAAGGCAGAAGGCAGAAGGCAGAAGGCAGAAG
>JAFLKM010000061.1:0-6041 GCA_019163335.1 Desulfobulbaceae bacterium | reverse complement strand
GCAAAAGGCAGAAGGCAGAAGGCAGAAGGCAGAAGGCAGAAAAAGAGTGGCTCGGAAGAGCCGCGGCGTCAAGAAATTTTGCAGTGATTACGAGTCAATCACAACCGGCGGGGACAGAATTTTAGGGACTGTTTCATTAAAACCAGTCTCTTTTGGTTTTAATGAATTACAGCCCCTTATGCGGCTTTTTGCGAAAATCATTCTGTCCCAGCCTTACGGGGCCATACCCTCCCCAAAATTACACCGCCACAGGAAAGGAAAATACCAAAAAAAATCAACGGCCAACCGATAAGGCCAGACCCGCGCCAATGTCATCGAGAATGGTTTTAACCGTGTACAACGGATCGGAGGAGGTTGAGATGGGACGGCCGATCACCACATGATCGGCGCCGTTGAGAATGGCCTGCTGGGCGGTGGCGACGCGGCGCTGGTCGTCCTTTTCCACGTCGCGGTTGAGGCCTGGCCGGATGCCGGGGGTGACGATCAAAAAGTTTGGGCCAAGTTCATTGCGCAGCGGCAGGGCCTCAAGGGGAGAGGAGACCACGCCGTCGCATCCCAGTTGCAGGGCCTTGCGCGAGCGAAGCAAAACCAGATCGCTGATGGAGCCGGTCATCCCCAGCTCGATCATGTCCGATTCGTCAAAGCTGGTGAGGACGGTGACGGCCAGAATCTTGAGGTCGCTTTTCTCCTTCACTGCCGCCTCAATAATCGGGGTATTGCCGTGGATGGTGGCAAAGGTAACGCCGTGGTGCTGAAGCTGTTGCACCGCCAACTGCACGGTCTCGGGGATATCAAAAAACTTGAGATCCACCATGACCTTGTTGCCGCGCTGAATAATGGCGTCCACAACATTCCACCAGCCGGCAAGAAACAGCTGCAAGCCGACCTTGAAAAATTTGATATCACCGTCAAGTTTCTCCACCCACTCCATGGCAACCTTGGGATCGGCAAAATCAAGGGCAAAAATAACACGTTCATTCAATGGGATATTCTTCATGTTGGTCTCCTCAGGGGTTGTATTAGGCAGGGCTGGATATACTAAAAACACGGCTGGAAGTCAAGGTTTTACGGCTCCGACAAGCTCCTGATAACGATCAGGCAGCGTCATCTGTTCCCCGTCAACCGGGGAAAACCTCGAATATCACCGGCCCCAACTATACCGGTTTCGTGGCGTTTTTGATAATGAAATACCCCAGTATTCCTGAAATCGTTGAGGCAAGCAGGATCCCCATCTTTGCCTCTTCAACAAAGGCGGTATTGGTGAAGGCCAACTTTGAGATAAAAAGGGACATAGTAAATCCAACCCCGGCCAGGAAACCGGCACCGATGAGCAAGCGTCCGGTGAAATCCTCCGGCAAAACGACCCATTTCAACCTGACAAAGAGAGTCACAAAGCCAACCACTCCCAGCATTTTTCCAAGAAGCAGCCCCAGAAAAACGCCCAGGGTAATGGGCGTGGTGAGCTGCGTCAGGCTGTCAGCGGAAAAGCTCATCCCACTATTGGCCAGGGCAAACATCGGCATGATAATAAAGGCCACGAGCGGGTGCAGCAGATGTTCAAGCCGTTGCAGAGGCGTCTCGGCAAGCTTGGAAACTTTACGGATTTCTTCAAGGATGTTGAGCTGTTCCGAGGTTACGGTGGGGAAATTATTCGGACAGGCATTTTTAAAGCAGACCCGCAATTCATCCAGTTTTTTATTGTAGGTTATTTCATCGTATTTCACCCTGGCCGGAATGGTAAAGGCCGCCAGTACCGCCGCAATGGTGGCGTGGACGCCAGACAGAAGAAAAGCAAGCCACAATCCACCTACGCCGACAATCCCGTAAAAAAGGACATTGCGAACCCCCATCCGGTTGCCGATCAGGAGAAGACAAAAAAATCCGGCGCCACTGAGCAGGCTTGCCAGGTCAATTTCGGACGTATAGAAAAAGGCAATCACCAGGACTGCACCCAGGTCATCGGCAATGGCCAGGGCAGTGAGAAAGACTTTCAACGAAACCGGTACCCGGTCGCCAAGCAGAGAAAGAATGCCCAGGGCAAAAGCGATATCGGTTGCCATGGGAATACCCCATCCGCCGGCGGCAGCGCCGGATGGGTTCATGACAAGATACATGACCGCCGGAACCAGCATGCCGCCTATGGCCGCGACGATCGGCAGAGCCGCATTGCGCGGGTTGCTCAGCTCACCGCTGATGAGCTCACGTTTTAACTCCAGGCCGACCACAAAAAAGAAGATGGCCATCAATCCGTCATTTATCCAGTGATGGAGACTTTTAGAGAGCTGCCAGCCACTGAAGCCAATGGAAAAATGAATCTCCCAGAAATGGTGAAAGGCCTCTGCCCAGGGCGAATTGGAGAGGATCAAAGATATAAATGCCGCAAAAAACAGGATAATTCCACTCATCGCACTGTTATTGAGGAAACGATGCATGGGATTGACCAACCATCGGTCTATCGGGGCATTTCGTAGGGTAGAATCAGACAATGACGTTCCTTTTTTTGAGACCGGGGTGGGCGATATCGAAATCACGAGTACATCAGTCGCTTATTCCATTTCTAAATCAAGATGTACACGAGGAGAAAAGCGAGTCGCGACGAGGCAGTACAATAAGTACGGTGAGGAGCGACGCAGCGCATTCGACGAAGTGAACGCTTGATTTAGAAATGGAATTACACCGCAAAAATATCTGCAGGATGATCTTCATTTATAAAGTGCCGGACGGAGAGTGTCAATCTTTAGGGAACGATGAGAGGGAAGCCCGATTCCCAGAAACAGGAAACGCACCTCTGAGGGTGCCTTTCCTGTTATTCAATCCAGGAGAATTTGGAATTTGAGATGGGAAGACCCTGCATGCAGATAATCGCGGCAACCATGCTGCTCTTCTGCGGTGCAGGGTCTTGAAGCTGCCCTTAGGCGGAAAGTCCAAGAGCTATACGTTTACTGCTAATCCGCTTGTCAATAAGCTCGGCGGCCTTGAAGGGATCCGGCTCAATGACAAAACAGGCCCCCACAAGGTCGTCCAGACCGCCTAAGGCAAGCTGGGTGACGATGGGCGAGCCGGTGATATTGGGCGGATGGCCAAGATGGGTGTAGATGCCGGAGGCCACTGCGTAGGTGCCGATGGTGGCAGCCTTCTCCGAGTACCATTCGGGTGAGGAGGCGGCAAGTGGCAGATCGGAGATGGAAACCCCGATTTCATTGGCCAGCATCGCGGCAAGCTGGAGAATACGGGCGTTATCGACACAGCTTCCCATATGGAGAACCGGCGGGATGCCAAGGGCGCCGCAGATTTCCTTCAAGCCCGGCCCGGCCTGCTCAATCGCCTCAGGAACAAGGAGACCGGCCTTACCGGCGGCGGTGGTGACACACCCGGTGGCGAGCACCAGGATATCCTTTTTAATCAGCTCGCGGGCGAGATTGACGTTGCAGAAGTCGTGCTGATATTTGGGATTATTACATCCGACGATCCCCACCGCGCCCCTGATCTTACCCGCCTTAATCGCATCAATCAATGGGGTCAGCGTTCCGCCGAGGGCCGCAAGAATGGCCTCGTTGGAGAACCCGGTGACGAGATCCACGGGATGCTCCGGGATTTCCACCCGGGCGGGGTTACGCAGAGGAAAGCGATCAATGGCCATACGGACCACCTTGCGCGCCTGCTCCCTGCCGTTGTGCATCTCGAACTTCACATGCTCAGCCCCGGTGAAGCGGGCCTTGTCCGCCGTGGTGATCATCTTGCTGTGATAACACTTACTCACCTGCACCAGACTGGGCATGATACACTGATAGTCGACCACGATAAGCTCCACCGCGCCGGTAACTATGGCAAGCTCGGTCATCAGATGATTACCGGCCATGGGGATGCCCTGCCTCATCATCAGCTCGTTGCCGGTACAGCAGAGACCGGCCAGATTAATGCCGTTGGCACCTTTTTCTTTGGCGTAGGCAATAAGCTCAGGATCATTCACCGCCTCCAGGATCTTCTCGGAGACAATGGGGTTATGGCCATGCACGAGGATGTTGACCTGATCTTTTTTCAACACCCCCAGATTGACCTTGGACATGCGCGGCGAAGGGGTTCCAAAGAGAATGTCGGAAACCTCGGTGGCAATCATCGATCCGGCCCAACCATCGCCCAAGGACATGCGGGCGCCTTGCAACAGAGTATTGGCGGCATCGTTGTCGCAGCCCATATGGGTTCGATGCATCATTTCGGTGATTTCCCGATCCACCCCGCGCGGCATGATCCCCAGCTTCTTCCAGAGCTCCCGTTGTTTTTCCGGAACCCGGTTGATAAAGCCGACATGCTCGCGCCGGCTGCCAAAGCTCTTGAAAAACTCATCGGCCAGATCTTTGGCAACATCGAGCATCGCACGCCCTTCCGTCGCAATCCCCAATTCAGCGGCAATGCGTATCATCTTGGCGGTATCTTTAATCTCGTAATCCTGAGTTTCTCCATGCGCCACGGCATGAAAGGCCTCGATGCAATCCCGGCCGTGATCGGAATGACCTGCCGCACCGCCTGCGAGAAAGCGTCCGAAATTGCGGGCCACAATGACATCGGCATCAGCGCCGCAGACACCAAACTGCGCCTTTTTACCGATGCGGCACGGGCCCATGGTGCAGATGCGGCAGCAGACGCCGGACTCACCAAACTGACAATGCGGGGTCTGTTGCTCCAGTCTGTCCCAGGCGGTCTCAACCCCATCCCGCTCGGCCTTACGCAGCATCTGCCTGGCGTCTTCCCAAATACTCTTCTCTTCGATGCTTTTCTTTGTCTGTGTCATGCTGTCGCTCCTGTTGAAATGTTTTTTCAAAGTTGACAACCTCGCAAAATTTTCCCTTGCGGCAATAAGAGAAAGAGGCGGAGTTGCGTGGCTGGAACACTCTCTCGAGCTGATTTTCAAGAATTTCCGAACACTTCACCGGGGAACTCTCCCCGACAATACAGGCGAGGATAGCAGAAATCTGATGGAGCTGCTGTCAGCTGTCTGACAAAACCTGCTTTTTATTTCCTCGAACATCAGAAAAAAGCCATGCTCCTCAGAGATGCTTGGGGAACAGAATCGGATGAGTGCCTTACAGATTATTTTCTTGTTTTTTTTTGCAAGAAAATAATCTGTAAGGCACTTATCCCGTTCATCGAGGTTAGCACAAAGTTGGAACTCTTTTCAAGTTTCCGGCAAAACCGGGAGGGACAACAGGAAATACGGGGAACTTCAGGGACGGACATAGTTTATCAGCCGATTCAGATCAGGAAGCAGATAGGCTCCGCGCTGTCTTTTCACGACAACCCCCTCTTTGAGCAGGGCTCCAAGAATGGTGGAAAGGGTCTGCCGGGAACTGCCAAGCACGGCGGCAAGCTCGGTGGTGGTCAAATTCAGTTCAATAATAATGCCCCGGTCGTCACGAATCTTGCTCTGAGCGGCTTCGTTGAGTAAAAAATCGATGAGGCGGCGGGTGATATCTTTAAAGACCAGACTGTTGATGATGGAAAAGGACTGCTTGAGAAGCATGCCGAGAATACTGATGATGGTTGCGGAAAGGGCCGGATGGGTGGCCATGTAGTCATGCAGTCTGCGGGTGGGGATGAGCAGCAGGTCAACCTCATCAATGGACTGGACATGGGCTTGGGTATGGGTGGCATAGATGTCGCCGGGCTCGAGGATGGCCAGTGAAAATTCCTTGTCTTCCACCGCCAGATAGAGCCGCAACCGGCCTTTTTTAACAATGAAGACCATATCCTGTTCATGCCCCGGGGCAAAGATCAGGCTGTGCGGCAAAAAGGCCTTTTCGCTCAGTTCAGCCCGCAGATCCTGGTACTGAGGCTTCTCCAGTTCAGTCAGCAGATTGATGGTGGAGAGTTTTGTTTTCATGGCACGAATTCGATAGCATCGTTATGGAACGTCTCCTCCCCTGTGCACTGACGGAGGGGTGGCAAGCGGTCAGAAGTGACAGACTTCTTCTGCCGGCAGCAGATTTACCCCTGCATAACCGCGTTGAGTCTTACAACATTACCGGAAATATCACCGGCAAACA
>JAFLKM010000015.1 GCA_019163335.1 Desulfobulbaceae bacterium | reverse complement strand
CGGCCACACCTCTATAAAAAAAACAACCCGGGACAACCAGCAATGTCCACAAAAACCAATGTGGACAAATGTGGACAAATTTTAACAAAAAAGGCTTACAGAGAAACCTCTGCAACCCTTGATTTTATTGGTGCCCACGGCGCGAATCGAACGCGCGACACCTGGATTAGGAATTAGGGTCACACTTGCCGCTATCCCTTATCAGTCGTGCTTTTGCGGGGTGTCCGAACACTGTCCATGTGGACGCTCGGTTTTGACCATATCGTTTAATTTCCGGCCTTGGTTGCGTAAATAGTCGCCCGCCATGTGCTGATAGATGCCGGTGGTAGATGGCGAGCTGTGCCCCATAATAGACTGCAGGGCGGACAGATCATACCCGGCAATGGTGGCCACGGTGCCGAACGAGTGCCGAAGCAGATGGTGGTACAGGTGCTTCCCCAGGCCGGCTTTTTCCGCTGCCCGAAGCAGTGCCTTCCGGATGCTCAGGTATGGCCGCTTGGTGCCTGGGTTGACAGTCAGATATCCGGTCATCCCTTCGCGGTCTCTCAGCTCCTCCATCAGCCTGTCGGTGGTAATGGGGACGATCCGCTCCTTATTCCCCTTGCCGGTGACAAACAAAATCCCGTGATCAAACTCGACGGCGGATCGTTGCAGCTGCATCGCCTCGCTGCGTCGCAATCCGGCATCTGCCATCAGCAGGAAAACGAGGCGGTATTCCGGTTCGATCAGCGAATACACCAGGCTGATCTGCTCGGCCGTAAGCGGCCTTGGCCTGGGTGGTGCCGTCAGCTTACGGTTAAAGCCGGATATCGGAAATGGCATGGGCTCACAATAATCGTTGGCCGCTGCCCACTTGAGCATACTGCTCAGATAGGACAGCTCCTTGTTCACCGTCCGGTGCTTCACCCCCTCGCCGATCCGCCCCGCTTTATACTGTTCGATGGTCGCCCTGGTGATGTGTTTCGGCAGTATTTTGCCGAATTTTTCAGCCAGATGCACGGTCCAACAGAGCTTTGCGTCCCCCACCGTCTTTTCCGCCCGATTTGCCCGATAATAGACCAGCCATTCCAGAAAGATCGCCGACAGCTGCCGTGGTGTCGGATCAGGGGCGTCAATATGGCGCCGCATAATCACCCGCTCCAGATCCACCGCCTCCTGCCTGGTGCCGACAAATGGAATCCGCTCACGCGGGCCTTTATATCCTCCAGGGCGACAATCAATTATCCATTGGCCTGGATTGTGAGGGTGTGGCCCGACGCTCATAATTTTATCTTATATCCTTTTTATCCCGTCCGCAGTTTTCCCTGCGCCGAGAGCATGTTCAACTTGCTGCGCTCTTCGATATCCCGGTGGAAGCCCCCCCCCCACAAAGCAGTTTAAAAAGCCGGTCACGGAGCAGGAGGCCTTTCTCGTGGTTGCTTTTTCCTTCCACCACATACATCTGTTTCATATTTTCAACCAGTTTCGTGACATGTTTGGCAGAGTTCGCCATGCAAATGCCATCTGGTGACCGGCAGCCACGAGCGCAAGTTAGATCTGGGTGCGCACATTTCCGATGTGGTGACGGGTTCGCATATATTTTAATTATAGTTGCTGTTTTTTTTTTACAGGTTCAGCAAGACCAGCTCGGAGCGTCTCGTTTTCTCGTCTAAGTCCATCAATAATTTCCTCTTTGTCTTTTACTCTTTTTTCCAGCAGCTCAATCTTCCAGACCATGTCGTCAAACTCTTTATCAGTATGCGCGCTCCTGGCCAAGGGAGCCGCTGGTTCATCGGTGGCGTTGTTTAACATCGGGCCTTCGCCGGTTTGGAGCCAACTAATATTCAGCTCTGGTATTTTGACTAATATTTTTCTCGGTTTTGCTATCCTTCCCCGCTTTATCCACGAATAAAGTGATTGCCTTGGCATTTCTAAAAAAACAGCAAGGTCTTGTATTTCCTTTAGTTTTTTATATTCAACTAAAGAATCTATAATTTTTCCAACATCAATGTATTTTTCCTCTTGCATATTATTCATTTTTGCCATAATGTGCCTAATATGAAAGACATTAAGCAGGAATTAGAAAAAGCTGGGGTCACCCAGTTGAGCATTGCAAAGATGCTGAAAATCAAAGCCCCGAGCGTTCATAACGTTATAACGGGGAAGCGGAAAACTCCGCGAATAAGAACGGCAATCTCTCTGGCCATCAACAAGCCAGTCTCCGATATCTGGCCGGAAATCTCAACCAAAGAGGAAACAGCATGAGCCGAGATTCTATTAAATCCCTGACAAGCAAAGTCGGCATGCTGGAAGAATCCTGCATGATGGCCGCTGATGCCTGCGACTCTCCCGCATCGTTATTGAGACGCATGGGCAATGAGTTCACCTTTATAAAATTGGACCTTGAAAGGATCTCATCCGAGACCGCCAATCCGATTCCTGATCTCGGCGGTGATAACCTCTCGCAGGATCGCGAAAGTCCAGGAAATCGAGGGGCTGAGTAAATGCTTTTTTGCTTTTTCCCATATCGCCTTATCGGCAATCGAGTCGGCAAAGTCGTGACCATCCCACGTCAGCCTATAAATAACAGCAGACGTGGAAATACTCTTACCGCCTCCATGAATGGCAGCGGTAACAAGTCCGGCCTCCTCAAGAAGCTGGGCATGAAAAGCAAAGCTGGCTGGGTCAATACCGGATATCTGGCCTACCGGAATGTCTGCGGCCTGAATGGCCAGCATGATTGATCTGATTGTTTCCATGTCTCTTTTCATGGAATGATTCCGTTGTCTGAGTAAAACAAAACGCCTCCGGCCCTGCAGCTGGATAGTCCAGTGTAAAAATACGGTAACGATTGGTTGGTAGCCAGTCCTCATCGTAGCAGGTGTCCGGGGCTTTATCAAATTAAAAAAGTTGGATGGTGCGATGCAAGAGTTGGAAACCATTTCTTTCAAGGTGTCTCCCGAGTTTTCGTTAATGCTCGCAAAATGCGTATCGACCCTCGACGTGAGCCGGTCTAAGGCGATCCGCGCCGCTCTGACATCTGGCCTTCCGTTCATCATCCAGAACCCCGACCTTATAGATAGTCTCTCACAGAAGACCGTGAATATAAAGGGATACAAAGAGGATACTTTATGACCCTTGATCATGAAGATATCGACGCCATCGCGTCAGCGGTCTTTGCCAAGATCCAGGCGGCTGCCAACCACGCAAAGCCTTCATCCATCGTGGATGAGGTGCGGCAGATGGCAGAGGCCGGGCAAGATCCGGTGGCGTATCTCAAGAGTAAATTCCAAGCCCGCAAGCCGGGAAAGAGGATATAATGAGGATACTTTTCTTCCACGAGAACCCCAGCCTGACCGGCAAGATCCGTCGGGCCACCAGAAGAGTTACCGCATGGGTCAAGGCCGACGGCCTGCCCTGTGCCACTGTGTTTTTTTTAATGGGGGGCATGATCATCATGACCCTCATCACCATCGGAGAGCATCCGTCAGGCCCTGCTGCCAAGCTCTCCTCCTCGCCCTACACAATCTCCTCTGATTCTACCTCCATCCAAACCCCCGGCCATGATCCCTGTACAATAGCAAGCAGGGTGGATCATGGCCAACTGATGGGGAGTATCGAGCGATGATCACCATCACGGTGGATGACAAGGCGGTCAAGCAGATGATCGCAGATTTGCCGAATAAGGCAAGCAGGGCAGCAGAGCGGGCCATTGACGCCACTGTCAGAGAGATCAAGAAAGAAGTTATTACCACCATGAAGAGTGTCTTTGACAGGCCAACGCCATTCACTCTGAACAGTCTCCAGCTCACGCTGACACAGAACCATAACATGATGGCAAAGGTCTGGTTTAAAGACCCTGCTCGAATGCATCAGCACTATCTGGTGCCGCAAGTAGATGGAGGGTTGCGTAGATCAAAGGGCCTTGAGCTTGCCCTTGGTATGCAGTTCACCCCTGCAGACGAGCTGGGCTTTGCCAAGATGGATCAGTACGGAAACGTCAAGTCAGGCCAGGTAAAACAGATCATGTCAAGGTTAGGCGCACTAACCAAGAGCGCAGGCAGCAGCGGCAACGCAACCACCAAGTCTCTCAAGGGCGGCAAGGAGCGCGACTATGTGCTCATCCGCAATCGAAAGACCAACCTCGCCCCTGGTATCTACCAGCGAGTGGCCACCACGCGATCAGTACGCGGTCGATACTCAGACCTGAGCGCTCGCAAAACAGGCCGTGCCGGTGGTGCCAACGCCTGGCAGACCGGCACAAGGAAAGCAGTGGTCAGAGCCAGAGGCTTAGCCCCTGTTATGTTCCAGGCCACACCCAAGCCAGTGCGGCCCCTGCTCGACTTCTACGGTATCGCAAACAAAACCTATAGCCAGAACTTCACCAAGTTCTTTCACAAATTCTTTTCAGCGGTTCGGCGGTGAGGGTGTGTGTGCCCCTTGCCCCCTTGTGATGCCATCAAGAAAATGGGTCCTTCCGGCAATCTCCCAGCTTAAGGGTTGTTCAGACCCCGATGGTTGTGTCCGGGTAAATTCTAAATATATGTGGAATTGTGGAATATATGCAGGATGTTAGCGAAGTTGCAAAAGAGGTTAGTGAGCGGGCGAAGATGCTTCTTGCTGAGGATGAGGTGGTGTATAGCCCTCCTCCTGAGTTTATCGGGGAGTGCCTTGATGCCAACGAGCGCGGTGATGGCACATTGTTTGCCACGATGCACCGTGGAAAATTCCTGTACAACACGACTCCAAAGGATGGCGAGTGGTATTTCTGGGACGGGAACGTCTGGACGGTTGACGAGTTTAAAAGGACGATCAATGCGGTTGAGTCGTGCGCCATCGAGTACCAGGAGCAGGGTGAGATTTTAAGTAAAGACATTATTTCCCAGGGAATTGAGAAAAAAACCGAGAAAGAAGGTTGGAAGATTGTCAAGCGGGACAAGTTCGCCGGCAGGGCTCAACGGTTGCGCAATATGAATGGGGCCGAGAAGACCATCAGCTGGGCGCCGGTGGTTGATAATTCCATGGCCTGTAGGGAGTCTGATTTTGACCGCAACCCGGACCTGCTGCCGGTTAAAAACGGGGTGATTGATCTCCGCACCGGCCTGCTTACCACCGGGAGACCGGAGGATATGCTGCGCACCTGCCTGGATCTGGAGTATGACCCCCACGCCGACTACACTGAGTGGACTGATTTCCTCACATCAACCGGACTGTCCGAGGAGGTGATCGGATTTTTGAAACGCTCCTTCGGGTATGGAATCACCGGCCATAGTTTTGAGCAGTACATCTGGGTTTTTACCGGCCCCGGGCGTAATGGAAAAGGGGTTATCTTTGACCTGGTCGGCGATGTGATGCGGCAATATTACCATGTTATTTCCCGGGCAATGCTGATCGAGCAACGCAGCGAGCCAGGGCCATCTGCCGCCACCGAGCACAAATACTCCCTGATGGGCAAGAGGATCATTGTCGGATCCGAGACCAACAAAGGACAACGCATCGACGCCGGTGCGATCAAAGAGCTAACCGGTGACGATGATATCAAATGTCGCCCCCTTTATAAGTCCGAAATCACCTTTCATCCATCGCACACCCTGTTCCTACATACCAACCATATCCCCATCGGGATGACCAAGGATTTTGCCCTGGTGCAGCGGCTGATCAAGGTAGAACTTCCATTGATGTTTGTTGACGATCCTGAAAAAGAGGCTCTGGCAAACCCGATCAATGCCGCCAAATTTCGCAAGAAGGATCCAAAACTGAAAGAACGCCTTCGTAAAATCAAGGTAGGTATCCTTCGCTGGCTGGTGGAAGGGGCTCGGGAGTGGGCTCAATTCGGCCTGATGATTCCTGACACCATCCACGATGCCGTCAAAAAACTGGCAGATGAGGAGGATTATTTTACCCAGTTTGTCACCTCATGCCTGGAGCGTACCACTATTCCGGACACCAGAATCACATCCAGCGCGGTGTATGACGCCTTTCGCTGGTGGTGGAATGAGAATATGGACGAGGTGGAGCGGAAAATTCCGTCAAAAAATGTGCTCAACCGGGAATTATCCAACAGGGGGAATAAAGTTGAAAGGGTTGGCGGGAAATCCTGGCTTTATAATTATACCGTCAGCCTCAATATCACCCAGGATGTGGAGAATTATATCACTGGGCGGCGGCAAACTGCATGATTGCATGGCACTGCATGGCAAAATGCATGGGGGTAAATCGTTGATATGAAAAACGAAATATGCCTAGCCATGCAATTATGCAGTAAAAACCCGCGTGCGCACGGAACGATAAAAAGCCTTTTAATAAAAAATTCTTCTACGCGTATATCTATATATTTTGCATGATTGCATGGACGAGTACTAATAGATAATAAAACAAGCAAGTTACCACCATGCAACTTGCCATGCAGTGCCATGCAGTTTTAAAAAATGCATGGCCAAAGGAAAATACGATGCAAAACATCCTTGAGTCCATAGCCTCCACCCACCACCTGCACCGCCGCACAGACCGCTGGGTTGGGCCGTGCCCGAAGTGTGGCGGATCCACCACCTCCGATAAGTTTAATCTGCGCGATGATGGCGGCTTCAAGTGTTACTCCTGTGGGTTCTGCGGGGACATCATTACCTGGCTGCGTGAAATGGAAGGGAAGAGCTGTGGAGCCGCCCACGACGAGGCCGGTCTTGCCTGTCGCAAAGGGGCCGACTGTCCAAATTACGGCAGCTGTCGTATGGGCGATGGCAGTGGACGCCGCACCCAGGTGAAAAAGCACTCTGTGCAGCCAATGTGCCAGAAGCAGCAGGGGAAGCTTGCGGTGTCACAGACAGTCAAGGAGCCGGACCAGCTCTGGCAGGCATGGGCCTCTGCCTTCACCCATGACGCCGCTGCAACCATCTCAGGACAAAAGGCACAACTGACATGGCTTGCCTCCAGGGGGATCGATATGGCGACGGTGCAGCGCTTCGGCCTTGGTTGGCTGCAGAAGAACGATCATGTCAACCGGGCCGGTATCGGGCTGAGCCCGGAGCGTGACGGAAAACGGGAGCTCTGGGTTCCAGCCGGGCTGGTGATCCCGATCATGGGAGTAAAGGGAGAAGTCCATCGCCTGCGGGTCCGCCGCCCCTCCTGGGCTCGGGAAAAGTTCCTGCCCAACCGGAAATATGTGTGGATTGAGGGTAGCGGTAACAAGCCAATGGTGATCCATTCCATTCATCCCTGCCGTGGAGCGGTGATTGTGGAAGCAGAGCTTGACGCCATTGCGGTTGCCGCAGCGCACCAGGACGTGCTGGTGGTGGCCATCGGGACGGTGCAGGGGCCAATCACCATGGATCTGATGGAAATCCTCACATCCATGCCGGTGATTCTGGTGGCGCTCGATGCCGATGCAGATAAGGACGGGAAAAAAGGGGCAGGACAAGCCGCCGTGTCGGTATGGCTGCGAGCTTACCGGCAGGCAAAGTATTGGCCCGTGACCGCTGGCAAAGACCCTGGAGATTTTGTCAAGGAGCACCAGGGAGATCTGCGAGCATGGGTTGAAGGGGGGCTGGTTCCACCATTGCCGTCCATTTCCCATGCACCCATGCATATTTCTGGCGGTTCCCTTCGGGGGGAAGGGGAAGAGGCTCTTACAGCGGAAGAAAAATGTGTGGTTTTCAACTTGCATGGCCATCTCGATGCCGCCGGGCTGCCGGTGGATTGTTATGTGACCGAGGACCAACCCCTTTGGCATCAGTTGACCATGGAGGGCAAGATTGTCTTTTCAAAAAACGAGCTTTCCAGGCTAACAGCGGTGTGCGCCGGAATGGGAGAGGAAGAGCGGAGGCAGGCGGCACGAATGACCGTCGATATCAAGGAAACTTTTGCGGCAAGCTATATTCGGGCTGGCCGTGTGGAGGCGACAAAATGAAAAAGACAAAGCGACCGACAATGATTGTCAGTATCGGCGAGCGGGTAAATATTGGAGGGGGGGGGCTGCCACGGTGCACATACAAATGCGACGACGGAAAAACATACACGCGCAAGGAGCTGTGTGCTGCCACTGGGCTCAATGATGATTGCCTGTATCGGCGGATTAATTCAGGAGGGCTGGATAACCCGACAATATTCCTGCCGATCGACGAATACCTGGAAGCAAAGAAGCGCAAAACAGAAGCCGCTCTGGAAGAGCGCAAGCAAAGGATCGCGACAGAACGGGAACGCTGCCGGCAGGAGCGGATTAATAGCGGCGGTAACGGAAGGATATTCGGCGGGGCGATCACCATAGACAGACCAAGGCATGAGAACCTGCTCCGGATGCGCCCGCTGGGTAGCTGGGAGCGTGAGCAGCTGGCCAGGGAAAACCATGCTGACCGTTAGCGTCTGCCCGCTAACCATGGGCGCGATTACCAGTATGACCGATGCCGGATTCAACCGGTCCTGCCGGGTGCGTAATAAGGATCAGGATATACGCAACGGATACGGTTCTAGTGTTGGAACGTCAACGATATACGATGAGTATTGCAAGCAATGCGGCGGGGAGTATCCGCCGGAACTGACAATTATCAAACTAAAGGAGATCGACATGGGAACTGTGACATCGTATCAAGGGACGTGCGAGATGTGTTTAAAGCCGGAAAAAACCCTGCGCAAGGTGCTGGACAAGAAGTGTTGCGCCACCTGTGAGCATATTCGCCGTGCCGCACATAAAAGCCCGGACTTGCTAATTGACGCGCTGAAAGACGCAAATGAAGGAGACTTCCTTGATCAACTTTCGTCAATAGCTGCTGAGTCGAATGATTACAAGACACTAAAGCTCCAGCTCCAGGCCTCAAAAGCCGCCGTCGAGACCATAACCGGAATCAATGAAACCCTGACCGCCGACTATGCCAACCTGGAGCAGATGGTCAAGGATCTGCGAGAGTGTAATAGTAATCTTCAGGTTGAGCGGATGGAGATGCTGGATAATATATACGCGCTAAAATCAGCAAACGGCAGACTGGCAGTCACCGTGGAGAGTCTTGAGAAAAATTTTGATGCCCTCTCGTGCGAGAAAACCGAGATCCTGAAAGAAAACCTATCGCTAATTCAGGAGATTGAGCAGCTGAAACAGTCGGGCTTAATTTCTGGCACCGAAGAAGAAACTAAAGCAGTGCCGTCAATTTTCACCCCCATGCCTTTTGACGGATACGAAGCACTGTCTGAGGTGCTTCATGCCGCCCTCACCCAGGCGGCAATCGGCAAAGGAAAAGAGCGCCATGCCGACAATAAGCCCTTTGAGGAGCAGGATATCTGCACCATCACCCGCAGCGAAGGCCACGGCTTCACGCGGGGGCAGGCCAGGAAGAAGATAGCCGAGGCTAAACGCCTTGATCGTGATGCCGCCATCCGTGAGTTGCTGGGCGCCATCAATTATCTGGCAGCAGACATTATTGTGCTGGGCGAGGTGGCGTAATGGGAGCACCTCAACTCCATATTAAAAAGCGGTTGAATTACCGAACAGGCTGCGCGAGCCGCTATTGCCGGATCTGCGACGAATTTTGCACGGTGCAGATCAAAGGGATAGCCGGGCAGGATCTGGGAATGCAACCACGATGCAAGCGGATCGGCTTGGATGCAGGCCTGGCGTATCGGATTAATCCGAAAAACATCTGTGACGCCTATGATGCCACGATCCACCTGGCTAAACTCAAAAAGGGAAGTTTTTGGGAATAAAGGTCGATACTTGGTCGCAAGGAGAAGAATGGTTGAAAAAATGACAGATGCGGCGACAGAATTGCCGCTTGCCTTTGCCACCCAGCAACTGGTGTTGATTTACCTCAAGGGCAAAGGCTTTAAGGTGGAAAAGAGCGCGCTGTCCAACCATGTGCGGGCGCGGTTGCTTGCCAAGAAGCCGGAAGGCTTTCGCCTCCGTGATGTGGACAAGTATGCCGAACTGCATCTGAAAGACACCGCCACCGGCATGGATGCGGCGGACAAGCGGACTGTGGATCTCCAGGAGCGCAAACTGCGGGCCGAGATCCACCGCACCGAGGAACAGGCAGCCAAGGCCAAGATTGAGCGGGAAATGATGGAGGGCAAGCTGATCAACCGTGAGGATGTCGAGCTTGAAATGGCCGGACGGGCGGTGGTGCTGGAGGCAGGTTTTGACCACATGGTCTATACCAGGTCTGCCGAGATCATCGAGCTGACCGGGGGAGATGTGCAGCTTGTCGACAGGATGATCGCACTGCTGATGGAGGCAAAGTGTAAATGGTTTAACCAGTACGCCACCACCGACACCTTTATGGTGACGATAAAAAGGGATGCATGATTAACAATATCGCCGCCCGCAACTCCTGTCTGGACCCAGCCTTGCTCGGCAAGTTTCCGGCCGCACCGCTGGCCATCGTCCTGTCCAGGGCGGAGCGGTCGGTGTTTCGCAAGCGCAAGGCCGTTGCGGTGTCGGAATGGTGCGCCAGACATCGGGTAGTGACCATGTCCAGCCTGCCAGGGCCATGGCGGAATGAGGTTGCGGCCTATCTTGCCGGGATCATGGACGCCTCGTTTTATCCGTCGGTACGGGAGGTGTCGCTGTGCAAGGCGCCGCAAACCGGCGGGTCCGAGGCAGTCAATAACTGTATCGCCTATGCCGCTGACCGGGCAGCCGGGCCGGTGCTCTACGTCTATCCGGATGAGCGCACGGCAAAGGACAACTGCAAAGACCGGATCACCCCGATGTTCACCCACTCTCCCCGGCTGCGCTCGCTGATGACCGGGCTTGACGACGATGCCGGGGCGCTCAAGCTGAAGCTGTCCGGAATGCCGATCTATATGGCATGGTGCCGATCGGTGTCGAGCCTGGCCAATAAGCCGTGCCGCTATGTGGTTTTTGACGAGACCGACAAGTACCAGGCCAGCAACGATTCCGAGACCGATCCGATCCATCTGGGGTCGGCCCGGGTGACCACCTTTCCATGGACCAGCCGGATCTGGAAAATATCCAGCCCCACCACCGAGTCCGGATACATCTGGCAGGCGATGATCACAGCCCAGGTGATCTTTGAATATGTGTCGCGCTGCCCGTCCTGTAACGGACGGCAGGTGATGCGCTTTGGGGACGACGGCGCTCCCGGCGGGGTTCGCTGGCCCCACGATTGCGGCGGTGACCCGGAAAAAATTGAAATCAAAAACCTTGCTTGGTACGAGTGCGAGCATTGCCAGGCGAAGTGGAGCGATCAGCAGCGAGACAAGGCGGTGCAAGGGGGCCATTGGCAGGCAAAAAACGATGGTCGAAAAATGACAACCTACCTGGAAGAAGAACGCCCGCGCAAGATCGCCTTCCACGTCCCTGCATGGCTGTCCACCTTTGTTTCACTGTCGCGGGTGGCATCCGCTTTTTTGCGCTGCAAGCAGGATGGCAAGCTGTTGGACCTGAACGCCCACAAGAATTTTTACAATACCTTTCTGGCTGAACCGTCAATCCATGGCCAGCAAATCGGCAACACCCCGGAAACCGCCGGCCTTATCGACCGCATGGAGGCCTACGCCCCCACCATCCCCATGGATGCCGGGGCCTTGACCGCCGGGGTCGATATCCAGATGGATCGTATCGAGATCGAGGTGGTTGCCTGGGGAGTTGGCGCCCAGTCATGGGGCATGGACTATGCCGTGCTCCATGGCGACACCCGCCTGCCGGAGGTGTGGGATCAGCTCGACACCTATCTGATGCAGCGATGGCAGCACGAGAGCGGCGAGTCCCTGGGGATTACCAGGGCCTTTGTCGATTCCGGATATCTGCCGGTGCAGGTGTACAAGTTCTGTTCTCCCCGCAAGGGACGCGGGATCTACGCCATCAAGGGGGCATCGGCGGTGCGGGCGCCGGAAGTGCAGGGGCCAAACTGGCAGAAGCTGGGGAACATCCGTTGCCAGCTGTTCAGCCTGGGGACAAACCGCCTCAAGTCGATGCTGTTCGGCTATTTTGGCCTTTCTCAGCCGGGGCCGGGCTATTGCCATATCCCGGAAGAGTACCCGCCCCAATGGTTTGATCACCTCACCGCCGAGCATGTGGTTACCAAGGAAATCAGCGGGGAATCTTTTGAGGTCTGGGAGAAGATCCGCGACAACGCCCGTAATGAGGCCATCGATCTCAGGGCCTATGCCCTGGCTGCCCTGTTGTCGGTGCGCATTGATATCAAAGGGACGGTTGCCCGGCTAAAATCGCTGGTCGGCAGGAAAGAAGAGGCCCAGGCGCGACTGGTGCCCCGAAAATCAAACTTTTCCACAAGGTTTAAAAACGGATGAAAAAAGGATTTGTCAAGCGATACATGACCGTGCCCGAGGTGGCAGAGTATTTCTCCCTGTCCACCGGGTTTATTTATGGGCTGGTGCAAAAAGGCAAGCTTACCGCCTGGCATCCTGATTCCGTGGTCGGCAGCCGGGGCCTGCGGATCACCATCGAAAGTGTCGAGTCCCTGGAGCAAAACGGCAAGATTGCGGCGGAACAGTGGCAGGAATAATAATCGATCAGAAGGAGACAGAATGAACGACGGGATCTTTAAAACCACCCGAACCGGATTGGTTGGAGCAACACGGATGGATTTTCAGTGGTTCCAGTCCGTCACGGAGCGGGCTCAAAGAAAGGCAAAGGCTTGCCGCCCGCAACCAGCCGGGAAGGATGGGGTTAAGCCAGGCCGTAAAGGATGGGTAAAAACATGGTGCGAACCCTTTACCCCACGAAGAACCCAGCCCTCAGCCTCAAGCTGTTTTATGATTTCCTTGCTGTTCATGTTGTGTACTATACACAACGTACAGCCACCCATCAAGGCTCAAATCCTGAAAAATTATTTTTTTAAAAATGCATTTATTGTCATTATCACCCGTTATCGTCATTTATCGTCCCTAAACAAAAAAATGGCCATGGTCTATCATTACGACCATGAGCATCCCAATTCCCACCATCGAGCCGGTTGAGGTTACTGCCGGCGACTCCCTGACCTGGTCCATTTCCCTGGCCGACTATCCCGCCTCGGATGGCTGGGTGCTCTCCTATGTCCTGCTCTCCTCCTCGGCAAAGATCGCCTTTTCTTCCGCCGCGTCCGGATCATCCCACCTGGTCACCGTCACCGCTGCCGAATCGGCCCTCTGGGCTGCCGACACCTACGACTGGCAATCCTATGTGACCAATGCCGCCGAACGCCACACCGTCGCCAGTGGCCGGACCATCGTGCGGGCCAATTTTGCAAGCTCCACCCCCAAGAAAAGCACCGCCCGCCTGATCCTTGCCGCCATCAATGCGGCCTTGCTCGGAACCGGAACCTTGACCCAGCGCATGCTGGAGATCAACGGCAAGCGGATTGAGCGCCATTCCCCCGCCGAACTGCTTGCCATGCGCACCCGCCTGATGCATGAGGTGGCAGCCGAAGAGGCAGCGGCACGAATCGCCGCCGGTCTTGATTCCGGCAACACCCTGCTGGTGAGGTTCAGATGATAAAATTTCTTTCCCGAATCTTTACGCCGACCCCTGCCAAAAAACAACGCCGCGACTTTGCCGGGGCACGGCTGGACCGCCTCACCTCCTCCTGGAAGGCATCCATGCAATCCGCCGATTCCACCCTGCGTTTCTCTTTGCCGGTCTTACGGGGGAGATCCCGCGATCTGGCGGAGAATAACGATTATGTGGCCGGCTACCTGGAGCTGCTCTCCAACAAGGTCATCGGCCCACGCGGCATCCGCCTGCAGATGAAATCGCGGGGCGGCGACGGAAAGCTTGACCGTGACGCCAATGCCGCCGTTGAGAAATCCTGGAGCGATTGGGGCAAGCGCGGAATCTGTGACGTCACCGGCCGCCTGTCCTGGGCAGCCGCCCAGAAACTGGCCTTGATTTCCATGGCCCGTGATGGCGAGATCTTTGTCCGCCGGATTTCGGCCCCATCCGTCAACTCCTTCCACTTCGCCCTTCAGTTTATCGAGGCGGATATGGTGGACATCAATAAAAACGACACCCTGGAGAATGGCAACACCATCCGCATGGGCGTCGAGCTGAACCCCTTCGACCGTCCCATTGCCTACCATGTCTTTGAGCGCCACCCAGGCGACTTCAACCTGGGCCACACCTCCGGACGCACCATCCGCATCCCCGCCGACGAAATGCTCCACATCTATAAACAGCTGCGCCCTGGACAAACGCGCGGAATCCCATGGACCTCCAGCGTCATGACCCGTCTGCACCACCTCGGTGCATACGAAGAGGCCGCGATTATCAACGCCCGCACCGGTGCCAGCAAGATGGGCTTTTTCCTGCGCGACCCGGACAAGACCCTGCCGGAAAACGGAGACACATTCCTGCCCGGAAAATCAGAGATCACCGCCGAACCAGGCCAGTTTGACGTCCTGCCGGTGGGCTACGATTTCAAGGCCTTCGACCCGGCCTATCCCTCCGGCGAGTATGACGGATTTGTCAAACGGCAGATCAAGGGGGCCTCGTGCGGTCTGCCCGGCGCCTCCTATGCTGAGCTGTCCAACGACCTCGAATCCGTCTCCTTTTCCAGTATCCGGCAGGGGACAATCAACTCACGCGAATCCTACCGCGACATACAGCAGCTGCTGATTGAGCAGCTCTGCCTCCCGGTGTACGAGTCCTGGCTGACCATGGCCCTGTCCTTTGGCCTGATCGTGGTGGCAAGCGGCAAGCGCGGACCCAACAGCCGCCTGTCTGTGGCTAATTTTGACAAGTACGCCAACCCGGTCTTTGTCGGTCGGGGCTGGGAGTGGGTTGATCCGCTCAAGGACGAACAGGCCAATACCGAGGGCCTGGCCAATAAGCTCACCACCAGAACCCGCATCCTTGCCGAGCTTGGCGAGGATTTTGAAGAGATGCTGGCAGAGCAGGCCCAGGAGAACCAGCTTGCCGAGGATTACGGCATTGATCTGAATCCACCGCCCGCCCAGCCAACCCAGAAACCAGCACCAACGGAGAAACCCTGATGCAGAAAAAAATAAAAACCATCGAAACCGGGACCCTGACCCGCATCCTGCGCCTGAACAAGGAGCAGATTAATCAGGAAACACGCAGTGTAGAGCTGTCGTTCTCCTCCGAGCAACCGGTGGAACGATGGTTCGGAACCGAGATCCTTGACCACTCCCCTGGCGCCATGCGCATGGACCGGATTCAAGCAGGCGGCCCCCTGCTGATGGACCATGAACGGGAAGATCAGGTTGGCGTGATTGAGGGCGTCACCGTCACCGCCGACAGAAGAGGCCGCGCCGTGGTTCGCTTTGGCAAAAGCGCCCGCGCCGAAGAGGTGTATCAGGATGTGTTGGACGGCATCCGCACCAATGTCTCAGTCGGCTACCAGATCCACAAGATGGAGGTGGATGAGCCGGAATCGGCATCCCCCACCTGTCGTGCTGTGGACTGGGAACCGCTGGAGATCAGTATTGTCTCAATCCCGGCGGACACATCCGTAGGCATCGGCAGAAATGCCGCCGCCGCCACCCATACAACTGAATTACTTATCCGAGAAAAGGAGAACACCATTATGCCACCAGTAATTGAAACCCCAGCGCCGGCAGCCACCCCCGACCTCACCGCCATCCGCACCGAGGCGCGCATCGGCGAACAGACCCGCGTCCGTGATATCATGGCCATCGGCGACAAGATCAAGATGGCTGAGCTTGCCCGCACCTTTGTCGACAACGGCAAGGGCGTGGATGAATTTCGCGCCGCCATCCTCGAAGTGATGGAGAAGCGTGGCCAGATCACCCCGGTTTCCACCAGTGCCGAAATCGGCCTGAGCCGGACGGAGACAAAACGCTATTCCATGGTTCGTGCCATCCACGCCATGGCCAATCCGCAAAACCGGCAGGCTCAGGAGGCGGCAGGCTTTGAGTTTGAGGCATCCCGCGCCACTGCCGATCTTCTGAAAAAGACCCCCCAGGGATTCTTTATCCCCATGGAAGTCCAACAGCGTGATCTGCTCAAAGGCACAACCACCGCCGGTGGACACACCGTCGATACCACCCTGCTGAGCGGATCGTTTATCGAGATGCTGCGCAACCGGATGATGGTCCAACGCATGGGAGCCACCATCCTCACCGGCCTGGTGGGCGATGTGGCCATTCCCTCGCAGTCCGGCGGAGCTACCGCCTACTGGGTGGCTGAAAATGGCGCGGTGACTGAAAGTGATCAGACCTTTGGCCAGGTGACCCTTGCTCCAAAAACCGTGGGCGGGTTCACCGATCTAAGCCGCAAGCTGCTGATTCAATCCTCCCTGGATGTGGAAGCCCTGGTCACCCGCGACCTCTCCACCATCCTTGCCCTCGAAATTGACCGGGCCGCCCTGCATGGAACCGCTGCCGGAAATCAACCGCGCGGCATCGCTGCAACGGCCGGTATCGGGTCCGTGGCAGGCGGCACTAACGGCCTTGCCCCCACCTGGGCCAATATGATCGGGCTGTGGACAGAGGTTGCCGTGGACAACGCCGATTCCGGATCGTTGGGATTTTTAACCAACAATAAGGTGATCGGCAAGATGATGGCCACCCAGAAGGTCCCCACCTATGGAAACGACTTTGTGGTCAACCAGTTTCCCGACGCCAACGGATTCACAGCCATGGCCGGGGCTCGCTGCGGCGTCTCCAACCAGGTATCAAGTGCGTTGACCAAAGGCACATCCAGCGGCGTCTGTTCTGCCGTCTTCTTCGGCAACTGGGCGGATCTGCTCATCGGCCAATGGGGCGGCCTTGACGTGCTGGTGGACCCATACACCGGCGGCGCGGCCGGAACGGTGCGAGTGCGGGTGCTGCAGGATGTTGATGTTGCCGTCCGCCACGCAGAGAGCTTTTCCGCGATGCTCGACGCCCTGACCGTATAACCATCCGTGCAGGCTGAGGACGCATCTCTCAGCCTGCACGATTAACAAAGGAAAGGAATAAAAAGTGAAAATAAAATCATTACGCAACGTGCTGATCAACGGAGAACATGTGGAGGAAGGCTGGCTGGTGGAGGTGGATGAAACCACCGCCGCAACGCTGATCCACATGCGGAAAGCGGTGCCGGCAGGTGACGACGATATTGATATCCGGGAACTTGACGATGAGGACCAGGACGAAGACGACGATGATAAGACTGGAGATGACGACGCGTGAAATTCTCCGATGAGGATCAGGCAGGCATGATTGATGCCATGGGCGAAACCGCTGTCGCGGAAGGGGTGGAATTTTCCATCTCGTTTCACGAGGAAGAGGAAATTGTGTCGCTGGCTGGAAATGCCATCGACATGACCCCGCCCTACGCCATAGTGCCGTCTGCCCAGGTATCCGCCTTGAGCCTGTCAGGTGGCCAGAACGGAACCGTCATCACCATCGACGGCGAGGATTGGCGTATCCACTCCATTGATAAAGATAGCGGCGGTTTTGCTATCCTCAACCTCGGCAAGGCGGGCTGGTGATGCTGCAACTCATTTTTGAAATGATTACCGCCCGTCTGGAATCATTGGGCCTGTTTGCCACTGTGGGGTCAGCATTGACAGATGGCCCCGGGGCATTACCCGCAGCCGAGGTCTGGCTTGCTGACGATAAGGAAAAGACGGAGACCCCGGCAGTATTACGGGAATTGACATGGATCGTGCGGGTTTCTGCCTCCCATGAAGAGGACACCGGCGAGATGCAGGCTAATATGTTTGCCCTGCTCGATGCCGTGCGCGATACCTTTGTTGCCTGGCCCCCGGACGGATATATCGGGGTAAAGAGATGGTGGCATGTGCCACAGATAAAAATCGAATCCTACAAGGATCATGGCAGCCTGGTGTACCTCGTTGCCATGAGCCTTGAGGTTTTGCCAAGCACTTTCAGAAAAATATAAGGAGCAAGTATTATGCCAGCACAATCATTTATCGGGGCAGGCGATGTCTACATCGACCGCCTCACCGCAGCAGGAGTCAAGCAGGGAAGCGTCAAGGTTGGTATCGGCAAGTTGGAGATCAAGCCAAATGTGGAGCTGAAGGAGCAGACCTCCAAGGGCCGCGATTCGTATGGTCAGGTTATCGCCTCTGTGGCGATCAACAAGCCGGCAGAGATGACCATGACCCTCACCCAGGTGGATCGTAAGGCCCTGGCCATCGCCCTGTTAGGTGACGATGTGGCCCATACGGTGGCCGGATCGACGGTGGTGGATGAGGTGATGCTTGCCCGCAAAGACAAAGGGGTTTTCCTTGCCCACCGCAACATCTCCGTGGTTTCCGTCAAGCACACCAGCGGCACCCCCGTCTATGTCTTGAACACCGACTATACCTTTGATGCCCGCCTGGGGATGATCACTATCACTCCCGGGTCGGCGATTATCGAGGGGGCATCGCTCAAGGTGAGCTACACCTACGCGGCCGAGTCCGGATACAAGATCAAGGGCGCAACCCAGCCCCTGGTCAAGATGGCGGTGCTCCTCGACGGCAAGAATATGGTGGACGGCGCGCTGTGCTACGTCACCATCCACGAGGCCACCGTCAGCCCCGATTCGGCCGTGGATTTCCTGGCCGACGACTTTGCCGAGATCGAGCTGAAGGGCTCCATGGCCACCCCTGCCGGGATGACCGAGCCGTTTACGGTGGTCATGCTGGATGCGGTGTAAAAGGAGATTCCATGCGACGATGTCATGCCGTTCTGCCTGGCCCGCGCCCAGGGCTTTGCCCTCATGCCAAAACGGTCGCAGAAAATCGAGCTGCTCTATGCCTTACACAACGATGACCGGGAAGAGGCCCTGGAGGATATCAACCGCCTCCTGACCCTGCTCGATCCGCTCGCATCGAAAATGACCTGTTACAGCGGCTGGAAAATGGACTCAGTCACCGGATGGCTAGGGGACAAAGAAACAGGTTTGCAACCACATCCGGAATATTACCTCTGGATAATAGCAGAATTCTCCGCCCAGATCATCAGGACGTATTAATCAAATTGCAAAAAGGAGCATACTAAATGTTAAATGTACAAACAGGCATGATCGCCGGTGGAGATCTCTATATGGACTTCCTCGACGATCTCGGTGCCTCCACCGGCTTTGTCCTGGTGGGAAACTGCAAAAAATTTGCCCCCAAGGTTGAAACCGAGACCAAGGAGAATAAACTCAATGGCCGCGCGACCCTTGGCCAGACCGCAGACAGCTACACCCGCATCACCAGCTCCACCATCTCACTCGCCTTTAACCGCTACGATCCCGCCCTGCTTGCTGCCGCCTTTATGGGCAGCGCGGTGGATCAGACCGCAGCGCTTGCCCCATACGCCGCCACCATCACCGGGATTGTCGGCAAGTGGGTGTCTGTCGGCCAGACCGACCTTGCCACCTGCGTAGTCAAAAACACCACGGAGGTCACAACCTACGTGCTCGGCACCGACTATGAAGTCAACCTCCGTACCGGCATGATTAAAGCTATCACCGCACCACTTGCGGCCGTCCTCAAGATCTCCGGCAACGTGGCCGCCAAGACCGGCAGCAAGATCACCGGGGCAACCCGCCCGATGGTCAACGTGGTGCTGCGCCTCGACGGCAAAAACTTTGCCGACGGCAGCGCAGTGCAGGTCACGGTCTGGAGAGCCCAGCTACGCTCCGATTCTGAGTTTGACTTTATGGGCGAGGACTTCCCTGAGCTGACCTTTTCCGGAACCATGACCACACCAGCGGACAAGTCCTGGCCGTTTGAAGTGGTGTAATTTTGTTCAACATTGCTTGACATTGTTTAACGTTCTCTGACCAAGGAATCCTAAATGCAAAAAATTAAAACCATTCAAATCAACGGCAACTCTTTTACCGTCAAGGAGTTGCCGGTACGGGTGATCTGGAACCTGTTCAACAATGGATCTGCTGCCAAGCAATCCGGCGTTGAGCGGGTACAGAGCCTATTGAAGCTGGCCTGCCCGGAGCTGACCGAAGAGCTTCTGCTCGACCTGTACCCCTCGGAAGTCAAAGAGATCTGGACCGTCTTTGAGGAGGTGAACGCCGATTTTTTGGGCGTGATCCGGCAGGTGGGGCTGGACGTGGCGATGATCGGGGCGGTGAAGGAGTCAATCACGACCTCGATAATGCAATTTGCGCCATCATTAGCGCAGGCCACGGCCAAGGCGTCTGGGACTACGGGTACGGATTCTTCCTCGCTGCCATTAAGCAGCTAACGGGCGATAAGTGAACGGTCAATCAAAAATAGAGATCATCCTTTCGGCGGTTGATAAAGGCCTGACCACCGGCATCAACCGAGCCGGATCAGCGGTCAAGGGGCTGTTCTCCAATATGAGCGACGGATCGCGGCAGGTCAGAACCTTTTCTGGTGCGCTCACCGGCCTCCTTGGGCCGCTTCTGGGCATGGTCTCGGCTGCGGCTGGAATTCAAAAGCTGGTAAGTGTCTCCCGAGAGTTTGATAAACTCAGCGCTGGATTGCAGACTGCCACCGGCAGTGCGCAAGGGGCGGAGGAATCCTTTGCCGCGCTGCAGGACTTTGCCACCAGAACCCCTTACGATCTGGCCCAGGTCACCGACTCCTTTGTCAAGCTGGTGAATTTTGGCCTGGACCCGTCCGAGCGTGCCCTCACCAGTTACGGCAACACCTCCTCTGCCCTGGGCAAAAATCTGAACCAGATGATTGAGGCGGTGGCCGATGCCGCCACCGGCGAGTTTGAGCGCCTCAAAGAATTTGGGGTCAAGTCCAAGGTTGAAGGAGACAAGGTCAGCTTTTCCTTCCGGGGGGTCACCACCACGGTGGGCAAAAACGCCCAGGAGATCGAGGATTATCTGATCAAGCTGGGCGAGACCAATTTCGGCGACGCCATGGCCAACCGGATGAAGACCTTGGACGGGGCTTTATCCAACCTGCAAGACGAATGGGACAAGGTTTTTCTCAATATCTCCAAGGCCGGAATCGGCGACCTGATTGCTGACGGGGTGCGCATCGGAATCGGTGCCCTGGAAGAACTCAACGCCATGATCTCTTCAGGCGAGCTGGAAGGATATCTGCGCGATATCGCCGCCCGCTTTTCCGGCTGGGCTGATGATGTCAAAGTTGCCTTTGATTTTGTCGCTAAACAGTTTTCCGACTTCACCGGCGGCCTGGATACTGATGGCCGGGCCACGGTGGACAGCATGATAGAGTCGTTCCGCAGATTTCCGGAAAATGTCCGGGCCTTTATCGGTCTGATGACCGTGACGGTGGCGGCTGGATTCGACCGGGTGACCGCCTATTCCAAGGCCTTTAAACAAGGAGTCGCCGCGATTTTTACCAGCGACACCGTGGCCGGCGTGGGTGCCCATCTGGAGCGGGAACTTGCCGTGATCAACGAGGCCCGTGAGTCATCCATTCAGGCGATCCTGGAGGAACGGGACACCGATATCCAGGCCAGTGACGACCGCATTGCCGCCGCTAAGAAATTGCGCGCCGAATTTGACGCAGGCCGGGCCGCTGCCAAGGCAGACACCTCCGACAAGACAGCAAAGTTCAGGGTCAGCGGGGATGGGCAGCAGCCCGGTACCGCCGCCAAGGAAGATACGTCGGCAAAAAGAGAGGCAGCTGCTTCTGCCAAAGAGGCCGCAACCGCCGCCAAAAAAGAATACGAAGAACAGAAAAAAAATGCCGCCGAACGGCTGCGGGCCGCCAGTCAGGAAAAGATTGTCGCACTCGAAATGGAACGCCTGGACGCCTCCACCTTGCCCAGTGTCCTTGCCCGTGCCGAGGCCGAACTTGCCATCAATCGCAAGATGATGGCCGAGCGGGTCAGCCTTAAACAGCAGGAGCTGGCCGCGATCAAGGCCGACACCGAGGCCAGCCAGGCCGATATTATCAAGGCCGAGTCCGAGCTCTCCGAGATGCGCCTGGAGGTGGCCCGGCAGGAGTTGGACGGCCAGCGGGCCATTGCCTCTGAGCAGCTCTCTTTAGTGGAGGACACCTGGCGGCGGGGAACCGGCTCGGTGCAGGAATACCAGGCCGCTGTCCAGTCCGCCCTGTCCCTGGGGGTGATTGACAAGGAAGAGGCCGACCGTCGCATGATCCTCTCCAGCGACAATATGACCGAGGCTTTGAAGCTCGGCTTTTCCGACTGGGCCGCCACGGTGCAGACCGATGCCGAGTTTGTCGCCGGGATGTTCGGCCAGGTGGCCAACTCCATCGGCTCAGGGCTTGCAGCGGCCTTTAATTCCATGGCCGACGGCAGCAAGAGTGCCAAGGACGCGATGCTCGATCTTGCCCGATCCACCATCTCCATGGTCGCCCAGATGATTGCCCAGCAGCTGATCTACAACGCCATCAAGTCGGCGGGTTCGGCCTTCGGTTTTTCCACCGGCGGCCCCGTCCCGGCCTTTGCCGGGGGCGGCATGGTGGGCGGATGGAGCCCTTCATCCAAGGCCGATAATATCCCGGCCTGGCTCACCGCCCGTGAATTTGTCCAGCCGGTGGCCTCCGTCGATTATTACGGAGCCCCCTTTATGGAGGCGGTACGCCGCAGGCTCTTCCCCCGATCATTGGCCCGTGCCCTGTCCGGGATGACCCTGCCGAGGATCCCCTCCGGAAACCGTCTTGCCGAAGGCGGTATGGCCTCCGGCAGCAACACCTCCACCACCTTTAAGGGTGGGGACACCCGCCTCAAGGTGGTGAACGTTATCGACAAACATATGGTGGGCGATTTTATGCGCACCGCCGACGGCGAGACCGCCCTGATCAACATGATCCGCCGCAACGGGTCCACCATCCGCACCATTATAGGAGCATAACCCATGGCCTTTACCAGCGGCACCGCGACAAACTATAAAGACCTCCTTGCCCGTATGGTCACCTTTGCCACGGCCAACGGCTGGGCAGTGGTGGGCACCCAGACCGCTGAGTCGGTGTACCTGAAAGGATCTGGGACGGCGGGCCTGGATGAGATTTATGTGGGGATCGAAACCTATGAAGATACCTACAATAATAGATACAACTGGCTGATGGCCGGGATGTGGGGTTGGCGGGAGGGCCGCACAATCAAAACCCAGCCCAGGAGCAGTGCCTTCGAAATGACCGCAGATACCGGATCGGTTGTGGGTTACTTTCATAACACGTCTATCCCTTACTGGATAGCCTGCACTCCCAGACGCATCATCCTCTGTGCTAATGTAGGCACAACTTACCAGCAGATTCACCTGGGATTCCTAACAGTCCCCGCCACCGATGCTCAGTACCCCTACCCGTTATTTATTGGGGGATCATGGAATAGTAAAATATTAAACACTTCTGGCACATTGTACGGATTCTGGACTTCCGGAAACAGTTTTTCCAGGTTGAGTATTCCGGGCGGAGCCTGGGGAGAAAAATATCCATCTACCGAATCATATAAAAAACCAGTACTTGATGTCGTCAGTCTTTATGAATCCTGGAACAATAGCATGTTGACTGCCATGGACAGTTCCTACCTGTTGGACCCTATTTATGTGGTGTCCAATAATGCAAAAACAATATTCGGGCAGATAGAAGGACTCTACCGGGTAACAGGGTTCAACAATCTGTCAGAGAACATCATCACCGTTGGTGGTGTAAATTATATCGTTTTCCAAGACGGTAGCCGCACTGGTGCCGGGGATTACTGCGCACTGAGGATGAACTAAAATGCCATACTATGAAGAACATACAGCAACAACCATTCAGCAGTTTCTAACGGATCTGGCAGCATTTGCAACGGCAAACGGCTGGACTGTAGACTACCTTGGGGTGCATGCAACGACGGAACTCCGATTGCACATGCACAAAGGTTCTTTACATATCGATGGATTTACATATTACAGCACCGCCGCCCAATTCTACCATTGCACTGGATATGTGTTTGGTAGCAATCCATCAGCACAGCCTGGCGTGGGGCAGGGCGCCGGCTCAATCACCATTACGGTTGGTGAGAAATACTCTTTTTATTCAACGGTGGGCGGTATTTTTTACGAGATACGAAGTAGCGCCACTGCAAATACTTGGGGGATGCTTTTCCACTTGCAGGCAAAAATCGGAGCCTTTGCCGATGGATTCGGAGCAGTTTGGCCAGGAAACAATGGTTTATTTATAGCGGCCAATCCAAATGGGAACATCTATGTCAATGGCGCCTGGGGGGGTATCAATATTACCGCCGGAGCGTTGTCCTGTATTCCAGTCTATCCTGGCCTCGGAGCATTGGGGCCCAATATGTATAATGCCGCCATTGTTCCCTTCCCCCTCTTAATGGGAATGATACACGCAACCGACATCACCAAGCACGTCCCCCTCGGCTTCGCCCCTGGTGTCTACTCCTGCAATGGAACAGGCATCTATTCAAACGGGGATTCCATTATTATTGGGGCGGATACCTACCTGATTTCTGCCGTTTCCGGCAACCCGGACAGTGATATCCATACCGGTCATTATCTCTTTAAATTAGGAGCATAATATGGGACTCTCCTCCATTGCTAACGGATCTCAGACCGCCACCATCAGCACCGTCCACGCCCTGGCCACCAGTGTGGTGGCCGGTATCTATGTCCTGGTGGTTGAAACAACCAATATGACTGCCGGGGATACAGTTATTATAAAGATCAACACCAAGGTAAAATCTGCCGAAACCTCCAGGCTGGCCTATACCCTAACCTATACCGGAGCGCAGACGGATCTGAATAAATATTCAGTGCCGGTGCCCGTTGATACCGAAATTTCCTGTACCCTGCAACAGACGGCGGGAACCGGCAGAGCTTTCCCTTGGAATCTACTGAGGGCCTAACGTGCCAAACCCTACAGAACTTGAGCTTAAACAGTCCCTGCTATTAATCCAGGGGGTTATCTACGCCGAACTTCCGGAGTCCGTTTCGTTCTATGTGTATCCGGATCAAAGCGTTAGCTTCGAGCATAGCTGGGCGGTGCCGTGGCGGCAGGATATTGATCTGACCACCCCCGCTACTTCTCTGATTCCCCCGGTAGTTTTACCGGCCAGTGGAACCATGACCGACAACGCCCCCATTGATATCATCGGCCAGACCGCTGGGACTGCCTTTGTCGGCCCCAGCGGAATGGAGTGGCATGAGCAGTGTATGGCCATCTTAATGAGGCGCATCTAATATGCCCATCGGAACCCTCGCCGACCCCTTTGTGCCCTATATTGCCATGGATGGCCTGCACCCATCCACCACCAATAATGAGGCGCAGCTGTTTCTGCTGGGCCTGCCGCCCGAGCAGGATGTGGGCTATATCACCCGAGACAGCTCTGTCCCTATATATCTATGGAACGGCTCCGCTGCCGAGGCAACCCTGACCGGCGTCAGCAGCAGCGGCGACACCGAGGGCATTGCCTGGGATGCGGCCCCGCCGGAACTGCTGGGCCCGAAACGCTCCCTGCGGGTGATCTTTACCGTGGGCATTGACGGACCGCTGACCTTTTCCGCCGATATCGCCTTTGCCTCCACCTGCAACACTACCAGCCTGAATCTCTACGGGCTCCGCGCCCCCCAGCTGGCCGGTGATATCGGCCTGCTGTTCCATCCCCATAACTGGGAGGACGGCTGGAATGAATCATACGAGTGGAAAACAGACGTGATGATTGCCTGGAATCGCACCGAGCAGCGGGTGCAGCTGCGTACCGCCCCCCGCAGGCGTTTTGATCTGCGGCTGCTGGTGGCGGGTGACAGCCGCAGAAAATTGGAGACCACCATGGGCCAGCGCAAGTCGGTCTATATGTTCGCCCCCATCTGGCGGGATGGCTCGCGTTTAGATGTCGTGCTTCCGGCAAACTCCAGCGTGATCCCGGTGGCCGAGAGCACCGACAACTATGTGGTGGGCACGCCTGTGGCAATCTGGACAGATGCCGACACCTTTGAATACCGAGAGATTTCCGGCGTGGGAGCCGGGTTTGTGGCAGTCGGCCTGCCCTTTATCCGGGAATGGCCGGTTGGGGCCAATGTCGCGCCCTGCCGCTATTGCCTCTGCTCCGGAGGCCGGAGCGTTAATCGATTCACCGAGGACGTGGGCGAATACAAGTTGCAACTGCTGATGGTGGAGGATAAATGGGCGCCCACCGCCGCCATTGCCTCCGAGACCTATCAGGGCCTGCCGATTTTCCCACTGCCCGCATCATGGGGCGAGCAGGGCCAGGGCTATGATAACAAGTGGACCCTGCTCGACAACGACACCGGCATCATCGAGGTGGATGTGCAATCCTCGGAGCCGGTCTTTGAGCGGGAGCTGAAGATACTGGTGTGGAGCCGCGACCGGATCAGCCGGATGCTCGCCTTTATAGCCTACTGCGCGGGCCGAAAATCGCCCTTCTGGGTTGCCGCCGATGACCGGGGCTTTGAGCTGGCCGTCCCTGCCCCGAACGGGCAAAACTATATCGTGATCAAGCCGATTAATTACGCCTTCAGCCTCACCGACAGCAACGCCCGTGCCCATATCGAGATGATCATGACCGATGGGACGATAATCCGCCGGCAGATTATCGGGGTGGAAACCCTGCCCAGCTACGAAGAAAAATTGATTCTGGATTCCGCATTGCCGGTGGCGATCAGTGCCGAAATCTTAAACCGCTGCGCCTGGCTGGAAAAGGTGCGGCTCAATACCGACAGCATTGACCTGAGCTGGCTCGACTGGCAATGCGTCGAGGCCGGGTTTCCAGTGGTGGTGCTGCCATGAGTTATGTCGCCTACGAACAATCCGAGTATGACGGCCAGCCCCTGGAGCTCTACCGCTTTTCCCTGGGGGCCGACGTGTGGCTCTTTACCAGCGCCGACACCGAAGTGGACTGGGTCGGCGATACCTATAGCCCGGTCTTTATCAAGCGATCCGGATTCACCGTGATGGGCGATGGCAAAAAGGCCACCCTGGAGATTGAGGTTGCCGCTGCCAATGCGGTGGCCATGCAGTTTCGTTCAGGATGGCTCACCGGGATTATGGTGGTCAACGTTTATCGCCATCACCAGGGCGATGTGGATTACTCGCTGTTCTGGAAGGGCAGGGTCACCGGCTGCAAGTGGAGCGGCTCCACCGCCCAGCTTGCCTGCGACAGTGCCTTTTCTCTGTTTCAACGGGCGGGATTGCGCCGCAAATACCAGATCGGGTGCCCCCATGTCCTCTATTCCGCTCAATGCGGGGTTGATGCGGCTGGGGTTGCCGCCACCGGGACGGTCACCGCAATCAGCGGCAACACCCTGACTATCAGCACCGGCGGGGCCCATGGCGACCAGTATTATTTGGCTGGCAAGCTTCAGTTTGACACCCATCTGCGCCTGATCGTTGGGCAGGTCGGCAATGTCGTCTCTCTGGTGGATTTGATCCCGGAGTTGGTGGTTGGCGACACCGTGACCATCTGGCCGGGCTGTGACCGGACCATGACCAGCTGCACCGGCAAATTTAACAACGTCATCAACTTTGGCGGGTTGCCCTATCTCCCGTCAAAAAACCCCTTCAGCGGCGACGCACTGGTGTAGATATGGCCTTTCCTTTAATGGCAATCGTCTGGGTCGGCTTGCAGGTGTTATCCTTTCTCCTCCGCCCAAAAATGGCCGAGCAGGCCAAGGTGACGCCGGGCGAACTGGAAGGCACACTGGTGGATTCGTCCTCGGATGTGCCGGTGCTCTTCGGCACCCGGCTGCTCACCAAAACCAACTGCGTCTGGTATGGCGACGTGGGCACCACCGCCATTGTCAACTGCTCCGGAGGGAAGAAGTAATGGAAGATTGCAAGGTCTATCATCGCCACCTGCGGTCTTTAGGATATTGCAATTCCGGACTGCGTAAGTGGTTTGCCCGTGAAGGGGTGGACTGGCAGGACTTTTTAGACAACGGCATCTCCTGCGCCTGGCTGCGCAGTAAAAACAACGCCATGGCCACGCGGGCGGTGGAACTGGCAGAAAGGGAGGCTAAGTAATGGGCGGCGGCGGCAAGGGCAAAAGCTGTGCCACCACCGGCTATCGCTATTATGCTGGCCTGCACCTGGTCTTCTGCCACGGCTTGAACCACCTGCTCAAGATCAGGGTGGGCGATCAGTGGGCCTGGGAAGGGGACGCTGTGGATAATACCGCCATCTATGTCAACAGCCCGGAGCTCTTTGGCGGGGATGCCCGCGAAGGCGGCATTGTCGGTACCGTTGATCCGCAGTTCGGCCTGAGTACTCAGCCCCAGAACGGCTATCTCCAGTCGGTGCTGGGCTCGGTGATCCCGGCCTATCGCGGCCTGTTTGGACTGGTAGCGAGAAAGTGCCAAATGTCGGCCAATAACCCCTATATCAAGGAGTGGGGAATTTTGGGCCAGCGTACCAGCTTTGGCTGGCATGATGAGTGGGCGACGATTGTTGCCTCGGATGGCTTTGCCGATATGAATCCGGTCCATATTATCTACGAGACCCTGACCAATACCAGCTGGGGTGGCCTGGGTTACCCCACCGCCGATCTCGATATGGACTCCTTTGAGGATGCCGCCTATAAGCTCGCCCAGGGAGTGGACCCGAATCAGGAGGCCTTCGGCCTGTCCCTGGTCTGGGCCAAAAACAGCAGTGTCGAGGACTTTCTCGGTCTGATTTTAAGCCATATCGAGGCGGTACTGTACCCCTCCCATATCACCGGGCTGATCACTCTCAAGCTGATCCGCAACGATTACACCCTGGCCATGACCCCGATCCTGGACACCTCCAATATTATTGACCTGGTGGATTTCCAGAACTCCTCCGCAGCGGAAGCACCGAACCAGCTGTCCATCAACTGGGTGGATCGGGACAACTCGCCCCAGACCACCACGGTGCACGATATTGCAGGGATTGCCCGAGCCAACGGCCAGGTCATTGCCACCTCCATGGAGTTTGTCGGCATTGCCACCGAGGACTGGGCCCAGAAGATTGCCGCCCGCGAATTGCAGCAGGTGGTGGTGCCCATTGCCTCGGTAACCTTGGAGATCAACCGCCGCAACTTCAGCCTGGAGCCGGGCGATATCTTCCGCTTCTCCTGGGCGCCGCTGGGCATTGTCGAGATGGTGATGCGGGTTGCCAAAATCGAGATCAATGTCCACACCGACAGTAAGATCAGAATCTCTGCCAGCCGGGATGTCTATGGCCTGGGGGCGACCCCGTTCACCCAGCCTTCGGGAAGTCTCTGGACCAGCCCGATCTCCGCCCCTGCTGATGCAATTAAGCGCAAGGTGGATGAGGTCACCTGGTGGCAGTTTGTCCAGCAATACGGTGAGTCGGCGGCGGTATTGGCCGAGATTGACGACAGCTCCACCCTGGTCACTTGCTTTTGTGGACGGCCATCGTCGGACGCGATGAATTACCAGATGTGGAGCCGCAACGTCGGCGCCCCCGACTATGCCCTGCGCGACACCGACAACTTCCCCTTTATCGGCACCGTAGTCGGGGCCATGGTCCCGGAGCTGGAGTCCACCATCACTCTGCTGGAATCTATCGACACCAATATGGTGGCCGTGGGCCAGTATGCGGCGTTGGGGAATGAGCTGGTATGGATCACCGCCATCAACCCGGTGCTCTCCACCGTGACCATTGCACGCGGGGTGCTGGACACCATCCCGGTGAGCCACGCCGACGGCGAAACCATCTGGTGTCACCAGAATTTCTATGGGTTGGATGGAACTGAACGGGCGGTGGGTGAGCAAGTGGAAATCCGGATGCTGCCGTCCACCGCCTCAGGGAGGCTTGATCTGGGAGCAGCCACCACCGAGGCCATCACCTGTGCAGGCCGGATGATGCGGCCCTATCCGCCCGGCAATGTCAAGATCAACACCCTGCGCTGGCCGGATTCCATCGGAGCAGCAGAAGCACTGACGGTCTCCTGGGCGCACCGTGACCGCACCCTGCAGACCGCTGCGATGATCTACCAGGATGCCGCCGATATCGGCCCGGAGCCTGGCGTGACCTACACCCTGCGCCTTTACGGCGAGACCGATGTGCTGAAAAAGACCGTAACGGGCCTGACCGGGACAACCTATACATGGGCTACCGAGGTGGCCGATAGCGGACTGGGGCGGTTAAATACCAGTGTGCGAGTGGGAATCGAGAGTGCGCGCGGAGCGATTGTGAGTCTACAAAAATGGAATGTGGTTGCGGTTCGTTTATGAGTAGTTTGAAAATAAAAATAATATTTAAAAGGATTACCAATGACCCCGGAAACAACCACTTTTATTGAATATTTCCTCCAGCATTGGGAGCGGTTCCTTGCAGGCCTTGTGGTGCTCTTCGGATTTGTCTATCAAACAGGCCACGAGCACCAAAAATACAACGATCTAAGAAAACGGGTTGCATGCCTGGAGAGCAGCTGCGAAGAGCGCATGGCGGTGGTGACCACCATGAACAGTAACCTCTGCCGTATCATGGGTAAGTTGGGCATCCAGCCGGTGGAGAACAATACGCATCGCAGAAAGGAAGATTGATAATGCGACTGGCAAGTGACTGGGTGACCCTGATGCAGGCCATGTATCACTGCCTGTACCGAAAGAAAGACTGGGATGGCCATATGCGATTGATGGAGAACTTACGATGGTACCGGAAAAGGAGGGACTGATGAAGGATATCTTGCTGAAATTGTTTACCGAGTCCGACAACCAGACCCCGGATGTTTTTCG
Source organism: Desulfobulbaceae bacterium (assembly GCA_019163335.1). Lineage (GTDB taxonomy): Bacteria > Desulfobacterota > Desulfobulbia > Desulfobulbales > Desulfocapsaceae > UBA2270. The sequence continues at coordinate 7,660 of JAFLKM010000015.1, read as the reverse complement.
GGTGCTTGCCGCCTTTGCCGTGATGGTCAGTCTCTGGCTGTCGGTGTATTCGGCGGTATGGCTGAAACATCCATTCGATATGCAGAGCTTCGGCCTGGGTGTCGGCTCGCTGTTTGCCGGACTGGGGGTCACCCTTGGCCTGAAAAAGGAGACATTGAGTGATTGATATTAAGAATATCCTGATCGCCCTGGTGGCCGGGCTGGTTACCGGGTCTCTGGCGTCCGGGATCCTGATCTATCGCTACGAGGAAAACAGATGGCAGGCCACGATCTCGGCGCAGAAAATAGAGGCTGCAGCCGTACTCCAGGAAGAAACGGAAAAGGTGCTGGCAGCAGAGCGTCGCAACACCGAACTCAATACCACCATAGAGGTAAGCCATGTCGCAGCCCAGAACCGGATTGATCAAACCCTTGATGATAACCGTCGCCTTGCTCGTAAGCTTGGCGGCATGCGCGACCCCGGACGTAGGCCGGGTGGTGGTTGCACCGAGGCAGGAACTCACCCTTCCAGCGATGCTGCAGCTGCCGCCCCCGAAAGCCGACTTTCAGGAGAGGCTGAGGAGTTTCTTCTTACCCTTGCCGCCGATGCAGACCGGGCCGCAGAGTACGCCATAGCCTGTCACCAGTGGGCCACGACCATCATAGGAGAAAACAAATGACCATCACCCTCGAACAGCTGAAAACCATCATGCCATCGGCAGGCAGGCGGGCAGATCTTTATCTGCCCCACCTCAACGCGGCCATGGATGAGTTTGCCATCAACACCCCGGCCCGTCAATCCGCGTTTCTAGCGCAGATCTGCCACGAGTCCGGAAGTCTGCTCTACACCTCGGAGATTGCATCTGGAGATGCCTATAATTACCGAGAGGACCTAGGAAACGCTCGGCCGGAAGCAATATGGATTGCCCGGCAAAACGGCACCACCCCTGGACAATTCTGGAAAGGGCACGGCCTTATCCAGATTACCGGATTTGACAACCATAAGGCGTGCGGCAACGCCTTGGATCTTGACCTGCTCTCCTTCCCTGACCTGCTGACCCAGCCGGAATATGCCTGCCGGTCGGCAGCCTGGTTCTGGCAGTCGCACGGATTAAATGAGCTGGCAGATGTCGGGAATTTTGAACGGATCACCAAGCGTATTAACGGCGGGCTAAATGGCTATGCGGATCGTCGGCGGGCCCTGGATCGGGCAAGCGGCGTGCTTGTCGCGTAAGGAGAATAATGGACAGATTGTATATTATTTTTATCATTACCGGCCTGGCGGTCAGTGCCGTGCTGCTTGGAGTGAGCGTGTGGCTGGCCTGTACCAGAATGTAAAACATTGTTGAACATCGTCTAGCGGATAAACGGAACAATAGCCCGCGCTGCATGGACGGAATCAAAAAATGCACATTGACAAGAAGGGGGAATAGTGAGCGCTGAATTACGAATTGAAGTGCCGGTCTTTAATTTTGACCTGATCCAAGGCCAGGACTTAATCATACCGGTTACCTATGTGACCGATGGCGTCCCAGACACCATGGCCGTGGCGTCTTTGAAAATGGAGATACGTTCCAACGATTTCAGGACGGTGATCGACACCCTGAGCACCAATAACGGTAGGATTGTCATCACGGCAGCCAATGCCTTTTCGCTGATTTTTCCGGCTGATGTCACCGCTGCATATGTTTTTTCAAAGGCTACGCTCAAAGCGATCTACGGCCTGGAGCGGACTGCCGGTGGCCTTGTCAAGCGGATCTTTGAAGGCGAAATAACTGTTAAGCGGGAGCAAACAAAATAATGGGCGACACTATATCCATCATCCCCGGCCCGACCGAGGTAACCACCATTACCATCAGCCCGCCCAGCGAGCCACCAACCATCATCACCGTACAGGAGACACCGGCGGTCGTGTCGGTGGTGACGGTTGGTGTTCCAGGGCCGCAAGGGCCAGCAGGGCCTGCTGGAGATGATTCGACCGTTCCAGGGCCGCAAGGTATCCAAGGCGAAAAAGGCGACACCGGCGACCAGGGGCCACAGGGATTACAAGGCCAGCAAGGAATCCAAGGGCTGAAGGGTGATACGGGTGACACCGGGGCGCAAGGCCTGCAAGGTATTCAGGGGTTGACAGGCCCGCAGGGGTTGCAAGGTATTCAAGGACTGACCGGAGACACCGGCCTCCAAGGCCCGCAAGGCATTCAAGGCGTGAAAGGTGATACCGGCGATACCGGCCCCCAAGGACTCCAGGGCGTCAAAGGTGACACCGGCGATACCGGCCCGCAAGGCATACAAGGAATCCAGGGCGACCCCGGCCCGGCGGCATACATGTACAATTACATCCTCAAGTCAGAAAACGAATCCGGATATATCTATTACGGCTTCTCCCTGGACACAAACTGGCGGATCAAACGCAAGGAAGTCGCTGCCGGATCGTGGATGGTGGCCACCGGAGCAGGGGACTTTAACACGGCCTGGTTGGATCGGGCGAATAAAGGATACGGACTATAATGGCAAAAACAGTAACGATATCAGAGCTTGCCCCACCTACCGGATTATCAGCAACAGCGGTTGCCGGCGGTGCTCTTGCCGCCAACACCACATACTATTACAGATTGTGTGCCCTGGAGTACATCTTCTCCTCTTTGCGGTGCCACAACAACTTTGCCATGTCCGTATTATCCAACGAGGCATCGGCTACCACCACCACAACAAATAAGTCCATCCAGCTCAATTGGGCCGGGACTACAAAGATAAAACCAGCGAACTTCCTTGCGTACATTTTGCTTCGCACCACAGTGGCAGGGGATTATAGCGGCCTCGGTCACATGGTCAGAATAGCATCGACCGATACGGCCACGGCAACAACCCTAGTAAATGCTATTACCTGCACCGATGCCGCCGCGCAGACCAACACCGATTTCCAGGTATTTCCATTGGGCGTACCGATGGTGGAGGTGGATGGCGGGACAGATGCCGATAGGATTGATGAGGAGTTTATTTACAATGCCTATGTCGCTCAGGGAAAATCCCAATTTGCAACAAGAGTGGCCCTCACAAAAAACAATACTGGGGCGCAGTACTTTTTCAGAGGATGTATCCGTGTCGGGTATACAGCCGCCTGCTTTTGGAAAATAAATCCAGGCCGCTCTGTATACATAGAGGGCCGAATAAACCCAAACGAATCAACCGGGATGTCTGATTTTGTGACGGGGTCAACCAGTGGTAGCAATGGCAGCGTATTCGGGTCAATGGGGATCAATGGGGACGGCGGCAATAATATAAGTGGGAAGTTTCAGATATATAACTCCAAGGTCATAGAACTTGCCAACTCCACGGGTGCCAGCGGCGGAGCCTATCTAAACAGCGGCTCGTCTTTCAACATGTTTAAAGGCTTGCCTGGATCTGCAATTAAAAATTCCAGCCTATTTGTCTTTGGCGCCAATGCGCAATTTACCGGGTTTATTGATGTTGATAATTGCCAAATCGAGATGGACGGCAGGATGGAGTCCGGGAATGTCCTGATCACGAACTCTAAATGGAAGGGAAACTCCCTCTACTCATATTACAACAGCTATTCAAAGGTAAAGGGGGTCGTTTTTACGGCCTCAGTGCAAGAATTGCATTTTTCTGGAACAGCCGCCAATAAGGTCTTTGATCTGATTGATTTTACCGGGACATACAATCCGCTTAGAAGCAGCTCACAGACGGAGCCTACTTACTCCTGGTATTATCGTCGGTGGTCATTCAACGCCACAATAATCGGCGGAGATAATCTCCCGATACCGGGGGTAAACATAGCCGCGTTTGATGTCAACGGCATCAGCAATATGTTTATTGACAGCGGATTAACCTTTACTGATCTCAACGGCACGGCCACGGCCATGTTTATGTCAGGCACTCCAGCCAACATATCTGTAGGGGATGTCATACTGGCCGGGCCGGAACGGATGAGTGTCACCAATAAGGTCGGCACTCAGTTGGGTGTTGTTCGGGGCGTTCAGAGCAGCGTCGCCATATCCCACTCCTATAACACTTACGATAAAAAAACTTACATCCAGAAGGCGGCTATTGCCACCGGTGCTGATGGTAAAATCCCCGAGCAGTACCTTACAGCGGAAACGTATCAAGGGAAGGTCGCCGCTCCACCAGTGACGTACAACACGGTAGTGTACACTCCGCACAGAATAGTTATCAGGAAATACGGGTATCAGTTCTTTGCCATAACGCAGACAGTGGCTGAACCCATTGCGCTAAAGCAGATATTGCAAGCCAACGTCTTTGTCACCGCGGGTGAGGCCATAGCCGGTGCCTACACCGGCATTGCCATTGACCCAGTTGCCATGTCCATCATCGTTACCGCCGCCCACACCATACAGGAACTATACGAATACACCCAATGGTGGGCGGCGCAATCCGCCAATATGACGCATCCGGAGCCGATCACCACCGTGGATGGGGCAAATTATAACCTGCCTGACGATTGGGATCTGACCATAGACGGGACGGTGGTCAATGCCGCCGGGAAGGCTCTGGTATTGGCCGGGACTGGTGCATACTCGATCATTAACGGCGGCGACTTTGACGGCGTCTTGCAGGACGCCACCCATACCAGGGTTAAAATCACCGCCCCGAATCTGGTGGATGACACCCGCGTCTATGTGATCAACGACACCCTGGGCATAGAGGTGGATAACTCGGTGGTTTCCGGCGGCAATGGGTATGTCTTTGTCGCGGATATCCCCTCGGCCTCGCTGGTTGCCGGAAATACCATCATGCTGTTTGCCATCTACTGCGTGGGCTTGGCCGCCAAACGAGAATTGAGCGCCAGAGGGATACTGACCAACGCCGGGTTGCAGGTCATCGACAGCCAGGAAGATTGGCAGGAGTATATCGACATCGGCATAGACGGCGCCACTGTGACGGAGTTCTCCGCCGACTACCCGACCATTGAGGTCAATATCAGCGATCCAGACAACGTCACCACCAAGCAGCGTCTCATCGCCTGGTGGGTGCATAACCTGACCACGGCAGACGGTATCCGTTATTTCTTCGAGGGTATCACCATGGAGGACGTCGTTAACTACCGGATCAACGCCGGATTCAATTTGTACCTGGATAATGTGCAGGCTACCCCGCTCAAATTCGCCGATGGAGCGCGGCTGTACAAGGAAAATGGAGAGACAGTGATTGCATCGGCATCAAATAGTATCCAGCTGGATTCAGGCAAGGTGTATGCACCCAAGGTGGATGAGCTATTGACGCTGGATGATTATCTGGCGCTGAGGAATTAATAGTTCTCACCGGCCACACCTCTATAAAAAAAACAACCCGGGACAACCAGCAATGTCCACAAAAAACCAATGTGGACAAATGTGGACAAATTAAAAGAAAAAAGGGCTTCCGATTTTAACCGGAAACCCTTACTGTTATTGGCTGGGGGACGAGGGCTCGAACCTCGATAAGCGGAGTCAGAGTCCGAAACGTAAAACGCGCAAACCATTTACCATCATGCCTTCCAGGTCACTGTCCAGAGTGTCCATGTGGACGCTCGGCATTGACCATATCGTTTAATTTTGACCCTTCTGACCGCAAATATTCACCAGCCAGGTGCTGATACATCGCCGTTGTCTGCGACGAACTGTGCCCCATTATCCGCTGCAAGGCTGACAGATCGATGTGGGCCGCTGTGGCGTTTGTGCCGAAGCTGTGACGCAGCAGGTGGTGATAGAGGCGCTTGTCGATCTCTGCTTTTTTGGCCGCTCGGATAAGGGCGGTCCTGATGGTAACGTAGGGTTTTTTGGTTTGGGGGTTGAGGGTGAGAAAATCCTTCATCCCCTTTGCCTTTTCCAGTTCCTGTCTGAGCCTGTCGGTGGTGATCGGGACAATCCTCTCTTTGCTACCCTTGCCGATGACGAAAATGACGCCGTGATCAAATTCCACCTGTGACCTGAGCAGCCGAGTCGCCTCGGTTAGCCGCAGGCCGCAATCAGCCATCAAAAGGAATATCAGCCGGAACTGTGGTTCGATATTATTCAAGAGCAGCGTCACTTGTTCCGGGGTGAGCGGACGCGGTTTTGGCGGGGCGGTTTGTTTGCGTGAGAAGCCGGTGATCTGGAAAGGCAACGCCTCGCAAAATTCATTATCCACCGCCCATTTAAGCATCCCAGAAAAATAATTCAACTCCTTGGAGATGGTCCTGGGTTTGACGCCACTTTTCAGCCTGGTGAGCTTGTATTGTTCAAGCATCGCCCTGGTGAGATGGTTTGGCCGGACCGTTTCAAAGACTGGGGCCAGCCTGTTTTTCCATACCGACCTCACATCTTCCACCGTGCTCACCGCCCTGTTGGCCGCGTACCAGACCATCCACATCCGATAGATCATCCCCAATGATTTTGGCGTGACCTTGGGCATATCGGCATGGCGCCGCATAATCACCCGCTCAAGATCCACCGCCTCCTGTCTGGTGCCGACAAATGGAATCCGCTCACGCGGGCCTTTATATCCTCCAGGGCGACAATCAATTATCCATTGGCCTGGATTGTGAGGGTGTGGCCCGACACTCATAGGATCACTATTCGCAATATTCCTGCCATGCTTTGTCCATCTCTCCAGCCTTCATATCCGATTCCAGGATTCCTAAAATATTTCCGGATCCGATAAATCTCTCAAATCCAACATAACCGCCAAACCCATTTTTCGCGTTAACCATGCCACACACAACCGGGGCCCCGCTATTTCTTGAGACAAACACCCCTGAAAATTGAGCACTTTTTGCGTCCCTAAGCCGCTTTGTTATTTCCTCCTGGGTAAAATACTTCCAGTTTTCATCCTTTATTCTTTGTTCCGCCGCCGCATCGACCTGGCGATGAACATAAGGCTTCTTCTCTTTGCCGAGATTGATTTTGGCAACTGAGAAAACGATGACCACGATAATAATAATGATTGACCACCCTATTGCCCTTGAATCACTTTCTTTTTTTTCCTGTTCAGGGGTTTTTCGTTGGGGATCCCCGCAATATGGGCAGGTGTAGGCGGCAAGTGAAATCTGTTTTTTACAGACAGCGCAAGATTTCATCCCTGTTTTTTGTTCTTCCTGCCGCCTTTTTGCCAACAGCCTCCGCTCTTGTGCGTCCCGCATATCCGCTGCGTCAAACCCCATCGTGCCTCCACCGGAAGGTTTATTTTTTTACCCCAATAATTGCATCAGCCGGCCGTCCTCTTCCATAACTCTCTGTCGCCACCACCCCCCCCCCCACTCAGGACTTGTAAAACCCTGTCGCGGGCAAGCAGGCCCTTCTCGTGGTTGGCTTTATACTTCATGCTGTGCTGGTCCATCATATTGTTCATGGCGACGGCCAGAGCGTGGGTTTTCTCCATCACCGACTCCACCCCGGCGGTGCAGATCCCGCCTTCCTTGCGGACATTGCGCACACAGTAGAGCGTCGGGTTTTTGCATTTCCTATGCGGCTCTGGATTGGAATAGATTTTTACTATATGACCTGTTTTTTTTTGACCGCGACATGAGCGGTCTGTTCGCTCTCCAGCCGAACAATCTGTTTATCTCTGTCGGCGACCATCGTTTCAAGGTGTGCCACCATTTTGTTCAATAGCTTTATTTGCGTCACCATTTCTTTAAAGTCTTTATCAGTATGCGTGCCCCTGGCCTGGGGAGCTGCTGGTT
>JAFLKM010000078.1 GCA_019163335.1 Desulfobulbaceae bacterium | reverse complement strand
ATCGCAAGCCGGGGCTTTGGCTCTTCATATCTGGCAAGCCGGTCTTCAAGGAGAGCTACATGGCGTTCTTGGCTAGCTATCAAGGCTTCTAATCGCCCGTTCATCCTCTCTAGGTATTCAATCCTCATTTCCATCGATTTCATGTCCATTTCTGCATCTCCTTGTCACCTCTTGAGGTTCATCATCTTGGAACAATCGCAAGCAGAGGCCGCGCATGGTCCTGTTTTTTCCTGATTGCGTCTTGTCGTTGAGAATGAACCAGTTTAAGTTCAGGTTTCCACCAACCATATTCAATGCTTTGCCTTCGTTTCAACGCTTCAAGATCGCGTTCTGCCTCCCTCGCTTCACGCTCTGCCTCTCTCGCTCCTTGCTTTGCCTCCCGTAACATTTCTTTGAGCTCATCCAGAGATGAGTCTGACAGTCTTTTTTTATCCGCGTCCATTTTCTTCACCTCCTCCTCACTTTTTGATATTAACAACCTTCTTCTCAACCGGGGTTTTCATTAATTGGACTGCCTTTTCCATTGCTTCTCGAACAGGATCAAGGGTCATTCTTGCATATACGGCCGTACTTGCCGGGTTCTTATGTCCCAGGGTCTTGCCGACGACGGCCGTTGACGCGCCGCTGATCGTCTGATAACTGCCCATGGTTCGACGCAGATCGTGAAGGCGGACATCAGCAAGGCCAGCGGTCTTTTTTATCCTGTCCCATCCTTTCCGGGGTTCTGCCAGGTGCCCGGTCTTCCCATAACTCGGAAAGACAAAAACACTGGAAGCAGTCAGCCGCCGCCTGGTCAAAATCTCCAGGACTTCACCAACCAGAGGAACAAGCATGATGCTCTTATTTTTCGAGTCCTCGCCAGCAATGCGCCACTGTTCCCGGCTAAAATCAACATCCTTCCATTGCATAGCCAGCACATTGGCGCGCCTTGCACCAGAGAAGATACTCAACAGCAAGTAGTCGGCAATATCCGGATTCCCGGTTGCGCGTTCATGCTCGATGGCCAGGAAGAATCTTTCAAGCTCTTCTGGTTGTAAGAATCGGTCGCGGGAATATTCCTTGAACATCTTGACGCCACGGCATGGATTGGGAAGGTCGGGCATCATGACGTTATAAACGGATCGCAACAATGCCAGGCGCCTATTTGCTGATGCTGGTTTCATGGTCTTGGTCAGGCCGTTGTGCCAGGATCGTACAGCTTCAGGTGCCAGCTCGTTGACGCGCCGGGTGCCGAATGTTGGCTTGAGGTGAAGGCGGACTATTGCCTGGTCATCTTTGGCGGATCGCTTGTGTGGTATTGAGTGTTCGGTTAAGTAGCGGTCAAGGAGTTCAGCCACGGTCATGGTGTCGCGGAGAGCTTTTTTCTCTGCTTGTGGATCATTGCCCTTGCTGACCTCTTGCCGCATGGCATTGGTTTTAGCTCTTGCCAAATTCAAGGGCAGGTCGGGCCACTTGCCCAGGGTGACAATAACGGGCCTTTGCTTCTCAGGGCTCCATCTTTGAAACTGGAAGGACTTCATGCCGGTTCCGGACACTGCCAGGCGTAACCCTTTTTCGGTGGTGTCGTTGTAATATTCTCGCTTGCCAGATTCCGGAAGTAAAATATTTCTCAATCGGTCTTCAGTGAAATTGAAAGTGTTTTCCTTGCCCATGATCGCCTCCTTTTTTTTTAATTTATGCCGCTCAGTTATATTTTAAACCCATATTTTAGAGCATATTCCCCTTATTCTGTGGGTTCTCGGTTATATGCCAGTTATATTTTGAACGGGAAAACAGGGGTTATTTGATACAAGAATATACTACAACGTGAGGAATGGTCAAGGATAAATAACTGATAAAGCAAGGTAAATATTAAATGATACTTTTAGGTATTTACCAGAAACACAGACTTCTAATCCGGGTGTCGGGGGTCCGAATCCCTCCGGGCGCACCAATAAAATCAAGGGTTACAGAGCTTTTTCTGTAGCCCTTTTTTATTTCAATTTGTCCACATTGTTTTTATCCGTCCAGCATCAAGGCACGAACGAAGGCTGCGCTTGCTGGAAGCAGCATATAGCAACACTCCAGCCCTCCGGCGGACATCGCCGCTCCAGGTGAGTACATCCACTGTGCATTCGATGGTTCCCTGCGGACGCATTGAAAAGCGGCTGATTGGTTTGTGTCTCCTTTCTTTTGCGCCTCCCTTTTTCTGTTAGTTCCACATACTCTCCCCTTAACGTTGAATTACAGGAGTTCACCTGCGCTGTAGTCAAGCAGGAGCGCGGGTCTTAATGCACCATTCTCTCCTTGTACGTTGCAATTTATATACATTGTGGGGCCATGTTTAATCATTCCGTGATTGCTGTGGATATGGCCAAAAATATGATACTTGGGTTTGAGTGCGGCCACAGCGTCAGTGAGGTCTGAACAGCCATGGGAGACAGGGCCATCTTGATCGAGAATGCCGGACGGAGGAGCGTGAGTTACTAAAATATCGACATCAGGCGGGATCATATCCCATTTTTCTTTAAGGGCTTTTCCTCGCGGCAAGGCAAAGGCATCACAGGCCCAGTCGTTAAATAACGGCTGCCAGGGTGCTCCGTAGATTTTTATCCCGGAGATGACAACAAATTCATCCAGAAGATAGACCGCTTCCGAGAGTTGCAGTCTGGCTTTTACCGGATCATGCGCAAGCCTATGATCGTGGTTGCCACCAATAACGATTTTATGCTTATGAGGAAGAGATCCTAGAAAATTATTAAAGTCCGAAACATCCCTTGCGGTTCTGCAATGGGTCATGTCGCCGGCAAAAATTAAAATATCTGCGTCCGGAATGTTGATTTTGCCATGTAACGCATGGGTATCGCTGAATAATGCTAATTTCATTGTTTTGTAATCCGACCCCATGCACTTGCACTGGATAGCTCTTTAATTTTTAGAATTGAGTTGTCCGCATGCGGCTAATACATCGTCGCCTTTGGCACTTCTTATTAACGTTGGAATTTTATAAGTATCTAAAACTTCTTTAAACTTCTCAATTGTATCCAGGTTCGGACGCTTATAGTGTGATCCTGGGAATGAGTTAAAAGGAATCAGGTTTATATAAGCGCTTTTACCAGCCAGCATCGTTCCCAATTTTTGAGCATCATCTGGAGAATCATTAAAATCTTTTATCAGAAGGTATTCATAGGTAATAAATTGTTTTTTACTTAAAGGGATCTGGTCAATACAGGTCAACACTTCATCGAGTGGATACTTTATATTGATGGGCATGAGTTCATTCCTCTTTTCTTCAAAGGGCGAATGAAGTGATAACGCAAGGTTCACTCCGGGAATTTCCTGTCTCCATCTTTTAAGTCCAGGAATATAACCAGCCGTTGAAACAGTAATTTTTTGAACACCAATGGACATTCCGTGTTGTGATAAAAATATTTCGCAGGCTTTTTTGACGGCATCAAAATTATGTAACGGTTCGCCCTGTCCCATAAAAACAATATTCAAAATTCTCTCTTCTCCCGGCCGGTTTTTCGCGAGCCAACGCCAAGCCTGGAGAAACTGGCCAACAATTTCACTTGTAGCCAAATTTCTTGTAAATCCTTGTGTTCCGGTAGAACAAAAAGAACAATTCATCGCACAGCCAACCTGTGATGAAAGGCAAATGGAATATTTATTATGAAACGGAAGAAGAACGGTTTCAATTGTGTGATCATCTTGAAGCTTGAAAAGAAATTTGACGGTTCGATCTTCTGACTCATGAACCGTATCGATTTCAGGGAGAGAAAAGTCGAAATTATTCTGAAAAAAAGCCAATGACCCTTTTGCAATTTTCTCGTAACACTGGGCCTCTTCTTTTTTCTTATAATGCCAATTAAAAAGAATTGCCGCTGCTGACTGGTTTAAATCATTCTGATTGAGAACCAGTTCTAAATCAGAATGATTGAGATCATAAAAGGATTGCTTCAAGAAATGTCTCTTTGGAGAATATCAATTCAGATAAAAATAAGCAGCTCAACGCAATCGGCGAAAGCGTCTGGTTGAGCGTTTTTTTTGCCGGTTGGTTTACAACGAAAAACAAAACTGTCAAAACTTTCACGCTATTATATCAATCAGTTAGCATATCCAGTCCCCAACTGGCTTGGATTGTAGTTTTGTATCGTGTCGGGGAGGAAAACTGAAAGTGAACTCTATGATACCTGACTTAATATTGCTGTCTGGGGGGCTTGGCCTTTTTTTTCTTATCACCCTCGCCTGATTTTTTTTCAGAAAATATCCAGACTGGAAATGTGCGTCCTTTAATCTTACCGTTTTTTAGATAAGAATATGCCTGCTTAAGCCTGCTGCGCTCAATTGCAACATAGCTTTGCCGGTCATAGATATCTATTTTACCCACATATTTACCTTCAATACCTGCTTCACCCGTGAGTGCTCCAAGAATATCGCCAGGCCGCATTCTGTCCTTTTTCCCGCCCTCTAAAACAATAGTGACATTTGGTGGGGTCAGTGTGAAATCTTCAACCTTATTCAGCTTGTTAATATCATCAAACCTGCGCGTCCCATTGCGATAGGCTCCCATTGCAAATGCTTGAAAGCTTGTAAAGAGGGTAACTGCCAAGCCCTCTTTGCCGGCACGTCCTGTTCTGCCAATACGGTGGATGTACGTCTCTTCATCTTGGGGTATGTCGTAATTAACCACCATTTCAAGTTCTTTAATATCAAGCCCTCTAGCCGCCACATCTGTTGCCACCAGTACGGAACAACTTTTGTTAGCAAAGCGGACAAGAACATCGTTTCGTTGATATTGTTCCAAATCGCCGTGAATTGCCAGGGCATCAATCCCGGCAGCCGATAAACCATCAGCAACATCTTGTGTCTCTACTTTTGTATTGCAAAAAACCAGAATATTTTGGGGCTTGTGATGGGCAATAGCCTTAATAAGCATTGAAGTCTTCTTGTCGTAGGCCACTTCGTAGAAATATTCTGTAATCTTATTAGCTTGTTCCCCAGAAATGGTTTGAATGTTAAGGGCGTTTTTTTGAATGGCAGAACTTAATTTCATAATCTTATCAGGATAGGTGGCTGAAAAGAGCAAGGTCTGACGATTTTCAGGCGTATGGGCAATAACTCTATGAATGTCGTCAATAAATCCCATATCGAGCATACGATCAGCTTCGTCAAGGACCAGTGTCTCTAGATCTTTTAAAGAAAGATGTTCTTTATCCAGATGCTGTAACACCCGCCCGGGAGTTCCCACAATGATATGAGCCCCATGCAGTATCGATTCATATTGAGGGGCAAAGGCAGCCCCGCCGCAAAGAGTCAGTATCTTAACATTATGGGTAGCTTGGGCTAAACGACGTAATTCTTTGGCTACTTGGTCCGCCAGTTCTCGGGTTGGACAGAGAATAAGAGATTGAACTTTAAATTTTTTAACATGAAGTTTGTGTAGTACCCCAAGTCCAAAGGCGGCTGTTTTCCCGCTACCTGTCTTGGCCTGGACAATAACATCACAATTTTTTAAAATATGCGGAAGGCTTTCGGCCTGAACAGGGGTCATTGCTTTAAACCCAATTTCATCGAGGTTATGGAGCATTGCCTTGGAAAGAGGAAGGCTTGAGAAGTTAGAATCAGTCATAGTTTGTCTTTTTTAATTAGAGAATGAGGAATGAGAATGAGTGGGGTCAAGAATGAGTGGGGTCAGGTCTTGCAATCAAGCATCGGCATCTTTTACATTTGTCTTACAGCCCGGCTTACAGTTGAATAATGAACGCTGAAACACGTCGCGATTTCCTGCATGGTATAATCGCCGGTGGCATACGCAGCAACCATGGCAGATTTTTTATCTGATATGGTATCGCGGTAGTGTTCAAGTGGCTTGGCCTGCGGCCGACGTTGGGCGCGAGGAATTTCGGTCATTACAGATCGGTCCGCAACTAGCATTTGCATTCGCTCAACAAACGCCTCAGAGCCGAGATAAATCTGGCCGCGCAAGGATTCCCACACACCAGGCTGGCCCACTCCAGCCTGAACAAAATCCATATAGCCCGTTACAGCCTTGTCGTGAGTACTCCCAAACTGTCCCAACACCCAGTCAGTCTGTAGCCAGTCAGGCCGACTGGCCATACCAACCATGGCGCCATAGGAACTCCACGGCCAATCCCCTGCAACACTGACCATTCCAGCCCGTACGGGATTAAGTACCACATACCGCATCAATTCCAGGAGGTGCGAATCCTTTTCCACCATGATTGCCCGGTAGCGTCCCTGAAAAACATGACCAACTCTATGATGAGTACGGTTGAGTTTCTGGGTGTACACCCCATTGAGATGTCGCATGCCTTGAGATAGATTACCTTCGACCGTCTCCACCACAAGATGATAGTGATTGGTCAGCTGACACCAGGCATGACAGATCCAATTAAACCTTTTACACACCTCACCCAAGATTTCCAGCCAAACATATCGGTCCATCTCGCAGAGGAAAATATCCTCGCGCCGATCACCGCGAGAGGTCACATGGTAGAGGCCACCCGCCAGTTCTATTCTCAAAGGTCTTGCCATGAATTTATCATAAAGGGTTAATTGTTGGATTGCAAGACCTGACCCCTTTTAGTTCTGACCCCTATTAGCTCCACCTCACCCAAGATTTCCAGCCAAACATACCGGTCCGTCTCGCAGAGAAAAATATCCTCGCGCCGATCACCGCGAGAGGTCACATGGTAAAGGCCACCCGCCAGTTCTATTCTCAAAGGTCTTGCCATGAATTTATCAAAAAGGGTCAATGTTGGATTGCAAGACCTACCCTCTATTCTATGCCTATTATGCCTATTACTCTCAGACCTGACCCCGAGTTTTTCTTAAACTATTTCTTTCTGTTCCCAAATAATTTAATCCAAAACGCAAACCCTCTTTGCTGTAGCCTATATTCACCAATTCTAGAATGATTTTTTAATATTATTTTCCGTTTGGTTAATGCAACAAGTGCATTAGATAATGTTTTGTCATCACCTGTGAATTTTGCTCTAATTTCACTCTTCTTAATCCACGAGTTCATCTTTTCTGCCATAATACTAAGGACTTGCCTATATTCATCTGATTTTATTTTTTCATAAAAATAGCTAGAATAGTAACGATCTCCAATGGCATCTAATGCTCCACCTGTTTTAAAAGCTGATTGTATTGCATCATCTTCTGATATTTCCCCGTCGCTATCATGATCAAAAGCTGAATAGGAAAACTGTTGTATAAAATGAGGATACCCTTCAGAAATATTAGAAATGACGGTTTTTGCTGCACCTGATATTGTTGTTTTTTCCTGATTTATTTTATTTCCACTTTCAATTCCCTTATCGATCACATATTCTCTCTCTAATGTGCTTAATTCTTTAATCAATAACTGATTGAAAAGTCGTATTGATGATTCATGTGAAATTGAAAGTTTTTCAATAAGTTCAGGAAGGCCAGCAACGACAAACATTATATTGTTGCAACTATGTTGTTGAAGCAATTCAGTTACTACCTTAAAAAAATAACCAATACGAAGATTAGGTGAAGCATTATCAGCTTCATCGATAAAAAAAACAATTCCATCTCTAGCGTTTTGCTCTTCATCTTTCTTAGGGACAATTATTCTTTTGCATGTTTCAGATAAAGAATATGAAAAATCGTCAATTAGCAAATCTACGTCAGAATCATTTTGAGCTTTATCAATAGATGAATCCATTACTTTAATTCGTTGAACGAATTCCCATGTATCACTCAAAAACTTTCTTACTTTTTCAACCTTTCCCAGTTCTCTTGAAATATTTTTTTCTATTAATTTAATTAAAGTTACGAGGTCTGTTCTGTCGGATAAAACAATATTAATTGTCAAAAAGTTAAATTTTCCATATTTTATGCTGTCAATATCGCCTGTTGATACAAATTTCAAATACATCATCAAAGATGACTTACCAATACCTCTTTCACCTGTAATAAGATAATGAGTGCTATGTCCGTTTTTGGTTTGGAATAATCCTTTTTCTAGCTCATCAAGTTCATCGTAGCGACCAGCAAACATTCCAGTTGGTACAGGACTATTTGGTTTGAATGGATTTATCTTAGTCATGATGTCCTCAATCTATTTTTTGACATAATAGTCTATTAAACAAAATGGACCAATATGGTGGCATTGATATTCTGTCCAGTATTTTTCTTGAATATCATATAATCTCTATTTTCCCGGCATATTCACGTAATTTTTTGAGCATACCTGATGCGGTATCCAAAAACAATATCTTCAATAAAATAAAATAATTGGGAATGATTTATGATAAACGAGGAACAATCGGGGACAAACCACGTTTATCATAAATGTAGTGGTTTAAATCAGGTCTGAACCGCTACACCTTATTCCCAAGCAAAAGGTTTCAACATTAAACTCTTTCCTACCATTACTCAGCTGATCCAGGCCCGCGAGACCATCCGGCTGCTGGTGCCGTATTTCAAGAAATACTGGCAGCGGCTGTTCTGGGGAATCCTTGCCCTGCTGACCGTTGATCTTCTCCAGCTCTACATCCCCCGGGTAATCAAACAGGCGGTGGACGCCCTGCAACTCGGCCAGGCCACTTCCGCCTCCCTCCTTGGCCAGGGTGGCCTGATCCTCTCCTTTGCCATTGGCATCGCCTTCTTTCGCTTCACCTGGAGATATCTGGTTCTGGGGTTTTCCCGCCTCTTGGAGCGCGACCTGCGGAACCTGCTCCTGAGCCGTCTGGTGCGGATGGATCGCCCCTTTTTCAATCGTCGCCCGGCGGGTGAGATTATGGCGCTCTCCGGCAATGACCTTACCAACGTCCAGATGGCCTGCGGCATTGGCATCGTCTCTTTTATTGACGCCTTTATGATGACTGCAGCTGCCGTTGTTTTCATGGCCTACATCCATCCCGGCCTCACCTTCCTGGCCCTGGCGCCCATGCCGGTACTGGCCATCTCGACCGGGTTGCTCTCGGCCATGCTCCATAAACGTTACAAACTGGTTCAGGAACAGTTCTCCGATTTGACCGAATTTGCCCGTTCCACCCTTATGGCTATCCGGCTGATAAAGGCCTATACCCAGGAACAGCGGCAGACGGAGCACTTCGACCGACTGGGGAAGGATTTTGTTCGCAACAATATCCGCCTGGCCATGGTCCAGGGAATACTCACTCCCTTTTCCACCTTGATTGCGAGCACCAGCCTGCTTCTGGTTCTCTATTTCGGTGGGCGACTGACCATTGCCGGCACCATTTCCATCGGTGACTTTGTGGCCTTTATGACGTATCTGGGACTATTAACCTGGCCGATGATGGCCATGGGTTGGGTAGCCAACCTCTTCCAGCGCGGGGTCACCTCACTGTATCGCATCAGCAAAGTGATGGAAGAGGAGCCGCTGTTGCGCGAGCCTCAGAACCCATTGCCGCTGCCGGTCGTCACCAGTCTGTCCGTCCGTAATCTCTCTTTCCAATACTCCGGTCGAAAGGCCATGGCCCTCAACGACCTGAGTCTCGATATATCACCCGGCCTGCTGGGCATCGTCGGCCGTACCGGCTCCGGCAAATCGACACTTTGCCAGCTTCTGGCCCGTCTTTATCCCGTGCCGGACGACAGGTTGTTTATGGCCGGGATCGATTACAATCAACTCCCCCTGGCAGAACTGCGGGAAAAGATCGCCTATGTGCCCCAGGAGACGATCCTCTTCTCCGATACCATCCGCACCAACATCGCCTTCGGACGTCCCGATGCAAGTGATGCCGAGATTGCCCAGGCGGCCAGGGCGGCGGGAATCCATGAAGAGATTGCGGCCTTCAAGGATGGTTACCAGTCCCTGGTGGGTGAAAAAGGGCTGCTCCTCTCCGGCGGCCAGCGCCAGCGCATCGCTTTGGCCCGGGCCCTGCTGCTGGACCGCCCTGTCGTCATCATCGACGACGGACTCTCCGCCGTCGATACCGATACTGAGCACCAGATAATCAAGAATTTTGATAGTTGGCTGCCGGGCCGAATCTGTATCCTGGTCTCACACCGGGTTGCCCCGCTCCTTGCAGCCGAACGGATCATCGTTATGGAGAAGGGGAGCATTGCTGCCCAAGGGTCACACCTGCAACTGCTGGAAACAAGCCCCTTCTATCGCACCATTTATCAGCACCAGACCACGGCCGGGGAGGCGAAAGTCTGATGCAGAACGGCTTTGGATATTTCGAGGAAGATCGACTCCGGAAGGCCGGCGACCGCCATCTCTGGCAACGGATCGCGAGATACATCCTGCCCTACTGGAAGGCGGTAACCTTGGCGATTGTTCTGTCGCTGATCATCACCGGGTGCAGCCTGGCTCTGCCGTATCTGATGCGGCTAGGGGTGGACGGTTTTATCACCAATCTGACACCAGATCTGGGAGAACGGCTGAGCGGGGTGACTGGACTTGCCGGCTTCTTCCTCATTTTCATGGTAGTCGATTTTTTTGCCAACTTTCTCCAGGTGGTGGTGCTGGAATGGGCCGGGCAGCGGATCATGCACGCCCTGCGCCAGGACCTCTTCCGTCACCTGATTGGCCTTGCCAATCCTTTCTTTAACCGCAATCCGGTGGGCAAGCTGGTTACCCGCCTCACCAACGATATCCAGAACATGTATGAGATGTTCACCTCGGTAATTGTCACCCTTTTCAATGACATGGTGCGGTTGGTGGGGATTCTGGTAATCCTGCTCCTAATGAATTGGCGACTGGCCCTGATGATGCTGGTGCTGGTACCGATTGTCTTTTTAAACACCCTGCTCTTCAGCCGCCTTGCCCGTCTGGCCTTCCGCGACATCCGCACCCAGCTGGCCCGGCTCAATTCATTTCTGCAGGAGGCCATCGGCGGTATCAGCATCATCCAGCTCTTCTCCAGAGAAGAGTATACCTGCGCCCGATTTGAGGATTTAAACGAAGCCTATCTGGAACGGAGCCTCTATCAGATCAAGATCTTCGGCATATTCATGCCGCTTCTCGAGGTCTTAAGCTCTCTTGCGATTGCGCTGATCATCTGGTACGGCGGCGGCCAGATTATCCAGAACCAGATGACCATCGGCATGCTGGTCGCCTTTCTCTCCTATATGCGTTTATTTTTTCAGCCGTTGCGGGAGCTTTCCCAGAAGTATTCGGTGGTGCAATCTGCCTTGGCCTCGGCGGAGCGGATTTTCCAGCTTTTAGACACCGAAAACACCCTGACCATCTCCGAAAATCCGTTCCGCCCGGCACGGTTGCTCGGTGAAATCGAATTTTCCGGGGTGACTTTCGGCTACAGCCTGGAACGACCGGTGCTGCGTGATCTGACGTTTAAGGTTGCTCCGGGCGAAACCCTGGCCATTGTCGGGGCCACCGGTGCCGGAAAAACCACCATCATCAGCCTTCTCGAAAGATTCTACGACCCCGACAAAGGAATGGTGAAACTGGACGGGATTGACCTTCGTAATCTTGACACCCTCTTTTTACGCGGGCAGATTGGTCTGGTTATGCAGGAGGTGTATCTTTTCCCGGCCTCGGTTCGGGAGAATATCGTTCTCGGCCGAGAGTTGAGTGAAGCACGATTGAACGAGGTTATCGCCACCGCCCAGCTCACCACCCTGATCGAAGGACTGCCGGAGGGCCTTGAAACCCGTATCGGTGAGGCAGGTCTTGATTTTTCCGCCGGACAGCGACAGCTCCTTGCTCTGGCGCGGGTGCTGGCGCGCGACCCACGCATTCTGGTACTCGATGAGGCCACCGCCTCCATTGACACCGAGACGGAAATGCTCATCGAGAAAGCCATGGCCGCTACCCTGGCCAACCGCACCAGTGTGGTCATCGCCCACCGGCTCTCCACCATCCGGAGGGCTGACCGTATTCTGGTCATGGAGCACGGCAGGTTGGCAGAGGAAGGAAACCACGAGGAGTTAATGGCGAGTCCCGGTATCTATCAGCGCTTGCAGATCCTGCAAAGTAACAACGGCAACCACCGGACGGCCTGATGCCAGCCAGCGCTGGAATTCCCATGCCATTCCGGTCATCACCGGTCAAATACCCAGACTATTCTCCACAAAAGCTATATATAAAGGATCCACCCCCTGAGGGGGTGGTATTGAGTTAAGCCCAGAGGGCATTTGTTTACTAGCGATTGAAGAAACTGGCCGTTCATACTGTATAAAGAAAAGCCAATCTCTCAATTTTTAGACCTTGCTTCAAATTTTCCTATTCCTAAATGGCAGCTTTGACGGTCTTGCAAGAAATCCGATTTTCTCCAACTCAATATTCTGGCATCATTAGGGTAGAGATTATTGAACTTGATTTTTGAGAAGCCATTACACTTGGCTGTTCAACTGGCAAAGCCGTTGAACTCTGACCACGCCCATAGGGCGTGGTTTTCAACATTTGAATAAAAATTTAGCTGGACTTTATTGCTTATCAACTCATGAAACTTAACGCCTATTTTTAAGTCTAAAATGATCCAAACCTGACTGTTAAGCCCCATGTAACAACAGAAGTTGCCAAATAAAATTTTCTTACTATTTTTTTTTAAAATAAACAAATTCGGAATCTTAGGCCATGACCGACACCGATACTTGCCCCTGTAACTCTCATAAACCATACACAGAATGCTGTGGGCCTTTGCTGTCTGGTATCCGTCTTGCCGACACTGCTGAGGCCCTAATGCGATCACGCTACTCTGCCTATGTCGTCCGGGATATCGCCTACCTGCTCCGGTCATGGCATCCCTCGACCAGACCCGACAAAATTGACCCTGTGGCCATCCCTGCATGGTATGAGCTTATTATTATTCACACTGAAAAGGGACAAGAGACCGACAATGAAGGTGTTGTCGAATTCCAGGCCGCTGCTTTTTCCCAGAAGAACATTTTGCGCCTTCACGAAGTCAGTCGGTTTGTGAAAGAAAATAATCAATGGTTCTATGTCGATGGCGAGATCAAGGACGACAGCCATCCGGTTGAAGGGCATGAACCAAAGGTTGGCCGCAACTCTCCTTGTCCTTGTGGCAGCGGCAGGAAATTCAAAAAGTGCTGCGGGCGTTAATTTCTGGCTGAACTGGAAGTATGGTTTTGTTGTAATGAGGCAGTTGGCCCTGCTTCTCACTGTTTGAGTTCTTCAATGGCGGTCTCCGTGCCACCGGCACCTTCCTGAATAATCCCCATGCGGAGATAGATTGGCCGTATTTTCTCCCTGAACTGAGGAAGAGATCGTGCAAAAACAGCTGCGCCGACAAGACAGCCGACACTTCCCAGAAGCAAAGTAGCACATGGGCCGATACTCCCGGCCAATGAACCCGCCGCAAGACTTCCAAAAGGGGCCACTCCCATAAACGACACGGTGAAAAAACTCATAACCCGGCCACGTTTATCTTCATCAAGGATGGTTTGTAAAACTGTATTGCATGAGGCAAACAGCGTCATTCCTCCAAATCCTGCCACCGCCAATGCCGACATTGAGAGGATGAAATTGCTGGAAACGGCAAACGTGGCGATCCCGAAAGCAAATAAAACCGTCGCCATCACAATCATCCGGTCAAGGCCAAGAACACTGTGGCGTGAGGCAAGATAGAGGGTACCTATGAGGGCACCGCAGCCAGCTGCCCCCATCAGAAAACCGAAAGTGTGCGCACCACCATGCAGGATCTCTTTGGCAAAGACCGGCGCCAGCACTGAATACGGCATCCCCATAAGGCTTACCAGGGCCAGCAGGAGGAGAATGCTTCTGATCGGGCCGAATTCATAGGCATAGACAAACCCTGCATGGAGTTCCTGCAGGATGGGGAGCCTGTTCCGACGAGGATGAGATGCAGGCGGAATACGCATGGCCATAAGGGCCAGGATAACGGCCAGATAGCTGATGGCATTGAGGACAAAACAGATACCCTCACCCACAGTGGCCACAAGCAGCCCGGCGATGGACGGACCAATCAGCCTGGCGCCGTTCACCAGGGATGAATTCAGGGCTATGGCATTGCCCAGATCCTCCCGATGTTCGACCATTTCAACAACAAAGGATTGGCGGATTGGAATATCACTGGCATTCACAATCCCCAGAATCAAACTCAGGAGGATAATCTGCCAGACCTGAACAATGCCGGTCAACACGACAAAGGCTAGAATACTCGCCTGCACCATGGCAAGGGTCTGGGTGACAAAGAGCAGACGCCGCCGATCCCAGCGGTCAGCCAGCACGCCGGCGACAGGGGCGATAAAAAGGGTCGGGAGTTGACTGATAAAGCCGATCACCCCGAGCAGCATCGCAGAACCGGTCAGACGATACACAAGCCAGCTCATGGCAACCTGCTGCATCCACGTTCCCACCAGAGACACGCCTTGCCCTAAAACAAAAAATCGGTAGTTCCGAGAACGAAGAGCTCGCAAAAGATGACGGACACGCGTTTTTTTGGCACCCTTGTTTCCAGGAGAAAGCATCAGAATGTACAGTTAAGGCAATTAAAAAGTGTCCCACAAAGAGAAGCCGCTTGTCAGGCTGTAGGGCTAAGGAATGGTTAAAGAATTGTCTAAAAATCAGGAATGATACAAGAGCGTAACTTCAAGCCGTCTCTACTCCTCGAGAATCACTCCTCTTGATCAAGACAGTTTGATTTTTTCTCATGGATGGCCAAATTAAGACGATTTTTCAGATCCTTATTCTCTAATCTCAACCCTTCAATGCTCTGTAATAAGGTTACATTTCTGGTCGAGAGGGTCATGAGCCGGTTGGAAATTCGAAAGGCCTGATCAACGGACTCGATGGAATCAACAGATAACAACTCCACCGACTGAAGTTTATCCATAAACGCAAGATATTCTTTAACAAAACTTTCAACTTCCTCCAGAATCAGCTTCGTGTCATTCGGTGGACACTGATTAAGTTTGTTGAATCTCTCGACCAGCAAGTGCTGGCATTCTTTCAATGTTTTATAGAAAAGTCGATGTTGCGAAATTTCCTGCCGCAGTTGCAAATTGGCATCTTCCAGTTCGGTCGCGTGCTGATTCAAAATCTCCTGCTGTTTGCTAATCAGTTGCTTCTGTTCATACATCTCTATAAAAACCTGCACTTTAGACTGCAAAATCACAGGATCCAAGGGTTTAAAAAGATAATCCACCCCGCCACTCTGATACGCTTTCTTGATCATCTCACTGTCAAATGCCAGAGCGGTCATAAGAATAATCGGCGTCTTTTTTGAAGAACCAAAGTTACGAATGAGCTCCAATGTCTTCACCCCGCCCATGCCCGGCATCTGCACATCCATCAGAATAACAGCAAATTCATTGTGCTTTGCAACCTTGACGGCATCCACTCCCGACAGAACAAGGGTGCACTGAACGTCAAAATTAACGAGTATCTGCTTTACAATATCAAGCTGATCCTGATCATCATCAACAATCAGAATGGCTGGTTTTACTGCATTTTCCATGCAAGAACTCCTTTTCCAAATTCAAGCCATTAAGCAAACCCCGATAAGCGGGATAAGTGCCTTGTTCTTTCAACCCCGTTTCTCTTAACGTCTCTTCAAATGCCAGGTGCAAAACAATTTTCGTAATACGATAAAAAACAGCCTGCAATCTCACGGCAGCTGACTATTACTGAATATTCTGTGCAGCAATGAGAGCCTGTTTTGTCTGTTCATACAGATTTTCAAACTGTTCGGGAAAATCGAAAGCGCTGCTTAATAGCTCTTCATCGGGAAAATTCAGCAACGAATCACACAACCCGGAAAGGTAGCTGGCCCCAATACTTGAGCAGGAACCACGAAGTTGGGCGAGTGACAACTTTAATTGATCAAGATTTTTTTTGGCAATTAAAGCTTTGATTTCCTCTATTAAAACAGGGGTCTCAGCGAAAAACATCTCAAGCAATTCTTTAAAAAAATCGTGATCAAGGGCCTTGTATTCCTTGATCACAGAGGCATTGAGTAAAGGCCAGAAATAAGATTCACTTTCTTTTTCATCTTGCCGATGTTCTGAAACTCTCTCCGGGGAAATCGTCTGTTGAGCCGCCGTCTTACCGGCAGCAGGAAGGCTGAAGAAAAAGCTTGTCCCTTTCCCCACTGAACTTTCAACCCATAACTCACCACCATGGGCGGTAACAATTTTCTGGGCAATCATCAGCCCTAACCCCGTACTTTTCTCACCGGCGGTTCCCTTGATAGCTACGGTTTGAAATGGTTGGAAGATCCTTTGCAACTCCTCAGGGGGAATCCCCTGTCCCTGGTCCCGAACAGCCACGACCACGTGGGTATCCCGATGAACTATATCAACATTGACAACAGTCTCACACAAAGAATACTTCACCGCATTGGACAATAAATTATTGAGAACCTGTTCTATCCTGGGAGGATCAATATTGACCTGGGGAAGATTGTCATTTCGATGATACCGCAACTCAATCTTTTTCGTTGACGCAACCACCTGATTCAAATCAATATAATCTTGAATTAATGGTTGGATGTCCGTCAATTCCAGTCGCAAACCCAGATTTCCGGATTCGATCTTTGAGACATCGAGCAAATCATTCAACAGGTTCAGCATAAATTTACTGGAGTTTTTTATTTTTAAGATCAGGCTTGCGCTTTTGTCACTTAACACGTTTTTGGTGTCTTCAAATAAAAACTCGCTGTAGGCCAGAATAATAGCAAGTGGATTTCTCAAATCGTGGGCAGCCATCCCCATAAACTGATTTTTCAAACCATTGAGCCGGGTTAATTGCACATTTTTTTTCTGTAACTCGCGAGACAGATTATTAGCCTCATCGACTGCCGAGAGGAGATTCACACGCAGGTTTTCAATCTCTTCGCTATCCTGCTGTCCGATCATCAAGAAGTCATCGTTCAGGGGAAAAAACTTAAAATAGAATGACTGAGGCATGCCGGATTGAGTACTGATATTTAATAGTCTCGGCTTATCATTAAGAGAGAATAATTCAACGAGGGAAGGAACATGGCCAAAATTAACCACGACATCAAAGAGATTCGCTTTCCCATGGCTAAAGCCTGATCCGATAAGCATTTCAGTATAGCTGTTTACTGACAGAATAGTTCCCTGGCAATCAAGATGCATGAAAAAAACCGAGGCATCCTGCATCATGTAGTGATAGATGATCTCGTGACAATCTCTTTCGGACATATCAACAAATCAGTAGGTTTTGATAATTTGGACCAGAGAGTCGAGGGATTTGACATACTGGACATTCGGATAACTCTTGACGACCTCAACCCCTCCCCATAAAAATCCTTGGCCTCCAACAATAATATCCAGCTGGGGAAAGGTGGACGTCAAGCCCTGCAACATTTCATCCATGCCCTTGAGGCTAACATAAAGGCTCATGGATAGGGCTACAAGATCGGGCTTCTTCTCATGAATATTTCCAAGAAGGTCTTCCGTAGGCGTATTTGCCCCGACAAAATAGCCATCCCAGCCATTGAGTTCAAAAATATCCGCAACCATTTTAGCCCCCAGTTGATGATATTCCTGCGGCACACAGGCAATAATCGCACTTTTGCCAACATGGTCTGCAGAAAACAACATGGGATAGACCAACTGCAAAAGTCCTTCGGTAATGGCTGTAGCCATATGCTCTGTGGCCACGGAAACCTTATTTTCCTCCCAAAGCTTTCCCACCTGATACATCGATCGTTGAAACAACTCAAGGTAGAGGTCTTTTACAAAGATTTTCTGGTCAATTAAACCTTGCACAATGGTCACACACTCAGCTTTTTTACCTGACAAGAGAAAGGCCAGATAATCTCCATACACAGTTTCACTGATAACCATTATGCCTCCTGCCACTCCTGCTATATGACGCTGAATGATTCCTCACACCGTCCCCAAAAAAAACAGATAATTGAGAAGTTACCAGAATTTTTCGAGCATCTCATGGACTTTAGTTACTACTCCATCGCGCAGACTTGGTTGTCCAGGGACAGCCAGTTTGAAGTCAGAATAGAACTTGCTCCCACAGGTAGGACAGGCCATAAGCATCCCCCCGATATTGTTTGGGATGCGTAGCTGCTGCCCACATTTCCGACATTTTACTTCCGAATATTCTGTCATGGCTTCACTGAAAATTTCATACGTACTCCGAACCTTACTTATAAAGAATCCTGACCACACCCAACGCCAGCAGAAACAGGGCCAGCTCTTTAAGCTCACGATCATACAAAAGGGTAAACATACCTGAAAAAATAAGTCCAAAGGAAATGGCGTATGACTTTATTCTTTGCTGCATCACCTGTTGCAGCCACCCCAGTTGCCCCCTTGAAAGCTCGACGGTAACACTCCCCTGACTTATCCTGGTCATGGAGGTTTTCAAGTCCTGGACAAAAAACGGGATATCTTTGATGGTCTCTTTCACCATCTCCAGCACCCCGTCTTTGGCGCCTAAAGCCTTTAAAAGATTACTTTTTAAAATTGGCAGAATGTCCTTAATGCCATTGAAGTTTTCGATGTAGGTTGTCCCAAGGCCTTCAATGATAGCGCTCACCCTGAGGATATAAATCACATCGCTGGGAAGCTTGAAAGGAAGATCCTTGGTAGATTCCAGCACTTCATAGGCGAGTTGCTGCATCGATTCGCTGCTCAGATTGTTATCCGAAAAGATTGCAAACATCTTCGCTGTAAATTCAGCCAGTTCTGCCGTTGGAGCCTCGTAGGCTATGGTTCCCAGCCGTTTATTGGCGCTGATATAAAGCTCATAATCCTGTTCATTGGCAGCCTTGATCAATTCAATGATCGCGATTCTGGTGTCGTTGGGAATCCTTTTAACCATCCCGAAATCAAGGAGGATGAGTTCGCCTTGAGGATTAACCAGCAAATTCCCAGGATGGGGATCGGCGTGGAAATATCCGGTGATAAGCATTTGATCGGTATAGAAGTTAACAAGTTTCGCTATAAGTTTTTTAAAATCAATATCATACCTGCTTAAGTTTTCCTTATCGTCAAAACGAAAGCCCTCTTCAAAACTCATTACCAGCACATCATCGTTGCACAAGTCAGGATAGGCTGTGGGAAATTTAATGCCGCTCTTGGCGTAGATCTCTGAAAAACTGGTCAGATTCTGCAGTTCGGTACGAAAAGAAACCTCTTCCTGAATCACCTTGGAAAACTCGCTGATCACGGCTTCGATGGAGTTCTTGGTATAGACAGAAAAAAACGGGGCAAAGACACGGTTAAACAGAGAGATGATATGGATATCAGCTTTAACCAGATTTTGAATGTCGTATCGTCGAAGCTTGACCGCGACCTTGGGCCCCTCTTGCAGATAGGCTAAATGTACTTGCCCGATGGACGCGGAAGCAATGGGAATCGGTTCAAACCGACTGAATACTTTGGGATTGGCAAAGGATGCTTGATAGACTTTTGTAAACTCCTCCGCCTTCATGGGCGGCAACTGGTCGTGCAGTTCCTTGAGCTGGAGAAGGTACGGGGTAGGAAAAAAATCAGAACGTGTCGCCAAGACCTGCGCGAGCTTTATAAAACTTGCCCCAAGCGTGATGACGCTCTGCTTTAATCCTTCGGGAGAGAGTGGTCGGAGCCATAAAAAGCCAGGCTTTTTCTTGATAATTAAATAGACAGTCAGTAAAAAAATAAAGACCGCGTAGACTCTACGCGGGTGATAATAGTTTAGATTTTTGATTGGAGATCCTCTTTGAGCTTTTGCAAATCGTCTTTGGTTGCAAGCCCCAACTCGTCAATAACCTCTTTCAGGATTGTTTTCATCTTGTCTTTTATTTTAGCGTCTTCTTCCTTACCTTTCTGTTCGATGGTGTCCAGAAAACACTTTGCATCTTCGCTCTTGATCTTCCCTTTTTCTTCCATTTTTTTCATTTCTTCTTCGACTTTTTCCTTCAAAAAAGCTGCCGCACCCATGCCGGTGTAAAACATTTCTTTAAGCATTGTCATCTCTTCCTTGTTGAATGAGTTAGTGCCGTACAGATTATTTTCTTGTTCTTTTTTAAAAGAAAATAGTCTGCGAAAAGCACTTATCCCGTTTATCGGGGTATTATACATCGCATCGACCATCTGGAGTACCATGCCCCACCTGAGAAGGAAAACACGCACACCTTGACCAGCCTGACCTCTCCCTATGCAATCGGAAAATATGCCAACGACTTCATCTCTTTATCTTTTAAGGATTCACGAAGCTCCAGTCAATAATTTTCTCCGCATTCACCGCAATGCCGCATTCTACTTGAGATTTTGCTGAGCCAGAGGAAAAATGACACAGAAAAAATATTTTCCAGCCAACAAAAAATGGCTGGGCCACCCCAAAAAACACCCGGGCAGCATAAGAGGCCACAATGGAACTAAGGGTTTAAAAAGAAATGCACAGAACAGAGGAGGTTATTTCACGACCTCCCCTCAACAGCAAGTTCCTTGTCCAGCACGTCCGGATCTTCGGAGTTATAGTAGAGGATGTTTTTCAGATGGAAGAAACTGTCCAGATCCATCTCATAAAAATGCAGGGCCAAACCGTCCTCTTCCACCCGCACCACCGTCCCCTTGATCTCCAGACTGAGTTGACTGGTTGAACCGGTAAGCCGCAGGGAGACCTGACAATTTTCACCAACCTTGTGTCCGGCAACACCAGGGACAAAGACTCCCTTGAGGCTCAAATCCGCAGTTTCACGGTCCGTATGGCTCTTTCCCGCAAACTCAAGATTGGTCTTCACCTGAAACGGAACCCGGCTGTTTTTACGTTTATTTTTCATAATTCCCCCTGCGTGTGTTCTCTAATAATTATGAGGCACGATCCATGATACGACAAAAAAATAGGACTTACCGGCAAACCGCTCTGCATGTTCCTCCTGCTCCAGAAAATCAATCGATAACCATGGAAGCATGGACTTTCGGAAAATGTTCTCTCAGGCAGTCAGGACAGATTCCGTGACTGACATCTGCCTCGGTATTTTTGTAAATATAGGTGGCGACATCGACCCAGCTATCATCCTCCGCCCGAATTTTATGGCAGTAGCTGCACATCGGCAAAATCCCCCGCAGGGTCTTGATTTCGGCAAGGGCTGCCTGGAGTTCATCATTTACCCGCCGCAACTCCATCAGATCTGCATGCCGGGCCCGGGCGATGGTTATTGCACGGTCGATTTCCGCCAACTGGGGCGGCTTGGTCAAAAATGCCGCAACCCCGGCCCGGCTTGCGGTTTCAACCAAATCAGCAGCCTCATACGCGGTCATGATAACAATGGGAGTCGGACACTCTTCGGTAATCCGGCGCGAGGCTTCAAGGCCATCCATTTCCGGCATCCTGATGTCCATAAGCACAACATCGGGGCGTAATTCTAAAACCAGACGGATTGCCTCGCTGCCGTTACCTGCCTCGCCCACCACTTCATACACTGTATTTCGAAGAATACGTTTGATCTC
The DNA here is from genome assembly GCA_019163335.1 of Desulfobulbaceae bacterium. Lineage (GTDB taxonomy): Bacteria > Desulfobacterota > Desulfobulbia > Desulfobulbales > Desulfocapsaceae > UBA2270. The sequence goes on along the minus strand of JAFLKM010000078.1, from coordinate 17,022 downwards.
CTCGCAGACCAGAAAATCATCTTCGGCGATCACCAGGCGGACAGGTTGGACAGTCGGGATACTCATTTTGTTTCTCCTTCAAACAGATTTTTTCCCACAATCATCATTGCCGGGAAGGTGATACGGGCCATCGCTCCGTTATTGTTTTGTAAGGTTAGTGTTCCACGCAGATTTCTTGTCACCAGACCTTTCATGAGGCTCATGCCGATACTGCTACTCTTAGCGGCGACCTGATGGTTTTGCAGAAGTGCTTCCGGGAAGCCGGGTCCATCATCCTGGAAGAGAAGTTCAATGATGCCTTCCCGCTGCTGGAAGGAAACGAAAATATTTGCGGCATCGCCCTCAGGAATCGCATATTTCAAGACATTGGTGCTCAACTCGTTCAGAACCATGGCCAAGGAGTGGGCTTGATCACTATCCACCTGGATTGAAGAAGGTGCAATGTTCAAATGGATGGTCCGGCCAATACCCAGGCCCTTGATCGTCTCCTGAATCACTGTGGCACAAAGCCGGCTCAAGGGCAAGGGTTTCCATTCCGAGGAAGAGAGAAGTCGATGGACGGTAAGCAGGCCTGATACCCGTCCAACCACCTCCTGAATGCGCCATTGTTCTTCGGTTATACCTTTTTCCAGAGCCAGGTCTTCTTCTTGATGGAGCATGCTGATAATGGCGACCAGATTATTCTTCACCCGGTGGTTCACCTCACGCAGGAGCACCGCCTGCATCTCTGCATAGGCGTGCAGCTTGTCCTCCGCAGCTCTTCGCTCAGAGACATCCTGAAACACCCAGATTGATCCGGCATCCGGTTGTTCCGGATTTACCGCCCGCCCGCTCAGGCTGCACCAGAAGGGACGCCCATCCTTCGTTATCATTTCCACTTCCGTGTTAAACGCGGCACCGCGGGCAAGTTCGGCATAGCCGGCACCAACACGTTTGTATCCATTTTCATTCGCGAAAAATATCGAAGTATCCTGGCCGACGGTCTGTCCATACGAATAACCGTATAGAATCTCATGGGCTGTATTGGCCCACTGCACCCGTCGATTCTTAACAAATGTTACACCCACAGTCAGAGTGGCGAGAATTGTCTGAAGTTCCTGCGCAAGCTTTACAATCTGATCATGTGAATGTTTCCGCTCGGTGACATTCTGCACCGTGCCTATGCCTAGCAAGGGTTTACCGTCGGCATCCCGTTCAATCTCAGCCCGTTCTCGTACCCACAGGATGTTTCCGCCAACCACGATCCGATGGGTTATATCGTAAAAGGCACCATCCAGTGCTGCATTCCAGGCAGCCAGAAACATCTTCCGGTCATCAGGATGAATGATAGCCATCAGGGTCTTTATGTTGACGCCCTGCTCTGGTGGGACACCAAACAAGCGATAGGTCTCTTCGGACCATGTAACATGATTTGTCGGGATGTCGAGCTGCCAACTTCCAATTTCAGACACCGCCTGCGCACGCCTGAGGGTCTCTTCACTCCAGTGCAAGGCATCTTCAACTTTTTTTCGATCCGTTATGTCACGGTTCGAAATTCGACGCCCAAGACTGCAGCCCTCCTCATCATGGATGGGATAACAGGTATGGCTGATCCAGCGGACGTCTCCATCGGCATGCAGTATTCTGAACTCAAATTCATCGACGACGACTTCAGCCAAAGAAATGTGCTCTTCCGACGTACCATGAACCTCTGCATGGTGCGCCAGCCAATGCCCTAAATCTTTGGGGTGAATCAACTTTTCCAGAAAGCCGGATTCATTCATAAAAATCTTGTCCGTGTACCCGGTGAGCCGCTCGCAAGAGGGTGAGCAATACAGATAGTCCCCCGCCGGACTCTCCCATATCTCCCAGGCAAAGGTGTGATTAGCAATAGTACGAAACTTCTCCTCACTTCTCTGAAGCGCCTGCTCCGCTTGTTTACGCTTGGTGATGTCCTCAAGCAACCATATGATGCCCTGCCCCAGATCTTGTGGAACCAGAGCCTTGCCGATATACCGGATCAGGAGATGAGTACCGTCCTTTCTGACTGAGTCCTGATCTGTTTCAAACACAAGACCTTTACTCAGTAACGGGTAGGCCACCCTTCCAAAATTCTCAAATGCTTCATCGGATGGGAACAGTATTCTTGTCGTCTGAAATACCACTTCTTCTTTTGCATACTGGAAGATGTCCTTTGCCCTGCGGTTCAACCACACCAGTTTTCGGTCGACAACCTTGGCGATCCCGATGGGTGAATTCTCCAGGATAGTGTCCAGCACCATCATGGTCTGGGCGAGCTCAGCGGTTCGCTCCTCCACCCTGACTTCCAAGTTGGCCTGAGCCTCCTGCAAATGATTCAGCATGGTGTTGAACGAGGTGGTGAGCTGGGAGATTTCATCACCGTCGGTATTAGGAACGTGGCTGCCGGCAACACCAGCCTGTACAATCTGATTGGCAGTCTGGGTTAAGGCAATAAGAGGGGCGGCCAGCCTTCTTCCCATCAACCTCGACTGGATAACAACAAGCAGGAGAACGCAGGCGCCAATGACCAGATAGATTACGGCCAGAATAGACAAAGATGAATGAACCTGCGCCGTGCTCTGGCTGACCGTCAGATTCAATGCCAGATGAGCAAGGGGAGGTGGAAGCGTGAGAGCGGTTGTGGTACTCGACAATGGAGTGGCGCGATCCTTCAGGGTAGTCCACATTTCCTTGGTATCGCTTGAGAGCGTACAGAGTATCCCTTCATTCCTGATGATGTCTGCCAGGAAGTCAGTAATAAAAGGAATAAGCGGGACTTCAATCACCAGCATGCCTTCAGCCATACCGGTGGCAGTATACAATACCGGGTAGGCAATAAGCAGGGTCGTTTCATCCCCGGCTGTTTCTATTCTTGCCAGAGACTGCTGCCTGGCTATCACCTGGGCCAGCAAAACTTCATCGTTGAAATATCGTAGGTTCTTCGGTCCCTTGCTGGAGAGAATAGGTTTACCGGTAAAATCACTCAGGGTGAGAATGAAGGGAATCTGGTGGGGAAGCTGAAAACTGCGGAGAAAGGGTTCGACATAAGCCTCTCTTCCTGCTGAGTCCAGGAGGGCATTGGTGACGATGAGGTTTCCCGACATGATGTGCATGTCATTATTAATGTTATTCAGGGCAGCCTCAAGGCGATTTCCGACAATGGAGGTCTTAAAGGCGAGTCCATCCTGAATCTGGGTCTTGAGTGTGTGGCGGCTGAAGAGGTAGCTCGCAACTCCGAGAATCAAGGCAACCGCCATGGTGAGGGTAAGCGCGCCTAAGGAAATTCTGGTGGCTATGTTTCTCGCCATGAGGTTCTATTCCTTGATCCGCAGAATGTCGCCATTGCCTTGAAAACGGCACATAAAGATATCATCCGCTTCCAGGGCCTCATGCCGATCCGGGGTGAATGGCCGGGGATAGTTCTTAATCAGGCCGTCATAGTTCTGCAGCTGTTCCAGGGCATCACGTATCAGGCTTCTCTCTGTAGTGCCTGCTTGATTGATGGCAAGGGCGAGAATATGGGTCAAGTCATAGGCATGGGCAACGCCCACCGGCGAAAAGACATCCCTGGCCGTGTTGATATTGAAAAGTTGACCGGCCGTCTGGTAAAACTGTCTGAGTTTTTGCTCCCTTCGGTTGTCAAAAAAACTGTAGGACTGAACCACGGTAAAATCGATCTGGTTGAGAGCGTCCCCACACATCCTGGGGAAATCTCCTCCGGCAACACCCCAATGACTGATAACGGGAAGGCGCTGATCCAGTGGAAGTGCGGCAATTTCCTGAACAAGAATTGACCCCTCAACCTCATTGGCCACAAGGATGATAACTTCAGCTCCTGATTTGCGGGCAACGTCGTACTTATCGGTCAGGAATTTCGAACCCCACATATACCACTGGGTGGTGGTAATAGTAAGTTCCGGATGGGTAAGGAGAAATGCCTGAATAGCCTTTTCACAGCTGCGCCCCCAGCCGGTGGTGGGGAGCAAAACGGCCAGTTTTTTGGCGCCTTTCTTAACGGCATAATTGAGCATGGTCGCTATGGCCCAACTGTCTGTCAGGGACAGGCGAAAAATGTAATTCGGATTTTGCCCATTTTCAATGATCGGGTCAGCAGCAGCCCAGGGATCAAGGAGAATGATCTTTTTTCCATGCACGACGGGAATTTCATCCAGAACGACTGGAGAAAATTTGCCCGTCATCACCGCAACCAGATCAGGGATTTCAGCGAACTCCTCGATATTGCGAATCCCCCGCGCCGGCACAGAACGGTTATCCTTGACTACAAGTTCCAGAGGTCTGCCCCCCAATACCCCGCCCGCCGCATTGATTTCATGGATGGCAGTCAGAATACCAATGCGGATGGCATCGTCCGAGGTGCTTGTGAGGTTCCCCTGCTCAGCATCAAAACCTATGATGACCGGTTTTTTGATGGTTTCATCAGCTCGGGAATGAAGGGGAGACAAGAGGATTGTCAACAGAATGACAATGATGCCTGACCAGGGAGGCCAACATGGTTTTGGATTGGTGGTCATTGTTTTCATCCCCTCAGATGTTCTACATGAAAGTAGCGAACGGAGTCACTTTATACCATAGTTCAGGGTTTTACTCATGAATATTTGTTGGCACAAGTGAGCAAGCATGGCGGTTGAAAAAGCTTTCGAGGTAACGCTTCAACAGGGCTTGGCTAATGCTTATGGAATGAAAATGAAGAGGGCTGAAAAGGCGCGTACGAGAAGATATTATTTCTTATCCAGAAAAGTTTTCTCACGCATCCAATGATACCGAAATCCGCGCATCCAGGCAACGGTATAGAGAAAGCTCAGCGCAAAGATGCCCCATTGACTGGCAACCCAAGCCGAGTAAAACCAGAAAGGCTGGCCACACAGACCAAAGATACAGGCCCATTTCCTCCATTCAGAGCGTTCATCCTGACTCAACCAGATAGCCGTAGCTCCAGTTAACGCAATAGCTATCTGATCCACATCAACCTCCATCCCTGCGAACAGAGACAATAAAGAATGAACAGCACTTTTGGGAACACAAACTTACCAAATGAACGGGATAATTTCCCATAGACAATCACCGCCGGCGCAGGACCGCATCGACCTGCGCATCCGTCACTTCATTGGTGATCATCACACTCCCGATCGCGGTGGGGAGAACATAAAACACAGAACCTGCCACCGTCTTCTTGTCGGTGAGCAGATAATTCTTAATCCGCTCCCGATCCAGATCCGCAGGAATTTCGGTCGGCAGACCATAGGCGTTGATCAGCGCTGCAACCCGACCGGCATCATTTCTCTTACAGAGCTCACACGCCACCGCAAGCCTCAACGCAGCAACCATCCCGATGGCCACGGCCAGACCATGGATAATGGTGAAATCAGAGGCGGCTTCAACGGCATGGCCAATGGTGTGACCAAAATTGAGAATCCGGCGCAGGTCAGCCTCCCGCTCATCGGAGGCCACGACCTCTGCCTTGATCCGGCAGCAGGTCAGAATCATCTCCTGGATACTCTCGCAATCAAGGCAGAGGATCTTATCCAAATGACGCTCAAGAAAGACAAAAAAGTCAAAATCTCTGATCACCCCATACTTAATCACCTCTGCCAGGCCCCCAAGGAGCTCAATCTGCGGCAGAGTTGTCAAGACTGCGGTATCGATATAGACGGCCTTTGGCTGATAAAATGCCCCAACCAGATTTTTTCCCTCGGGAATATCAACACCGGTTTTTCCACCCACCGAACTGTCAACCTGCGAGAGCAGGGTGGTGGGCACCTGAACAAATGGAATCCCGCGCAGATACGAAGCCGCTAAGAATCCGGTGAGATCACCCGTCACTCCGCCGCCCAGGGCAATCAATCCATCCTTGCGATCAAATCCCCGTTGAGCAAGGCGACTTGCCAGTTCAGCAAAAACAGAAAGGTTCTTGCTCGCCTCTCCCTGCGGAAATGTCAAAATTTCGGCAGCTATTCCAGCTTCGCTCAAAGAACGCATGAGAGTACTGCCATACAATCTGGCGACCTTGTCATCGGCAATGACGGCATAGCGCTTGGCAATCTTACGTTTTGCAAGATCAGCGCCGATATTGACCATGATGCCATCTTCAATAAAAATCGGATAACTGCGGTCACCAAGACCGACATTAAGTGTATGGGTCATAATAAGATACTTGCCTGAATGGAAAGAAATGGAATAAAAAAAGGAGCTCCTACCCGAGGGTAAGAGCTCCTTTCACAGACTCAGAAAAACAGTCTTAACAGCGTATTACATGGCAGAGCCAGAGGCAGCACCCTGCATTTTAACTTCAACCTTCTCAGTCAGACCGGCATAGTATTCTTTCAGCAGGTCAAGAACTTCGTTACGGCCAAAGTGATCAACGATCTCCTCGCCAGCGGAAAGGGCCTTACGCAGTTTGGTACCGGAAAGGATTACGCGGGAAGACTTGTCATGTGGGCAGGTACGCAGGGAAGCCATACCATCACACTCTTTACAATAGAAGGTCCAATCGATCTTCATTGGCTTGCACAGAAGGTCTTTGCTGTCATCACCGGTCTTGGGAATACGATCAAAAATCTCCTGAGCCTCGAACAGGCCATAGAAGTCACCAACACCAGCATGATCACGACCAATCAACATGCTGTTGACGCCATAGTTCTGACGGAAGGTGGCATGAAGCAGGGCCTCACGAGGACCGGCATAACGCATATCCAGAGGATACCCAGCGTTGATGACGTTTGCCTTAACAAAATAATGATTAATCAGGATATCAATGGCTTTCACGCGAACGTTGGCAGGAATATCGCCAGCCTTCAGGTTACCGATGAGAGAGTGGATCAAAACACCGTCACATACCTCAACAGCGATTTTGGCCAGATACTCATGGGAACGATGCATAGGGTTACGCAACTGCAGAGCAGCAACATTGGCCCAACCACGCTCGTCAAACATAGCACGGGTCTCAGCAGGGGTCAGGAAAACACCAGGATACTCAACAGGATACTCGCCCTGAGAGAGAACCTTTACAGGACCGGCAAGGTTGAACTCTTTCTGAGCCATAACCATAATAACGCCTGGATGATCTTTAGGAGCGATCTCCCAGAACTTACCACCAACAGACTCCTCGCCCTCGCCGATAAAAACTTTCTCTGACTCCCAACGCTTGTCAGCATCGGTCATCTCGTATTTCTCGGTAACTTTCATGGTGGCAAAGGTCTCGCCGTCTTTTACCAGGGCAATGCTGTCGCCTTCTTTAATACCGGCAGCATCAGCGGCAGATACGTCCAGGGTGATGGGCACGGGCCAGAAGGTTCCGTCTGCCATCTGAAAATTCTCACAAACACCCTTCCAGTCAGCTTTCTTCATAAAGCCATTAAGGGGGCTGAAACCACCAATGCCCATCATGATCAGATCGCCTTTGGCGCGAGCAGAAATCTCAATCTGCTTCAAGCCTTTTGCTACTGCAAGCTCTGCTTCACGCTCTTTTCCCTCGAGCAAAGCACAAACTAAACCTTTTCCGCCATGTGGTGCTACCAATTTTGAAGACATAGGACCCCTCTTTTGTTGATTTTTTTTATGTGAATAAAAAATGCTGACCCCAACACTGGAGCAGCAACTTAATGAACAACCATTCACTTAAGCATCACCATATTTAAAGCTTTTCAAGGAAATGTCAAGAAGAAAAAAGGGATGAAGAAAGCATCTTTTTTACGCCTTTCAAATCTCTCCTCAGACCCGATAAGCTGCGGGACAGTCCTCCTTTCTCATTGCGCCAAAATGAGCCGTTCAGCCATCGTTTTTTTTATAGAACGCCATTAAATCGTCTCAATCGCAGGGCGTTCCCTACAACCGACACCGAACTCATGGCCATGGCCGCTCCGGCAATCATTGGATTTAAGCTGGGGCCACCGAACAGGACAAGCAGACCGGCAGCCACCGGGATACCAATCACGTTATAGGCAAATGCCCAGAAAAGATTCTGGCGAATATTGCGCATCACCGCCCGGGATAAGCGCAGGGCGACGATTACCCCGTCCAGATTGCCCTGCATGAGAACAATGTCACCGGACTCGATGGCAATATCGGTTCCTGTCCCCATGGCGATCCCCACATCGGCAACGGCCAGGGCCGGTGCATCGTTAATCCCATCGCCTACCATGGCCGTACACAATCCCTGCTGGCGCAATTCTCTAATCGTGTCTGCCTTTTTATCCGGAAGGACCTGGGCAATGACCTCGTCAATGCCAGCCTGAGCGGCAATGGCCTTCGCCGTCATTTCCTGATCACCGGTCAGCATGATTAGTCGCAAGCCCATCTGTTTTAGCCGCGACACTGCCGCCGGCACCTCTGGCTTCAACTTGTCGGCGATGGCGACAAGAGCGGCTAAACGGCCATCGATGGCAAGAAACAACACCGTCTTTCCTTGCCCTGAAAGATGGAAAACCTCTTCTTTTACCCCTTCGACAGCAAGGCTTCGGTCTTCTAAAAGTTGACGATTGCCAAACAAAATCTCCTGTCCATCCACCCGGCCGGAGACTCCACGACCAATGATCGCAACAAAATTCTCCGGCTGAATTAATGCAATACCTTTTGACTGAGCCTCCCTAACCAGGGCCTCCGCCAAGGGATGTTCCGAAGACTGCTCAAGGGATGCAACCAGATACAACAGCCGTTCATCGCTCTGCCCGGCGCTCACATTGACAAGATCCGTTAGCTCCGGCCGGCCATGGGTCAGGGTTCCAGTCTTATCAAAGACCAGCACTGTCACCTTTTCCGCAATCTCCAGGGCCGCACCGCTCTTGATAAGCACCCCAAGCTGGGCGCCGCGCCCGGTTCCCACCATGATTGATGTGGGAGTGGCCAGCCCCATGGCACAGGGACAGGCAATTACCATGACCGCAATAAAATAACGGAGGGCAAGCGTGAACTCTGCCCCGCCGGCAAAATACCAGGCAAGGCCTGTGAGCACCGCAACGATCATCACCACCGGCACAAAGTAGAGACTTACTCGATCCGCAAGGGCTGCAATGGGGGCCTTTGAGCCCTGCGCCTCCTGCACTGTCCTGACAATGCGGGCCAGAATAGTATCCTGACCAACCTGCTCGGTTTTGACCCGTACCGCCCCACTTTTATTGAGAGTCCCGCAGGTAACCCGGTCTCCCTCGGCCTTGGTGACAGGCAAACTTTCACCGGTGAGCATGGATTCATCAACCACCGTACGCCCGCCGGTGATTACGCCGTCAACGGGAATGCGTTCACCAGGCCGCACCAGAAGCAGATCTCCGGCCTCAATCTCTTCCACCAGGATGTCAACCTGGTCCATCTCGCCATCACCATCATCCTTTCTTCTTAACAGAATCGCACGATCCGGGGTCAACTGCATCAGGCCGGCAATGGCGTCCGAGGTATGTGATTTGGAGCGGGTCTCCATAAATTTTCCCAGCGAGACGAGGGCAATCAACACCCCTGCCGACTCAAAATAGAGGTCCATGGCCAGCATGGCCTGCCGGTGTGGATCTGTGCTCAGCACAATCTCCACCATATTCCAGGTGGAATAGATAAAGGCGGCGCCGGTACCAATGGCAATCAAGGAGTCCATATTCGGAGCCCGCCGCAGAAGAGCTGGAATCCCAATAAGATAAAAACTGCGGCCGAGCAGCATAATGGGCACCACCAGAGCAAACTGGATCAGGGCAAATCGCAAGGGGTGCAAATGAGGCTTGATAGCCCCTGGAAGCGGCAGTCCCAACATTTCCCCCATGGAGAAACAGAGCAGGAGCAAGGCCAGGCCCAACGACCAGATAAGCCGGGTTTTCATGATCGCGAGGCGCTGATTGGTCTCCTGTCGCTTCCTGGCAAACTGGTCGACTCTCGCGGTCACAGGCCTGCTCTCAAAACCTAAGCCGGCAATGGCCGCACGGATCTGGCGCTGGCTGACCAGCCCACGACGATAAGTCACAAGCCCTGCTTCGGTCAGCAGGTTGATCCGCACCGCGCTCACCCCGGTCATGGCGGAGACGACTTTTTCTATCCGGGTCGAACAGGCTGCGCAGTGCATACCGCTGATTGCAAGCTCAAGAACCAGCTCCTCGTTGGCATTTTCCTGTTCAAGCTCAAAGCCCAAATCCTTGACCCGACCGACAATCGCTTCAAAAGAGATGACATCCGCCTTCCAGGCCAGCTCCATGCTCTCCGTCGCCAGGTTAACCGCCACATGCTCTACGCCATCAAGACTCTGCAACACCTTCTCGATGCGGCTGGAGCAGGCAGCACAATGCATCCCTTTGACCGCAACCGTTTTTTTTTGGATAGATGGCATTCTCATCACCGCATTTTGATTTTTTCCAGGCAGAGCGTCTTGCAAAGTGCACAATGAAGCCTATCCTCTGTCATTCCCGTCTCCACGAGAATGAGATCCTGGTCATTTTGCAAGAACCTTCAACAGCAAGATGGTTTACTTCCAGCATCGGGATTGTTATTATTACGAACTTATGGACTAAAAAATCGTTTCCGAACCTCCAGAACCAGAACCTCTTCTTCTTTTACCCTGATAACACTTCCATGAAAAAAATTTTCTCCGCACTCGCCACCCTGTTCCGCTGGATCAGCAAATTTTTAACTGTAACTCGCAGCATCCTTGGAAACCTCATCTTTTTGATACTCATCTTTGCACTTTTTGCCACATTTTTCTCCCAAAAGAAGGTGGCTATTATCCAGAATGCCGCTCTCATCCTCTCTCTTTCCGGCGATATTGTAGAAGAAAAACAAACCGTCAATCCGCTCACGGAACTGCTCGCCGAAATGACCCCGGCTCAACAGGCACCGACTGAAACCCTGCTCCAGGATGTCCTCGATGCCATCCATCACGCTGCTACCGACACCCAGATTAAATGTATCCTTTTAGATCTGAAAGATCTGGGTTCTATTGGCCTTGACCAGATGCAGACCATTGGTGAGGCCCTGAACCAGTTTAAGAAAAGCGGGAAAAAGGTGATCGCGGCAGAAGACTTTTACCGGCAGAAAACCTATTATCTCGCCTCCTTCGCCTCGGAGATTTACCTCAACCCCATGGGCGGCGTCGATCTGCACGGCTTTGGCTCCTTCCAGCTTTTTTTTCGGGAGGCCCTGGAAAAATTACGGGTCAACTATCACGTCTTCCGTGTCGGTACCTACAAATCAGCCGTGGAGCCGATTATCCGTGACTCCATGTCCATGGAGGCCAAAGACCAGATGCGGGGACTACTCACCTCCCTGTGGACTATCTTCACCTCTGATATCACTCGACAACGCGCACTCCCTGCCGATGCCATTGACCAGTATGCCAATGACATATCCAACAAACTGGCGGCTTCAGGTGGGGATACCGCCCAGTTAGCCCTGGACTTCAAGCTGGTGGATGGCCTCAAAGACAGAGCAGAGCTCCGTGACTACCTGGCCCAACAGACTGCGGTCTCTACAGAAACCGGTTTCAGCCAGATTCCCCTGCAGACGTATCTGCACACGATCACCCCTTCCTACCAACCACCGCTGGTGGCAGCCGACAACACCATCGGCGTCATCATCGCCGAGGGCATGATCCTCGACGGCACGCAACCATCCGGCACCATTGGCGGCAACTCCCTGGCGGCCCTGATCCGCAAGGCCCGTCTTGACCCGACGGTCAAGGCCGTGACCCTGCGTGTCAACTCAGGCGGAGGCTCCGCCTTTGCCTCTGAAATCATCCGCCAGGAGATCCTGGAGCTGAAAAAAAGTAACAAACCCCTGGTTATTTCCATGGGCTCCACTGCCGCCTCAGGCGGGTACTGGATCGCCGCCGATGCCAATGAAATCTGGGCATCGCCTGCCACTGTCACCGGCTCCATCGGCATCTTTGCCGCCATCCCCACCTTTGAAAACACCCTGGCCAACCTTGGGGTGCACAGTGACGGCATCGGCACCACCCAACTGGCCTCCGGCCTGAACCTGAGCCGCCCCCTGGCTCCCCCCTTGAAAGAGGCCCTCCAGATGACCCTTGAGCATGGGTACCGGCAGTTTCTGACCCTTGTGTCCAACGGCCGTAATCTGAGCATGGATAAAGTCCGCAATGTGGCCGAAGGACGGGTTTTTGTCGGCACAGAGGCGCAGCAGCTGGGACTGGTGGATAAAATCGGAAGCCTTGAAGACGCCATTGCCTCAGCAGCCAAGCTTGCGAAAGTTGACACCTACACCGCCAGTTATATTGAAAGACCTCGAACCCTCAGTGAAGAGATGATGGAGCTTTTCAGTGGCAAGGTCACAGCCGCCCTGCTCCCTCACCTGCTTTCGCAACCGCTGGCGCAACAGCTTGCTCGCCTGGCCGCCCCCGTCAAAGAGTTTCTCCTTTTCAATGATCCGGCCGGTCTGTACGCCCACTCCCTGATTCACGGGCCGTCATTGCTGGAGCCTTGATGACGTCTGCAAAATATCCACCCTATCAAGACTCAGGAATGACCGGACTGAAAAGCAACCATGTCCCTTTCGGCTGACACCCTCTCTTCACTCTGGCATCATCTGCTCTGGCCACTGATCCGGCTGATTGGCATCCTCTCCATCAGCCTCTTTGTCGCTAATCTAATTGAATCCCTCAACTGGACCAGCCGCATTGCCGCTCTGGCCCGGCCCTTGCTTCGCATCGGCAACCTCTCCGACACCTCCAGCGCCTCCTTCACCATGGCGATGTTTTCAGGAATCAGCGCCAACACCATGCTGGCAGAGGCCTATGAGCAGCAAAGGATCTCTCGAAAAGAACTGATTCTGGCCAACCTTTTCAACTCCCTGCCCACCTATTTTCTCCATCTGCCCACAGTCTCTTTTATCGCCGTGCCCATGATCAAAGGTGCGGCGGTCATCTATGTGGGCCTGACCTTCGGCGCAGCCATCCTCCGCACCGTTCTCATCCTCCTGCTCAGCCGTTTCATCCTTCCCAGTCCGGATCGTCAGGAAGCGGTGCAGGTAAAAGGCCCCAGAGAGGCCGGAGGTGGCTGGAACAGCATTCTGCTAAAAAGCTGGGTTCGCTTTCAGAAACGCATCCGCAGCGTCGTTCATTTTACCATCCCGATCTACATTCTCTTCTACCTGCTGCACAGGGGAGGAATTTTTGACGCCATGGAAAGGTTCATGGCCATCTATTTTTCCTTTCTGCCCTGGCTTACTCCCCAATCCATGGGAATTATTACCCTGCAGCTTGCTGCCGAGTTCACCGCCAGCCTGGCGGCGGCCGGTGCCCTGCTGGAAGCAGGCGACATGAGTTCACGGGAAATTATTCTGGCGCTTTTAGTCGGCAACATTCTCTCTTCGCCAATCAGGGCTATTCGTCATCAATTCCCCTATTATGCTGGAATATTCCCGCCAAAGGTGGCCGCTGAGCTGATCTTTTATAATCAGTTCTTTCGGGTCGGCAGCCTTATGCTCATGGGATGCCTCTATTATTTTCTGTCATAATGACAGCCTGGCACCCCCTTAACCACGAAATGTCTTTCTCCCTTTCACGATAAGGAAAATTTGTCAATGAATCGCTTTCTTGCCCTGATTCCCAATATCCTGTCCGCTTTGCGACTGGCCCTTGCCTGCCTCTTTCCTTTTGTTCCAGAGGAAATGTGGGTCTGGCTTATTCTTGGCAGCGGCACCAGTGATTTTCTCGATGGCTGGTGCGCCAGACGATGGAAGGTCACAAGCTGGCAGGGAGGATTGATTGACGCTGTGGCTGACAAGATGTTCATGCTCTCCGCCCTGTTCACCTTTGCCATGGCCGGCAAATTCCCGGTCTGGTGGATTCTGGCGGTGATCTCACGGGATCTGACCGTCGCCGTTGCCGCTGGATACACGGCAGCCATCGGCTCCTGGGGTTCATTCCGGGATATGGGGGCGCGCTGGTCAGGGAAGCTTGCCACCGCCGGGCAATTCCTCCTTCTCCTCACCGTTGCCGTCATACCAGCTTTAATTCCGATTATTCTTATTCTCACCGTCCTCTGCAGTGCCTTTGCAGCCGGCGATTACGGTCTGCTTTTTTACCAGGCCCTGCGCCGGAGAAAGGCCGGGGATTGACGTCCCAGTTCTGACTTTTGATTTTTTCTTCAGCACCTGCCATCGGGATTTGACCCCAAGCCAATTGTCCCTACGAGGAGGAAACCCCACATGATCGCGGCGGCTCTGCCTGTTCTCTCGTTTGTTTTCTTTCTGCTCTGGATCAACGCGCTGCCGCCCCTCGCCAGCATGCTCTGCGGCGAGCGCTGGAGCCAGCCCTTAGACAGCGGCAAACTCTGGCGGGATCAACAGCCCGTCTTCGGGCCGCACAAGACCATCCGCGGCGTCATCGCAAGCCTTATCGGCGGCACCCTGGCCGCTCCTCTGATCGGCCTGGACTGGTGGCTGGGTGCCGCCTGCGCCTTGCTGGCCATGGCCGGTGATCTGCTCTCAAGCTTTATCAAACGTCGCCGCACCTTGAGCAGCGGCACGGAGATCGTGATTCTCGACCAACTTTTCGAATCCCTCTTTCCCACCCTGCTGTTTGCCCTGGTCACAGATCTCAGCTGGGGACGGATGACCGCAATCCTGTTCCTGTTTATCGTTGTTGCTTACTGGAGCTCCCGTTTCTGGCACTTTATCATTTTTCGTCCACCCCTGAAAAATTACCCCCGCCAGATCCGCTCGACGGTTCGCCTCCGTGAATGGCGTGCCTGCCACACACCTCTGGCCAGATGGCAGACCATCTTTAACCTGACCAGCTTTTTTACTGATCTGGTCGTCCTTGCCCCGCTGTTCAAGATCACCGGCCTGTATGATAAAGGTGTCGCCAATGCCCTCAACATTCGTGTGGAAGAAAAGACCTTCCACTTTTCGGCACTCCCTGATGCCTTCGACCAGTTTCGAATCCTCTTCCTCAGCGATCTGCACCTGGATGGAATCGAGTGCCTGACCGACACCCTCATCGACTTGCTGCGTGACATCGACGTCGATCTCTGCCTGATTGGCGGCGATATCCGGATGCAGATCTACGGCCCCATTGCCCCCTGTATTCGCCATCTGCGCCGCCTATTGCCGCACGTCCGCTCACACAACGGCATCCTGGGTGTGCTCGGCAACCATGACTGCCTGGAAATGGCTCCTGACTTTGAGGAGACCGGCCTGATCATGCTTATCAACGAATCCTGGCCGATCGAACGCAATGGAGAACGCATCTGGATCGTCGGCGTCGATGATCCTCATTTCTACAAGATGGCCAATGCCGAGTGCGCCTTCCGGGATGTCCCGGCCCAGGCCTTCACCGTTTTTCTTGCCCATTCCCCGGAGGCATACAAAGAAGCTTCACAGTGTAACGCCAATCTCTACCTCTGCGGCCATACCCACGGCGGACAGATCTGCCTGCCGAATCAACGCCCCATCTTCACCAACTCCAGAGCGCCCCGATATACCGCCTCCGGAACATGGCAGTATCAGAAAATGGCTGGCTACACCAGCCGGGGCGCCGGCGCCTCCAGCATCCCCCTGCGCTTCCACTGCCCCGGCGAAATCACCCTTATTACCTTGGTCAAAGGAGAAGAGGGGTCCCCGATATCTGCGGAAGACAATTATCCCGTTCATCAAGGTTAGTCCAACAAACTTAGCTGTCCCCATCCAGAGATATTTCCTTAGTTTCTTCCGTCCTACACCCCATCTTGTAGCATGCTTCCCTACACCGCTGTAGGCCCTTTACCTACAAAAAAAACCGAATAAGACAAGGTACATATCCGTATAGGTTGTTATTCGTTGTCGAAAGGAAATTCATTGTCTTCGCCGGAATAAAAATTATACCGTCTTAAAAAGTTTATGAATATTTGCATCCATAAACTTTTGTTTTTTACTCAAAAAATCAGTCTGTTTTTCATGAGAAGGTTCTGTGATGATCGATTTTATACCGGAGAAAGAATACCAAAGTCTTCTTTCTGGTCATGCGCTGCCTTCTCCCGCCTCTGCCGGTTCGCGTCATGCAACCAGGGATAACGGACAGGTGATTAATATCGGGAGAGAGCATGTCTGTGTGCTCAGCTTTGAAGACGGGATTTCTTCCGGCTATGATTCCTTCTTAATGGCTGGAGAGGCAGCAGCCGGCAGCGGCATCGCGATGCCTGAGTCCGGAAAAGGCGTCGTCAGCTTGCGGGCTGCCCAGGATGGATTACTCAGGGTGAATGATCAGGCGATCCGCCTCATTCATGGCCTTGACGCCATCATTTGTCATACCTTGCCGAACAATGAAGTTGTGCTGAAAAGCCAGGTTGTGGCCAGGCTGCATAGAGTTTCAACCAAACTCAACGATGACAAACTGCAACACGTCGAAAACATCTGTCACCAACACCGCCCGATCATTGACGTTTACCCCTTCAAACAATTCCGTGTCGCGATAGTAACTGCCGGTATCAATGCGTCAGGCAACTGGAAAAATGATACCACAACACCCCTTCTCAGCGAAAAATTCAAAGAATTCGGCAGTTCCATTCTTCGCCTGGAATACGTCGCCGCAGATATTGCCGCCACCCTTGCAGCTATCCACAACAGTATCCATTACGGCGCCGACATGGTTGTTCTGGTGAACAGTTTTGAGCCTGAACAATGCACTGCCCTGCTGAATGCCCTGAAGAGTCAACACGGCAAAAACAGCACACGTAATCCCCGTGTTTATTCAGGAAAGCTCTTTTCCTGTTCCTGGTTTGGCCCCATTCCCGTTCTGCGGTTTGACGCCTCTGTTCCGCAAAAGAATATGGAATTGCTTGTTGACCAGGCCATTCCCCGCTTTCTGGCAGGGATCGAGATTACTCAAGAAGACGTTGATGCCTTTCGTGGAGATGATGTTCACCTCTCAGGGCTGTCATAAATATATTCCAATGTCTGTAGCACAGGCTGAAACCGGAAAACAGAAGGTGCGTCCGCTGGGTCTTTCCATCGTGCAATCGACTGTTTCCCTTGCAACATCCATTTCACAGAAAAAGGAGACCGTATGAAAATCAGCAGGAGAAGATTCCTGTCCATGTC
>JAFLKM010000069.1 GCA_019163335.1 Desulfobulbaceae bacterium | reverse complement strand
AAGTACTTGGGGGTGGACACCAAATAGTGTACGCTTTATCCGACTTTCAGGTTATAACGGCAAAGCATCCTGGGCAGTAAAATCAAGCAGCTCAAAGCAATTTTTTTCAGCCATTTCCAACGGGTTAAAGTTGATTGTCAATTTATCAAAAGAAGATTTCATCATGATTTCCACAATACCGCCAGATCGTGGTTGTCGATTCTGGAGGCGAGCTATATTGTCCATCGGTTGCCGGCCTGGCCTGTCAATGTCCGGAAGCAGGTCGTCAAAGCTCCCAGGCTCCATTTTCTGGACAGCTCCCTGATCTGCGCCCTGTTGCAGATCAGGGAGCCCGGGCAACTGCGGCAACACCCTTTGCGCGGCGCTATTTTTGAAAGCTGGGTGGTGTCGGAAATGTATAAAACGCTGGCCCATGCAGGAGAGCAGCCGATTCTTCATCATTACCGCGAAAGTTGGGGGCTGGAAATAGATGTCCTGTCTCAACGCGGTAACAATCTGCATGCGGTTGAAGTCAAATCCGGAGCTACGGCCGCCGCTGATTTTTTCAAAGGTTTTGAACGGTTAGCCGAAAGAGTCCAGGAGGCAGGCCTGTCTCTGAATATTGACAATGTGGTCGTTTACGGTGGCGAGACATCGCAACAGCGTTCTACTGCCCGACTTCTTGCCTGGCGGGATGTGGGGAAGGTACTTGCATGAAACCGGCGGTGGTAAGGTTTGGACGGTAAAGCGGATTGATAAATAATCCGGCCAAGTGGTCATAAAACAATGGGTATTCCGGTCTGTCCCCAATTTCAAAAAGATGTGCAATCCTGGCTTTTTGTGAGTTTGTTTTCTTGCAACCAGAAAAAAAGAAGGGCGGAACCAAAATGGTTCCGCCCGGAGATAAAAGGGGAAATGTTGAAGATGTGAGCTTATTTCTTGTTCAGCTTCCGCCGACGCATTGAGCCTACAAGCCCGGCAATACCGGTGCCGAAGAGAAGCATGGTGGCCGGCTCTGGCACTGGAGCAACCTTGCCGATCAGGTTGTCATTGCCACATTCCATCGTATTGTGAAACAAGCCACCATTTCTGAGGTCAATAGTGGAAATGTCAAAGGTGGCGACGAAATGGTTGTTATTACCATCCCATCCTTGTAGGCCTGTTCCTGCAGCAACCTGATTTTGTGATGCCATATCGTAACGGGTGAAGGTACCACCACCAACATCAGTCCCACCATTGAGATATATCCAGGGATTAGATGGCAAGTTATAATCATCACCATATTTGCCGATTTTAAGTAGGGAGCTATTGCTAAGTTGTATGATGTCGAATGTCCCTGCTACCCAGTTAACATCCAGAACGTACTCATAACGAAAGAGTTTGTTTGAAACATTGTCGTAGCCGTTGTATGGACCGACGATGGAATCTGGTGAGATGACAACATCGCCATTGGTGTCTATAAAGACATCACCAGCCTTTATGTTGTCATATCCGGTATAAAAATTATAGCCACTAACAATGGTCAGTTCGGTTTTTGTACTTTTTTTAAGGAAAAAGCCTTCCAGATCCCAGAATTGGCCTGTTGCCATCCCCGGTTCTACTTCGTTGTCTTCATAAAGAGGGGCTATGCCAGTAGGATTTGAAACAACACCATCAAATCGCGTAATGTTAGTGCCGTAGGCGGTTGCAGAGGCGATGCCTGCACTCAAGAGAAGAGTGCCAACAGAGGCAACGGCCAGTGCCGCCGGGATGAATTTCAGCTGACGATTTTTCATACATGTTCTCCTTGTTAAACTATTTGTTAAGTAAAAATCAACTTGGGGATGCAAGCGATGACTGCTCCCTTCAAAGCAACATTCATGCCATTACGAGATGGGATGTGTTGGCGTCGGGATTTTTATTCAAACGAAAAGCATAACTATCCAGTTTGGGACGATAAAATCCCTTATGAGGTTAATAGAACAAATTAGGTCCTTTTTTTTGGCTGAATTGAATGCAAATATTATGCCAGCGCCATGTTTCTTGTTGTGGAAAATTCAAAGTAATCCTTGGGAAAATAATTCGTACTTTTTTTTACTTTAAATATTCAGTTTGGGACGATTAAATCCCTTTTGAGGTTAACAATAAATAAATCAGCTTCCATTTTTCGTTTTTTCAGCCCCTTTTTCCCTCGTTTTTTTTAGCTTTTACGGGTTTCCGAAATTTTATTCTGGAAAACAGGAATAAATAAGAAGCGTAATTTCAATGTGTTATTTGTTTTTCTGTTTTTTTGCGGTTGATCCTTCCGGAAATCGGGAAATTTCTGGTTGGTTTAACGGTTTTTTCAAGGGAATGGGAGGAGGGAAGGATATTTTTTGAAGACTGGATAGCTAGTTGAAGACTGTATAAATCTAATGATATGGGAATGACGCTAATAGGTTGTTTTTGTTGTATCTTTTCACGTCTGTTTTTTATTTCAGCTGAAAAACGCTTTTGGCATGATATTTGTATGGTTTTAAATATAGGATGGGATTCATGACGGTAGGCTTCCGGTTGTGAAATAATGATTAGTAGCTAAATATTAATTTCAATTAGGAGTGGAAAATGAAAAAGACAATTTTAACAGGTGCTTTGTTGGCAATGGCAGGGGTTGGTTTGGTAGCAGGAAGTGCTATGGCCACATCAATCAATGTAACCGCTACTTTCACGGCGGATAATATTTTGAATACATGGTACATTCAGAAAGAAGCTGCTCTCGCAACTACAGTAAATATCGCGGCTCTTACTCATTATAACGACTGGAAATTAGCTGATAGTGCAATTTTAAATCTTGAAGTTGGAAAAACATTTCAGATGGTTTGGGATGTAGACAATTCTGGAGATGGGTCAACCTCAAATCCTGCTGGGTTTCTGGGGCAAATTAATTTTGGAGCTGCTGCTCCATTATACAGTAATGTAACTTGGCAATATGCTATTAAAGACAAATCTTACGAAGATACTGATAATTTTTCAGATTGGGATTGGGTAACGGTTACTGAATATGCCAAGAATGGTGATGGATCTCTTGTAAATCCTCTCGTTGGGGATGGACCAACTGTTAATGGTAAATCAATCTGGTGGGATGGTAATGGAAGCCAAGCCATTACAGGCATAGGTGCTGATGCTATGTGGATTTGGTCAGAAAATAATTTTGGTGCCAATGTTGATGACCGTATTTATATCAAAGCAGAAGTTACCCCCGTTCCTGAGCCAGCTACCATGCTGTTGTTTGGTACCGGTTTGACCGCCTTGGCTGGTGCTGTGCGTCGCCGTATAAAGAAATAAGGTTGTTCGAAGTTGTTTTGCTGACCTGATCGGGCTAAGAGCCCGATCAGGTCAGGTTAACCTCGTTGACGTTTGTCATCGAGGTTTTTTTATTCCTCTGGTTCCCATGCGCTACATGTAAACCAGAGGAATGGTAAAGCGAGAGTCTCTTGATTTCCTGATTTTTCAGGGGATTCCATGCACTGCAAGGGAACCCGGGGAAAAGATGGAGGTATTACAAGGCGGGGTGAAACTGTTATTGCTCCGTCTGCACAGCGAGCACGGCCTGGCTGAAATGATCTTTGAAGATCAGGCCGGCCTCCATGCCCTGGGGGCTGGTATCGGTTTTTCGGTGCCAGCAGAGCTTGGCGATTCCCTGCAGTTGGGGCACGACAAAATCATTGCCAAAATCGAATCGAAGGAGGCTGTCGGCTGGAATTTGGCTATCCAGCTGGATGCGCATTCCTCCTTGGCTGTAATCCAGAGTCAACGCCTGCTCAGAAAAAGAGCCGATCACCGTGCCAATAGAATCACAGGTCTGGATTAAGACCTTGTGCTTCTTGGGGATACGCAAAAAACGCCGCCTTCCTCCATGTTCCTGCATCTCTTTTTTCATGGTCTGGGTTTCCATTGGGCAATATTTTTCGTACGTTGGGCAATTAAGATAATTACCGATCTGACAATATGTCAGCAGGTGCATCCGTGGTGGGATGTACACGCCGTCGGGTCGAAGGGTGCATGCCTGCATTTCTTTTAATAAGTAAATGCATTTCTCTGGCACTTTGTCAGTTGATGTTCCCATTCATTCCCTTTGGAGTCATTAGTAAAAAAAGCTATTGCTGTGTTATTAAAACATGCAAAATACACTGCAATAAATAGACCAATGAGATCATCTGTCCATCCAAATCTTAGACGTAATTCCGTATCGCTTCATTTTTTCGTAAAGCGTTGTTTTGGCAACGCCGAGCTGCTCAGAAACGTTATCTGTCTTTCCCGAGCATTTTTTCAGGGTTGTGGAAATGAGCTCTGCTTCAAAGAGAGAGATGCTCTTTTTGAGGGGAAGGTTGAGGAACTTGTCCATGGGAGAGGTTGGATTGTCACTATCCAGAAGCGGGGTTGGCTTCTTGAGGGTGATATCCAGGCTTTTGGGGGTAATCATCCCATTTCTTGAGAGCAGTACGGCCCGTTGAATGACATTTTCCAGCTCACGCACGTTGCCGGGCCAATCATAGGCCAGCAATTTCTCTACCACACTGTTGGGAAGGAACGAGACTTCTTTGTTAAACCGTTCCCGGTATTTTATGAGAAAGTTGGTGGCAAGGAGGATGATATCTTCTTTTCGCTCGCGCAGAGGGACCTGGTGCAGGTTGATAACGTTCAATCGATAGTAGAGATCTTCCCGGTACTGACCTTTCTTCACGGCCTCGGCAAGGTTGATATTTGTCGCGGCAATAATTCTGACATTGATGGCAATGGGATGATTGGATCCTACACGCAGGATTTCACCGTTCTGAAGTACCCGCAACAACGAAGACTGCATCTTGGGGCTTATGTCACCGATTTCATCAAGGAAGATAGTGCCGCCATCTGCCTCTTCGAATTTCCCTTTTTTGACTGATGAGGCCCCGGTGAAGGCTCCTTTTTCATAACCGAACAGTTCGCTTTCAAGCAAACTTTCAGAGACAGCAGCACAGTTGAATTTGAGATACCTTCTTTTCTTTTTGCTGCTGTGTTTGTAGATCAGGTCGGCGATCAGTTCCTTGCCTGTGCCGGATTCACCGGTGATAAGGATGGTGGCGTTTGATTCGGCGACCTGGTAAATCGTTTCGCGAAGGACTCGGACGTGGTTGCTTTCCCCGATCATTTTATCGCGGTCGCCAAGGCGCTCGGTCTCTTTCTTGAGATAATTAATCTCAGTGGATAACTGCTGTCGTTCTTGTTCTGTTGCCGTTAAAACGGAAATTTTTTCGCGGAGGATCTTTTCGATATCAGTGCTGTACTTTTCAAGTTCCAACTCGTGCAGCTTCTTTTGGGTAATGTCGCGGAGGACAACAAGAATAAGCTTGTCCTGACGATATCCCTCAAAGGGAACATAGGTGTACTCCACATAGAAATTATCATGGAGTTTTCTCTCTAAAACCTTTCCGCATTGTTTGTCGCCAATCATACAGGAAAATGGGCAAAGAGAGGTCTCGCAAGGATTTGCAAGGCCCATGATGACCTGATAACATTTGCGTCCCTGCACTTCGCCAAGTTTAGCTTTGGCAGCCGTGTTCATTTGCTCGATGACGAAATCATCTTTAATGATCAAAAGCATGTCCGGGAAGAGGTCGAACAGCATCTTACTGTTGTGCGACAGCCTGGAAACTTCTTGTTGGGTGGATGTTAATTGTATGTCCTGCATGGAGTCTTATTGGGGGGATAAGAAGAATGGTTCCGAAATCAAAAAAACAAATCATCAAACTCGTGGTGGATGCCCTGTCGTAATCGTACTCAAGAGAATTCCTCCCTAGTCTGGTGGAAAAGGTGCCACTGTTCCCGGTCTTTAATTACTATTTTTCGAGGCTCTCGGAGTCTCGCACACTCGCTTACCTGCAAAATAACCACACCGTCATTCCCGAGTGCTTTTATCGGGAATCCAGTTTTGTGAATTCAGTGTGATATGGATTCCCGCCTGCGCGGGAATGACGGCTCGTGGACATAAATACCTCATTTTGAAAGAGGCTCATTCACAAAACATCAGGAATAATATTTATGGTAGCCATAACCCATCTTTTTATCAAGGAATGACTCCATGGTATTTTCAGGATAGGCATTAAAGACAATACCTAAGATTTTTTCAGCTCCGATGGTATCGACAATTTTCTTAACGTGCTCTTTTCTTGAAGCGCCATAACGGACAACCAGGATGACTCCGTCAAGATGTTTAGCGAGAATACTGGTTTCAGAAGCAACAATATTGGGTGGGCTGTCAAAAAGAATAATGCGGTCCTGATATCGTTGGGACAGCTCTTCAATAAGCGATATCATTCTGTTGGAGTCCAGCAGTTCCGACGGATTTTTTGGAGGTTTGCCGCAAGGGATCAGCGAAAGTTTCTCCTGCCCGGTTTTTCTGATAAGAAGGGAGAGGTCGACATTGTCCTGGAGGTGATCGACGAGGCCGGTATCATTGGGCAGGCCAAAGAGTTGAGAAAGAGAGGGACGACGAAAATCGCAATCCAACATTAAGGCATGGTGTTCCATTCCTTGCGCTAAAGCAATGCCAAGATTGGCACAGACAAAACTCTTTCCCTCACTGGGAACTACGCTGGTTACCAGGATTGTTTTAGGTCGTTTTCCTGAAGCTGGATGGAGAATGGGAGTGCGTAGCCGTCGAAAGCTTTCAAAAAAAGGGGATTGGGGATTGATCGAGATTTGTAGACGCTGATCCCACCGGTCATGGGTAAACCAGCCGCTCTGGCTGCCGGATTTTTCTTGGCCGGACTGCGCAGGGGGAGCAGTGGGATGGCTGTCCGTTTTCTGCGGTTCTGGTGGAGCAGCCGTTGCGGGTTGCGATATTTTCGTGAAGGTCTTTTCCAATGCTTGTGATAACTTGCCCATTTTTAATTTAATTTCCTTTCGTGCTATAGGGGGGAGCCGATGTCGATAAATACCAAAAATAACTTGTAACTACTCACCATGATAGTGTAGGTCGGGTTTTAACCCGACAGCAGGGGTAGCATTGCCAGCCCGGCGTCGGGTTAAAACCCGACCTACACTATTTTGTTGTGATTTTCTACCTGAACATGTGCCCAAGCTGGATGGTTAGACGGTTTTTAAATTATAATCGAGCCGCGGAGCCACAAGGCAACTGCTCCTGTGACCAGGAGAAGCAACCAGGCCGCAAAAATGCAATACCAGATAATATTTTTTCTCTTTGTCTGTTTTCTTTCAGCTTCAAGGACAATGAGCGGTAGGGCACAGGTTACTGGAATTTTCAGGAAGCTTTCAAGCTCCTGTATGGTTTTAAAAGAGGTGTCCATGATATCAAGGCCAAGTGCGATGCCAAATCCACCGGCTAGTCCCGCTCCGATGGCAATCATAATAATTTTTAGAAAATTGCCCTGCATGGGTTTTTCCGGAAGATAGGCCGAGTCCACCAGTTTGAACTGACTGCCTTTCTGGCGCATTTCAATACTCTCCGCTGCAGCGGCGGTAAGGCTCTGGGCAAGGAGGGCGTCATAGTATTTTCTCAGCTCATTATAATCCCTGGTCAGCGCTACCCATTCGGCTTCGCGGATTGGTGTCGTGTCGATCCAGCCCTGATAGGTCTTCGTCTGCACAAGAATCTTCTCGCTTTCCTCACGCAGGGTCTTGAGGTTCAGTTCAATTTCTTTCAGTTGAACGGCAAAGCTGCTGTTGTCGGCAGAAGCCGCGCTGGCTGTTCTTCTTAGCGCGTTGCTTGCGGTCGGATTATTCTGCTGTTCCGCCTCAAGCTGTTTAACTTGACCTTCGGCCCGTTTGACCGCCGGATGATCAGGGGTGTAGCGGGCCATTAATCCTTGCAGATTGAGGCGCGCGGCGGCGAGGGTATTATTTTCTCCACCTGTTGACGCGGCGCTACCGGTGCTGTTTGCCCGGTTTCTTTGACTGGCGAGCTGTTCGGAGACCAGGAGCCGTGTTTGCTCCAGGGTGTGAATATTGGTTTGCGTGGCCTGATACTGTTCATGCAGGGCATTGAGCCGTTCCATATTCGACTGTCGCTGGTCGGGCATCTCGTTGTAATACTTCAACTTGTAGTCGCGCATGAGGGCGTCTTTTTTATCAAGGGATTCCTTGGACATGCGGAGTTCATCTTGAATGTAGGAGCTTGTCTCCGTGGCCCGCTCTTCCCGTACCCGCAGGTTCTCCTCGATGAATTTGGAGGCCAGGGCGTTGGTGACCCGCATTACAACACGGGGCTCCGTCCCCTGATAGGAGACTGTGAAGACATTGCCCTTGGTTTTCTCTACACGGATACGGATATGCTGGGTTCTCATCTGCTCGATGACATCCTCAATGGGAACTTTTTCCCGCATCTCGGGATAGAGATTGAACTCCTGGATGATTTTTTCCAGGCTGGTGCGGCTGACCACCTGCTGGGTCACGGTGTTGACCATTTCATCGATGCGTTTTTCTTCATTCTGTGAGAGTTTAGAAGGATTGATCTTCTGTTGTTGATAGATAATGGAGGCAGTAGATTCATAGACCTTGGGCGTGGTCAGATAGATGACAAAGCTTACGGATAGGGCCAGCAGCAGACAGCCGATGATCAGTTTATGCTTATTGAAAAATAAATTTAAATATTTTTTTACAACGTCTGATTGTTGTTCTTCGTTATTCATTGTTACCTGTTAATTTTCTTGAGGTTCAGTAGGTTATTTATTGCATTGAGCAGTATCGTTCCGGTACACGCTCTTGAGATTTTCTTGTTCCAAGGCGTTGCGAGGGAACAAGGAAAAAATATGCGTAGTGAAATCTGAGAGTTTATTGTGATGCTACCACTTGAGCAGGTCTTTGGCGGCCGATAGCTGGAGAAGAATCCGATGATCGTCGTATTCATTGACTTCCAGGTCTGCCAGTTGATTGATGTAGGTGTAGCGCAGTGATATTTTATACCATTGAGAGAAGGAATAGGCCACAAGGGCATCTCCTTGCAGTAGTTGTTCTTTTTCCTCGGGAATGCGTTCGAGGTAGGTGTCATCGCGATAGGAAAGGCTGGCCATGCCGGTTATATCCTTGGTGAAGGTATGGTTGAACGAATTCCTGATCATCCAGTAACGACTCAGACCTTGATTGTCAGTGCCGCTGAATTGCTGGTCATCCAGGCCACTGTCGGCGGATAAGACCCAGGAGCTTCGTTCCCAGGCCTTGTTGAGGCTGACGCGCAGGTACATGGCGTTGGTGTCGTCGCTTTCTCGCTGGAGCAGGGAAGACCCAACCTCGCCGCCAAGGGTGAACGTGGGCGATACTTGATGGGTGGCGCCGGCGGAAAGGGTGTGGGAATCATAGTCTTCCTGGATGCCGTCATACTCGGTCGTGGAGTATCCGTAATGGCCGAAGACACGGGTCATGGGGGTAAGGTTATGATAGAGGTAGAAGTCGGCGGCATTGGTGGTCAGATCTTCCGAGTTGCCACTGATGGAAGGGCTCCCGTTGAGAGGGTCGAGCTCATCAAAATCACCCTTGGTGAAGTGATAGGCGATCTGCGTATCCCATTGATGATTGATGTGGTGCATGACGGACATATGCGGTGAGTGTCTGGTGAAGTCAGCATCTGTGGCATCTTTATTGTCGAGGATATAATATTGGTAGCCCAGGCTCACCGAGCTTTCCTGGGCGTATTCGTAGCTGGCCAAGGTCGAAAAATTATTGGCCCAGTAGCGGTTTTGTCCCCGTTGATCCGATATTTGAATTGTTTCAGGCCGGTCAGGGTCACCGGGGCCGCCGGTGATCTGATTGCTCCCTCTGGTTGTATTGCCGGCAGCAGATTCGTCGTAGGGTTCATCGGTCAAGATATAAGTGTCGAGAAAATGAAGCCGGAATCGTTGCGACAGTTGGAGATCATAGGAGCCGGTGACAAACTGATCCATATATTTGTCTTCCGTTCGATAATTGTAAATGATGCCGGGGGCATAGTTGAGTGAAAGATTGCTGGTCGGCTCGGAGCGCGTATAGAGGAGGCTGGGGGTAACCGTGGACTTCCACTCCGATTCTTCGCTGGTCGAGGTCCTGTAGACATTGGAATCATAGGACTGGCCCACGGCGACTCCGCCGTTCAGGGTGTTCTCGGCTGCTGTTGCGGAAAAAGGTAAAAAGAGGGGCAAGGCCAGGGCGAGCCAGGCAATGTGCTGTTTTTCTAGGATACTGGTCATAAATAATCCCTCTGTTTTAGGGCTGGTATGCTTAACAGTCTATCAGGTAAGCGAGCCTGCGAGACTCCGAAAAGTCCAGGTTCCCTTGTAGTTATTTCATCCATCGAAAGAAATCTTAATAGTGCCAAAGAGTTAGGGAAAAAAATTTCTCGCTGGGCGCTCGAAACGACAGGCCCTTTTTATTTTTCGCGAATCCATCATGCTCAGGGGATCACAATGGTGTCCCCGGGATTGATCGTCACATTCTGCCCGATGTTTTCCCCTGCCAGAAAGGCGTCATAGTCAAAGTAGTTAATTTTTTTGGAGCCGCCCGGCTTGCTGACGATCATAATCTTTGATTTTTTGGCCCATTCAGACAAGCCCCCCGCTCTGCCGATGGCTTGCAGAATGGTAATCGGCTGGGTGATAAGATATTCGCCGGGTGTTTTTATCTGGCCCAGTACGTAATAGACCTTGCTCCTGCTTTCGGCAAGTATCACGGTCACATTAGGATTGCCGACAAACTTTGTCAATTTTTCAGAGATTGTTTTGGCAAGGACAGTCGCGGTAATGTCCGCCGCCTGCACATCTCCGATGAGGGGCAGGGAGATCTTTCCGTCAATACGGACAAAAACTGCCTTGGAGATCTCGGGCTCGCCAAAAACGGAGATCTCCAACTTGTCTCCAGCACCAAAGGTATACTCTGCGGTTGAGCCTTCCTCACCTTTTGCGGATTCAGCTTGGGCTGAGGCTGCGTGAAGCAGAAAAAGCCCCAAAATGAATGACAGAAACAAGGAAAAAGCTGGTTGTTTTGCACTTTTTGCCCAATATTTTTTGCTTTCTATCATTGCAGAGCTCATTTGACACCTCAGTTTTAGAAAATAATATCATAGTAAGATGAGTTTTTTTTCTTGTCTTATGAAAGGATAACAAGCAAACTATATGATAATTTATAAAATTAGTATATTAAAAGTAGATTATTTTTGTGTTTTCTCTTTTTTATTTAATGAGTGGAGTTCATTATGAATTATTTCAGCAGATTTTTCTCCTGTCTGTGTGTTTGTTTTTTTCTACTCTCGATGAGTGGTTGTGCTTCTGACGCAGAAAAAAAGGCCGGCCATTATAAAAAAGGCATGGAATATATTGCTGCCAATAATGAAAA
Source organism: Desulfobulbaceae bacterium (assembly GCA_019163335.1). Classification (GTDB taxonomy): domain Bacteria; phylum Desulfobacterota; class Desulfobulbia; order Desulfobulbales; family Desulfocapsaceae; genus UBA2270. The sequence goes on along the minus strand of JAFLKM010000069.1, from coordinate 28,340 downwards.
GGCGGCCATTGTTGAATTTCGAAATGCAGTTCAGATTGATCCTAAATATGCGGAGGCCCGCTATCAGCTGGGACTTGCCTTCCTGAAAACGAATCAGGCGGGTGAGGCTTTTAAAGAGCTGGAGCGGGCGGCAAGCCTTGACCCAAATAATGTCGATGCCCTGATTAAAGTAGCCGAGCTCAATTTCCTCGGGAAAAAATTGAAGGAAAGCCGGGCACGGGCCATGGCCATCCTTGATGTTAACAAGGACTTCCCTGATGCTTACGCCCTGCTTGCCCAGATTGAGTTGGCGGAAGGCCATAGCGCGGAGGCACAGAAGGCCATCGTGCGAGCCATCCAGCTGAAACCGGAGGTGGGGCGCTATTATATTATTCATGGGCGCATCCTGAGTGTCTTGAATCAGATCAGCGAGGCGGAGACGGCTTTGAAAAAAGCCATCGAGCTTGATCCTGTTCCCAATAATTTTAAAGCCCTGGTTGCCTTTTATCTAGGCCAGAAAAAAGAGAAGGAGGCAGAGCAGATTCTTCTGGAATTACAGGCCAAGAAACCGGACGCTCCTGAGTCATATATAGATCTGGGGATGTTTTATATGAAAAAAGGGGATGTGGAGGCGGCTGAGAAAAATATCCTCATAGCGATTGAGAAAAAGCCGGATTCTGCTGAGTTTTATTTAATGCTGGCTAATTTTTATTATAAAACCAGAAATCTTGAAAAGGCGGAGAAGGCCTACCGGGATGCCATTGGCAAATCAGCAAAACCGGATGATAATAAGGCGATCCTGGCGAATTTTTATTATGACACCGGGAAGTATGACCTTGCCGCCCAGGAAGTCGCGCCGGTTTTGACAAATAATGCACAGCATCCCATGGCAAGTCTTGTACAGGCTAAATTGCTGATTCGGGATCAGAAAAACAATGAGGCCTTGGTTATTCTTGATCGCTTGGTCCGGGATGTTCCGCGTTGGGGAGAGGCCTTTTATCTGAAAGGGGTCGCGCATCTCAATAAGGAGGAAACGGAGCTTTCCTTTAATGCGGTTGATCAGGCGTTGAAGCTTGCGCCCTATGATCCTGACGCACGAACCCTGATGGCTCATCATCTGTTCTTGAAACGAGATTTTGAGGCTGCCAGGAAAGATGCCATCATGGTATTGCAGGTTGCACCAAGTAATTTTCGGGCGGCAATTATTCTTGGGAAATCGCTTCTGGCGCTGGGGAAAACAGACGATGCGGTGAGATTGTTCACTGAAATGGAAGCTCAGGCGCCGAACAATATCGAAATTTTGTATAATAAGGCAGTCGCCTGTCTGGCTCAAAAGGATATGCAAAAGGCAGCCGCTGCCTTTGAAAAGATTCTGACTATAAAGTCGGACTTCACACCGGCGCTGGTCGCCATGAGCGGTATCTTGATTCAGGATAAAAAGGTTGACCAGGCAATTGCTCTGGTTAGAAAGCATCTGCAGGAATCGCCAAAAAATCTTGATTATTATCTGTTACTGGCCGGAATTCTTGAGAAATATAATTCATCACCGGATGAGGCGCTGAAGCTTTTACGACAGGCTCAGGAGATTTCCCCTGATTCTCCCCGCGTGTATAGTGCGATTTCTATTCTTTTGGTTCGCATGGGGAAAAATGAAGAGGCTATTAAAGAGTACAAGGCGCTTGTTGAGAAAAATCCCTCCGATGTTAAGGGCTATATGGCTTTGGGTACTCTTCTCGATCAAAGTGGCGATGCCGTTGGTGCGAAAGCGGCTTATGAAAAAGCTCTTACACTTCGTCCAAAATTCGCCGCCGCCGCCAACAATCTCGCATGGCTGATTGCCAAAAGTCCGGAACCGGACCTCGGCGAGGCCTTGCGTCTATCGCTTATGGCCAAGGAGGCATTTCCCGAAGACCCTTTTATCGCCGATACCCTGGGGTGGATCCATTATAAACGAGGTTCCCATAAACTGGCTCTCACCCAGTTTGCCATGGCCACCGAAAAAGCACCTGAGCTTGCCACGCTGCGCTATCATCTCGCCCTTGCCCTGGTCGCAGACGGGCAGAAGGATCAAGCCAAAATCGAGTTAAACAGGGCACTGGCATCAAAGGAAAATTTTCCTGAGCAGGCTGAAGCGGAAAAGCTCCTGAAGGAAATCAACCTGTAACGTCATAAAAAAGGGTTGAAGGCTTCTTTTTTCCATGGAAAAAATCTATGTTATCGGCGATATCCATGGATGTCACGATCCTCTCAAGCGGCTTCTGGCAAAGATCAATCCCGATCCTGCACTGGATCGGCTCGTCTTTCTCGGGGATTATGTAAATCGTGGCCCCCAGAGTAAGCAGGTTATCTCAGAACTGATCGAGTTTAAACAATGTTTTCCCCGGACGATTTTTCTAAAAGGGAATCATGAGGAGATGTTTTTACAGTATCTTAACGGGCAGGAAGATGCTCTCTTCCTGGAGGTCGGCGGGTTGGCCACCTTGCAGAGTTATGGGGTCATTGTCCCGGATGCCCGGCAGGCATTGCTTGCGGTACCGGAATCACATCGTCAATTTCTTATGAGCCTGCTTCCCTGCTGGGAAGAGGATCAATATGTTTTTGTCCATGCCGGTCTTGAGCAGGGCCGCCATCTTGCTCTGCAGAGCCCGGAGTGGTTGTATTGGGCTGACCATGATCGATTTTTACGGCAGGATTTTCCTGGACTGAAGGGGGTTATTTTTGGGCATTTTGTGCAGGAGCAGCCTTTGATCCTGGGCAATAAGGTGGGAATTGACTGTGGAGCGGTGTATGGCGGTCAACTTGTCTGTCTGATTCTTCCTGATATGGAATTTGTTATGGTCGAGTCCTCTGCATACTGGCCGTAGACAGCAATTTGACAGGAGCCTTGGCTACATTTAAACTACACACCCTCTGTCTTGTCTGGCTTACCCCGTTGCTCCCTCGCTTGCCTGTCTGCTCGGTTTGTTCGTTCCCTGCCTTTTAGAGCTTTGCAGATTGTCCTCGTTTATCGGGCGTTAAAATTATTCATTGACGATTTCAATCTCAACTCGCCTCTTTCCCTGATTGAGTGTCGAGTCCTGGGGTGACGTTACGTGACTGACGCTCTTGATTTTGTCGAGAGAGATTCCCTTTCCTGCTAAAATATTCTTTACAGCCGTGGCCCGAAAGCCTGCGAGTTTCATGTTATATTGGGCGCTGCCGGTGGCATCGGTGTAGCCGTGCACAATAATTTTTCCTGTCTTGTGACGCAGTGCGGCCTTGGCCAGCTTTTCCAGTTCTATGAGTGATGCTGCATCGATGTCAAGGGAGTCATTCTCAAAAGAAATCGTCAATTTTTCAGGAAGAGGTTCCGGTTCGGGAGTTTTGCTCGGGGGCACTGCTTTGCTGATATTGGCCGGAGCATTGCTGTCGGGGGCCGGGTTGTCTTTTGTTATCGCCGATGTTTCTGGGTGAGATTCCGGGAGAGGTTGAGTGGTGACCTGAGCCGGTGGAAGTGCAGGCAAAATTGGAGCTGCCGCCGCAGGAAGTTTGTCGGCAGGTTCAGCGACTACAGGTGGGGTGGAGAGTGGAACTTTTTGCTCCTTGCCCAAGAGTCCTGGCAGGATTGTCTGGATTTTTGCAAAGGCAGGGGCAAAGGCCGGCATTGATGAGCCGATAAAGACAGAAAGAAGGAGTAACAGGATGAAGCCAATGGCCGCGTATGTAAAAGAGTTTGATCTTTTAGGCGTACGGGGTGCTTTCGGTTTGTTTGCTGTTGTTTCTCTTCGATTGCTTTCCTGGTGGGCTTTTGTGGCTAAAGAGATATCGAGTTCCTGAACACATTCTTTGATGATTTTCTGGTCGATCTGTTTGTTGGACGATATAAATCCCGTTAACAGGGCCCGATCGCAAATGACATTAATCAGGCGCGGGTATCCCTTTGAAAACTCATAGATTTCTCGAATCGCACTTTTCTCGAAGATTTTTCTGGTTGCTCCTGCAACATTTAGACGATGTCCAATGTATTCTTCCGTTTCCTCCAGGGATAAAGAGGGAAGATTGTAGGTGACGGTTATTCTCTGCCGGATGGCCTTGTTTTCTGGAAGAAGAAGAATATCATTGAATTCAAGTTGGCCGACAAAGAAGATATTGATCAGTTTTACCCCGTTTTGTTCGAGGTTGGAAAAAAGTCTGATTTCCTCCAGGAGGTCATGGCTCAACAGTTGACATTCATCAACGATGAGTAGAAGTCTCTTGCCTCGATAGTGCTGTTCAAGCAGGAGCTCACGGAAGGCGAGGAGAAATTGACCTTTGCTGGTAAATTCTCCGGATATGCCAAAGGCTCTGGCGATATGGAGGAAAAAATCCAGTTTCTCAAGCTTTGGGTCATTGATGACCGCCACCATTTCATTTTTGTCAAGAACCTGTAATAAGGCGTTGATAATCGTGGTCTTGCCGACACCAACATCTCCGGTGAGCAGGAGGAAGCTTTTGTTCTCTATCAGTCCGTACTTCAAGGTGGCGAGGGCTTCCTGGTGTTTTTCCCCGTACCAGAGAAATGCCGGATCGGTATTTATCTGAAAGGGCTTCTGGGCAAGGTGATAATAGTCGAGGTACATTTTTTTCTCTTGTCATTAAGGAGATTCAGTCGCTGCAGATTGCCGGACCGGAGAACAAATTTCTGGGATATTTTTAGTCGGAGCCATTCTTTTTTCAAAAAGCAACATAGGATAGTGTTTATTGATTGTCAATAGAGCAGGCCAGAGGTGAGCGAGACGTGAATGACTCCTGCTCATCCCGGCTTTTTTATACAAAAAATCGTGGAGATGGAATGAGGCTGTTGCACCATGCCCGCTATGGTGAGTCTGTGTCTTGTTCTTAAAAATGAACGGAAATGATGGGAAATATCCTTTGGTGGCACTGGGTTGTTCTGGGCGTGATTCTGGTTCTCATGGAACTGGTGGTTCCTTCGTTTACCATTTTCTGGTTTGGCCTGGGGGCGCTGTTGACAGGACTGTTGCTGGCCCTCTTGCCCGAGATCGGGCTGAAGTGGCAGATGCTGGTGTTTGTGGTGTCGAGCGTTGGGTTCACCTTCTGCTGGTTTTACTTTTTTGTTCCCCAAAAGAAAATAAAGACCATTCTCCAGGATGAACAGGCGGCCATTGGTCAGACCGGGATTGCAGCGAGTCGGGCGCTGATTCCAGGAGACAGGGGCCGGGTCGTTTTCTCGGTGCCGGTACTGGGGGATGAATCCTGGACCTATCTTGCCGATGAACCAATCGATACCGGTAACCGGGTGCGGGTTATCGAGGTGTGTTCCCCCAATCCGCAGGAGCGGTTCCTGAAAGTGGAAAAAGTACGATAAGCGATATTTGAACAGCGCAGAATTTATTTAAATCTTTGACAGGAGAAAAAACATGAATGTAGGACTTATACTGGTTGTAGCGCTTCTGGCTCTGGTGGTGGCGACCATTGTCAACGGGGTGAAAATCGTGCCGCAGGGCTTTGAGTTTGTGATCATGCGTCTGGGTAAATATCATGTGACCCTTACCCCCGGGCTGAATCTGATTATTCCCTATATTGACACCATTGCTGCCAAGGTCACAAGAAAGGATATCTCGCTTGAAATTCCCAGTCAGGAGGTTATCACCCGGGACAATGCGGTGATCATTACCAATGCCATTGCCTTTATCAATATCCATACCCCGCACAAGGCTATCTTCGGCATCGACAATTATGAGCATGCCACCAGCAATCTGATCATGACCAATCTGCGGGCCATTGTTGGGCAGATGGATCTTGATGACGCCCTCAGTTCACGCGAGCAGATCAAGGTCAAGTTGATTCAGGCCATTGCCACTGACCTTGAGGACTGGGGACTTACGGTCAAGAGTATCGAGATTCAGGACATCAAGCCCTCGACCACCATGCAGGCCTCCATGGAGCGGCAGGCAGCAGCGGAGCGAATCCGGCGGGCCGCCATCACCGAGGCCGAAGGGGAAAAACAGGCCGCCATCCTGATTGCCGAGGGTCAGAAACAGAAGGCCATCCTGGTGGCGGAGGGAAGTCTTGAGGCCTCAAGGCGTGACGCCGAGGCCCGCATAGTTTTGGCTAACGCCACGAAAGACGCCCTGGCCCTGGTTCAGCAGGGGCTTGGCTCCGAACAGTTGCCGGCCTTGTATCTGCTGGGAGAAAAATATATCGCCACTCTGCAGCAACTGGGAACCTCCGACAATGCCAAGACCGTAATCCTGCCGGCGGATCTGCCGGCGGCATTGCAGGGGATGTTTGGCATGAAGATGAAGTAAAGGGTTGTTCAGGATGTAGGTGAAAGACTGAAAAGCCAAGGCTGAAGGCAAGGTCGTTTGGAATACTCCATGGCTATAAACAGATAAGGATCGATCGGTGGAAGAGTATCAGCTTCTGATAGACCTTCATAAACGTGCAAAGCGGCAGGGGCCAGGCGGGGAGGCAGAGACGGAACTGGCTCTCAGCCTGGCGATGATAGACCGAGCAGCGCCATTAAAGATTGCGGATATTGGCTGCGGCACGGGAGCTTCCACCCTAGTGCTTGCGCGTCTGCTCCAAGCCCGGATTACGGCAGTGGACTTTCTACCTGACTTCCTTGAAGTCCTTACAGGCAATGCCGAAGATCTGGGACTTTCTGAAAAAATAACGCCCCTTGCCTGCTCAATGGACACCCTGCCGTTTGGCGATGAGGAATATGACGTTATCTGGTCTGAGGGTGCGATCTACAATATTGGCTTTGAAAGGGGGGTAAGGGGCTGGAATCGGTATCTGAAAGTCGGCGGACTGCTGATTGTCTCGGAAATTACCTGGACAACTGCCTCCCGCCCGCAGGAACTCCAGAAATATTGGGAAGGCGAATATCCTGAAATAGATACGGCATCTGCAAAGATAGATATACTCGAGAAGAACGGCTATTCCCCGATGGGCTATTTTGTTTTACCAGAGCATTGTTGGCTGGATAATTATTATCGGCCTATGCAGGACAGCTTTAAGAACTTTCTTAACCGGAACCACAATAGCAAAGGAGCAAGGGCAATAGTGGAAGCGGAAAATCGAGAAATTGAATTGTATGAGAAATATAAAACCTATTACAGTTACGGGGTATATATCGCAACAAAGTTGAAGCCGCGAAAGCCATAACAAACGAATCCCTCCCTCTCCTGGTCATAGACCACCCTCTAAGAAAATTTTAATCCTCTCTTAAAGCAGTGCCCATTTTTTCATATCCCTCTCATCTCCTGCGTTCTTTTATCAAAGACTAACCGTTTTCAAATCATCCCTTAATAATAGTCGGCTAAACTCTAAGTCTTGTGTGTTCAATTCTAGCGTTTTTTCTGGAAGATCAAGACATCATTACGCCAGTCGTTTGTTTTTTAGCCAGCGGGAACGGCGTGTTCACTCATGGCGCCGTAATGGCTTCGGGTTTTCTAGTTGTTAACAGGCAATGGAACGGGCGTCGATGCCTTCCCTGCAACGCCGTACCGAAGGTCATCCGCGTACCTTGAAAAGAGAATAATTTATGACCTATATGCTTTCAGCTGTACCGTTGGACAGGGCATCGGAGAATCACATCCCGGTGAAGAGAATGATTGGCGACCTTCGCTGTCTCGGTCGTCAGGACAGCTTTGCCTTACATGATTCATTGGCTGAACTGACGAGACGTTTTGAGGCCGACTCCCGTTGTTTTGCCGTGGTCATCTGGGACAAACCTGGAGAGCCGCTGGCGGTTGTGTCCCGAGATATCTTGGCCCAAGAGCTTACCCGTCCTTTTGCCTGCGATCTTTATAGGCATAGGCCCGTGGAAGCATTCCTGAATATGTGTAAAAACCCTGTTCTGAGGATCAGGTCCACCGAAACGATCGAAAGAGCAGTAACCACAGCCCTGGGCCGTCCCGCGCAGTACCGCTATGAACCTGTTTTAGTCCAGGGTGAAGATGACTGGTTTCTTCTCGAAACTCACGATCTGCTGGTTCAGCAATGTGAGGTTCTGTCGGCTTCCATCGACGAAGTCAATTCCCAGCAGCAAAAAATTCTGGCCGCCCAGTTAGAAAGCGAGCTTCTGCACAAGCAGCTTGTTACCGCATCACGGGATGCAGGTCGAGCGGAGGTCGCAACGGGTGTGCTCCACAATGTCGGCAATGTGTTGAACAGCGTCAATGTCTCGGCCGCCGTGATTAGCCGCACGTTGCAGGAATCGAAGTTGGGTAATCTCGGCAAGGCCCTGGCCATGATTCGCGAAAATGAGGCCGATCTCGGCACGTTCCTTACCTCTGATGAACGGGGACAACGGCTGCCGGGATACCTGGCCAAACTGTGCGAGATCCTGACTGCCGAGCAGACGAATGTCGTCGAAGAGCTCCGGTTGATGGAACGCAGCATCGACCATATTCGTCAGATTGTCCAGATGCAACAGTCGTATGCGCGATCTACCTGCATCTTTGAATCTGTTCGACCGGCGGATATTATGGAAGATGCCCTGCGCGTCAATCTCATTTCCTTCGACAGGCACAACGTTCAGGTGCAGCGAGAGTTTCAGGAGATTGGTTCTGTCAATCTCGACAAGCACAAGGTGCTGCAGATTCTCATTAACATCATCAGCAATGCTAAGAACGCCTGCAAGCTACAATCGCTGAACGAACGACATATCATTGCCCGGATACTGTCTTTTGAAGTGAAAGGCATCCACAAGGTTCGTTTTGAAATTGTCGACAATGGTATCGGCATCAAGCCTGAAAACCTGACAAAAATATTCTCAAACGGCTTCACAACGCGCAAAGATGGCCACGGTTTTGGGCTGCACAGCTCAGCCAATGCCGCCCGTGAAATGGGGGGTACCCTCAGTGTTGTCAGCGACGGGCCTGGACTCGGGGCCGTTTTTACCCTCGATATTCCTCACCAGAAGGAGCAGAGCTCATGAAACAAGTCCCAGACCAATGCGTTCGGCGTGTCCTTGTCATCGACGATAACATCGCCATCCACGACGATTTTCGCAAGACTCTCTCTCGTAAATCCTATGGAGTTGATCTTGACGACGATGAAGCCTTGCTTTTCGGCTCTCAACCCGTTGTCGAGACGCAATTCCGAGAATTCGACATCGACACGGCTGACCAGGGCCATCTCGGGTTGGCTATGGTGGAGGCCGCCATACGTGAGGGCCGTCCGTATCAGTTGGCCTTCGTCGATATGCGAATGCCGCCGGGATGGGACGGAGTGGAAACCATCTCACGTCTCTGGCAGGCCGACCCCTCCTTGCAGGTGGTCATCTGCACGGCTTACTCCGATTACTCCTGGGATCAGATTGTGCAGAAGCTAGGCGTCACCGATCGGCTTCTCATCCTGAAAAAACCCTTTGACGACGCCGAGGTCTGTCAGCTTGCCTCGGCAATGACCGGCAAATGGCTGGTAACACGGCAGGCGCAGATCAAGATGGACGATATGGAAGTATTGGTCGAAAAGCGCACCGCCGAGTTGCGCGACGTGGCCCTTCGGGACACCTTGACGAGCCTGCCAAACCGTCATTATTTTAATGATCTTCTCTCACGATCCATTGCTTTACAGAGGCGGGACCCTCAGCGGATGTTTGCGGTGCTTTTTCTTGATATCGACCGTTTCAAAATCGTGAATGACAGCCTTGGCCATCATGTCGGTGACAGGCTGCTTATTGGCATTGCTGAACGATTAAGCAAAACGCTTCGCAAAGAGGATGTCATTACTTCTAAGACTGAATGCACAGCCGCTCGTGTCGGCGGAGACGAATTCCTTATGCTGATTGAGGGGATGAAGCATTACCACGATGCAATGAGTGTCGCTGAACGGCTGTTGAGTGTTTTGGCCGAGCCCTACAAGGTGGATGACCACTCCATCAAGATCACAGCGAGTATCGGGATCACCACCAGTGCCCTACCATATGTGACACTGGACGAGATGATTCGCGATGCTGACACGGCCATGTACCGCGCCAAGGCAGCCGGCAAGAATCGTTTTGTCATGTTTGACACCCGCATGCACGAGGATGCTCTCCTCCGGCTGGCCATGGAGAACGATCTCCGGGTGGCCATTGAGGAGAAACAGTTCCGTCTGGTTTACCAGCCGATCGTCCATTTGGGCAGCGGCTGCGTTCTCGGTTTCGAAGCCCTCGTCCGCTGGCACCACCCAACCAGAGGCATCGTGTCGCCACTGGACTTTATCCCTTTGGCCGAAGAGATTGGTACTATCGTGCCCCTCGGCGAATGGGTCTTGCGGGAGGCCTGTCTTGAGCTGGCACGGTGGAGGAGCCTGCCGGATCTTGACAATCTTTTTGTAAGCGTCAACCTGTCGCGGAAACAAATTGGTCACCCAAATCTGGTCGAAAGTATCCGTGACATACTTCAGGAAGCCGGCCTGCCTCCAACTGCTGTCAAGCTCGAAATAACCGAAAGCGCCATTATGGAAAATATGGACCTTGCCGTGGCCATCCTGGGCCAGATCCGTGACCTTGGCATTGCTCTGCACATTGATGATTTTGGTACCGGCCATTCTTCACTCAGTTGCCTGCACAATTTTCCCGTCTCCGGCATGAAAATTGACAGGTCTTTTATTTGCAACGTCGTTGACAATCCAGACTACGCCTCCATCATCAATGCTATTGTTACCCTTGCCCACAATTTGCGCCTAGAGCTCATCGCCGAAGGTATCGAAACGCTGGACCAGATGACTATGTTGAAAAATATGGGCTGCGATTTAGCCCAAGGGTACTTTTTCCAGCGGCCCATCCCATGTGATCAGGCTCTGGAATTTGCCAAAAAACATAACGTCAGGAGCCTCAGCAGGATGGCTGCTTGATGCCCAGATATCTTATTATCCGTCACCCCTGCCTTTATTCCCTTGTCGTTCAGACTTCTTTCATTTTTTTCTGAAATAATCCGCATCCAGTTGATGGGCTGTCCATTTTGTATTATTTGTAATACAAGTAATACAAATGGAGGTTGGCCATGTTATTTCCGTGGTACTGTCGATCCTGTTCTGGATTTTCAAGAAATAACAGTTTTCCCCCTCACCTCAAAGAGTGATACAGTGACTACTATGACTCTCATCAACATTTTTATTTTGCTGGCCGGAATCTATGAGCCTTCCGCCATCCAGCAGCTTCCCGATGGGCGTTTCCTGGTTGTTGAGGATGAAAAGAAGCATCCGTTCAGTCTGGTCACGATCAACCCTGATGGAAACGTCAGCGCCACTCCGCTGAGTCCTGGAGCGTCAGAAGCAGAGGAAGACTTCTGGAAGCTGGATGATCTCGAAGGACTTGCCCTTGATCGGTCCGGGTATATCTACGCCCTGACATCGCATTCACGAGACGGTGATGGCGATGAGAAAAAATCCCGTAACAAGCTGGTCCGCTTTCGACTCGAAGGTGACCGTGTGGTTTCGCCAACCGTAGTCAAAGGGCTGAAGAAGGCTTTGGTGGCAACGCACCCGATTTTGGCTCATGCCGCCGAGATAGAAGACGTCAAGAAGGACGGAGGACTGAACATCGAGGCGCTGGAGATCAGCCCCGATCAACAGACGCTGCTGGTCGGTTTCCGCAGTCCTTTGCTCGAGAATCGAGCGATCATCGCCTCCATCGAAAATCCTTCTGCGATCTTCGAAACAGGCGAGCCACCACGAATCGCAGCCAAACTCGAAACGCTGGATCTTGGAGGAAACGGGATTCGTGCCATGTCCTACATTCCCTTGCTCGGCGGATATCTTATCGTCAGCGGCCCGGTCGCACGTGAACAGATTCATTTCCAACTCTGGTTCTGGAGCGGTCAGTCAGGCACGCCGGCTCGACATGTCACCGCTCCTGAAGTGCAAGGATTCGAGCATGCTGAAGGGGTGAGCCCCGCAATCATCGATGGCCGGCAACGAATCATGATCGTCAGCGATGATGGAAGCCGGGAAGAAGGACGCTTTGCCCGTTATCTGCTTCTTGACCCCGCGCAGTTGAAGATTGCCCCTTGATCGGGTAAGAGAGCTCAGAAAACCCCTCGAGTAATTGGATAGTTTAGGTTTACTTGATTCATTCCGCCCGCAGTGCCTCAACCGGGTGCTGTCCGGCCGCACGGCGGGCGGGCAGGACGCCGGCGATGAGGCCGACAACCACCGCCAGCAACTCGGCAGCGGCTGCGTAACTCCACGAGGTGTGGGCGGGCAGGGCCGGGATGAGAAGGCTGAACAGCCACGAACCACCCACCCCGAGCACCAGTCCGGCCAGTCCGCCTATGGCGGCGAGGACCACCGCCTCACCCAGAAAAAGGGCGAGGATCTGACTCCGCTCTACCCCCATGGCCCTGAGCAGGCCGATTTCCCCGGTTCGTTCATTGACGGCAATGGACATGATGGTCAGGATGCCGACCCCGCCCACCAGCAAAGATATTCCTCCAATCGCGCCCACCGCAAAGGTCAGGGTGCCCAGCACCCCGCCCAGAACCTCCAGCATCTTTTCCTGGGTGGTGATGGAAAAATCCTCGCTGCCGTGCCTTGCGATAAGCACCTTTTTGACCTGTTCCGCGACGCTTGTCGAGCTGCTGCCGGCGGTGTGCAGGAGGTTGATCTCCATAAGGCTGTCCCGGTTGAACAGGGCCATGGCCTTGCTGGTGGGGATGTAAACGCTGTCGTCCAGATCAAAACCCAGCAACTGGCCCTTGGACTCCATGGAGCCAATCACCCGGAACAACTCGCCGCCGATGCGCACCCGTGCACCCAAGGCCTGACTGCTGCCGAAGAGTTCCTGCCGCACCTTGCTGCCCAGCACCACAAAGGAGCGGGCTGCCCGGGGAGGATCGTTGGGGAGAAAGCGGCCGGCGGCGATTTCAAATCTCCAGACCCGGGCGGCGGAGGCATCCACTCCGTAGATTGTGGTTCGGCGCTGGCGTCCGCTGCTTTCGATGGCGGCATTACCCTGGAGCACCGACACGGTGTCGATGATCTGGGGAATATTCTTGAGAGTTTGTGCGTCCTCGATGGTCAGGGGACGGACATTGCTGATCAGCGCCCCTGATATGCCATGGGTGGTCACTTTGCCGGGATTCACCGAGATCAGGTTGGTGCCGAACTGGGTGAATTCAGCCAGGACAAAATGCTGCAATCCTTCGCCTAACGAGGTGAGAAGAACGACTGCGCCGATGCCGACAGCAATGCCGGTTGCGGTGAGAAAGCTGCGCAGTCTCTGGGAGGAAACACTCTTGACGGTGTAGCGGAGAAAATCCTGGGCTAACATGGCTGATGCTTGCTCCTAACGCCGGGCCAGGGCCAGGGCCGGTTCCAGGTTGGCAGCCCGGTGCGCCGGCAGGACGCCGAAGGCAATCCCGCTGATCAGGGCCACGGCGATGGCGATGGCTGGCGACCAGGGGGCAAGCTGAAGGGGAAACTGGGGGAACAGAATGCCTGCCAGCCTGATTCCGGCGAGGGCCAGAATCAGGCCAATGACCGCGCCGATGGAAGAGAGGATGGTAGATTCGGCAAGAAAGAGCCCGAGGATCTGGCCACGGGACGCTCCCACTGCCTTGAGCAGTCCGATCTCGGCGCGGCGGTTGGAGACGGCCACCAGCATCACATTCATGATCATGATCCCGGCCACCACCAGGCTGATGGCGGCAATCCCGGTGACCGACAGGGTCAGGGCCTTGAATATGCGGTTAAAGGTGGTCAAGACCGCATCTTGGGTGATCACTGTGATGTCGTCCTCGCCTTCGTGGCGCAGGCGGATTGTCTCGAGGATGGATTGCCGGGTTGCTTCGATGACCGCAGTATTCTTGGCCTCCACCAGGATTCGAAAAAGTGAGGAGGTATTGAATAGCGATTGGGCTGCGGCCACCGGAATGATGACGATTTCACCCAGATCCTCTCCCAGAGAAACTCCGGGAGAAGAAAGAATGCCGATCACCCGGAAGCGGCGGTCACCGATGCGCAGCCATTTACCGATGGCAGGCTGGCTGCCGAAGAGCTCTTTCTTGCCTTTCAGGCCGATGACGCAGACGGACTCGGCCCGGGACGGATCGCCGGGCGGCAGGAAGGAACCCTGGCTTAAGGCAAGATGACGGATCTCAAAAAGTTCGGCGGTGCTGCCCAATACCAGCATCTCCCGTTCCAGTCCCTGCACCGAGATGGGCGCGGAACCGGCAATGATCGGCGCGATCCGTCCCACGGTGCGGGCGCGATACAGGGCCATCGCATCATCGAGGGTCAGGTCGCGGGGCGTCTCGCCCAGAAGCGGCGGCGGGCCGCCGGTGGTCTCCGAACGTCCGGGCAGAACGATGAGAAGGTCGGTGCCGAGGGAGGAAAACTGGTTAATGACGTAGCGTCTGGCGCTGTCGCCAAGGGAGATAAAGACCACCACCGATCCCACCCCGATGGCCATGGCCAGGAGCATGAGCAGGACACGGCCACGGTTAGCGGTGGCGGCACGGAGACTGAAGGTGAGGATGTCGCGGAGTTGCATTTTTTTAAAGAGGGTAAAATCAGACTTCAGGCGCAGGTGTCCGTTGAGAGAACGCATCCTATCAGTCACCTTCAAAGCAAACCCTTCGTCGCTGCTCGCTTGTCTTCTCGCTCGTGTTTTGAAGGCAATTTAGGATCAGAAGCCGGAAGAGAGAAGAAACGTTCCTGGTTCCTGATTACTGAATCCTGCCGTCAACCATCAGGATCTGCCGCCGGGACCGTTTGCCCATCTCCGGATCGTGGGTGACCATGATCAGGGTCATCCCCTGCCGGTTCAGCTCCTCAAGGATCTCTGCGACTTCGATGCCGGAACTGCGATCGAGGTTGCCGGTGGGTTCATCGGCAAGGATCACTGAGGGCTGCATGATCGTGGCCCTGGCGATGGCCACCCGTTGCCGCTGCCCGCCGGAGAGCTGATCGGGCCGGTGCCGGGCGCGGTTGCCGAGGCCGAAGGAGGCGAGGGCTGCGGTTACTCGTGTTTGCCGTTCATCCGGTTTGACGCCGGAGAGGATCAGGGGCAGGGCGACATTCTCAAAGGCACTGAGGCGCGGTACCAGATGAAAAAACTGGAAGACAAAGCCGATCTTGTGCATGCGAATGGCGGCCTGCTGTTTTTCATCCAGGCCCGAGACCAGGGTGCCGTCAAGTTCGTACGAACCGCTGTCGGGGCGGTCCAGGAGGCCCAGGATGTTGAGCAGGGAGGACTTGCCGGAACCCGATGGCCCCATGATGGCGATATACTCGCCGGCTTCAGCGCGCATGGAGACATCGCGCAGGGCATGCACCTCTTCCTCACCCACCATGAACATCCGCTCTATATGCTGGAGATGGATCATTGCCCGCGACTGTCCAGTCCGGATTCTTTTCCGGAGAGCTTTACCGCTATGCCGTCTTTCAAGCCCGGCTGGTCGATGGACAGCACCACCAGTTCGCCTGGCTGCAACCCCTGCACAACCTCGGTTCGATCCCAGTTGCTCAGACCCGGCTGGATGGTGCGTGCCTCCAGTTTTCCCTTTTGCGGATCGTACACATAGACCCGGTTCCCCGGCAGCAGGGCCTGGGTGGGGATGCGGACGGTGCTGCTGCGCTCTTCGAGGATGATCTCAACATCAGCGCTGTAGCCGGAAAGAAGGGTCTTGGTATCGATTTTGCCGGTGAATTCCAGCTCGACTTCGACGGTGCGGGCCTGCTTCTCAAGATCAAGGACATACGGGGCGATGCGGCGGACGCGGGCGTCAAAATGCTTGTCACCAAAGGCGTCCAGGGTGACCCTGCCCGAAGCTCCCAGCACGACCTTGGCGGCGTCCACTTCGTCAATGGGGGCGGTCACGTAAAAACAGGAAATGTCGAGGAGTTCGATGGCGGGCAGGGTGGCGATTCCGGGCGGGGAGGGAGTGATATATTCGTTCAGCTCGCCATGGATCTCGGCGACAATGCCGGGAAATGGCGCGAGCAGGCGGGTGCGTTCAAGCTCGGCGCCGAGGACATCAAGGCGGGCGTTCTTTGTCTCGGCGGCAGCGAGGGCTGCCTGATAGGTAAAGGCCTGGGTCTCAGCCAGGCTGTTGGCCTTGTCCAGGGTTTCTTCGGAGATGGCGTCAATCTTGAACAGGTTCCGGAGGCGCTTGGCCTCCCGGCTGAAGGTCTCCATCTGGACACGTGCCGATTCCGCCTGGGCCCGGGCTGAGCGGACTTCACTTGCTGCCAGCTGTTTTTCGGCGATCAGGTCTTTGTTCCACAATTCCAGCAGGAGCTGTCCCTGTTCCACCAGATCGCCTTCCTGCACCGCAAGGACGCTGAGCTGGCCACCGATGGCCGGAGAGAGATGGGCCTGACGGCAGGCCTTGAGGGTACCGGCGCGAGTATTGGCCACCACTCTTTCAACCAGCCCCTTTTCCACCGGCGTGACCATAACCTCGATGGTGTCCGCAGAAAAGCGGCGCCAGAGCAAGGCCCCGATGATCAGGACAACGAGCAGAATGATCCAGAGAAGGCGTTGCCTGGTCATGCTTACTCCCCTTTTCTTCTCAGCCTGGCCCCGAAGAAACCATCAATGGAAGGTCCGGGGTTCGGGGCAAAGCAGCTCTCTCTGACCAGATCCTGCGCCGGAATCGGCAGGAAGGGGGTGCAGTCTTCGAGGGTATAGTCCGGGTGGTCAGCGAGAAAGAGCTTGATGACCTCCTCGTTTTCTTCGGGTTCGAGAGAACAGGTGGCATAGACCAGGATGCCGTCTGCGGCGACCAGACCGGCTGTCTGGCTCAGCAGCATACGCTGGATCTGCTGGTAGCGAATAAGATCGCTTTGCTTCCGGTTCCAGCGGATGTCCGGGTGTCTGCCGGTCACCCCGGTGCCGGAGCAGGGGGCGTCCACGAGGACGCCGTCAAAACGGAGCTCGCAGTCTGTGGCAAAGTGCTGGAGATCTTTTTCCACCAGGGTCACAGAGGTATCCGGGTGGAGGCGCTGCATGTTTTCTCGGAATTTTTGCCGGCGCTGTGCGTCTGGTTCGACGGCGATGATGGTGATATTGGAGCCATGCCCGAGCTGGATCAGGTTGCTGGTCTTGCCGCCCAGTCCGGCGCAGGCATCGAGGTACAGGCCGTCTTGGCGAACCTTGCTCAAAAGCTGCGGCAGCAGTTGGGCAGCCTCGTCCTGGACCTGAAAATGGCCGGCGGCAAAGCCCGGCAAACGATTGATGGCTCCATGAAAGTCGGGCAGAATCAAGGCGTCCGGACTGTAATTCCCTGCGTGAACTTGAATGCCTTCCTGCTCAATGGCGGCTTTGACCGATGCTTGAGTGGTGATACAAGTGTTAACATTTAAAATCAGCGGTGACTGCTGGTTATTGCCCATGCAGATCCGTCGCGCCTCCTCCTTGCCGAATCGTTCCGTCCATCGATTAACCATCCAGTCCGGATGATTGAGGAAAGGGGCTCCCTCCCTGTCGTGGTAGGTCATGGGCATGAGCAGTTCTTTGCGGCGGATGCTCTCCCTGAGCACGGCATTGACGAATCCATGGAGATTTTTTGGGAGGTGTGCGGCCTGCACGGCCTTGACCGATTCATTGACCGCAGCCGATTCCGGGATGCGGTCGAGAAAAAAGATCTGGTACAGTCCGGTCAGCAAAGCCTGGTGGACAAAGGGTTTGATCTTGGCAAGGGGCTGGTTGCAGAGGGTCTGGAGGACGGATTCAAGGGCCTGACGCTGTCTGAGAACCCCGTAGAGGATGTTCATGGCCAGATGGCGGTCACTCTCAATGAGCATGCATTGCCCGGCGACGGAGTCAAAAAGGACATCGGCCGGCAAGCAGGTGCGTTCCAGTTGACAGAGGGTTTCGATGGCCGCAAAGCGTGCGGTCTGGGCGGTTTTCTGTTGTTTGGCGGGGGCCGCAGACCTGGCAGTCTTTGGACGTTTTATGCCTTTGCGGGCCTGTGCTGCCATCTGAGAGAGGCTCCGTCAGGGCTGGAGCAAGCCGTCAATGGCGGCAAGAAGCTCCGCTATTGTTGATTGCTTGGAGATAAGGGTGCCAAGGGTCTGGCCACCGGCGAGCTGGCTGACCTCTTCCGGGCTGACCATGCCGGTGAGATAGAGGATGGGGATTTTGGCGGTCTGTTCGTCCAGCGCTAATGTGGCTGCCAGCTCAACCCCGTGAAAGCGGGGCATATTGATATCGAGAATCGCCAGGGCCGGCTGTTGCTCCTTGATCATGGACAACGCAGTTTCACTTCGGGTGCTGGTGACAACCCGGAATCGACCGGAGGCTTCAAGCTTCATCTTGAGCAGATCGCAGAGATCCTGGTCGTCATCAATGAGGACAATTTTTTTGGTTTTTGACATGGTTTCTTCCCTTTTCTAACCCCGATAAACGGGATAATTCCCTTTTGCAGCATCATCATCCGGCTCAACCGTAGTGGTAAGCGCAAAAAAGACCTTAATTTTCCTGATTACTCTTCAAAAACAACCTGTACAGGAGCGATAACGTACCATATTTGCCACAAGAAGTGGTGAAGATGCAACATTTTTTCGGTGCTTCGGGTTCTTTTCGAGCATTAAGCACAAGAAACGGGCACAGCAATGCTGCACTCACTTCCCTTCGTCATCCATCGGCTGGTAGTGAATCCGGACGGTGTCAAGATAGGCGATGATCTCTTCAATAAGCTGTTTCGCCTGGTTCCGGTCGTCTCTTTCCGCCTCCTTTTCAAGGGCCTGGCAGAGGTTGCCGAGATGGCTGAAGCCATACATCCAGGAGGTCCCCTTGATCCCATGGGCTTGTTTTTTTAAGGCCTCCATATCGCCTGTGGCCAGGGTCTCGAGCATTTTTCTTGCGTCCTGCTTTTTATTGTTCATGAATCTGGGGATGAGTTTTGCAATCTTCTGGTCAAGGACGACGCTGCCGTCATTGTGCTCCGAAGCGGTGCCTAAGTCCGGTGCCTTGGCATCAGGCTTGTTCTGGATCTGCTCGCTGAGCTTGAGATGGGTGGCGATGGTTTCGATCAGTTTCGATTTTTTTATCGGCTTGGTGAGGAAATCACTGCATCCTGCATCCAGACACTTTTTCTTGAAACGGATAAAGGCGTGCGCGGTGAGAGCGATGATCGGCACCGGTTGGCGATGCCGCGTCAGCTCCCATTGCCGGATTTTCTGGGTGGCTTCATAGCCGTCCATCACCGGCATCTCAATATCCATAAGGATCAGGTCACAGGGCTTGGCACAGAATGTCTTGAGCGCCTCCTGGCCATTGCCGGCCGTTGTCAGGCTAAATGGGGTGTTTTGCAGGTAGAGGCGAATCAGGTTACAGTTATCCTTGTTGTCATCAACGAGGAGGATGTCGGCACTGTGGAGGAGTTCGCAGCTGGGCGGCTGGATTGCACTGATTACAGGCCGTGCCGACAGGGCCTTGCGGAAGGGAATGGAGAAGAAGAAGGTGGAGCCGCTCCCCGGCTGGCTGTTCAGCCAGATCCGGCCCTGCATGATGCCCAGGAGTTTTTGACAGATGGTCAGGCCCAGTCCGGTGCCGCCATATTGACGGGTGGTGAGGGAATCTGCCTGGGTAAAGCTGTCGAAGATCAGCTGCTGTTTCTCGACCGGGATGCCGATGCCGCTATCCTTGATGGCAAAAAGCAGTTCTTTTTTCGGCTGGCCCTCGCCGATGGTCGAGATGGTGATCTCAACCTGCCCGTTGCGGGTGAATTTTACCGCATTGCCCACCAGGTTGAGGAGGATCTGCCGCAGCCTGGTGGGATCGCCGTTGAGGTAAAGGGGTACATCCTCGTCAAGATGGGTCTTGATCGTCGTATCCTGCTCATGGGCGCGCAGGGAGACCATGGTGATCACGGACTCCAGGATGGTGGGGAGGTCGAAATCGATGGTCTCCAGTTCGGTCTGGCCGGCCTCAATCTTTGAAAGGTCGAGGATATCGTTGATGATCTCGAGGAGGCTCTCCCCGGCCGTGCGGAAGATGCGGACATATTCCCGTTGATCCACCGAGAGCGGGGTTTCAGCGAGAACCTCTGCCATGCCGATGATGGAGTTGAGCGGGGTGCGGATCTCATGGCTCATGGAGGCCAGGAACTCACTCTTGGAACGGCTGGCATCGAGGGCCAGACGACTCAGCCGCTTGTTTTCAAGGAGGGTATCGTGCAGGTGGATATGGGTTCTGACCCTGGCCAGCAGTTCCTGCTGATTGAAGGGTTTGATGATGTAATCCTGACCACCGGCGTCAAAGCCTTTGACAATGTCGGTCTGCTGGGACAGGGAAGTGAGAAAGATGACCGGGATGTCCTGATATTTCGCGTTTTTTTTCAGCTTGCGGCAGAAGGAGAAGCCGTTCATGCCGGGCATCATGACATCGAGAAGAATGATATCCGGGGTCAGGGTGCGGAGCAGTTTGATCGTCTCTTCCGCGCTACTGCTGAGCACGACCTTATATTCAGCCTTTTCGAGAATGAAAACAAGCATTGTCCGGGTGACATTGTTGTCGTCAATAAGGAGAATGGTGTGGACGGGAGTCGCCATGGCAAGAACAAAGGGGTGATGGTGAATGGTTATTCTTTCGATGATATTGTATAAACCTACCATATGCATGGAGAGAATGAAATCTTTCCGTGCAGCCTGATAGCGCTGAACGCAGTCAATGATAAAGGAGGACGTATGAAATCAGTTGAGGAGGGTGTGGAATGCTGTCCAAACTCGGTAAAGATGGCCAAAAAATCCATTCACTGGCTCCAGCATGTTGAGTTTGAGGGGCTGGGCAGCATCGAAACGTGGGCACGAAAGCGCGGCCATGATCTGAGCCGGACCCGTCTTTTTGCCGGCGATCCCTTGCCGGACGTGGATAGTGTTGACCTGCTCATCGTCATGGGCGGTCCCATGGGGGTACATGATGAGGAGCAATACCCCTGGCTTGCCCAAGAGAAGGATTTTTTGCGGGAGGTGATTGGGGCGGGGATACCGGTGCTTGGAATCTGTCTGGGGGCTCAGCTTCTGGCCGATGTTCTGGGGGCCCGGGTGATGGCCAATGCGGAAAAAGAGATCGGCTGGTTCCCGGTGGTGCGGGCGGAGGAGGCGGAGCCGGGTGTTCCGGAGTCGTTAGTGCCTTACAGCTCAACTTCTTGTTCTCTTGACAAGAAGTTGAGCTGCGAAAGGCACTTATCCCGTTCATCGGGGCTCGCCCAGATCCTGCCCACCAGGCAGACGGTGTTTCACTGGCATGGAGACACCTTTACTCTGCCGGAAAAGGCGGTGCGGCTCTATTCCAGTGCCGCCTGTCTGAATCAGGCCTTTTCCCTTGGCCGGGTTATCGGCCTGCAGTTTCATCTCGAGACCACCCCGGCAGGGGTTGCCGCTTTGGTTGAAAATTGCCGCTCGGAGTTGATTGCGGCCCCCTGGATCCAGAGCGAGGAAGAGCTACTGGCCGGTGGCGCCGTCTTTTCAGAAATCAATGTCTGGATGGAGGGGCTGCTTGAGTATCTGATTCAACAGGGGGAGTGATGACGACAGGGTGGTCTTTTCTCCCTGCCGTTCGCGTTCCCAAGGGAACCCTTGCCTCTATCAATCTGTCTAGGCCAGCCTGCTCTTCAGCCCTTTGCCGATAATCACGAGTAGGTAAAAGAAGCCGGCCAGCATGACGATGGTGGGGCCGCTGGGCAGGTCGAGGACATAGCTCAGGGACAGCCCGCCAGCCACTGAAAGCATGCCGAGGAGGGTGGCGATAAGCATCATCTGCCATAGCCGGGCGCTGAAATGGGAGGCCGTGGCGGCCGGCAGGGTAAAGAGGGCAATCACCATGACAATGCCCACGACCCGCACCATAAGGACAATGGTCAGGGCGGTGAGGCAGAGCAGGAGCAGGGTGTACAGCTCGGTTTTGATACCGCGCAGACGGGCGAATTCCTCATCAAAGCAGGCGGCGATCATCCGGTTATAGCTGAGGACTCCAAGACCGATGACGATCACGTCGAGCAGGGCAATGGTGATCAGATCCTGGCCGGTGATCATCAGGATATTGCCGAAGAGATAACTCATGGGGTCAATATAGCCGGGGGTTTTGGCGATGAAGATGATGCCTGCTGCCATGCCCAGGACCCAGATGGCGCCGATCACCGAATCCACCCGCTCGCGTGAATGCTGGCTGATCAGGCCGATGATCAGGGCGGCGGCAATGGCGGTGACAATGGCGCCCAGCATCGGGGTCAGCCAGAGCAGCCCGAAGTGAACCTGACAGTAGAGAGCGGCGCCGATCCCGCCGAGAACGCAGTGGGCAATGGCACCGGCCAGGTAGGTCATCCGTTTTGCCACCACATAGGTGCCGATAATGCCGAAGGCCGGGGCGGCAAGGAGCCCCGCGAAAAGGGCGTAGCGGAGAAAGACCATGTTGGGGTCAATGAGGGCGTTAAAGTAGGCCAGCATGGGAGTGCCCCCGTTCAGAACAGCATTGATCATGAAGAACCATACGGACAGCGCCGCCATACATTTCCTGGATCACCTCGCCGGTGAGCTCGGAGGTGGGATGGATTCTGACCTGGCGGTTGACACAGAAGACCCGTCCCACCACCTGCGAGACAAAGCCGAGGTCATGGGAGACGGTGAGCACGGTGACCCTGTTTGCCAGCTCTTTGAGGATCTCGTAAAACTGGAGATGGGCGGCCGGATCGACATTGGCGGTGGGCTCATCAAGGAGCAGGATCTCCGGTTCACAGACCAGGGCCCGGGCAATGAGAATGCGCTGACGCTGGCCACCGGACAGGCTGTTGAAGGAGCGATCTGCCAGATCATCCACCGCCAGTTCGGCCATGATCTTGTGGACGATGCGCCGGTCTTCGGCGCCATACCGCCATAGCCCCATGGAGCCGGCCCGGCCCATAAGGACGACATCCATGACCGATACCGGAAAGGAGGGATCGTACTGAAGATACTGGGGCATATAGCCGATCTTGGGCCGCGCCAGGTGCGGGCTGGTCCCCAGCACCCGGATGGTACCGCTCTGGGGAGTGAGCAGTCCCAGGATCAGTTTGAGCAGGGTTGATTTCCCGCCGCCATTGGGGCCGACCAAGGCGATGGCATCAAGTCTCTGAACGGTAAAGGAGACATCCGTGAGAATGGGGATCTCGCCGTAGGAAAAACAGAGCTGGTCACACTGGATAACCGGAATTGCGGAAGGAAGTGGCAGTTGTATTGATTTCAAGGGGGCATCAGGGAGAAGGAAAAGAGTCATGGAGCTGAGAAGAACGAATTGACGTCACACTATTCCCTTTCCCGTTTTTTTTCAATGGGAACTCTTCAGCGAAAGAGACAGCAAGAGCGGAAGGGGCGGATTGAACGGGAGAACTTCTTGACTTGTCCCTGCTAAGTCTTATAAACTCTTGATACAGGATCTGTATTCCCGAGTCACAGGGGGTTTGGAATGAGCATTTTGCAACCGTAACCATAAGGAGAGTCACCATGGAAGAGCAGAACGAGAAGAAAGAAATTGAGACCTTTATGCAGAAACTGGAACGGCAACGCGATGAGCTGTTGCTCCAGATTCACTTGGCCAAGGCCGAAGCCAAGGAAGAATGGGATTCGGCAGAAAAGAAATGGGATCATCTGAAGGCTAAGACCCCGGCGGTGGCCAAGGAGAGTGGTGAGAGTCTGAAGGATCTGGGGGCAGCAGTAAGATTGGTGGGTGAAGAGCTGATGCGCAGTTACGAACGGATCAAGAAGACCATCGAGAAGTAATGCTGTTCTGCCCCCGATAACCGGGATAAGAGCCTTTCGCAGATTATTTCCGTGTAAAAAAAACAAGAAAATAATCTGTAAGGCACTAAAAAATGGTGGCGCCGGGATTGGGCTGATACTAGGGGCCGTGCCGCATGGGCGGCCCTTTTTTCTGTCCGCTGACCGGAAGCAAAAATGGGATATAAAACAATTACCGTCAAACTGCCTCCTGATTACTCTCAGGAAGAGTTACTGGCCCAGGTGGCCAAGGCCGAAGGCTTGCGTGATTTTTCCGTGCAGATTGGCCATCAAAGCCTGGATGCCCGTAAGAAAAGCAACATTCACTGGCTGGTGCAGGTTGCTGTCCTCTCACCAGAGCTTGTCGGAGAAGCGCCATCCTCCGTCGTCCCCCTGCAGATTCCTTCTTGTCCGAGAAGGGAAAAGGCCCTGGTTGTCGGCAGTGGGCCGGCAGGTTTCTTTGCTGCCCTGGTTTTGCAGAAGGCAGGTTTTGCAACCACCCTTATCGAACGGGGGGCCGAGGTCCGCAAACGGGAGGCGGGGATTCAGGCCTTCGAGCAGAGTGGTATCTTTGACCCTTTAGGAAATTATGCCTTTGGTGAGGGAGGGGCCGGCACCTTCTCCGATGGCAAGCTGACCTCGCGTACCAAAAATATCTCCCAGGAAAAGGCCTTTATCCTGGAGAGCTATGTCCAGGCGGGCGCGCCGCCGGAAATTCATTATCTGGCCCACCCCCATCTCGGCAGTGATAATCTCAAAAAGATTGTGGCCAATCTACGCGCCGAGTTTATCAAGATTGGCGGCACCATGGTGTTTGAGACCATGCTCACGGACCTGCAGGTGGAAAAGGGCAGGGTTGTCGCGGCGCTTATTGAGCGGGGCGGTCGGCAGGAGCTTATCGAGGCCGATCAGTATGTGATTGCGCCCGGCCATTCCGCCCATGAAACCTATCGGATGCTGATGGCTCGCGGGGTGGTCTTCCGGCCCAAGAATTTTGCCATCGGCTGCCGGGTGGAACACCGCCAGGCCATCATTAATCTGGCCCAGTGGGGCCGTGAAACATTGCCCGGGGTTAAGGCGGCGGAGTATCGGCTGACCTCTAAAGGCGACGGCCGTCTGCCGGTGTACACCTTCTGCATGTGTCCCGGCGGAATGGTGGTGCCGGCCACGGCCTATGGGCACAGCAATATCGTCAATGGGATGAGCCTCTACAAGCGTGATGGCGGGTTTGCCAACGCCGCCTGCGTTGCGGGCGTGAATCTCGGCCAGCTGCTCGGTCGGGAGGTCAGTGCCCTTGAATCCCTGGACTGGCTGGGCGCTCTCGAGCAGAGTTTTTATGCCTATGGTGGTGACTATCGGGCCCCGTTCTGCCGCATTGCCGACTTTATCCATGGCAAAGGGCTTCAAGGTTCCACTACATCCGTCCAAACCAGTTATCCATTAGGCTTGAACCCCGCGCCCCTGTGGGAGTTGCTGCCGACTGCGGTGAGCAATACCATCAGGGAAGGGTTGAAAGAGTTCTGCCGCAAGGTCAAGGGTTTTGAGACCGGCCTGATCATGGGGCTTGAGAGCAAGACCTCCGCCCCCATTCAGGTGTTGCGTGAAGATGACGGCCGCTGCTGCGGCTTTGAAAACCTGTATCTGGCAGGCGAGGGCAGCGGCTATGCCGGCGGCATAATCTCCAGCGGCACGAGCGGTATCAAGGCGGCCCTTCGCATAGCTCAAGGCTGATCCCGGTAAGCCTTGCAGGAGCAGTGGTCCTTTCCTCTGATATCATTGCCATCGTAAAATGATGGGGTCAATTCTATGAAGAAGAAACAAGAACCGAGACAAGATGTGGAGATGGCCTGGGCGCCATCCCCGGAATTTTTCCAGGATGTTATGAACAGCCTGATTGCCGGCTGTCTGATCGTTCATTCTGATGGGCGTGTCTTGTACGTCAACGAGGCATTGGCCCTCCGCCTTCAGTGTTCGCAGCAGCAGGTGGCCTGCCAGCCGCTACTGCCCGAGATCTGGCCGGGTGTTGAGAAGACGCAGATGTTCAGCGCCCTTCAGCAGTGCCTGCAGGATCGAAAGTCCTCCCGGATAAATGCTCCGTTGAACTTCCCGGACGGTAGGCAAGACTGGTTTTTCCTCACTTTCACCCCCGGTCCCGATGGCCTGTGCATTCTTTTTGTTGAGACCGCTGAGAGCAAGAGGATTGAAGAGGCTCTCCTCGAAAGTAAAGAGCGCTTTGAGACCGTGGTCGAGCAGATTACCGACACCCTTTCGGTGATCGATATGGATGGCAATATCCTCTTCGCCAATCATCATGCCGCCAAAAATCTGGGCGGCGGGTTGCCGGAGGATGTTGTCGGCAAGAATATTGGTGATTTTGTGACATCCCCCGAGAAGGCCCAGGAGCTCATTGCTCGCTACCGCAGCACCTTTACCACGCATACACCCTTTTCCGAAGAAGTGCAGATAACCCTGCAAGACAGGACGTTCTGGTTTTTTAACCGTCTGATTCCCTTTGAGTATGGAACGGAGAAGATTCCTTCAGTACTGTCAACCTCCCTGGATATCACTGAACGCAAGCAGGTCGAAGAGGCGTTGCGGAAGAACCAGATAATGCTGGCGCGTACCGAAAAGATTGCCAATGTGGGCAGTTGGGAATGGGATATCGCCCCTGACCATGTTCGCTGGTCGGATGAGCTGTTCCGACTCTTTGGGCGTGACCCTGCTGCTGGGGCGCCATCCTTTGCTGAGCATGCCAATCTCTATGTTCCTGAAGACATGCAGTGCCTGCAACAGGCTGTTCAACGCTGCCTGGCAGACGGAACGCCCTATGAGCTGGAGCTCCGTGCTATCCGGCCTGATGGGACGATACGCTATTGCGTCGCTCGCGGGAAGGCCGAGCGTGATCAGGACGGTCTGATCCGCCATCTTGCGGGGTCACTGCAGGATGTCACTGACCGTAAACAGGCCGAAGAGAGGCTGCGCGACAACTACGATCTCCTGAATATCACTCAGCAACTCACCAAGGTTGGCGGTTGGGAATGGGATATCGTCAATCAGAAAATGAGCTGGACCGACGAGACCTTCCGAATTCACGGTCTGACTCCTGAGGACTTTGAAGCCGGTTCATCCGAGCCCATTCAAAGAAGCATCGCCTGTTATGATCCCGAGTTCAGCCCGGTCATCGAAGCGGCTTTTCAGCATTGCGTGGAAGCTGGAGAACCCTACGAACTGGAGTGTCTCATCACCGCCGTCGGCGGTCAACATAAATGGATTTCTACGACGGGTCAGCCGGTCATCAAGGACGGGAAGATTGTCAAGGTGATTGGCAATATCGCCGATATCACAGAACGCAAGCAGATGGAGGATCTTCAGGCCTTCCTGGCGCAAACAGGCAGCAGCACTGCCGATCAGCCATTTTTCAAGGTATTGGCTCGATATCTGGCTCAAAGTCTCAATATGGATTTTGCTCGTATTGACCGCCTGGAAGGAGACGGCTTGACTGCCCGGACAGTAGCCACCTGGTGTGATGGTCATTTTAAGGAAAATGGAACCTATGCCCTGAAAGACACCCCTTGGGGCGATGTGGCGGGGAAGACGATGTGCTGCTTTCCTGCTGACGTCCGTCAACACTTTCCACATGACCCGAGGCTTCTTGATTTGCAGGCGCAGAGTTATATCTGCACGACGCTTTTAAGTCATACCGGCAAGGTGATTGGTCTGATTGTGGTGATTGGTCGCAAGCCGATGACCAATCGATTGCTGGCCGAGGCTTCACTGCGGATGGTTTCGGTGCGAGCGGCCGGCGAACTGGAACGGCTGGAAGTCGAGGAGGCGCTGCGGAGGTCTGAACAGAAATGGCGAAACATCCTGGTGAATACCCCGCAGGTTGGTATTGCCCTGGATCCGGAGGCACGCATTGTTTTTGCCAACGCCTATTTCCTGGAGTTGACCGGCTGGAAGGAAGAGGAAATTCTCGGACAGAACTGGTTCGATCTCTTTATCCCCGAAAAGGTAAGAGAAGAAGTCCGGACTATATTTGACAAGGTCATGCATTTGCAGGAAACTGCCGGCTATTCCACTGGTGAAAACGAGATTGTTACCAGAAGCGGGGATCTGCGCAATGTGGTCTGGTCCAACGTCCTTACTAAAAATGCGGCCGGGTTCGCCGTCGATGTTACCTGCCTGGGTGTGGACGTCACTGAGCGCAAGCGTGCAGAAAACGTAATGCGGACACACGAGCACTACCTGGACACTATTTTGCAGACGGCGGGGGATGGTTTCCTGGTCGTTGACCCAAAGGGGAAGGTCATTGATGTCAATGACGCCTACTGCCGTATGTCGGGCTATACCCGGGATGAAATTCTCGGCATGAGTGTTGCCGAGCTTGACCCGGATGAGGGAAGTGACGGTTTCGATGCCCGCGTCAAGGATATCATCTCCAAAGGTTCGGCGTTTTTTGAAAGACGCCATCACCGCAAAGACGGCAGTTTTTTCCCCGTTGAGATCTCCGTCACCTGGCTGAAGGAAAATGGGGGACAGTTGATCAGTTTCTGTCGTGACTTGACTGAGCGTAAACGCGCCGAGGAAGAACGGCAGCGTTTGCAGGAGCAATTGTTTCAGTCGCAGAAAATGGAATCGTAAGCGCTCAAGGAACCCCATCTTCCAGTAGGTAAAAATGAATGGTTCAC
>JAFLKM010000066.1 GCA_019163335.1 Desulfobulbaceae bacterium | reverse complement strand
CGGGGGAGCAGGCCACGCAGAACGCTGCTCATCTGCTCCTTGTTTCGGGTTTCCATAGTAAATAGGGGTCAGAGATGTATTAACCCAAGCCGGTACGCCGACAGCCTCTTTTCTTCATCCATCTGAGAAAAAAACGTAATCGCTCAAGAAACCTCCTCTTCAATTGGCCAAAAAAAGATGCTTCACTATGCCGAAACCATTCCAAGGAGGAACGGCACAGATGATACAAGAGCAACCCGAGAGCAAGCAGGTAATAAAAAAAGGAAGAGGCAGACTTACTATTTCTTTTTTCAAGCTGAGTTAAAAAACTAGAATGATGACAATAGGCACACTTTGTGCTATTTTTAAACGATGAAACAAATCAATTGGAATGCTGAAAAGAACCAACTCTTGATGAGTGAGAGAGGTATATCTTTCGAGGACGTATTGTTTGCGCTCCAGTCCGGAAAATTGCTCGACGATCTGGTTCATCCCAATGAACTTAAGTATTCAAATCAACGCATGCTCGTGGTCGAGATTGATGAATATGCCTGGCTTGTTCCTTATGTCGAAAATGAGAACGAAATCTTTCTAAAAAGCATTATACCCAGCCGGAAGGCTACAAAGCATTACTTGCGAGGGCCACATGAAAAATAAAAATTTGAACCCTGAAGACCAGGAAATGCTGGAAGCATTTGACGCAGGCGAATTTGAATCTGCCTTAAAAGATGAGCGACGAACTCAGCTGGCCCAATTGGCCGAGGCAACAATTAGAAAGGATAAACGCATCAACATCCGCATTTCGAGCCGTGACCTGGAAGCACTGCAACGTAGAGCAATAGAAGAGGGCTTGCCCTATCAATCGCTCGTGTCCAGTGTGCTGCACAAATATGTGTCCGGCGGTTTTAAAGATATTTCTGCCAACAAAGCATTGCTGCGAACAAGCCGCTGAATGTGCCATTAGCCAGTTGCAAAACGAAACAAAAGGAAAAAGCCAATCCAAGCACTTGAGAAGACACGAAATGATCGAATGTTTTCAAAAGCAACTTCATTGGCCGCGTCCCTCAGTTTAGTCGTTTGGCTTGCGTTAAAGTTGTACCGCAAGACCCACCAGTCGAAATGAAAGAAGGTTACCATGCAGCTATCTCATTCTGTGAAAGTTCTTATCTTGGCATGTTCCTTCCTGATGGGCACAACCGCTTGTACCCCGCTCACCAAGGTTCAAGAAGATGACAGGACAGCCGCTAAGATCAACGGCAGTTGGACAGTACTTTGGAGTGGCGGTGCAAAGCTGGAAGGTGTTGCCCGAAAGCCAACCATCATTTTCAATACCAGTGACAACTCCGTCTCCGGCTTCGATGGTTGCAACAACTACAAAGGAACCTATTCCTTTGAAAATGGAAAACTGAAGGCCAAAGTCGCCGCGACGCGCATGGCATGTGCCAACGAAGCTGCGCGAGCTGTGAGCGAACAGATCGCAGATCTCTTCACCAACGGGGCGGAGCTTGTTGAAACCTCGTCTAAAGGCGGACATGTGCTTCTCCTGAAAAACAGCTCTGCCGAGTTGCGCGTTGGCCCGAGTGATCAGGCCCAGTGACTTGTCGCAAAGCATAATGATGGTTAAGTGGTGCATCAGGAGTACCTTTTTTTAAGGACATCAACATGGCGATCATAGACCTGCGGAAAACACTATGAAAATTTTAACTTCACCACGAATGGACCGATGTATTGGTTGCCACTCCTGTTCCCTGGCCTGCGCTCGCTTGCTTCATCATCGTCTTTCCTGGGATACCGCAGGGATCCGGATACATTCTTCCGGGGGCTTGACCACTGGATTCATCGCCGTTCACTGCCTGGCCTGCGACCCACCTCCCTGCGCTGGGGCCTGCCCTACCGGCGCCCTTACTCCGCGCAAGGAAGGCGGGGTGGTGGTCAAAAAAACTCTATGCAATCGCTGTGGGTTGTGCGCATCAGCCTGTCCGGTTGATGCCATTTTTATCGATCCGACAGGAGAACCTTTTATCTGCCTGCACTGCGGCCTTTGCGTCCCCTTCTGTCCGCATAACTGTCTGGAACTGGCCGAGGCAAACAGCCTTGGGCTTCCATCTTCCAGCAATTCAACGGAGTCTGTATCGTGAACAGGGATCACTTCAAGGTTTTAGTCTTTGACCTGACCACCGGAAAAGGGGAGTACACCCAGGTGGAAGGCCGCGACCAGGTAGCCGGCGGCAGCGGCCTGGCGGCCCTGCTGTTCAATCAATACGGGCAACCGAATGCCCCTTGGGATTCTCCCGGTCAGCCTCTCATTTTTGCCATAGGCCCGCTCTCTGGTTACTTCCCTTTGATGAGCAAGACGATCTGTTCCTTCAAATCTCCCTACCATAATCAATACACCGAAAGCCACGGTGGAGGCCGTAGCACGATGGCGCTTCGCCTGACCGGCCTCGACGCTCTGGTACTGATTGGCCGATCGCCAACTCCTTGTTTTTTCGAAGTGAGCAGCACTCATTTCCAGGCCAGGGATGGCGGTTTCCTCTGGGGTCAGGACGTGCTTGAAACCGGCAAGCTCATAAGGCGCATGAGTAAAGGCTCCGGACACCGATCTATCTTACGCATTGGACAAGCGGGAGAGAACGGTGCAGCCATAGCGGGTATCAATGTTGACACCTATCGCCATTTTGGACGACTGGGAGGCGGCGCGGCAATGGGAGTGAAAAATCTCAAAGCCATTATCCTCCATGGTGACGCCATCTTGCCGTTGCCTAAAGGGAACCGCTATGCAAAATTATTTGCCGAAGTGCACAGTCAAGTCACGGCCAGCGGGATGATGAAGAAATACCACGACCTCGGCACCCCGGCTAATCTCAAGACACTCAACGACCTTCAATCTCTGCCGTGGCGCAACCTTCAGGCAACGGCCGACGAGGCAGTTGACCGCATCTCCGGAGAACGGTTCGCCGATGAAGCCCTGCTTCACAACTCAGCCTGCTCCGGTTGCCCAGTGGGTTGTATTCACGTCGGATTTGTGCGGGAAAAATTCATGGACAGTCATAGATACCTTTACCGGCAGGTCAGCTATGACTATGAAACGATCTTTTCGCTGGGAACCATGTTGGGAGTGACGGACCGGTCTGCGGTGCTCACCCTCCTTGACCTGTTCGAGAAAACCGGCATGGATGCCATGTCAGCCGGAGTGGCCCTTGCCTGGGCTACCGAAGCGACTGAAAAGGGCCTTATTTCTGTTCAAGAGACTTTGACGCCGCTGACCTTCGGTGATTCCGCCGGTTACCAGCGGGCTGCCAACGCCTTTGGCACCGGAGCGAATGCCTTCTACCGACTTCTCGGCCAAGGTACCCTCAAGGCAGCCGAGGTATATGGTGGAAAAGATTTTGCCTGCGTACTCGGCCAGGAAATGGCCGGTTATGCCACCGGCGAGGTATTTTTCGCAGCACAAGCGCTCGGATTCCGTCACTCACATCTGGATAGTGGCGGTTATTCGTACGATCAACAGCATGCAGACAAAGACGTAAATGCCGCGGTGGAGTTTCTTCTCCGGGATGAGGCGTCACGTGCCTTTATGACGTCCATGGTTGCCTGTCTTTTTGCTCGAAATGTCTACACCGATGCACTCCTGTCGGAATGCCTGCAATCGCTCGGTTATGAGAAACTGGCCGCCACCATACCCGAGTGCGGCAGGAATATTCAGAAGATCCGCTGGAAGACTCGCATCGACAGTGGTTTCCATCCTGAATCAATAACCATCCCCAAACGGTTCCGCGAGATCACCACCTGGAAAGGCCCCATTGATCCACAGTATCTCCAGTCTCTGCAAACTGACTATGGCCAGGCAATTCTTACACTTGCCGGTATTTGAAAGGGCCCCGCTCACTCCATGTAAGGGCCGTATCTGCCGCGACCTTGATGTTCATCTTTGGCCGCCAGGATTTTAGTGCCTTACAGATTATTTTCTTGTAAAAAAACAAGAAAATAATCTGTAAGGCACTAATCCCGTTCATCGGGGTTAGGATATATTTCATCAATAGGAATCAACATGATTTTGGATATACTAGAGAATGCACACCGCTATCTGGTCATGAACAAGGGATTTGCAAAGGCCGTTGAGTTTCTCCAGCGTCCGGAGTTGCAGGGGCTGCCGGTGGGAAGATATGAGATAGACGGGGAACGCGTCTATGCCATGGTATCCAAGGACTTTGGGATCAAAAAAGAGGACACCCGCCTCGAAACGCATGAGAAATACATTGATATCCAGTTGATTTTGTCAGGCACCGATGATATAGGCTGGAAGCCAAAATCATTATGCACACAGCCATCCGGGGCATACGATCCTGAATCTGACTTACAGTTCTTCGCGGACCCTCCAAACACATGGCTCTCCATCGAAAGCGGAGAGTTTGCGATCTTCTTCCCTGAAGATGCGCACATGCCGATGATCTCGTCAGGGCAGATTCACAAGGTCGTGGTCAAGATCGCGGCAGTTTAAGCAGTGTTAATTCTAAGTTGCATTCAATTCAAGACCGAGAAGACAAAACGAGCGGCGACGAAGCAGTAAAAAACAAGTACGGTGAGGAGCCGCGCAGTGCAGTCGACGAAAGTATTGGTTTGAATGCGACTTAGAATAACCAGTCAATAACCAGTCGGGATTACGCGCGTTTTGCCAAGGGCAGTTCATCCGGCCAGTCGTTTATTCCCAATGTTCGGTATCGCGCGATGTGTACCAAAATACAAATCTAACAAGAATGATGGATTCTATGCTAAAACAAACCATTCGAATCATCGTAGTCCTTTCCGTTTTTTTTCTCCTCCAACCCGGCGGCACTATGGCTTGGAGCAGTCCGGAGGTGACAAAGGCATCTCCAGCCGTCAAGCAACTTGTAAAAAACAGTAAAAGCTGGGATGGAAAGTTTTTGCCAGCGTATCCTCAAGGTCAGCCCGAGATCACTATTCTACGAATTAGCATACCTGCGGGAGCCCAGCTCGATATTCATAGTCATCCGGTGATAAATGCCGGTGTGCTGATAAGCGGGGAGCTCACGGTCATGACGACAGACGGAAAAACGCTGGAGCTCAAAGCAGGAGATCCTATCGTCGAGGTGGTGAACACGTTACACTATGGCATTAACCAGGGAAAGGTTCCGGCTGAGATTATCGTCTTCTATGCCGGTGTTATCGATACGCCAATAACCGTTATTGAGCAGCTGTGAGTGGGTATCGTCATCTCTCCTGCAGACTCAACCTGGAACAGGACGGGATCATGAAAAAGATTTTCAGAACAAGCCGGATACATGCAACGGCTTACAACCGTGCCTGAACCTGATCGTTGGGCAGCGTCGGAGCAAGTGGTATGACAAACTATAAACTTGAAAAATATCTTTCAAACCTGGATCATTTCAGTCAAGAAATATCGAAATTGGCAACCACCATCAAGAATGATCTTCCCATGTTTAGCCCGCCCGATGAGCTCCACCAGCATGTCGCGGACATGCATCAACATGTTTGTGTGATGATAAATGGGGCTCACTCGACCATCGACCAGATCCGAACCGCTTCCAAACAACACGCCTCGCAAACGACTCAAGAGTTAGTTGCTAAAACGTTTCTGGTGCAAAAAGATCTATGGCAAGAACTTTATGAAATGGCAGCGCCACTCAGGGGAAATCTGGGAAAAATCCACGTGGGATTGTTATTCATATCAATTACAGAAACACTGGAGTCGTCACATGACTCTTTGAAAAAGATGGGAACACTTGGCAATGAGTACATACAATCAATGTCAGAACCGCCAGGTACCAACTGGTTTTCAAAGCTTTTTAAAAAATAACATTGAAGCCATCAACCATAAAAATTGTTCATGAGTCCTGTAAATCCATACGATAAAAGAGACCCACCTTGGTGGTATTTTTTTATTTCTCTACTCTTGCTTGCCTTAGCTGGTTATTCGCATCACTATTTCACCGACTTTGAGGCAACAGGTGGCACTCGTAACATTAATTGGATCGTCGCCATGGCCTATGATTTTGGCGGCAAGTGGACGGTAATTGGCTTTATTCTCTTGATGGCATTCTTTTGTGTGTATCTTGGGATTGAAGAGATAAAAAGATGCCAACATAAAAAAGGCCCTGCTTCTTGAATGAAACAGGGCCTTTCGCATTCCCAATATCCGTTCAACAAACTCTCAGCCAAGGGCTGCGGCCAGAGACTTCTCCATTTTTTCATTCACTATTTCACCGATATGCTCATTGGTCCAGATGGCATCCTTGCGCACTGCCTTGGTGGCGCTGCCAAAGGCGATCCGGACCTTTTGATCGGAGACCGCAGCCAGCGCCTTGTCAATCCTGGCGACTAATTCTTCCTTTGACAGCCCTTCGGCCTGACCGATGGGGCCAAGCTCCCTGATCTGCTCGGTAAAGCGGGTGATCAACTGGACAAAACGCGGGGCCTCTGCTGCTGATGCCCATTGCAGGGTATAGCGTTCCTCGCGGATACCGACATCCTTTAAGACCCTTTTCACCAGGGCATCCACTCCCATTGCGTCATAATTACCAACCTGGTAATGACATTCGCCAAGTTGTCAGCCGCCGCTGAAAATACCATCCGCCCCTTCAGCCAGGCCACGCAAAACAAAGGCCGGATCAATCCGTCCGGTACACATTACCCGCACCGTCCGCATACTCGGCGGATATTGAAATCGTGAAATACCGGCTGCATCTGCCGCCGCGTAACAGCACCAGTTGCATAAAAAGCCAAGAATTTTTGGATTAAATTGCTGGTCGGACATACACCGTTCTCCTTAAAAATATATAATTCACCCGCTATACACTGACAGCAGGAATGACTTGTAAAACATTTACATAATTTACATGAATAAGAGCACTTACAGACGCAAGAGGTCTCTTAGACTCCGTACATCTACTCTCAGACCGCCGTCACCTGAGCTCTGTCACCAAAGGCCTCGATCTGCGAGTTGATCTGCTCATTGGTGAACCCGCCCATGG
Organism: Desulfobulbaceae bacterium; assembly: GCA_019163335.1. Taxonomy (GTDB): domain Bacteria; phylum Desulfobacterota; class Desulfobulbia; order Desulfobulbales; family Desulfocapsaceae; genus UBA2270. The sequence goes on along the minus strand of JAFLKM010000066.1, from coordinate 32,800 downwards.
AAATGGCAAAGGTTGGGCAATGGGCAGCGCATATCCCGCAGGCCTTGCACGAGGCAGAGATGGTCTCAGCCTTGCGTTTGCCATCCACCTTCTGCATAACAATGGCGCCATAGGGACAGAGGCTGACACACAGTCCGCAGCCGATGCATTTGTCCTGCTCGACGCTTGAAACAATGGGATCTACCTTTACATAGCCCTTGACCAGTGGAATTGCCGCCTTGGCCGCAGCAGCCTGGGCCTGAACGATGGTCTCATCCACTGGTTTGGGCCCATGGGCCAGTCCGCACACATAGACACCGGAAACCGCCATCTCCACCGGACGTAATTTAACATGGGCCTCAAGGAAGAAGCTGTTGGCCGTCACCGGCAGCTTCAACAGCTTGGACAGAGTATCGGTATCATCCGGCACAATGCCCACCGAAAGGGCGACCAGATCCGGACTCATGATCACCTCTTCCTGCATGATCGAATCAAAGAATCGAACCTGCACCTTTGCCCCTTTCTCCGTCACCTCCGGCTTGCGATCGACCTCATAGGGGATAAAGACCACCCCCATCTTGCGGGCCTCGAGATACGCGTCCTCAGCAAAGCCATAGGCACGCATATCCCGATAAAGGACAATAATCTGGGACTGAGGGTTCAACTCCTTGATCTTCAGGATATTTTTCAGGGCATGATTGCAGCAGACCTTGGAACAGTACTGGAGGTCATCACCTCGCGACCCGGCGCACTGGATCATCAGCACCGAGCCGGGTGCCCGGTTCTTTCCCTTGCCGGCCAGCTGTTTTTCCAGTTCCTGCTGGGTGACTACTTTCTTTGATTTTCCAAGCAGATACTTCTCAGGTCGATGCTCGCGACCGCCGGTGGCAACAATAATCACCCCATGATCCACCGTCTGCTCAACCTTGTCCGCCCCCTTGCCGCTTGCGATCACCGAGGAAAAGTTACCGATAAACCCGGCAGTCTGGGCTAGTTCAGCATTGCAGACAAGCTCAATGTGCTTGGATGCCCGCACCTTCGCAACCAGATTCTGCAAATGAGCCTGCACTGCATCGCCTGCCAGGGTATGATGGAGGTGGCGCAGATTGCCGCCGATGCTGTCGCTCTTTTCAATGAGCACCGAGTCAAACCCTTGATCGGCAAGGTTCAGGGCGGCGGTCATACCCGCCACTCCTGCCCCGATAACCAGGGCCTTCGACGTTACCGGCACCGTCTGCTCGGGCAGGGGCTGAATGTGCCGGGCCTTGCAAACGGCCATGCGCACCAGATCCTTGGACTTGATGGTGGCAAGCTCCGGTTCACCGGCATGCACCCAGGAACACTGATCACGGATATTGACCATCTCAAAGAGGTTGCGGTTCAGTCCGGCATCTCGCAAGGTCTCCTGAAACAGGGGCTCATGGGTACGCGGCGAACAGGCGGCAATCACCACCCGGTTCAGATTATGCTCTTTGATCTTCTTCTTGATAACCTCCTGCGCATCCTGGGAACAGGAGTAGAGGTTTTCGGTAAAATAGCTGACATTCTTCATGTCCCCGGCGTACTTGGCCACCTGGGCCACATCCACCACCGAGCTGATATTGATGCCGCAATGGCAGACAAAGACCCCGATGCGGGGTTCTTCCGTGGCACCAACCTTCTGCTCATCAGGATAGCTGATGACCTCCACCCCTTTGCCCCGCGCCGATTTCATCGAAGCGGCCGTCAGGGAAGCGGCTGCCGAAGACTGCGTCACTGATTCCGGGATATCCTTGGGGCCTTGAAAGGCCCCGGCTACCACAATCCCCGGCTGGCTGGTCTGCAGCGGGTTAAAGCTGTCGGTGGCACAAAAGTCATACCTGTTGAGATCAATTTTGGTGATATCAGCAATCTTACGAGCGTCTTTAGGCGACTCCAAACCCACAGAGAGCACCACCAGATCAAAAGGCTCAAATTTGTGCTGACCATCGAGAGTGGCGTAGGTCAACTGCAGACGGTTCTGCCAGGGGGTCACATCCGCCACCTTGGCCCGGACAAACTTGATGCCGATGGCCTCAGCACGGTCACGGGCAGCGTCAAAATCTTTGCCCTGGGTGCGGATATCCATGTAGTAGATGGTAATATCCACTTCCGGATCATGTTCCTTGGTCACCAGTGCTTCTTTGATGGCATACATGCAGCAAACCGAAGAACAGTAGCCGTTATTGCAGCCGATATCACGAGAGCCGACACACTGAAGAAAAGCTATCCGCTTAGGATGGCGTCCATCGGAAAAACACTTGATCTCGCCCTGGAATGGCCCCGAAGCGGTGGTCATCCGCTCGAACTCGAAGGCGGTGACCACGTCGGGATGTTTGCCATAGCTGAACCTGGCCAGGGTCTTGGGATCAATCTTGCCGAAACCGGGCGAAAGGATCACTGCCCCGACATTAAGGGTACGCTCTTCCGGCTTCTGGTTGAAATTGATGGCGTGGCTCTGACAGACCGGGACGCAGATCTGACAGGTGCCATGCTGCAAAAACAGACAGGAGGAAGGGTCGATATAATAGGTAGCGGGCACAGCTTGGGCATAATCGATGTGAATGGGCCTGGTAATGGCCAGTCCTTCATTATACGGATCCACATGATGCCGCGGGCAGTACTGAGTACAGAGTCCGCAGGCGGTACAGGCATCGGCATCGATATAGCGCGGCCGCAGATTAACCGTGGCGGTGAAATTTCCTGGGGTTCCATTCAATGCCAGCAAATCGGCATTGGTGAGCATTTCAATATTGGGAGACCGACCGGCCTCTACCAGTTTTGGTGCCAGGATTCAGAGCGCACAGTCATTGGTCGGAAAGGTCTTGTCAAGCTGGGCCATAACCCCGCCAACCGCCGGCGCCTTTTCCACCAGGTAGACGTAAAAACCAAGCTCAGTCAGATCAAGCGCGGCCTGAATCCCGGCAATACCGCCGCCAAGGATCATTACCGCCCCTTCCCTCTGATGTATTGCTTTACCCATAATAATATAACTCCTGAAAAAGATCGTTAGGGGCACTTCTCAAATATAAACTTAACGGGATAAGGGCTCGGTGAATAACAACGTACACGTTCAGCTCAACTTTTTTTACGAACCCTTCTGCAGTTCTGGCGTTGCCGTTGGCAATGTTTCTTTCCAGTGACGTAAGTGGTTCGACGCTATGTCACTTTTTCGACCTTGATGGCGCAGATTTTATACTGCGGGCTGCGTGACAGCCGGTCAAGGCTGTTCAAGGTCAGATTATTCACCGGGACTTCGGCAAAGTGATAGGGAATGGCAATGGTTCCCACTTGCGAACGATCGGTAATAAGGGTTCGCAAATGCACCGATCCCCGTCGCGAACTAACCTTGATTTCATCCAGATCAACGATACCGTAACGCTTTGCGTCCTCTGGATTGATCTCGGCAAAGGCCTCGGGACACAATGCCTCTATCTCCTTGGTCTTGCGGGTCATCGAACCAAAGTTGTACTGCGCTCTCTCACGGATGGTGGTCAGGATCAAGGGATACTCAGCATCGGGCAGCTCGGTGGGCGGGGTGTAATCCTCGGGAATAAACAGTCCCTTCCCCTGAGTGAACTTGCCCACATGGAGCACCGGTGTCCCGGGATGATCAAGACTTGGCACCGGCCATTGCAGGCCAACCTTGTCGATACGCTGATAGGTAATCCCAGCATATTGGGGCATAAGCTGAGTGACTTCGTTAAAGATCTCTTCCGGATCGGCATAGTCCATCTCATAGCCCATGCGGGAGGACAGCTCGCAGAAGATCTGCCAGTCGGCCTTGGCCTCACCGGGTGGCTCAACGGCCTTACGGACCCTCTGCACCCGACGTTCGGTACAGGTAAAGGTTCCGTCTTTCTCGGCGTAACAGGCCGCAGGGAAGACGATATCAGCCATCTTGGCGGTATCGGTAAGAAAGATATCCTGAACGATGAGAAAATCGAGTTTCTCCAGGGCCGCCACCGCGTGCAGGGCATTGGGATCGGCCAGGACCGGGTCCTCCCCTACGATATAGAGACCTTTGATATCATCCGTGAGAATCGCATCCCAGACCTCGGTGGCAGCTTTGCCTTTACGGCGGGGAAGCTTCACCTCCCACATCTTTTCATACCGTTCAAAGGCGCAATTGTTGTTCAGCCCGCTATACCCGGGCAGGGTGTTGAACAAGGCCCCCATATCGCAGGCCCCCTGCACATTGTTCTGGCCGCGCAGGGGATTCACTCCGCCGCCCGCCATTCCAAGTTTGCCGCAAAGCATGGCCAGATTAGCGATGGACTTGACGTTATCGGTTCCTGAGGCGTGATGGGCAAGCCCCATCCCGTAGTAAATGGCACATCTCTGGCCGGGTGAGGCATAGAGACGGGCAGCCTCGCGGAGCTGGGACTCAGGGATTCCTGTGATCTGCTCAACATAGGCAGGGGTATATTTGGCGGTTACAATCTCCAGCTCCTCAAAGTTCTCGGTCCGTTCTTCAACAAAGGTCCTGTCCCAGAGATCCTCCTCGAGGATCACATGCACAATGCCGTTGAGCAAGGCCACATCGCTGCCGGGATTGGGTTGCAGCCAGAGGTCGGCCTCGTCGGCAAAGGCGGTGCGCCGGGGATCTATCACCAGCAGTTGCGCACCGTTTTCTTTTGCCTGATGAATGCGAAGACCGATGGTGGGATGACTGGTGTCGGCATTGGAGCCGATCAGCATGATCACATCAGATTCTTGTGCGTCCGCGATGGAGTTGGTCATTGCGCCGCTACCGAATGAAAGGGCCAGACTGGCCACAGTGGGAGCGTGTCAGAGACGGGCACAATGGTCGATATTATTGGTGCCGATGGAGGTCCTCATGAACTTCTGCATGAGGAAGTTCTCTTCATTGGTGGCCCGGGCGCAGCTGAATCCGGCAATGGAATCCGGCCCATACATGGCCTTCAGATCAAACAGTTTTTTGGCCGTAAAATCCAGCGCCTCATCCCAACTGGTCTCAACCAGCATACCGTTTTTCCGGATCAAGGGCTTGGTGAGCCGTGCCTTGTGCTGGATAAACTCATGGGCAAAACGTCCTTTCACACACAAGGCACCATAATTAGGGGCCTGCTTCGGATCGGCTGTCACCTCGATTATCGTGGAGCCCTTCACCCTGAGAATGATTTGACAGCCTGCTCCACAATAGGGACAGGTGGTGCGGACATCCTGCACCGGCTCGCTGTGGATAGGGATGATCTGGGCCTTCTTGTTCAAGGCCCCGGTGGAGCAGTTATCGACGCATTTACCGCAGGAGACACAATTGTCGTTGAATCGCAGGTACAGCCCTACCGGACGTTCCTTGTCATCAAAGCCCGTTGCGCCAAGTTCGATGGCCTCATATTCACAGACCCGCTCACAACGGCCACAGAAGATACATTTATTCTTATCAACGATAATGACGGGATGGGAATAATCCTTGGCATAAACCGGCTTGGTTCCCATGCCTGTCTTATTGAGGTTCAGATTATACTGAATGGCCAGATCCTTTAACTGACAGCGATCATAGGCGGTACAACCGCAGGAGAGGCATCTTTCCGCCTCATTCCTGGCCATTTTCTCGGTAAATCCGAGCTTCACCTCATCAAAGTCCTGGCTGCATATTTCAGGCGGCCGGGTGGGCATCTTTTCCCGAAGCTTGAGATGGATGCCGTCAAAGTTTTTCATATCAACGTCATCAAAGCCCTTGCCGCGGGTAAAATTAAACCGACTTTCAGCCTCTTCTTTTTCCCGGCCCATGACATAGGCATGGATATTATCAGCGGCTCGACGGGCGGAAACAACGGCCTGGATAACCGATCTTGGCCCGCTGACCGCATCTCCACCGGCAAAAACACCTTCAATATTCGTCTGCGACGAGCGCACGTTGGCATCAATGGTCTTATTGATGGTAATGGCAATGGATTTTTCCAGGGGTCCACCGTTAAATTTTTCCCCCACTGTGGTCTGACCAAGGGAGGTAACAATGGAATCCACCGGCAGGGTATTTACCGAACCGGGAATGGGCTCGGGATGTCTGACCCCTTTGGCGTCCGGCTCACCGAGTTTCATTCTGATCAATTCCAGTTTCAGCCTGGCGCCCTGGTTAGCGGCATCACAGATCTCCACTGGGGAGGCCATGAGCAGAAACTGCACCCCTTCTTTTTCCGCCTCCCGGATATTCCGCTGATGGGCCGGCATTTCCACCCGGGAGCGGGGATAAATAACCGTCACCTCGGCCACTCCCTGCCTGATCAGGGTGCGCGCCACTTCCATGGCAATATTATTGCCGCCGATAACCGCAGCCCGGCGTCCCATGTCCGGCCGTTTCCCCTCCGCCATACGGTGCAGATATTGCATCGCTGTATGGGTGTAGGGGTTGACCGTTCCCGGCACCTCAAGGGGAACATCAACCCCCGCCCCAGTGGCAATATAAATGGCGGCAAAGCCCTGATCCTTCAGGGATTGCAAGGTGAAATTCTTTCCCCACTTCTGACTGAGCTTAACCGAAACGCCTTGACGCAGAATGGTGTTGATCTCGTAGTTCAACACATCTCTGGGGATTCGATATTCGAGAAAACCATACCGTAGAGCCCCGCCCAGCATGGGAGAGGCCTCAAAGATGGTGACATCATGCCCTTTTTTAGTGAGGAAATGAGCGGCAGTCAGCCCGGAGGGGCCGCCGCCGATGACAGCGATTCGTTTTCCAGTGGGATCCTCTTTAGGAATTTCCAGATCAATCTCATGGTTCATGCACCAGTCAGCGACAAAACGCTTCAGATGGTTAATGGAGACCGGATCATCCACCAGAATTCGGCGACAGCGGGTTTCACAGAAACGAGGACAGACCCGCCCCACCGAAAAAGGCAGCGGGTTGCGCTCCATGACCAGACGCAGGGCCTCTTCATACTGACCCTTGGCCACATGGGCAATATAGCCCTGGACATTGATCTGTCCGGGACAGGTAAGGTTGCACGGGGCCTTGCAGTCACCAAAATGGGTCTCGGCAAGAATCGACAGGCGCTCAATACGATGGGCCACAACCTTCGCGGATTCCGTGGATATCACCATCCCGTCCTTAGCCAGACCAACACAGGCGCGGATCAGCTGCTCCTGTCCTTCGATCTCAACCATACACATCAGGCATGGGGTATCAGCAGGCTTCCCCGGCACATAACACAAGGTGGGGATATGGATATCCGATCGTCCGGCAAGCTCCAGAATGGTAAGCCCGGCCTCCGCCACGATTTCGGCGCCATTAATGGTCACGGTTAGCGTAGTCATTCTCAGATTTTTTTGTGGGAAGAATTATTCTTGTCCAGCCTGAACAGGAGGATCTACCGAAAAAAATCCGTTCTCCTGATCTCCACAACCCTATCAATCTGGTACACCCGGACTTGTACAGCCCGAGAAATATCGTGTATTACTGTTCTTAAAAGTCCCGCCTCAGCCTTCACTGCACCGCGATAAAAAATGGACTTCCATGCTTTTTTTGCATGGCGGATGGCTGAGCGAACTGGCTCAGCCATGCAGGGTTATTTCGAGGGCTTCCACTCTTTCAGAAAGACCGGAAGATGTCCGGCTTCCCTTGGCCCGATAGTAATCGTCCAGGCCGGCAATTCCTCTTCCAGCTCACCCTTCAGAGAGGCCAGATAGCCGGGGATAATCAGGTCACGGTGTTTCACCTTCTCTTCAATCCCGCTCTTTTTCACAAACTGGGCGATCATATCAGCGCCGAACTTACCGGCAGCCCAGGCAGTCAGAACCGACAGGCCCTCGGTGTCTTTGATCAGCAGCCAAGTGGGCACCTTGGACCCCTCGATCTCACCGGAGACAATAAAATAGGTGAGTGAGAAATTACAGGTAATGACCACCGGTGAATCCTCACCTGGACCAGTCAGGGGATACACATCCTCAGAGACCACCATGGGCCGCTGGGGATCGGTATACAAATTCATCCGCTCGAGCAGCAGCGGGAAGAGAATATCCCCCTGGAGATCTGACAGGACGATGATCCCTGCATACTTGGCAATAAGCACCGAGGCAATCATCGCCTCCATCATCGGATCGTCGGACATCTCGCAGGGAAAAGTCAGAGTAGGGAATCCAAGGGGTTTGAACTTGGCCTTGACCGCCGATCTTCTGGCCACCACATTATCTTCAAAGGCAGAGCGCATGGTCCGGGCACCGGTGTCAATGGCCAGATCCTTCAGGCCTGCGGTCAGCAAGGTATTGGTCACATCGATGCAATTATCGAGATTGCTTCCCTTCACCGCAAGAGGCGCAGAACAGTCCTTGGCCACCTGGGCCATGGCAGCCGCATTCTCTGCTGTTGCCCCGTAAAGCAGGGGGATACGAGTCCCACAGAGCTTCGCGGCAGCAGCCAGATGGGCAGGAATGTCACTCATCAGGATCAGGCCGGCTCGGGCAGAACCGTCCAACACCCTCTGCACCAGGGCAACAAAAGAACCCTCGTCATTTTTACTGTCCTTGACGGCAATGAGTTCGGCCTTCATGATCACCCCAACCCGCTCGTACTCCAGTTGGTTAAATCGCTCAATACGCCCGCTGATGGCGGCGTCATCCATATCCGTTGTCACCAGCACCGCAATCCCTGTTGGGTTGACAAACCGTTTTTCATGGCGGAACATGCAGGTCTCCCCGCCCACGACAAAGGCATTCTCAGCATTCCCAAGCTTCAGAGTCCGGATAGGAGGGGCTGAGGCCTCACCAATGGTCGCCTTGGCCTCTTCACTGACGTAAGGACAGGCGTCTATCTCCATTTGACCGGCCGCCACCTTCATGGCAAAGGCCAGACAGGTGGGAATGCCACATTCGCCGCAGTTCTTTTTCGGCAGCATCTTAAGAATTTGAATGCCGGTTAATGCCATGATATATCCTCCAGTAATATCTACGTAAGAACAAAAGACAAAGAGCTCTGTTCTCTCCCCTCTGCCTTGTTATTTCTGTCTTTTTTTATTTTAGCTTCTGAGCTTCTGACTTCTGACTTCTTTCTTCTGAGCTTAGAATTCTGAGTTTTTCCGAATTCTTCTTAGAGTTCTGAGTTTTTCCGAATTCTTAATTCTGGAGCTGTTTTTAGGGGTACACGCCGCTCAAGGAACAGCCCGGAAAGAGTGGCTGTTCCTTGAAGCGGCATAAGAGTCCGTAGATGAAGGCATGCAAGGAAAAGACCTTGCATGCCTTCATAACGGACTCTAAACAGCAGTCTCCATCTCCAGCGCCGGGTGTCCTTTCTCCTTGAGGAACTTGAGGATGTCTTCTTCGGTGGTTCCTTGTTCCTCAGTGGCAATCATATCATACAACTCCGGCATGCCGATGTCCTTACACACCTCTTTCAACTTTTCACTGATCTCTTCCTTGAGCATCTTGGGCATCCACACCACACGTTTGAGTCCACCCTCGGCCTTGAACAGCTTCTTGCTGGTCATATAGTGTTTACTCACTCCCATGAACCCCGGGGTCTGCATGCCGCCGCCGGCCATACCGGCAAGGCTGGTGAACTTCATCCCGGACGGGGTCATCCCTAAGAAATCCCGATTCACCACCATGATCCCGTTGCATGTGGGCAGCATGGCGGCGATGGCCTCAAAGCAGCCGCAGGCGGTCATCGGGTTGTTCATCAGGGAGTAGCAGCTGACCTCGGGAACCGCTCCCCGGGAGGCCTGATTGACGAACTCATTGATGCCCACATAATAGCCGTTGTCAGGGTCGGTACACTCCCCCTTCTCAATGGGCTGGTTGGGGCCGGTGGGGTTAATCTGATAGGAGGCCTTGCCATCCAGCCAGTTATAGGCGCCGCACATGCCGATACGCTCCGGGGTGATGACGCAGACATGGCTGGGGGCAAAAGACTGGCAGAGGGTACAGGAATAAAAGACATCCTCGGTCTCATCGGTCATGGAGCCCAGTCGTAGATCCCGCTCGGTGTACACCGAAGAGGCCAGGGCCATGACCTCACGCACCTTGTCTTCAACGGTGAAAAGCTTCACCTGAATCTTGTCCAGAATGGCACCGAACTCCTGATGCAGCTTACCATGGAGAACCTTGCCGATATGCTTGAAGGAAAATCCCTTCTCAACCGCGGCCTTGCCGATGCGAACCCACATGATATTACGCTGACCCATGTGCATGATGCCCTGGATATAGTTGGTCAGATGATGGAACTGCCGCTCTAAAATCGGCTCAAAATCAGACTGCATCTGCCGTCCGGCCACCTCAACAAGAATGCCCAGAGGCAGATTCTGACCTTGTTTAATATCGCAGATATCAGGCCCTTCCAGGGTGACAAGGCCGTCTTCGACTTCATCCATGCCCTTGGAAATCAGCACCTCAACACCTGGAGTCCGGCCGCCGCCGCATTCCATAAACAGCTCATCCTTGCGCACCCGCTCGCCCTCAAAGGCGGGGCCAAAGGCCATGGGAATATCAATCTTGGTGATACTGACCTTCAGGCCGCGTACCTCAATGGCCTTCTGGACGATCTCGTTATGAGGGATGTTGGAAACCACATGCTCGTAGGTGCAGATACCGGTGGGCAGCACCTCGGGGATATCATAATCGGAAATGGTGGGAAAGCCCCAGTTAATGGCGCCGGCGGCATTGGCGTACCACTCATCACTGACCGGGCCAAAGGCCATGACAAAAGCAAAGGTCCGATCCTTGTTATAGATCAGATTGCCCTTGTAGTCTCCGGGCTTGATCCCGCCAAAGGCGAGGGCCACGCGACAGGCAAAACCGATGGCAAACACCGCCGAGGTATAACTCTGGCCAAAGGGCACCAGCCGGGTATTCCAACCCACCTGCACATTGTTCTGGACCAACAAGTCAGGCATGCTCAGGCCATTTGTCTGATCGTGCATGAAGATATAAAGATTTTTCTCCTGCAGCTCAAGGGCAATCCTGGAGGCTACATCTTTATCCGCAGGCGTTCCCATGATCGCTGCAAACCCAGGGGCCGTGCCGTCAACAAACTCAACCCCGCGTTTACGGAAAACAACATCGTCCGCAGCACCCAGCCAGATATTCTCGGCGGTGGGATCTTCGGTCTTGGTATAATAGTTGGGTTGATTCAGATACCGGATGGCCTCGTACATCTCCTCGGCAAAAAAAGTGGCCATACCGGCATCGAGGGCCGGCGCCAGATACGGCAGCCAGATGTCCTCGGTGACCACCGGCGGCATCAGCTTTTGGCATTCTGCAAAGATGTCTTTCATATCACCCAGCTTTGCGACCTTGGCGCCCAGCATACTGTAGATGACCGGCAGATAATAAGCGGTATTGGGAAAGGCGACCTCATGATCAGCGCCATATTTCTTCAGCGCCTCTGCATAGCTCTCCTCGGCCATATCTATTATTTTCCGAGCCCCACGGATGGCAGCGGAACAGATGATCTTTGACATAATCTAAACTCCCTTTATTTATATCCCTGGTATCCAGTCAGCCGTTCAACTCTCTTCAGTCTATTGAGGACAGATTTGAAGGCTGCCCTGCTAGGAACTCTCAATCCATCAAGCCGTTGATCAATGCCTTGGTCATGGCCACCGCCTTGGGATGACGCATGATCAGCACCTCACCGCCGGCCAGCAGCATACAGCTTGCAGTCAGGGCCTCCATCATGATTCCGCGCTTCTCCTGGTCACCAATCATGGCGTCGGAAGGAAGCTTGGTCTCCTTGGACTTCCACACCTCGCGGCCAAGATTACAGATGATAGGCACCTGCAGCTTTTCATCCTGCTGAATAAGAGCCGCCATACGAATGCGCTCCATGACCGAATAGGTGTACTCAATCCCATATCCAAGGGCTCCCACGGAAGGATCCATAAGAACCGTCTCAAGGGACACCCCCAGATTCTGGAGCAGGATATTCATCTGCTTGGCCAGGTTGACATCAATGGGAGAGGCCGCAACAATGGCATGCTGAAAGGCCATGGCAGTGGCGCCGATGGCCCGATAATTGGCATCCTCAAGGGGCGCGAGGCAAACCTTCTTGTTGCCGATAACGGATGTGAGATCACGCAGGGTCTCGGTATCCTTTTCATTATTTCCGCATCCCCAGACGATGATTGGCACTTCAACGGCCTCGATAATCTGCGCGGCGATCTTTGCCGCATCAGCGGCAGAACGATTCATGCCGTTGGGATCAGTGGAGACAAGCGAAATATTAATGGCCTCCGCACCATACTCCTTGATGCATTTTTGAGCCCAGGCCACCGGATTATCCATGACATCAGTAAAATGCCGGGCCAGGGTCTCCGGCCAGTCATCCGGTCGCACATCAAGAACATCCATGGCAATCAGCGACTTATGGGGATGTTTGCCTTCAAAGAGATGGAAGGGCATGGAGGCAGCGCCGCCAACGGTGATGGTGTGGTCGCCATTGCCAAGGACTGTTTCACGGATAACGCCGGTATATTTTTCTTTATAGGATTTTTCATCCACCTTGGTGGAACGCTCAGCAAGACTTGTTTTCTCAAGGCTCAGGGCAGCAACAACTAAATCACCAGCAACCGGAGGAACTGTAACCGGAGCTGCGGGCTTGACTTTGGCCTCTGCCGCAGCAGCGGCTTTTGCCTTGGCAAGCTCCTCAGCCTTGGCTTGCGCGGCAGCCGCAGCTTGCGCTTCCGCCTTGAGCTTTGCCTCTGCCGCTGCCTTCTCACCGGCAGCCTTTTGTGCCGCTTCCTGGGCCTGGGCTTTGGCCTTGGCCTCTCCCTCCGCCTTTATTCGGGCATCCGCTTCAGCGGCGGCCTTCGCCTTTGCTGCATCCTCCGCCGCCGTATCAACCGCCGCTTTGACAGCAGGTGCCGCGACTGGTGCAGCAGGTGCGGCAGGCGCACCTGCAATTGGTGGTTCACGATTCAAAATGGCCTGAACACCGGCAAAACTGGTAATGGCCGCAAACTGCTCATCAGTCAGGCCGTAAGCCTTTTTCAGGGCGTTCAGCCCTTGATTCATGGCCTCCAGGGCCATGATACGCTCTTTTTCATTCATCACATGCTCTCCCGCGTCATCAGTTATGCCATATTCTCCGCCCACAGGCGCAGTTATTCCTTTTAATGGAGCCTCAACCACGGCATCCTGCCCAGCACTCACAGGTGGTACCGTCATCCTGGCCTTTCCTAACAGCCCTTCCGCTTCCCTGCGGGCAGTTGCAATAATCTCTTCTGCTTCTGCCCGAGCCCTGGCAAGCAAGGTGTCACTCGCCACAGTCTCAATCTGAATTGATTCCTGACTCTTTTCAACAGCAACTACCGGCTGAGCTGCATTTTCAGCAAAGACAACGGGACGAGGCAGCAAACCGGCCCGTTTCAAGATCTCCGGCACCACGCTTTCCCATTCAATGGCCATGACATGGACACCGGCTACCCCCTTGATCTCCTTGACCTGGCGGATGATCTCGACACAGATATTGATCCCTTCTTCCTGCTTATCCTTCGCATCTTTCATCCGCCTGATGATTTCATCTGGCACATCCATACCGGGCACGGAACTCTTCATGTAGCGAACCATGCCCAGGGACTTGGGTGGGGTGACACCTGCCAGAATAAATACCTTTTCATCAAGACCCAGATCACGAACCATCTCCATGAAACGGGTGAATTTTCCCACATTATAGATAATCTGGGTCTGGATAAAATCAGCGCCGGCAGTCACCTTTTTCCCCAGACGGACGGCCCGGTACTCAACGGGATAGGCAAAGGGATTGGCTGCCGCACCCAGGAAGAGACGGGGCTCGCTGTTCTTGATCTCTTCACCGCACTGAAACCGCTTTTCATCGCGCATGGCCTTGACCATGCCGAGCATCTGGATGGAGTCCATGTCAAAAACCCCTTTGGAGCCGGGATGATTGCCGAACTTCTGATGATCACCGGTCAGGCAGAGCAGGTTTTTTAACCCCAGGGCGGAAGCGCCGAGGATGTCCGACTGCATGCCGATACGATTCCGGTCGCGGCAGGTCATCTGGATCACCGGCTCCACTCCTTCGCTCTGGGTAATTACACCCGCGGCAATGGATGACATACGGACAATGGCCGTCTGACAGTCGGTGATATTCACCGCATCGACATGCCCTTTTAAGAGGCGTGCTTTTTCCCGCACAACCTCAGGGTTTCCGCTTTTAGGAGGTCCCAGTTCACCGGTTACCGCAAACTCTCCGGCCCTTAACACCCTTTCAAGATTACTCTCCGATTTCATCGGATGCGCTCCTCCATCACAAAACTCGCTTGATTCGTTATGACTCAGGTATTTATGCTGAACGCTTCAGGGCTTGTCAATAAGCTGCCCAATGTCATTCTGTCTTCAGCCTGCAACCCTCATTTGGCCTGCCTGTGTATTTTTTTGTTCTTTATTTCTGGCCGCATCCAAGTCCCGGAATGCCGGTCGTCAATTCCCGGCGCATCCCCATATCAAAGAGAACACGATCCTGTTTCTTGTTGATCCCCAAGGCCTCACGCTTCTCGTCAATGGCCTTGATCATCTTGTGAGCCAGCTTGACCGGATCTTCTTCGTAATCCCAGCAGGCCCCATACTCTTCCTTCATGCCGTCCAGGAGATACTTATTAAAAGCCTTGGCACCGGAAACCGGAAGATTCTGAAAGATGACATGGGCGCCGCTTGCAACAAAATACTGACCAATGGCCACGGCCTTCTCGCTCATCCACAAAGGTGCGGTGCCACAGGCGGGCAGATCGGCAATGCTCTCTCCAAGGCCGCCTTCTTTCACCATCTCGCTCAAAGCAATGAGCAGTCGACTGTTATCCACACATGAACCGACATGAAGGACCGGCGGCATCCCGACGGTCTCGCAGACCTCGGCCAGACCCGCCCCGCAATATTGAGCCGCAGCCTCAGGCCGCATCAGTCCCCGTCGCCCCAAGGCCTGGGCCGCGCATCCGGTGGCCAGGATCAGGACATTGTGCTTCAACAGCTCAGTGGCAATCTTGAAATGAACATCATCGGCGTATTTGTAATGCTCACAGCCAACGATGGCAGCCACGCCCTTGATCCGGCCATTGATAATATTGTCATTGAGCGGTCGGTAGCTCTGGCGGAAACGTCCGCCCAACATATAGTTGATGGTTTCATGGCTGAAACCCACCACCACATCGAATTTCTTGTCGGTGGGGATATAATACTCGCCCCGCTTCTTAAAATTATTGATGGCATGGGTCAGGATTTTTTTGGCCGAGCCCATGGCATCTTCTTCTTCAAACTGAATATGAATGGCATCGGGCATCTTGGCCCGATAATTGGTGGTAATAATATCGGTATGCTTGTTTTTCACCACCTGGGCCACGGACTGCATGACACACTGGACATCAACCACCATGGCCTCGACTGCGCCGGTGGCCAACACCATCTCCTGCTGGATAAAACTGCCGGCCACTGGAATTCCACGCCGCATGAGGATCTCGTTGCCGGTACAACAAACCCCGGCCAGATTAATCCCCTTAGCCCCCACTTTCTTGGCAAGGGCCAGAATCTCAGGATCCTCAGCGGCTAGACACAGGGACTCGGCGAGAAGCGGCTCGTGCCCATGCACGGTCACATTGACATGATCCACCTTCAAAACCCCAAGGTCAACAATGGCACGCCTGGGAACCGGGGTTCCAAACATGATGTCGGTGAGCTCGGTGGAGAGCATGGACGCCCCCCAGCCATCGGCCAGGGCACAACGGGAGCCCTGCAACATGATATTATGATACTCCTGATCCACACCCATATGGGTACGATGCATGGTCTCAACAACCTCACGATCAATGCCGCGCGGCTCCACGCCCAGTTTTTTCCAGATTGCCTGCTGTTTTTTCGGCGCCCGCTTGATCATGGTGAGCAGGCCATCCTGTTGACCAAACTCAGCCAAGGCCTTAGTCCCCAGCTCAAGGGCAATCTCGTTCTTATCACGTCCCTCAACGGCTATGCCGAAGACCTCGGCCATGGCATGGAGTTTCTGCACATCCTTGATCTCGTGCGGGGTCTCACCCTTGGCAGTGGCAATAAACCCGCGCACCATTTCCCGCGCATGATCCGTGTGAGCTGCGGTCCCAGCCGCAATTATACGAGCAAAATTACGGGCAGCGACGGTATCAGCGGTTGCCCCACAGACTCCCACCATGGCCTCCACCCCGTCAATAATTTGGCAGGGCCCCATATTACAGACCTTGCAGCAGGTGCCGCCAGAGCCAAACAAACAGGACGACATGCCCCGGCTTTCAATACGATCATAGGCAGTACGCACCTGCTTGGCCAGATCCTGATTGAGCAGGTCCTTTGTCGACGCACCGCTAATTGTATTACAGGAACTGCATCCGTTTCTCTCGTCGCTCATGGCGTTTCCTCCAGAATAAATCGTATGGGAACGATACGTTACACAATACCGAGATATTGTCCAAACCTTGAATCAGGCAATGACTTTAAATCAACTTTGCCGCCATTTTCGCAGCCTGCACCGTATTCTTCATCAGCATCGTGATGGTCATGGGGCCAACACCACCGGGAACCGGGGTGATGAAGGACGCCTTCTCTTTCACCGAATCGAAATCAACATCACCAGCCAGAATGGCCTTCCCGGATTCGGTCATCCCGATACGATTAACCCCGACATCAACGATGACGACTCCATCCTTCACCATATCAGCCGTAACCATCTTCGGGACACCAACAGCGGCGATCAGAATATCCGCACGTCGGCAATGGGCGGCCATATCC
This sequence comes from Desulfobulbaceae bacterium, assembly GCA_019163335.1. Lineage (GTDB taxonomy): Bacteria > Desulfobacterota > Desulfobulbia > Desulfobulbales > Desulfocapsaceae > UBA2270. The sequence continues at coordinate 16,081 of JAFLKM010000066.1, read as the reverse complement.
TTGGTACGGGTGTGACAGAGGGTGACCGTGGCATTTCCGCCGGACCGTTTCTGCAGCATCAGATTGGCAATGGGTTTGCCGACTATATTGCTGCGACCAATAATCACCACCTCGGCACCACTGGTCTGCACACCGCTGCGCACCAGTAATTCGAGAATGCCGTGCGGGGTACAGGGAAGAAAACACTGCTCACCCAAAACCATTTTTCCCACATTCACCGGATGAAAACCATCCACATCCTTCTCGGGATCAATGGCATAGAGAACGTTGGCCTCGTTTATATGTTTAGGCAGGGGAAGCTGCACCAAGATGCCGTGAATCTTGGCATCTTTATTGTATTTATCCACCAAGTCAAGCAGATCGGCCTCGGAGGTATCGGCAGCCAGGGTAACCTGCTCGGAATGAATCCCGAGGGCATGGGCCGTCTTGTTCTTGGCGGCCACATAGGACTGGGATGCAGGATTCTCACCCACCAGAATCGTCACCAGACCAGGAACAACCCCATGATTTTCGAGCAACCCGGCAACCTCAACTTTCAACTCTTCACGGATCTCCTTCGCCACTTCCGTACCGCTTATGATTTTAGCAGTCATCCTTTTCCCCTTATTCTTAACACCGTATTTTATATATAATGGATGTAACTATCAAATGAAAGAATATGACTTGTTATATCCTTTCACCATGATCGAATTTTCCTGACCATGGAAGGAATTAAAGGCATAAATTCTTTTCATCTATCACAATAGTCCCTGTCAATTCAGCAAAACTAACTGCTTTTATTTTTTATTTCAAGAAAGGTTTCACTTTCCATTCATTTTTTTTTAAGTATTTATCAATTTTTTTGAATATACGCTGAGGCGATAAAATAATCACGCCATTTCAACCCCCTTGATGGCATTCGGAATTTACCATTTTTCTCTCTAATCACCCTGCGTCTTATAAAACGGGCAAAATGTATTTAGAGTTTCCTCAAAAAGTCATTCTCACTCTGGATGATTGAATGATTTTCAGCCCACACAATTCAAGGTCCAGTATCAAAGACAAAAATTGATCTTGGAAAAAGCGCCAAAAACTAAATTTTACAGTGTACCTTTTCAAGGCATGAAAAATCCTGCCGAGAATCAGCAGGTTCATCACCAGAAAGATGCTTCTGATCCATGCCTCGGCGGTCTTCATTGTCCTGGCTCGGATATAGTTGAGACGATAGCCGTTCTTTCCTTGGCCAAACTTTCCTTCAATGGGAATGCGTTCCAGAGCATCTTGTCTCCGCTGGGCTTTTGCCTTTTTGATCTCTTCAGCGTTCAGCTCGGTCTGTTTCCTGGGACGGCCAAGCGGCTTACCTCCAAAGCGAATCCCCTTTTCTTTCAGGTAGTTTCTGTTGTCTCTGGTGCCGTAAATTCCATCAGCAAGAACAACTTCAGGGTAACAACCATATCTGGATTTGTAACTCTCCACCTGAGCCTGCAGATCCTGGCCTTCATTGAAGGCATCCCAGCCAAGATGGTCAATCATGGCAATGCCATCAACAAAGCTCACGCTGATCTTTGAACCGAACTCAACCTTATGGCCTGCTTTTCCCCGGACAATCGGGCGCACATGGGGCTGAGAGATACTGACAATCCGGTCATCACAATGATTCGTTTGGCTATGGTACATCTCAAACTGCTGGGCATACACATGTTGTATGACCCAGTACAGCTTCTGATCTCTGTGGGACAAAGGAAACTGATTCAACGTATCAACCAGGCGGTCAATGTGGGACAGGTTCCTTCGGAGATACTGTAACTGATGTCGGAGTCCCTGCCTGAGCAGATTTTTCCCCGGTCGCTTATTCTTGGCAAGATTCAGATAACGTTTCCTTGCCTGCTCCCGATACGTCCGCGGCTTCTTGCCGCCGCTCTGTCTTGCCAACTCATCGATCAACTTCTCCGAAATTTCCCTGGACTCATTCAAAAGCCCAAGGTCAGTGGGATACCGGATGGCCTGATTGGCAACGGTTGCATCAATAACAATCTTTCCCTTGTGACCAACAGCTTCAGTTTTACTCTCTGTCTCATTGGCATTGGGAGCAGTGTTCCCACACACCCTTTCATCATGCTTTGATGAAGATCCACCAGGGCCTGCTCCAGAATCTGCAGGTGGTTTTTGTCCGGCAGCAGCCTTCTTTTTTTTGGGACTCTTCCAGGCGGGTAAGGATAGCCTGTTCAAAGGCATCAAACACTTCACTGCCCATCCGGCGGCGAATCTCAACAAACAAGCTGGGCACAAAAGGCGGTTTATCCTGATAACGGGAAAACCCTGAAAAATACTGAAGATACGGGTTTTCCTGGATCTGCAGCACCGTCTCCTCATCGCTCAGGCTGAGTTTGTGCTTGATGATCACAGCGCCAATCACCAGTCGTCCATTCTTGGCAGGACGACCATGCCTTGCATTCATCTTGTCATGATAGCCTTTGACAAGATCATCCCAGGGGATGGCGCGACTGAGTTTGATCCATCGGTTGGATGGATTCAATGTTCCACCAAATGGCAGAAGAAAACCATCCAGCGGCAACTGACGTTCACTTGTATATCGAATCATGTGCAAGCCTTTGACAGGGTTTATCGGAAATTGCTTGCACATTTTACACTATTTATGGTGCCTTTTCTCTATAAATTCAGTAGCATGTGACTTTTTGAGGAGATTCTATTTAAGCCTTTCCCATTTTTCCCCTTGAAGCGCTTCGATAAAACAAGGATACTTACGCAATCAAATGATTCATGCGGAATTATCCTCTTTTTCATACTTCAAAAATTCTCTCTTTCTCCTGAGTTCACACACCATGACCCCTTCTAAAATTGCTAGTAAAACGGTTCTGCTTCTTTTTGTTCTGGGCATCTCAGCTGTTTTCTTGTCCATGATGCACCAGTTTCTCATGACTATTTTCATGGCAGCCATCTTCTCAGCGCTGACCACGCCTCTGTACAACAGGCTCCTTCTCCTTCTCAAAGGCAGAAAGAATGCGGCCTCGCTGCTCACCATTCTTATCCTGGTCTGTCTCGTCCTCCTGCCCCTGGCCGGACTCATCGGCGTAGTCGTGACCCAGGCCATCCACGTCAGCCAATCCGTCACCCCCTGGGTGCAGAAATTTATTGACCAACCCACCATCATCTCAGATTATCTGCATAATATACCTTATTACAAAGAGCTTCTTCCCCATCGGGACATGATCCTGCAGAAGCTCGGCAACCTGGTGGGAAACACCTCCACCCTGCTCATTGACTCGCTCTCCTCCATTACCATGCTCACAGTCAACGCAACCCTCATGTCCTTCATCATGCTCTACACCATGTTTTACTTTCTCGTCGACGGCAAGTCGCTCCTTGAAAGAATCCTCTATTACATTCCCCTGGAAAACGAGGACGAACAACACCTGCTGCAACGTTTTACCTCGGTGGCCAGAGCCACCATCAAGGGCACCCTGATCATCGGCATGATCCAGGGAACCCTTTGCGGCATGGGATTTGCCTTCGCCGGTATCCCCAGTCCGGTTTTCTGGGGCTGCCTGATGGCCGTTCTCTCCATTGTCCCCAGTGTAGGAACAGCCATTGTCTGGGGTCCAGCCCTGATTATCCTGCTTCTCACCAAGGATATTGGAGGGGCAGTCACCGTCGGTGTTTTCTGTGGACTGATCGCCGGCAATGCCGACAACCTTATTCGACCTAGGCTTGTGGGAAAAGACACCGAAATGCATGATCTTTTCATCCTCTTTTCCACCTTTGGCGGCATTGCCATGTTCGGCATCATCGGTATTATCGTGGGCCCGATCATCGCTGCCCTCTTTGTTTCCATCTGGGAAATCTACGGTGAATCCTTTCAGGATATCTTGCCCGCCGTCTGCTTTGATACCAGAAAAGAAAAAAAAGCGGCCAAATCTCCAAAAAAACCGGACACAGCTTCCATTTCCACGACGCCCCCTACAGAGCAGGGGGAATAATCCAAATTGCATTTTTCTCGACAAAGGTTTATTTTAAAAAAATAATTAAAGACTTTAACGTACTACCTTTTCTCCGTAGGAAAATCCTGGTGCAGCTGACATAAACTTGAAAAAAACAACACCTTTTTTCCTGTCAAACAGGGAGAAGGAAGGAACCTCATGACTCGACGTTTATTCGCCCATGGCGTACCTCGACTCAGACCATGCCCAACCTCTCATCCATAGACAGCGCGACCTACGGCGTTCAGGCGTACCAGCAAACGTCCTTAACTCCTACTGGCCGGCAGAAGAAGGCGTCGGACCTGCCGCAGTCATTATCAGCGGCTCCCGCCGGACAACCTGAAGACCAGGTGTCCTTGTCAAAGGAAGGAAAAGAGTTGAGTGCCGCCCAGCAAACCCCCAGGAGCTCTGAGCAGGAAGACAAGCAGGAAACTGATCCCGGTCAATCCGATGCCAAAGACAGTGACCAGCAGTCTCTGGATGAGGCCGAGTTCCGTCAGGTTCAGCAGCTTCGAAGCAGGGATACCGAGGTGCGGGCTCATGAACAGGCCCATCTCGCCGCGGCTGGACAATATGCCGCCGGTGGCCCCTCCTTTTCCTACCAGACTGGTCCGGATGGACAACGCTACGCAGTGGGCGGCAGTGTCCCCATTGACATCGGAGAAGAATCAACGCCTGCTGCCACCATCCAAAAGATGCGCACCGTCAAGCGAGCCGCCCTGGCCCCCGCCAATCCCTCAGCTGCTGACCGCCAGATAGCTGCCCAGGCGGGAATGAATGAAATGAAGGCCATACAGGAACTGCAGGCCAGCCAACGGGCTGAAACCGAAGTATCTCCTGCTCAACCGGTTAAAAGTGAAGACGACAGCGCTCAAAAGTCCTCTGAGTTCTCGGATAAAAATGTTGCTGAGCAATCACCAAGCGCCCCCGAACCATCTGCTGCGACACGAAAATTAACGGCTGACGCGTATCAGGCCATGGTCTCTCTGGCCTGACACTCATTGACAGAGTACTCTTGAAAAGGAACACCATGCAGGAAGGTCAGTTTAACCAAGATTTTTTCCAGTTCCTTACCGACTCGCCCACTCCTTTTCATGCCGTTGCGGTCATGGCTGCCAGATTCCAGGCAGCTGGATTCCACAAGCTTTTCGAAGCCCAGGAATGGAACCTTGAACCAGGCAATGCCTATTTTGTCATCCGGGATAACGGGGCTCTTGCCGCCTTCACCCTGGCTGCCGAAAATCATCAGAATCAAGGCTTCAGGTTCCTTGGAGCCCACACGGACAGCCCCTCACTCCAGATAAAGCCCCTGGCCGGTACAGCCTCACACTCCTATTTTCAGATTGGAGTCGAGGTATATGGCGGGCCCCTGCTGGCCACCTGGTTTGACCGTGACCTCTCCATAGCTGGAAGGGTGGCCTGCACAACAGCTGACAACCAGCTTGCGACCCTGCTCATCGATTTCAAACGTCCGGTGGCCATTATCCCCAGCCTTGCCATCCATCTCGACCGCGAGGCCAACAACGGCAGGGCCATCAATAAGCAGAAAGAGCTGGTGCCCATTCTTTCCCAGACAGGTGAAGGTGAATCCCTAAACTTTTCATCCATTCTTGTCGAACAGATCAACAGGGAACACCCTGAGAAAAAGGCTGCTGCCATTCTGGCTTTTGACCTCTTTTTCCATGACTGTCAGCCGCCTTCTTTCCTTGGAATGAACAGTGAATTTATCACCGGCAGCCGTCTGGACAATCTGCTCAGTTGTTTTACCGGATACACAGCCATGATCGAGACCAGAACATCAGATTCAGAAGGCGGCAACAGCCTGATGATCTTCAATAACCATGAAGAAATCGGTTCACTCACGGCCTCCGGTGCCAAGGGAACTTTTCTGCAATCAATACTCGAGCGGATCACCCCCGATCCTGTCGCCAGACAGCGCACCCTGCGAAAATCCTTTTTCATCTCCATGGACAATGCCCACGGCATCCACCCCAACTTCAGCGACAAATCCGATCCCGAACATCTGCCCCTGCTCAACCACGGCCCGGTGATCAAGACCAACGCTAACCAGCATTATGCCACCACCAGTGTGAGCGCTGCAATTTACAAGACACTTGCCGCTGAGGCCGGAGTTAACACCCAGGAGTTTGTCATGCGCAGTGACATGGCCTGCGGCAGCACCATTGGACCTCACACCGCCGCTACGTTAGGAATTCCCACCGTGGACATCGGTGCCCCGACCCTGGCCATGCACTCCATCCGCGAAATCACCGGCAGTCGTGATCCATTTCTCCTCTACCAGACGATCAGCCACTATCTCAGCCGGGAAGAGTTGCCCCGAAGCGAAGGATAAATAATGCCGGGACTCACCCTGAAAACCTGCCTGGCCCTTTGCTGTATGGGTCTTCTTCTCCTTGCACCAGTGTCTGCCCGCAGTGAACTCTTCCAGCAGGTCAATAAATACGCTGACATCACCCTCACCCCCGAACGTCTCCATAAAATAGACCGTTACAGCAGCCTCATCGACTATTATTGCGGATTCTCCTTTGTTCAACCCCGCCACAAGGTCAGCCCGGATTTCATTCGGGCCCTGATCCTGGCCGAGTCCGACGCCAACCCACGGGCGATCTCCCGCAAAAACGCCATCGGACTGGGCCAGATCATCGCCAGCACCGGGATTGAAGCAGGCCGTGCCCTCTCTAAGGGCACCGTTGATTTTCACAGTGTCAGCCGGGCAAGGCTACAAAATCTAAGCGAAGAAGATCTGTATGATCCAGCCGTCAACATTCTGCTTACCTGTTACCTGATCGCCAAGTATAATCAGAAATACAATGGCCAGATCGCCCTTGTGCTCTCCGCCTGGAATGCCGGCGAAAACATCAAGGAACTGAAACAAGGGCAGTATGCTCCCTATCAGGAAACCCACGAGCTTATTGGCAAGGTCAACGGCTACTACCGTTGCTTGCTGTTGCAGAAAAAGACCCCACGAAGCCACGGAAGAGGCTGACAGTTTGAACATATCGTATTAGCTTCCCCTTTCTTACTCATCAGAGTTCTCCCCTCCTCACACAATACCATCCCATGCCCACTGATAAACATCACTTTTCTCTGCTTCTGCACACCATACGCGCCCTGCTTGGCCCTGACGGCTGCCCCTGGGATCAAAAACAAACCACTCTCAGTCTGAAAAAATATTTCAAGGATGAATTTGCCGAAATAATTGCCGCCATCGACAATAACGATAATGAAAACCTCTGTGAAGAACTCGGCGATATGCTCTTTCTCCTGATTCTCATGGCTGAAGTCAATGCAAAAAACAATCATTTTACCCTCAGGGACGTCATCCAGAACATCAATGAAAAAATGATCCGCCGGCATCCCCACGTTTTTGGTGAAGGGAAAAAAGGCACGGAGGAGGAACTGGAAAAACAGTGGCGGGCCATCAAGTCCCAGGAAAAGGAGAAAAAAACAAATTGACACGAATCACGCTCCGATGTATTTTTACTGCTTTTTCTATCCAACGCTGAATTATGTTACACATTCAGCATCCCTGTCCGGCAATGGTGCCAGACAGGCACCTCTTCGCTCTCTGCCGCAAATAAGCCACGGCTTATTGGTGAGAGCCGAAAATCAGGGATGACATATCCCGACAATCATGGGTCCACGAGGAGGAACACATGCGCAGGTACGAGACGATCTACATTCTTCGACCAAACCTTGGAGAAGAGCAGATCAACACCATTATTGACAATGCAAATACCATTATTACCAACGAAGGCGGCACCATCATTGATCTGGACCGTTGGGGTTTGCGAAAAGTAGCCTATCCGATCAAAAAAGAGACCCAAGGGATTTACATTCTTTGTGATTACGCGACAGAACCAGCTGCAGTGCTGGAGATGGAGCGAAAATTCCGCATCGACGATTCTGTTCTCAAATACATGACCATCAAACTTGCCGACGATATCACTGCCGAGAAGATTGAACAGGCCAAACTTGAGACGAGTACCCGCAAGGCCGCTAAAGAATCAGGGGAAACCGAAGAGATCGAAGGATTTGATGCTGATGACATTGTTGTGGAGCACGAATAATTTATCTCGGCCCTCCCATTTACAACCCACAAATTGACAGGATATTACTATGCCTCCCGTAAAACGTGTTTTTGCCCGTAAAAAAGTCTGCCGTTTCTGCACCACTGATCAAGAAACGATTATTGACTATAAAGACCTGAAGACAATAAAATATTTTATCTCTGAGCGGGGCAAGATTATGCCTCGCCGGATCTCTGGAACCTGCGCCACCCATCAGCGTCAGTTGTGTGAAGCCATCAAGCGGGCGCGTCAGATTGCCCTGTTGCCGTACACCGGCGCCACACCGAGATAACGATAAAGCAAAGGATTTAAAGTAGGACAACAAGGTGAGCCAGGTGGGCCAACCCCCTGAGGGGATAAAGACAGCACGACATATCTTCACCGTGGCCGCGCTGCTGCTGCTGCCTGCGCTGCAGTTTGTTTTTATCGGCTGGCTCTACGCCCTTGTCCCTTTACTCGTTTTTTATTATTTTTGCAGATTCGGTCAGCTTGCAGGCAGCAGATATATCCTGGCCGGGTCAGTTATCGCTTTTATAGCGAGCCTGATAATGCAGACGGCAAGTCTTGTTGTTCTGGCCATGACTCTTATGCCTGCAGGAGTGATGCTGGCCCGTTCGGTGCTAAGAGCTGAACCGCCCTATCTGGCTGGACTCAAAGGATTTGCAGTATTAAGCCTTTCGTGGTTTCTTTTCTCCGGCGTGATCGCCATCAGTGAAGGAACCCATCCCTATTCCCTGCTCCAGCTGTCCATCAATCAGGGAATGGATGAGGCGTTGAAGCTCTATCAGGAAGACGAGAAAATTCCATCAGATTCTCGATATTTACTTGTAGAGACCTTCAATCAGATTAAACAGCGACTGATCCAGTTTCTCCCTGCTATTGTGACCTGTACCGCCCTCTTTTCTGTATGGCTGGCCTTGGTAATAGGGAACAGACTGCTTCAGAAGAATACTGGCACTGGGCCCTGGCCCGAATATCAATACTGGCAATTACCGGACAAGCTTGTCTGGTCAGTCATTTTAGCAGCAATTCTGGCGCTGATACCGGAACCAGCAATCAGAACCATTGGTTTTAATCTATTACTTGTTGTCAGTGTTATATATTTTTTCCAAGGCTTTGCCATTGTTCTCTTTTTTTTAGAAAAGTGGAAAGTTCCCGTACTCATGCGTTCCCTTTTATATGTGATTTTCTTTTTTCAATCATTGGGAACCATTTTTTTATCAGTGATCGGACTTGCTGACGTCTGGTTTGATCTACGGCATTTACGCGGTCAGGATACAACACCGATAGAACCTTTATAAACAGAGGATTTTGCGTCGGAGGAAGCTTTCCTGATGAGTTCGCAACACGTCTCATCCGAGAGAAGGCCACGTGACGCAGTACTTGAGATTTTTCCAACGTCATCAATTTTACAGAACCAACTTTAAGGAGCTAAACCATGGAACTCATATTGAAAGAAACCATCAGCACCCTCGGCCAGGAAGGCGCCATCGTCAACGTAAAACCTGGATATGGGCGCAACTATCTGTTGCCGCAAGGAAAAGCCGTTCTTGCCAACGCTCAGAATAAGACCCTGCTGGCCCGCAATCTTGCCACCATCAAGGCAAAGCTTGAGCTGGAGCGTCAACAGGCCGAGAACCTTTCCAAAAAACTGGCCGGCATCACCATTACCATTGCCCAGCTGTCAGGATCCGACTCACGGCTCTTTGGTTCCGTCACCAGTACTGATATTCACCAGAAGCTGGCAGAAATGGACATTGTTCTCGACAAAAAACAGATCGTCCTTGCCGATCCGATTAAAACCCTGGGAGAATTCCAGGTGACCATCAAGGCCGGCTTCCAGTTGGCCACTGATATTACTGTCAAGATTGTTCCAACCGTTGAGAAAGCCTGATTACCCCAGGATCCATGATTTTTAATCAGCTGGGGGACAACACCAAGTCCTGTCTCCCCCAGCTGAACTTGAATCAATGGACCTCGTCGGCCCTGCGCTTCTTATTTCAGAGCGGCTCCACCAGCACACCGTAAGGGAACTTTCTCCTCGCCGGTGTGTTGTCATTTCACATCCTTTTTCTTTCATGGTCAGCATCAAGATGAGTGAGCTCTTTTCAATGACCACAGCAGCACCTCCGACATCCGGCGGCAGAGTCCCGCCCCAGAATCTTGAGGCTGAGCAATCAGTCCTCGGCACCATTCTGCTTAAAGATCAATCCCTTGGCACTGTTCTTGAGATCCTCACACCGGATAATTTTTATCGTCAGTCCCACCGGCAGATCTTTGAGGCAATGATTCAGCTCTTTGAAAAAAATGAGCCCCAGGATCTGGTCACCGTCACCAATCAACTGAAAAACAACAACAAACTGGAGGAGGCCGGCGGCGCCGCATATCTCGCCATGCTGACCTCCATGGTTCCGGTCACGGCCAATCTCAGCCACTATGCCCGCATTATCCATCAGAAGGCCATCCTGCGAAACCTGATCCAGGTCAACACCGAGATTGCCACCCGCTGTTATGACGAACAGGGTGATATCGACACCTTGGTGGATGAAGCGGAGCAGGCCATCTTTGACATAGCAAGCTCCAAAAACAAGCAGGGCTTCACCTCCATGGGCCAGGCTATTCCCGCCGCCTTCAAGGCCATAGAACAACTCTACGCCAGAAAAGAACTGATTACCGGGGCGGCCACCGGCTATGTTGAGATGGACAAGATGACCGCCGGTCTCCAACCGTCTGATCTCATTATCCTGGCGGCCAGGCCGTCCATGGGCAAGACCGCCTTTGCCATGAATATTGCCCAGCATGTGGCCCTGGTGGACAATGTCGGGGTGGGCATCTTCAGCCTGGAGATGTCCCATGAACAACTCGTCATGCGCCTGCTCTGCTCGGTAGGCCGCATCGATTCCCAGAGAATCCGTACCGGCAGACTACACAGCGAGGACTGGCCAAAACTGACCCGAGCCGTGGGAATGCTCGAAAACGCTCCCATCTATATCGATGACACCCCCTCCATTTCCGTACTTGAGATGCGGGCCAAGGTTCGCAGGCTTGTGGCCCAGCATAATATCGGCCTGATCGTCGTTGACTACCTGCAACTCATGCGGGGCCGCAACTCCAGCGAAAATCGGACCCAGGAGATCAGTGAGATTTCACGGGCGCTCAAGGCCATGGCCAAGGAACTCAAGGTCCCTGTGCTTGCCCTGTCCCAGTTGAATCGAGGACTGGAGAGCCGTACCGATAAACGCCCCATGATGTCTGACTTGCGCGAGTCGGGCGCCATTGAGCAGGATGCCGATGTGATCTGTTTCATCTATCGGGATGAGGTGTACAACAAGGCTGAGGATAATCCGGAAAAAGGCAGCGCCGAAATCATCATCGGCAAACAGCGAAACGGCCCAACCGGTACCTTTAAACTCACCTTTCTCAAAGAGTTCACCCTCTTCGAGAACATGAGTCATTATGACGAACCGCCTAATTACTGATTCTTCGTCATTCCCCACCTGACAAAAAATTCTTTCTATTCATTTTTTTGTTTTTTTCACCGAGGCAAAACAGCATGTCCATTATCGCAGAATCCGACAACAAATATGATTTTAAGGCCATTGAGGCCAAATGGCAGGAGCTCTGGCGCAAAGAGGCAAGTTACAAGGTCACTGAAGATGATCCACGGGAAAAGTATTATGTCCTGGAAATGTTCCCCTATCCTTCCGGACGCATTCACATGGGCCATGTCCGCAATTACTCCATTGGAGACGTCATCGCCCGCTATAAAAGGCTGCGGGGGTTCAATGTCCTCCATCCCATGGGCTGGGATGCCTTTGGTCTGCCGGCAGAGAATGCCGCCCAGAAGAATAATACCCACCCGGCTCGCTGGACCTATGACAATATCGACTACATGCGCAACCAGCTGCGTCAGCTTGGGCTGTCCTATGACTGGGACCGCGAGATTGCCACCTGCAACCCCGCCTATTATCGCTGGGAGCAGCTCATCTTTCTGCAGATGTATGAAAAGGGACTGGTCTATCAAAAGAATACCACGGTAAACTGGTGCAACTCCTGCCAGACCGTGCTCGCCAATGAACAAGTAATTGACGGCACCTGCTGGCGTTGCGATGAACTCGTCACCCCCCGCCAGATGAACGGCTGGTTCTTCAAAATCACCGACTACGCCGAGGAACTCCTCCGTGATCTTGATAAGCTGAGCGGCTGGCCGGAAAAAGTGGTGACCATGCAGCGCAACTGGATCGGCAAATCCCAGGGACTTACTTGTGATTTCCAAATTGAAGGAAGCAAGGAGCGTCTTTCCATCTTCACCACTCGCCCCGACACCATCTTTGGCGTGACCTTCATGTCCATTGCCCCCGAACATCCTCTGGTCAAGATTTTAATCGAGGGATCAGACAACAAAGAAGAAATCGAAAGCTTTATTGACGCAATTATCCAGGAGAAACAGCAGCAGAAACCCGATGACGAGCAAGAAAAAAAGGGGATCTTTACCGGCCGTTACTGCATCAATCCCTTTAATGGCGACAAGGTTCCCATCTATGTGGCCAACTTTGTTCTCATGGGCTATGGCACCGGGGCAGTCATGGCGGTACCCGCCCATGACCAGCGAGACTTTGAATTTGCCCGCAAATACAACCTTGCCGTCAAACCCGTTGTTATCCCCGAAGGCCTCTCCCTGACAGGCGCGGAAATGGAGACAGCCCAGACGGAACCCGGTCTCCTGGCAGACTCAGGAACATTCACCGGAATGCTCTCCACTGCAGCCAAGCAGGCCATTATCGATCATGCTACGACCAATGGATTCGGCGCTGCCCACACCACCTATCGATTGCGCGACTGGGGAATCTCTCGGCAGCGCTACTGGGGCGCACCAATCCCGATGATTCACTGTGAGAAGTGCGGCGTCCAGCCCGTGCCCATTGACCAGTTGCCGGTGATTCTGCCGGAGGACAACGATGCCGGAAAAACTGCAGAGATGAACAGCTGCGCTCCCCTGGCCCAGCGAGAGTCCTTTGTGAACACCAGCTGTCCGTCCTGTGGTGGCAAGGCTCGGCGCGAGACCGACACCATGGACACCTTCGTTGAATCCTCCTGGTATTTTGCCCGTTATACCTGTCCCCGACATACCGAAGCCCCCATCGACCGCACCAAGGCGGCGCATTGGCTGGCGGTGGATCAGTATATCGGCGGGGTGGAACATGCCATCCTGCACCTGCTCTACTCCCGTTTTTTCACGAAAGTCCTTCGTGATCTCGGCTATCTGGACATTGACGAGCCCTTCACCAATCTCCTCACCCAGGGGATGGTGATCAAGGATGGATCAAAAATGTCGAAATCCAAGGGGAATGTGGTTGACCCCAACGATTTGATCAACGAATACGGCGCCGATACCGTCCGGCTGTTCAGCCTTTTTGCTGCCCCTCCGGAAAAGGATCTGGAATGGAATGCCAAGGGCGTTGAAGGCGCCTTCCGATTCCTCGGTCGAATCCATCGCTTCGTCATGGGCCACAAGGAGCTCCTGGCCGCAAGCGATGAAAAGATCGACATCCGCTGCACCGCAGATCAAACACTCCATCGCAAAACCCACCAGACCATCCAGCGGGTGACCTCAAATATTGAGAACAACTTTCATTTCAACACCGCCATCAGCGGGGTTATGGAACTGTTCAACACCCTGTACACCCTCTCCCCCATGGACGGCAGTGAAGACAGGGAAGCCATGACACCAGCCTTGATTCATGAGGCCGTACGCACGATCCTTCTACTGCTCTCCCCCATGGTTCCTCACTTCTGCGCCGAGCTCTGGCAGCAGATCGGCCAGAGCTGCCCCATCGACCAGGCACAGTGGCCGGAGCTGGACATGGAAGCAGCCAAGGAAGAGGAGCTAACCATCGTTATTCAGGTCAACGGCAAGGTCCGCTCCCGTCTTCTCGTTCCAGCCGACATCGACGATGACACAATCAAAGCCATGGCCCTCCGCGACAATAACGTCCAGAAGATTATTAATGACGGGCCGGTTAAGAAAATTATTGTTGTTCAGAAAAAGCTTGTTAATATCGTGGTATAAAGACATTGCGCGGCAAGTAGCATGGCCGGAAAATGGCTGGCAATCCTATGGGTATTTTCTTCCAGCCTCTAAACTTAAACAGAGTGGAGTAACCTGTTGAAAACAACACTTCGTCTCAACCTGCTTTTTCTCCTTCCGGTTCTGCTTCTTGCGGCCTGCGGTTACCATAATCCTTACATCTATAGCGGCCCTGAAAAATCCATCTATGTGACCCACTGGCAAAACAGGACGAACGCCCTCCAGCTCGACACCAAAATCTATCAATCGCTCACCCACTGGTTTCAAAAATCCAGCTCCATCAAGGTGACCAAGGAAAAGGCAAACGCCGATCTTATCCTGGCCGGTGAGATCATCTCCATTCAACTGCCCAGCCTCTCCTATGGCGCTAACAACACCACCTCCCAAGTCAAAGTGACGCTGACCGTCCGCTATATTCTGAAAGACATCAAAACCGACAAGATCCTCCTGGAGGTTCCAGGCGAGACCTGGACCGAAGATGCCCGGGTCACCAGAAGCGGGGCGGCGACCACAGACAATGAAGACCAGGCATTGACAACCATCGTGGATGACCTGTCAGAAAAAATTTACATCAAGGCACTGGGAAAGCTCGCCCAGATGTAATCCTTCCTCCATTCACCTCCGACAAAGTCTGCCTTGCGCGATTTTCCGCATGACTTGAATGCAACAAGGATTGCTGAAGCCATTGATTAAGTTAACTCAGTGGTTTATCCTCATTAATACACCACAATCAGAGAGGTGCGTTTTTGAAATTCGCCAACGACATCGGATTCTGGCTCACCGCGATTCTCTGCATCACGACAATTTTCGTTCTTGTTTCATCCGTCAAGCGCCCAGGCAAAGGTTTTCTCTTGGGCTTTCTTGTTCTCTCTCTGCTTTCCTACACAGGTAATTACGTACCAGGCTTGCTCCTGCGTTCCGAGGTCATGACGAACGAGACCTATCGAAAGTTCATCACCTCGTCAGGTGTCGTTTTCCAAATTCTCCGTCTGGCTGGCTGGGCGTTCTTGCTTGCCTTTGTATTCGGCCTGAGAACGGAAGAACCTTCCACCATGCCTAGCACCGGAGCGAGTGCCGCCACCGGAAGCATGTCCCTTCCAAGGCTTGACTCACCGTACAAAGGTTACGGTGGCTGGCTCGCCTTTTTCGGCGCAGTTCAATTATTTGTTCAGCCCATTATCGCCGTGATTATGTTGGCCATCGGCGCAGAGACTGTCTTTAAGGTATCGAGCAAATATCCCGGCTTTATTGGTATTTATTCGTTGGAGACCCTTGGCAGCATAGCTGTCGTCGGCCTCGGCATGTATGCAGTTATCAAACTTCGCAGCATCCGACCGGGTGCAGTGCGCACCACCAAACTCTATCTACTGGTTGCACTGGGATGATCCATTCTCTCTTTCATATTGCCCTACCTGGGGAACATCCCGGAGACTGCAAGAGAAGCCATGACCATTGAAAACATCAAGGGCTTCGTGAAGACCGTAATTCCATTCTCGATCTGGTTCGTTTATTTCAACGTCTCCAAGCGGGTGAAAGCCACCTACGCTGATTGACAGGTGTTCCAGAAAATACCCATCTAATAAGGGTTAAAAAAACAGAACAGATCTAAGAACTGCCAGCCCAGAATTCGACTCTTGCGGCCCTGCTCCTCAAGATAATGGCTAATATCTTTGACGGTATGATTAAGCTGTTTTCGACCCTGCGCTGCCCCCCCCCTACCCCCTGAAAATCTCAACATTTTTGGCTGAGCAAGTTGCTTTTGCCTGTTGCATCATGTATGACGTTAGGTGTTATGTGAATTTACTCATCATCTGATGACTGAACGCTATCCTTCAAACGGAACAAAAAGAGAAATCAAGAGACAGAATCTTCCTAGGAGTCTGTCGGAACGAGAGTTTGCAACATCGTTGAGTTTTTGGCTGGTC